>CAZCVI010000071.1:0-38968 GCA_964502145.1 uncultured Clostridia bacterium
GATCGGGTATCCGGTAACGTGTCGAATATCTCATTAAGCTTTTTGATTAATACATTAAACGTGAGGAAGTGTATTTTTTGAGATACGAGTGCCTGATGTTTTTTATCTTTCCGCTTTCTGGAAAGGCTGTCATTGGCAACAGATTGCAATCTATGTTTTCCCTTAAGGAAATACTATACCATAGATTGTACAAAAAGTCTAGTTTTGAAACCCTCATCAGCAAACGTTCTACATTTTTATTCCCGATCAAGTCAATATCCATTCCAGAAAATTTAGCTTCTGTAAGAGGATTGGCCGTATCCAAAATTTGTATAAGGAGAATTGCTGGTGTGTTTATTGGCAGGCAATTTTCCCTATTCCTTGCCGCTTAAGAAATTTTTTAAATTTTGTTGACAAGAATTTAGTGATTAACTAAAATATAAAGTTATCATATAAATTATCATATTAAACTAACAAAGGAGAATAACTGATGAAGACTAAAAACTTTCCAAAGAGACTATCGTTAAGCAAAGAAACCGTAGTAAATTTAACTTATGAAAAAATGCAGGCTATTCAGGGTGGACTCCCATTGACATCGTACAATCATATTTACATGTGTTATACCCAATGCCGAACCGGAATATGCTGTGTATCTCCCAATCCTGGCGACACGATTGACTAATAACTCTTTCCCCTGCGATTAAAGTAAGACCTAAATTAAGACCTAACACGGGCCGCCTTGTGGCGGCCCGTTCCTTTTAAGAAAAACAGTTACTCCGAACTCCATTTCCAATTACGAATCTCGGGCATGTCATCACCATATTTATGGATATAATTCTTGTGGTCAATAAGTTTATCGCGTAGGAACTGTTTGGCATACGCGGCACGGGAACCGAGACTGGGGACACGGTCAATCACGTCACCCACCAAATGGAACCGATCAAGTTCATTGAGCACGACCATATCAAACGGCGTGGTAGTGGTTCCCTCTTCTTTGTAACCACGGACATGCAAGTGCTTATGATTGGTGCGACGATATGCTAACTGATGAATCAATGAGGGATAACCATGATATGCGAAGATGACAGGTTTGTCAGTGGTAAAAAGCACATCGTAATCCTTGTCACTGAGTCCGTGAGGATGTTCGCCCTGCGGTTGCAGGGTCATCAGGTCCACGACATTGATCACCCGTATCTTCAGATCAGGAAAATGCTGCCGTAGAATACTTACGGCGGCCAGGGTTTCCAAGGTGGGCACATCCCCTGCACAAGCCATCACAACATCGGGGTCACCCCCTTTATCATTACTGGCCCATTCCCAGATACCAATACCAGCAGTGCAATGTTTGATCGCGGCATCCATATCCAGCCATTGCGGTTCTGGTTGTTTGCCCGCGACAATGACATTAACAAGATCGCGGCTTCGTAAACAATGATCGGTCACAGATAACAAGGTGTTGGCATCGGGGGGCAGGTAAACACGAATAATATCTGCTTTTTTGTTGACAACATGATCAATAAACCCGGGGTCCTGATGACTCAAACCGTTATGATCCTGGCGCCATACATGGGAAGTGAGCAGATAATTCAAGGAAGCAATAGGTCGACGCCAAGGAATAGCACGGGTGACTTTTAACCATTTAGCGTGCTGGTTAAACATGGAATCAATGATATGAATAAAGGCTTCATAACAAGAAAAAAAACCATGCCGCCCAGTTAATAAATACCCTTCCAACCACCCCTCACACTGATGCTCGCTGAGCATTTCCATGACACGACCATCCGGGGCAACATGATCATCAATAGCAATAATTTCCCCAGTAGAACACCGGTTGGTCACTTCAAATACAGGATTCCAACGATTGGAAGCCGTTTCATCCGGGCTGAACACACGGAAATTGCCAGCATTGGCATTAAGACGTAACACATCACGGATGAATTGACCCTGAACACGGGTTCCTTCGGCTTCCACTGTACCGGGGGCGGAAACTTTAACGGCGTAATCGCGGAAATTGGGCATACGCAAATCACGAAGCAATATTCCACCATTGGCATGAGGATTAGCACCCATGCGACGAATCCCTTGCGGGGCGAGTTCTGCCAGTTCCGGTAATAGCTTTCCCGTTCGATCAAAAAGCTCTTCCGGTTTGTAACTTTTCAGCCATTGTTCTAAAAGAACGAGATGTTCGGGTTTGGCTGCCAAATTAGCAAGGGGAACTTGATGGGAACGCCATGTATCTTCCACGGGTTGGCCATCGACTAATTTAGGACAGGTCCACCCTTTAGGGGTGCGGAAAATAATCATGGGCCACTGGGGACGTTTGGTAAAACCATGGGCTCGTGCTTCAGTCTGAATTTGTTTGATCTCAGTAATAATCGTGTCCATGGTAGCAGCCAATAGTTGGTGGACGGTTTCGGGATTGTTTCCTTCGACAAAATAGGGTTTGTAGCCGTAACCGTTGAAGAGTTGTTCCAATTCTTCCTGGGGGATACGTGCCAACACGGTAGGTCCGGCAATCTTGTAACCGTTGAGGTGTAGAATAGGCAAAACAGCCCCATCATAAACTGGATTGAGGAATTTATTGGAATGCCAACTGGTAGCAAGGGGTCCGCTCTCGGCTTCGCCATCTCCGACAACACAGGCAACTAAAAGATCGGGATTATCAAACGCTGCACCAAAGGCATGGGATAAAGCATACCCCAACTCGCCACCTTCATGAATGGAACCAGGAGTTTCGGCGGACACATGACTGGGAATGCCGCCGGGAAAAGAGAACTGGGTAAACAATTTTTTTAGCCCCTGTTCATCCTGGGTAATATTGGGATACACTTCGCTGTACGTGCCTTCTAAATAGGTATTGGCCACTAATCCCGGTCCACCGTGACCAGGGCCGGTAATATAGATGACGTTCAGATCATTTTTCTTGATGACACGGTTGAGATGGGCGTAAATAAAATTTAAACCGGGGGTGGTGCCCCAATGACCTAACAGGCGCGGTTTGACATGGCTGATTGTAAGCGGTTCTTTCAGCAATGGATTGTCGAAGAGATATATCTGACCCACAGACAGATAGTTGGCCGCACGCCAGTAAGCATTTATTTTACGTAGCTCTTCCGATGATAAAGGTGAATTTATCGGTTCATTTTTAGTTTTGTTTTTCGGTTCATTTATTAGATCGTTCATGGTTTTATCCTTTTTTTGTTAAATCAATAATTTCCAAGCGATGATTGGAATGGGGATCTTTCTGTGATGGACCTTCGGTGAGTACTACCAGTCCCTCGGGTAACCCATAGTCTTTGACCCACTGCTGGGCAAATGTTTTCCATTCACTGGGATGTTCCTGATTAAGAATTGGAAAAACACCGTAAGACAATTGCAAGCCTTGACAAGCAGAATTTCTTCGTCCCACAGCCAATATCCACACGGGTAATTTGAAGCGGGAAATCATCCGTGCGGTAAGCCCTGTGCCAGAAGGCACGAGAACGGCAGCGGCATTAAGATGATCGACAGTGAAACGAACATTACGCGAGATGAGGTCTACCAGTTGCACGCCACCTTCGGGGCGTTCTATTTTTAATGGACTGGCAGTACGATAAGGTTCGGTGGCGGCAGCAATTTTGGCCAGCATCTGGACAGCTTCCACTGGGAACCTGCCCATGGCTGATTCCTCGGAAAGCATCACGCAATCGGTGCCGTCTAAGATTGCATTGGCGACATCTGTGGCTTCAGCACGGGTGGGGCGGCAGTGTTCGACCATGGATTCCAGCATTTGAGTGGCTGTGATTACTGGTTTTCCCAGCAGGTTGGCTTTATGGGTCAGTTGTTTTTGAACCACGGCGATTCGTTCGATAGGAATTTCTACTCCCAGGTCGCCGCGGGCGATCATGATGCCATCAGCCGCATTCAGTATCTCGTCGATGTGGGTTAATGCACCCGATCTCTCGATTTTAGCTATGATAAAAGGAGAATAGCCCAGTTCTTTGGCGGCTTTGCGAACCGCTTCAATATCGGCAGCCGTTTCTACGAAGGATTGACTGATCACATCCGCGCCATTTTCCAGTGCTGATTTTAAACAGTTGTAATCGTGTTCAGTAAAGGCACTAATGCCCAGATTGATGCCGGGTAGATTTAATCCTTTGCGCGAACGTAACTCACCGCCTACAAACACGCGGCAATGAATATCGTTACCTGTCACTTGGAGCACTTCCAATTGAATGATGCCATCGTTGAGGAACAGGAGGTTGCCGGGTTTGACTACTTTGGGTAGGTCAGGGAAACTTACGGAGACACGTTGTCCATCGCCGATGATATTGTCAGTTGTCAGCGTGAAGGTTTCTCCTGGTTTTAATTGAATCGATTCCTCTGCCAATTTTCCTACGCGCATTTTGGGACCTGGCAGGTCTGCCATGATAGTCAAACGTTTGCCTGCTGTAAGAGCGGCTTGGCGGAGATTCTCCATCACTATTTTATATCCTGCGAAGTCGCCATGGGAGTAATTGATACGGGCGACATTCATACCGGCGCGGATCATCTCTAACATTACTTCAGGGGAGTTGGAAGCGGGGCCAATGGTGCAAACTAACTTTGTTTTGTTGGGGGGAAGTTTTTTCGGGTTGAAGTCTACGGTTACCGGTCCACCGCATTTTGTTAAAGGATTTTCATTCATTTGTTTTCTCCTGTGTATTCCAGTTTGCCGGAATAGGGATATTATAATATGGTTCTCTTTTTTTTACAAGACTTCAGAAAGTATCTATCCAGTTTTGGCAGACATCTCTTCCTGATGTAGCAATAAGTTTCTGGTTTTAATCCACTTTCCGGTTTAGGGTTATCGTAGACGCGACATCCTTGTCGCATTCACAAATAACCCAGCCACTTTATTTGTTTTGAGGATTTGTTAAAACAATGGTATAATATTTCTTGACACGTTAATGGCAGGAGTGGCGATGATTGAAATAAAAATTGACATGCTGTTGCACGCGATTGAAAACAAGATCGTGGTCGAGTTACGCCCGGCGGAAAAAAGCCACGAGAACATCCTTTTTTTCTCAAAGTTGTTGGCTTGCGATGAAGAAAAAAAGGGTATTGTCATTGATTTCCCCATAGCTTCCTCCGAGTTAATGGCGTTGAAGTTGGCTGAAGCCGTGGTTATAAAATTTATTTACACGGATAGTCCTTTCTTCTTTAATTCGAACATTCTGGACTTAGCCTACTATCTCCAAACCGAGGAGCCAGATAAACGCAGGATGCTGTTGGCTATGCCGGAAACAATTTTCGGTGAAGAGCGACGCGGTTATCTGAAACTCAACACACCTCCTTTTGCCGTGACTGTCAAAGTAATTAAAAGCACTGACATGGCCAAACACCTGAGCCAACGAACGTACAAATCGGTGGCAGTGAATATTTCTGGGGGGGGTATCGCAATTGAAAACATGGAAGGAAAACTTCCTCTTACGGTGGGCGATATAGTTAGTCTTTCTGTGTCTCTGCCTGAAAATGCCGTTACTTTGGAAGGCGAAGTGTTGAATGTCTATCCTTTTGAGAATTCCGAGCGGGTCAGTTTTGGAATTCGCTTTATGCAACGGAACATGGATACCTTAAACTATAAACGAAATGTCAAAGCGATCACGCACTATGTCATGCGCCGCGAAAGGGAATTGCTATCGAAGCGCTAACATGTAGTCGCTATTTTATGCTTTTATATTTTCATCTCTGGGGACAAAATTATAGCGGACAAAATTATAATTGCTGGAAATCAACGCTAAAAATTTGCTCAAACTGGGGTTTTATATTATAATTTTAGTTGAGATATAAATTGGAGATACTATGGCTGAAGATATGAATGAAGATATGAATAGTGATATGAATGATGATATGAATTCTGAACTGGATGCTGAAAATTCAATGGATAACGTTTCACCCGCAAATGCTGAAAAATTAAAGCTGCTCAACAATCTGCACGTGGTGTTGGTGGAACCAAGAAACGCGGGCAATATCGGCTCATCAGTACGGGCGATGAAAAATATGGGCATCTCCCATCTACGTTTAGTCAACCCGGTTTCCTATCGCTGGGAAGCAGAACAGAAAAAACTGGGCTACCGTTCCCAGGATATTGTAGCCAAAAGCATAGAATATGGCACCCTGGCCGACGCCGTGGCAGATATGAACTTGGTTCTCCTGGCCACAACAAAAGAAGGGAAATGGAAACAAGATTTCCTGCTCCCCCAAGCTGCCGCAGAACTGGCTGCCGGACGATTATATAAAGAAAAAATCGCCATTGTGTTCGGTCGCGAAGATTCCGGTGTCACTGTCGATGAAAGTCAATTGGTGGATTATTGTATTCACATCCCTATGGCAGGTAGTTACCCCTCCCTGAACCTTTCCCAAGCGGTGTTGGTCGTGCTTTATGAAATGTTCAAACAGACGGGCATGGTTCCCTCACTGCCCTATCCCAAGCTGGCCAAGAAAAAGGCATTCGAACGATTGCACGATAATATCTGGCTGCTGATGAAAGCGATGCACATCAAAGAACCTGACTACGGGTTATTCCACCGTTCCTTGCGCCGTGCCTTGAATCGAACACGCTGGACGAGAGCCGATATCGCTGTCTTTGATCGCGCCTGCAAACAGATTCGCTGGTTCGTCAATAACCTGACTAAAGACGACTTTAATGATGAATACGATCCCAGGGTTAAAAAAGAAGACGAAGCGTAAGAAAAGAGGAGGTTTTATGAAATTTTACAATACTCTGAACAATCGCATTGAAGAATTTAAAGAAATAAAAAAAGGGTACATTGGTTTATATACCTGCGGTCCCACCGTTTATGATTATGCCCATATTGGTAATTTCAGGTCTTACGTATTTGAGGATTTGGTCAAACGGTATTTCTTATACAAGGGCTACAACGTGAACCACGTCATGAACATTACCGATATCGACGATAAAACCATCAAAAAATCCCTGGCCATGGGCATCAGTTTGCGAGAAGTCACTGATATTTATATCAAAGCGTTTATGGATGATGTGGAAACGTTAAACATCATCAAAGCCAACCAATACCCCAGGGCTACGGACCATATCCCGGAGATGCTTGCTATTATTGATACCTTAACAGAAAAAGGATATGCCTATCAAAAGGATGGTTCAGTCTATTTCAGCATTGCCAAATTCGAAAACTATGGCCGTTTAGCCAATATTTCACAGGAGAACCTGCGGTCGGGTAGCAATGTCGACGCGGACGAATACGAAAAAGATAATATCCAGGATTTCGTGTTGTGGAAAGGCAAAAAAGAAGGGGAGCCGTTCTGGACCAGTGCCAGTTATGGGGATGGTCGTCCTGGTTGGCATCTCGAATGCTCAGCCATGAGCAGCAAGTACCTGGGTAATTTATTTGATGTGCATATGGGCGGCGTCGATAATATTTTTCCCCACCATGAGAATGAAATCGCCCAGTCGCAGTGTTCTTCAGGCCAGGAGTTTGTTAATTATTGGATTCATTGCCAACATCTTATTGTCGACAATCAAAAAATGTCCAAATCGCTGGGGAATTTTTATACCCTGCGGGATTTGCTGGATAAAGGGTATGATCCCATGGAAATCCGTTACCTGTTGATTTCCACTCATTATCGCAAATTACTTAACTTCACTTTTGAAGGGCTTATCCAAGCACGGCAATCACTTAAACGTATTCACGACTTCATGTTTGCCCTCAAAGGCCTGACCCCCGAACCCGGGGAAACGGCTGAAATTACCCAACTCATCCAAGAAAGCGAAGCAAAATTTCAAGAAAGCATGGATGCTGATTTTAATATTTCCGGTGGCCTCGGTGCCATTTTTGATTTTATCTATCAAGCCAACTTGAAATTAAAAGGAATGAAATCCAAAGATGTCGAACACGTCCTACTCTTTATGGACCGTCTGGATCACGTAACCGGTGTGATTAAAAAAGAAGAAGAGGGATTGTTGGACGCGGAGATTGAAGCCAAGATCGCTGAACGTCAACAAGCACGTAAAGATAAAAACTTCAAACTGGCAGATGCTATTCGCGACGAATTAAAAGTCAAAGGTATCGTCCTCTTGGACACCCCCGAAGGAGTACGCTGGAAATCTGAGAAATAAAATGTTAAAACATTTTGTACTGGCCAGTCTGCTGTTTGTCATGTTAAGTGTGGGTGTAAACGCCGAGTCATTGGCGCAGATTGGTGATGTGGATTTGGAAACTATCGCCACTCTTAAAGGGCAGTGGGCATTAACTGACAGCCGTTTTTCATTGACCTTTACCGATCAGTTTGCCAATGTGATTTATGGGTTGAAGTATTATTATTACTCCCGCTCCAATACCAAGACCTCTTATCCCTGGGTTTATACCATTGTCAAATCCAAGAAAACCAAGCAGTTTTATTTTGCCCGTGGTAGTTATCAGAATGGGCGGTTCATTGGCAACACTTCCAGAATTGAGTTCAAGAGCAAGGACAAGTTCGTCGTTTACTCCAGCACCAATCCCCGCCAGATCTATTTTATCGCCTATCGCATCAAACCCATCCCCAAAAAATAGCCCTAGCTTATCTTCATTATTCCCATATTTCCCATATCTCCCATGCTTCCCATTAGACTTAACAGACATTCACGTTTTGCCAGTCAATCCAAGCCCGGAAGATTATTATCTGAACTTTCATCTTGAAAAGACTTGACAAAACAAGGTATAACCCCTTATAATTATACTTCAATTATAATTTCGTACCAATAAAATGAGCGCCGAAGTGGTGGAATTGGCAGACACGCAAGTTTCAGGTATTTGTAGGTGTACACCTGTGGGGGTTCGAGTCCCCCCTTCGGCAGTTTTTAATCCCCCTCCTCTCCACATCTTTTCTTTTTTTAGAAAAAAGCAATCCATCACATCATCCATAAAACAACTTCAGGAGAATTCCAGCCATGAATAATATCCAGCAGAACAAGGGCCGCGTAGCCATATTGTTATCCGGGCGTGGTTCCAATTTCGAGGCCATTTACCAGTTCTCACAACAGGCAGCGGCCAATTTTCAAGTCATTGCCGTGATTTCCGATAACGCGGAAGCCCACGGTCTCATTACCGCCAAAAATTGGGGTTTGCCCACTTATTTTGTGAATCCAAAACAGCTTAAAAACAAAACCATCTACGAACAAAAGATTGTCGATATTTTAAAAAATCATCATACTCAGCTCGTCTGTTTGGCAGGTTACATGCGTATCGTTGGCGAAACATTATTAAATGCCTACCCCGGTCTTATTCTTAACATCCATCCCGCGCTTCTCCCTTCCTTTCCTGGCACCCATGCCCAGCAACAAGCCCTGGATCATGGCGTTAAAATCAGTGGTTGCACGGTTCATTTCGTTGACCCTGGTATAGATAGCGGACCTATTATTCTTCAAAATGCTGTCACCATACTGGAAAATGATACCGAGGATTCCCTCGCTTCGCGAATCCTAACCCAAGAACATCAACTTTATTCAGAAGCCATTTCCTTATTTTTTCAAAAACGATTGAATATTTCTGGTAGAAGGGTTATAATTTCATCATGAAACAGACAAAATTTAACAAAATCGGATTGTTGGGGTTGGTTGTTTTTTTCATCAGTGCCGCTGGACTTTGGGCCTTAACTGAATTCTCCGCTGAAAATGCCAGACGGGTTGACTTAACCCTCAAACGCATCGGCAAAGAGAAACGAAGCACTGTCTTCTTAAAAAAAATCACCTTCTCCCAAGATGAACTCAACTCCTACCTGAACCTCATCTATGTGAAACGCTATTCACCAGAAGTCAAATATATCAAATTGAACCTGGAAAGAAACAATGAGGTCAGCGGAATAGTAAAAATAAAACTGGAAGGTGCCAAATATGATAAAGTTCCCTCCATGTTCCGGGATATCCAGTTAGAACTGTCCGGCAAGGTAGAGTGTGAAAATTATCGCATGAGATTCCTTTTCGAGAATATCAAGCTCAACGGCACCAGTTTCTCCCCCGAGATGCTCGATGAAGCATTTGGCACAGCCCAATCCCGTTTTAAGGTAAAAAAATCATTGTATGATTGGTTCAACCTCATGCCCGGCATTAAAAACGTGATTATTGAATATAAAAAGATTATCTTTTTCTATTAGCACTAAAACCACCTGCTGTTTATTCTTTCTGGCCACATTATCCGCCATAGCTTTTATTAAAAAGAAGTCTCCCAATCATGAAAACGCTTAAACTCGATTCCCCGCTCACCGAAGTACATGGTATCGGTACAAAATATGCCGCTAAATTCCAAAAAGCAGGATTTGTGACCCTGTTTGATTTGTTATTTCATTTCCCGATCCATTACATTGATTTTGCCAATGCTGTAGATGTTGTCCAACCCGGAGTCAAACAATTATACCGCGTGAAAGTACTCAAATGGAGTCTTTCCAACTTGTACAAACGGCGTTTGTCTATTTTGCGTCTAAAAGCCTTCGTCGGCGAATTGCCCGTGACCATTGTTTTTTTTAACCAAGCTTATCTCACCCAATTCCTCAAAACCCACCCGGTCATTTATATTTACGGCCAATTCGAAATGGAAAAAGGTATCTATCAGGCCAACACGCCTACCATTTTTGATGAAAATCGCCCCAACCACGCCAAAACTGAACCCGTGTACAGCAAAATTAACACCATCAAATCGGGAAACTTCAGGCAAATAATGCACTCTGTTTTCCCCATGTTGATTGACCCCTGGGAAAACTTACCCGGCTTTATTTTGCAGAAATACCAGTTCCCACCGATAGTTTCCGCCCTTGCAGCCATTCATTTTCCCCCCCGTTTTGAGCCAGAAGAGATCGAAGCCCAGAAGCGCCGGTTTATTTATAGTGAGTTTCTTTTTTTTCAATTGGAGTTGCAGTATATCCGCCAGTTTTTTAAACAGGTGCCGCGCGTGTTTCGTTACCCTGTTCTTCCCCAGTGGCGTGAATCACTGGCAACTATCCTGCCATTTGCACTCACTCCCGATCAGGAAAATGCCTGCCAGAACATTATGTCTGATCTGATGGGTGACTTTACCATGCAACGGCTTTTACAGGGCGATGTGGGCAGTGGTAAAACCATTGTGGCGTTTGTTGCCTTGTGGATGGCCACAGCCGGTGGTTTTCAGGGCGCTTTTCTTGCTCCCACTGAAATTCTTGCCGCCCAACAGTTCCATGCCGCAGAACGATTTTTTACCCAGGCCAATATCGCCCTGCTCACTGGTTCTACTTCCAGCAGGGAACGTAAGACTATCCTGCGACGTCTAAGCAATGGAGAAATTGATATCGTGTTTGGAACCCATGCGTTACTCACTGAAGCCGTGCAATTTAAATGTTTGACCATGGTCGTGATTGATGAACAGCACCGTTTTGGTGTGTCGCAACGTGCCGCGTTATATTATAAAGGTCGAGCAGTTGATCTGCTTGTCACCACCGCCACCCCCATTCCCCGCACCATGTTACTCTCCCTTTACAATGATCTTGGCGTTTCCACCATCAAAACAAAACCACAGGGCCGCTTGCCCGTGATCACCAAAATCCGTCGCCCCGACCAACGGGATGAATTTTACCAACGTTTGAAAGAAAAAGTCGTACTCGGTCAGAAAGTCTTTATTATTCTTCCCTTGATCGAGAAATCCGAATTCTTTAACGAATTGCGGGACATTGAAAGCGAATCCGAGTACTTCCAAAGCATATTTAAGGGTTTACCTATTGGCATTGTTACTGGTCGCACCCCGGCGGCGGAAAAAGACGCCCTATTGGAAAGCATGATGCAGGGAACGATCAACGTTTTAATTGCCACCACAGTCATTGAAGTAGGTATTGACGTGAAAGATGCGACCATCATGGTAATTGAGAATGCCGACCGTTACGGGTTATCGCAATTGCATCAATTACGTGGTCGCGTGGGTCGTGGTTCGTTGCAGTCTTATTGTTATCTTTTCCCTTCTGCCACCTTAACTGAAAGCGGCAAACAACGCTTAAAAACAATCGTTGAAACCAACGATGGTTTTGAGATTGCCGAGACCGATTTAAAAATGCGCGGTGGTGGTATTATTGCTGGTCTGCAGCAGTCCGGTCACCTTGACTTTAAGATTGCCAATATGCAGGACCACCATCATATTTTCAAAGAAGCCAGACAAGATGCTGCCCTCATTCTCGCTGATAAAACTCTTGCCAATCCTTATATTGATACCTTTCTTGATACCATCAAACAAAAACTCAAAGATATCAATTTCAGTTAATAGACCTCTTCCTGTATATTCGTAATATTTCGTATCATTCATTGTCCAAATTTTATTTTTATTTCATCCAATTCCTGTATTCCCCATTACTCATGTAACTCCCCTATCATTTACATTGAGTTTTGAAAATGGGAAATAAATATAAAAATTTTTGTTGAAAAGTTCAGGCATATTAGGTACAATATATAGCATGGAATTAATAGGACTTTTGATCATGGTAATCGCTGAGTCCTCAGATGTAAAGAGGTATCGCCTGTATCGGATTACGTATCACCCGCAAAAAAATAAAAATAATTGGAGGTAAAGTTATGCACAAACAAAAAAAATGTATGAGATCGTTGGTTATTGCCTTTCTTTTTATCGGTTTTTTTGGCATTTCCAGCGTGGTTGCTGTAGCTGGTTATCAATCAGGTGAAAATACTGTTGCCGAGGAGATGATCGGTAGTAGTGGGATAAGTTGGTCACCCACCGTGAGTTATGAACGATTAATTTTGACTGTGGCAAGACCCGACGGAACAGTATTTAAAAAAACCTTTGATGCTGGCATCGCCCCCTATCTTGATCTTTCCAGTATTCATGGCGATAATTCCTGCGATGGCTCGTATACCTATGAATTGCGAGTAAGCCAACAGCAGGGTAAAAAGGTACGTGGCGAGAACCCAAGAAAAGAAGCCGGACAGCTCCCAACCCAAGTACTCTCCCAGACCGGTCACTTTTTAGTCAAGGGTGGAGCTGTGGTCAGTAAAAATTTAACCGAGACCCCCTCCCGCACCATGGATGTCGTCCACAGCGATGATGTCATTATCACAGGCAGCCAGTGCGTGGGCTATGATTGCCTCACCGATGGCACCGAAAACTTTGGCTTTGATACCATTAAAATGAAGGAGAACAACATCCAGATTTTCTTCGATGATACCAGCGCAACCGCTGGATTCCCAGCCAACGATTGGCGAATTATTGCCAATGATTCCTCCAGTGGTGGCGGTAATTATTTATCCTTTCAGGATTCTACCGGCGCGAAAGTTCCCTTTAAAGTTATGGCCGGGGCACGGACCAGTGCCCTTTTTGTGAGTAGTACCGGTCGGGTAGGATTGGGAACCAGCACACCCGTTTTGGACTTACATATCACACGGGGTGATACTCCCTCCATCCGTCTCGAACAAGACACTACCTCCGGCTGGACCGCACAAACCTTTGATATTTCTGGCAATGAATCCAATTTTTTCATCCGTGATACAACCAGCGGTTCAAAACTCCCGTTCCGAATTCAACCCGGCGCACCCACCAACACCCTGACCCTTAAAAACGACGGTAGCGTGGGCATCGGCACATGGTCGCCAACTTATGCCCTGGAAGTAAGTAGAACCGGCACTGCTGGAAATTTGGCCTGTATCCAAACGGATGGTGCTACTGGTATTATTTCCGCTGATTCCAGTCACGTTTTTATTGGGGCAAAGACCAACCATGATTTTAGGCTAATTGCCAATGATTCTCCAAAAATCACGATTCTGACTTCAGGAAATGTCGGATTTGGCACAAATGCTCCTGCTCACCCAATACATATGGCCAGTGGTGCCCACTGCACCAGTGGTGGAACTTGGACCAATTCCTCCAGCCGGGAGTTAAAAGAAAACATCCAATCCCTGACTACTTCCGAAGCCATGAATACATTAAATAATCTTAACCCGGTGAAATACAATTACAAGATCGATAAAGCGGAAAAACATGTCGGTTTTATTGCCGAAGATGCACCCGATCTAGTAGCCACCCAAGACAAAAAAGGTATGAGCCCGATGGATGTTGTAGCTGTCTTAACCAAGGTCGTCCAAGAACAACAAAAAACAATTGCAGAACTCCAGCAGAAAATCGCCGCTTTAGAGAAAAAGTAGACTTATAACTATTAATAGAAACGGCGGGACAATCATAACTATTGCCCCGCCAGTTTTTTTTACCACAGATTAAAAAACGATTCATTCTCCATTTTATCCACATCGTCCACGTCGTCCATGTCGTCCACATACTTCACCACATCCTCAACAAAAACTATGTGAATCCCCAATAAGTCCCCCTTAAAAAAAATAAAAAAAAACGATGCCCCCCTTGACAAGCTTTTTTAAAAGCGTACAATACAAAACTAACAAAAAACAGGAGGAATAATGATGATTAAAACAAATAGATTAATTAATAAACATGTGTTATCCCTATTTTTCATGGGATTTCTGGCAATGAATGTTCTCGGCCAAGGTGTCGGTTTCAAACCCGTGGCCGACGAGATGATTGGTGGCAACAGTATCACTTGGGTAACCAAAATAAATTATGCCAAATTGGTACTGACCATTTCCAGGCCTGACGGGACCGTTTTTCGTAAGTCCTTTCCCTCCGGCAACTCTCCTTATGTCGATATTGCCAGTATTCTCGGTGATAGCCATGCAGAAGGTACTTTTTTTTACGAATTGCGGGTCATTCCGGCAGTGTCGTCACGTGTTCGTGTTGAGGATAGTGATGGCGCACCCAGCCGGGAGGCGAGACGTGAAAATGTCTTACCCGTGAACGATTTGACCCAATCCGGCGCGTTTTCCATCACCAATGGCTATATTGTCAATTCATCTATGCAGGAAACACCCGCCAGGACCTTACTTCAGGATCCCGGTCCCTTGGACCAAGTGATTGCCGATGATCTTATCGTCCAGGGCAGTGCCTGTGTCGGGTTGGATTGCGTGAACAACGAGAGTTTTGGTTTTGATACCATTCGCATGAAGGAAAACAATATCCGTATCAAATTTGATGATACCAGTGCATCCGCTGGATTTCCCGCCAATGATTGGCAACTCACCGCCAATGACAGTGCCAGTGGTGGGGCCAGTAAGTTCTCGATTGAAGATATCACCGGTGCCAAAGTACCCTTTACCCTCACCGCTGGAGCACCCAGCAATTCCCTCTTTGTCAGCAGCACCGGAAGACTTGGCCTTAAAACCGCCACCCCTGTATTGGATATTCATATAGTTAACGGCAATACACCCGCCCTTCGTTTTGAACAAGATGGTACAGTTGGATATTCACCCCAAACCTGGGATGTAGCCGGTAATGAAGCCAACTTCTTTATCCGTGATGTCACCGGTGGTTCAAGATTACCTTTCAGAATTCAGCCCGGTGCCCTCACCAACTCTCTTACTCTCAGGGCTGATGGCAAAGTGGGAATAGGTACATGGTCGCCTACTTTTGCACTGGAAGTAAGCAAAACTGGTTCGACTGCAAATTTTGCATGTATCCAAACCGATGGCGCTACCGGTATTGTTTCTGCTGATTCCAGTCACGTTTTTATCGGGGCGAAATCCAATCATGATTTTAGGCTAATTGCCAATGATTCTCCAAAAATAACTATTCTACCATCGGGGAATGTCGGATTCGGTGTTAATGCTCCTGCTAATCCTATCCAAATGGCCAGCGGTGCGTTTTGCTCTGCCGGTGGAACTTGGACCAATGCCTCTAGCAGGGAATTAAAAGAAAACATTCAATCCCTGACTACCACCGAAGCATTCAATACACTAAACCACCTCAGCCCGGTAAAATACAATTATAAAGTTGATAAAATGGATAAACATGTGGGATTTATTGCCGAGGATGCACCCGCATTGGTGGCTACCCAGGATAAAAAAGGTATGAGTCCCATGGATGTCGTGGCTGTCTTAACCAAGGTCGTACAAGAACAGCAAAAATCCCTACAAGAACAAGGAAGAACCATCGCCGAGCTGCAAAAAAAAATTGCGGCCATGGAAAAGAAATAACCTCGTATAAGAAATATAAATTATCACCATCATTAAAATAGCGGGACAATGGTTCAATTGTCCCGCTATTTTTTTAAAGTGTGAGTCAATCCAATAGTATAATAAATGACCTGCGTTGGAGCCTATCTCCGCGCCAATTTTATTCTTCTTAAGCCGTACTATCCCAACCTTCGTTGCACACCTTTTTTTTCTGCTTTGGGAAGAGTAAATCGAAAGATACTCCCTTTTCCATCACCCGTATCTGGCCTTTCAAACCAGATACGCCCGCCATTCTTTTCTGCGAATTCCTTGCAAAGAACCAGACCCAAACCATTCCCTTTCTCGTTGGCCGTACCCTTGCTGGTGTGAGTCATGCCAACTTTAAACAAGAACATCGCTGCTTCCTCGCTAATTCCTACCCCGTTATCAATCACTGCAACCTCGATCCAATCGTCCTTCACCTCGGCAGTCAACCGGATCATCCCGTCAGGACCCGTAAACTTGATGGAATTAGAAATAAGATTTCGTATTATGAAGGTAGCCATATCTTTATCGGCATAAGCCGTGATATTTTCCGGTAAATCGGCGCTTATTTCAATCGCTTTCTTTTTGGCAGTGAGCCTATGAATAGTAATCGTGTCAGAAACAATTTCATTTAAATCAATCTTCCTGGGTTTGCAGGCTAATTTGCCCGTCTGACTTCTCGCCCAATGCAGCAGATTCATCAACAGGTCGTTCAACTGGTTGACAGACTTGTCAATGTTCTTATTATAACTTCGTTTTTGGTCCTCTGTGAGGGCCTCATACGAGTTGGCCAAGAGATCGGCAGGCCCAAGTAATGCGGTCATGAGATTCCTCAAATCATGGGAAATAATCGAAAAAAACTTATCCTTGGTCGCGTTAAGTTCAAGCAGGTCCTCCTCTGATTTTTTCAACCCCTGGTAGGAAATTTCCAAGAGTTTGTTTTTGTCCTCGATAATCGTGCTTTGCTCGCGAATTTCACGGGTTCGCTCCAGCACTTCTATGCGCAACTTTTCCCGCTGTCTTTTGTATGTGCGGACCCGTAATTTATAGAGGAGCAGGATTCCAGCCATCATGGCAATAATGGCCAAGATACGAAACCACCATGTCAGCCAAAAAGGCGGTTCAATAATAAGCTTTATTGAAGCCACCTGGTTATTCCACAGTCCGTCATTATTGGAACCTTTCACCTGGAATTTATGCATTCCCGGCGATAAACGTGAAAACGTGATCTCCCGTTTGTCGTTCAATTGAATCCAACGATCTTCATCGGCCTCAATTTTATAGGCGTATTGATTTTTCGCTGTACCAATATAATTTAACGCGGCAAATTCAAATGAAAAAACCGAATCCCGGTAACTCAAGCGTATCTCTTTGGTCTCTAAAATGGATTGATTTAATGGCGCGTTGCTATTAAATATCTTGAACGCCGTGATGACTACTGGTGGCAGATAGGGATTCCGGGTGATTTTTTCCGGGTAAAATACATTGTACCCGTTTACCCCGCCAAAATAAAACTGGCCATTAAGTCCCTTATGAAACGCCCCCTGGGAAAATTCGTTACCTTGCAAGCCATCATTGGCATCATAATTAATAAATGTGCCATCCCGTGGATTAAACCGGGACAATCCCCTGTTGGTACTCATCCACAACTCCCCGGTTCCATCCTCCAATATTCCATAAATAGTATTGTCGGACAAGCCGTCTACCTCGGTGTAGACACGCCATGTTTTTTTTTGCTGATCAAACCGGTTCAGTCCACCACCGAACGTTCCAATCCACAACACATCGGGATGGTTGCGCGAAATGTAAATGGTACGCACGGCATTATAACTCAAACTGGCCGTATCAGGCTGATTGGTATAATGATAAAAAATCCCGGTCTCCCGATCAAAACAATCCAGTCCATTGTTATACGTACCCAGCCAGAGAATAGATTTCTTATTGTGATCGGGGAAAATTGCAGTAATATTATTACTGCTAATACTCCTGGGATTTAAAGCATCATTTTTATAATAGACAAATTCCTTTTTTTCCCGGACAAAGCGATTTAATCCCCCGCCATAAGTGCCCACCCATAAATTTCCATCTTGGTCCTCAGAGAAGCAAAAAATTTGGTCACTGCCCGGCCCGGAGGTGTTTGTTTTATCGTTATGATAGCGGATAATCGTTTCGTTCTTTTGGTCACGAATCAATTGATTCAACCCCTTGCCCCAGGTACCAATCCACAGATCACCCACCTTATCCTGATAAATCGCCACCACATCGTCACTACTCAAGCTATTGGGATTCTTTGGATTGGTTTGATAGTGAATAAACTTCCCCGAACTGGCGTCATACCGGTTGAGTCCCTTGTTATAGGTTCCCACCCACAACTCTCCCTTTTTATCCTGAAGGATCGAAACAATTTCATTGCTGCTTAAACTGCCCGGATCATTTGGATTTCCCAGGTAATGTCCAAACTGCTGCTTTTGGCGATCAAGCCGATTCATTCCACCCCCATTGGTGCCAATCCAAATCGAACCCGCCCGATCCTCGTAAATGGAAATCACCACATTGTGGCTCAAACTATAAGGTTTATCCGGCTCGTTCCGATAATGGATGAATGTACCTTCTTCTCGCGATTTGAGACGGTCCAAGCCAGTAATGGTACCCACCCACAATATGTTTTCTTTATCGTAAAATAATGAACGCACCCCATCGCCAACCAAACTATCTGGTTTTCCCGGCTGATTCTGGTAATGAATAAACTGCCGGGAAGAACTATCAAAGCGATCCAGACCGGAATCCGTGCCAATCCACATCGCCCCGTCTTTATCTTGGATAATCGCCCGTACATTATTATTACACAAACTCTGTTTTTCGTCTGCCACATGGGTGTAATGGGAAAAAGTATTATTGATGGGGTCCAGCACATTCACGCCGCCACCATGGGTTCCGATCCACAGCAATCCGTTGCTGTCTTCACAGAGCGTTCGCACCAGGTTGTTGTTCAAACTCCAGGGATATTCCAGCCCGGATTTAAAACGACGCCACTTTTTTCTCTGCGGATCAAAACTCAGTAAACCACCCCCAAATGTTCCCACCCAGAGAATTCTATGACGGTCCTCAATAATCGCCCTGACATTATTGATATCCAAATCAGGATTAGGGTCGGTGGGATTGTTGTACACATACCGGGTAAAATTCTCACTGCTCCGGTTAAAACGATTCAATCCGCCCCCTTCCGTACCAATCCATAAATTATTGCTTCGGTCTTCATATATTACCAATACCTTGTTGACCGGTAAGGACGAATAATCCTTGGGATCGTACCTGAACACCGTGAATTTATAACCATCGTAGCGGTACAAACCACCCTGGGTGCCAAACCACATGAAGCCGCGACTGTCCTGGACAATAGAATTCACCACGCTCTGGGAAAAACCCTCGGCAGAAGAAATACGCTCAAAACGGGTATAATTCTCCTGCGCCATCACCTGGATACTCGTAACGGCCCATACAAGTAAAACAACTAAACATTTTATTGATCTAATCATAACTTCTGCACGTTTCATAATCACTGGTTGTACTGGTAAACCTAGACTTCATACCTGCCGAATAAATAGAACTTCGTATCTGTAGAAAAATAATGGCGTGTGCGAAAGATTTCATAGTGAAATTTTAGCTGAAATATCAGTTTTTTTCAATAGGGCAGTATAATTTTTTGGTATTTTTTTTTCTCCCTGCACGCATATCCCATTATCTGACCAAAGACTCAGGAATAAATACCGTAGAAAAAGGGAGAAATAGTGAGCCGGATATAAAGCGAAATCTTAAAAGTAAAATAAAGTGGGGAAACTATCTTCTAATTTGCGCAGGAACAAAAATTTTTTTAGCATTGCTGAAGATTGTTGTTGACAAAACTAACTTTAGCATATATCATATTATATGTCGAAAAACCAAAAAAAGGAGCCACAACATGGACACATTGAGAAACAAATTTGTCGAAATGAATTATGGAGTCGACTCTACAGCCACTATTATGATTTCAGAGATCATTCATTGCGATGTAGTGCCCACAGTTTGTAGAGAAAGAGCCATTGACTCGGAAGCGACTTGATTCTTCCGAAAAATGAATCTTTGTTGCCAGCAATGAGCAGCACAAAAAAAGGGGTGCCCTGTACAGGGCACCCTGTTTTTTTTTCACTCACAATTCAATCAAAGGTTGAGACATCCAATTGCCAATAGAAAAATATTATTTATTTAATCCTGTTTACCGCTTAAAAGTCGACCAAAAAAGAGTGCTATTGTATTATAAGGAAGGTGATCCACCGATAAAAGAGGGAATCAGTGACTTCATGGGATTCATACACCCTGTTTTTGCAATGCTATTGAGCCTGTTTGATGGAGAGAAGAATATCGAAGGGGTAATCGCGGAATTTGTCTATATCACGGGTATCAACAAGAGCTTTATTACTTCATTGGTCAATCAATTGATAAAAAACGAGAAGGTGTTAAAAATTGATTTTAATGGTCATACCTTCTATTTTCCCCAGAATACCTTGCTCCCCGTTTCCGCAATCGCCAAGGAAGATCGGATCAAATACAATGCCAGCGATTTTTTGATTCCAGGTGGACAATTGGATTTCACTTCTACCCGCTTATATGACCCGTTAGACGCTATGCTTATTATCAATAACGTGTGTGTCACCCGATGTATTTACTGTTACGAGGACAAACGTTCACCTTTCCATTGCACTATTCCCTTCCCGCGGTTGGTAGAAATCATCCGTGAAGCCAAGTCTATAGGCATGCGGGCACTTAACCTATCCGGCGGTGAAATTTTTACCTACCCGCATTGGGAAAAACTTCTCCGCGAATTGACTGCCAATGGATTCAGACCGCATATTTCCACCAAATACCCGCTTAATTCACGGCGCATCGGCCAGTTACAAGATGCGGGTATCAAACGTATCCAACTCTCCATGGACACGGTGGACCAGGGGGAAATGGTTAAACTACTGCAAGTACACGAAAACTATCACGGCCTGATCCTTAACACGCTAAAAACCCTTGATAAAAAAGGGTTTGAAATTTCCATTAATGGACAAATCACCGCGCTCAACCAGGATAGCATGGAATCGTATTTTAATTATCTGTTACAATTTGAAAATGTGCGCTATATCCGTGTCCGGGCGACCGGGTACTCGCGGTTCCCCAATGGGAATCCCCCGGCTGGGAATTTTTATTCATCGATTCGACCGGAACAGGAGAAACTAGATAAAATCAAAGACCTGGTATTCAAACTGAGTGAAAAACATGGGGGACGGGTAAAACTTGAATTTTTCAAACACCCGGAACAAAATGAATACGTGGGATGCTCACTGGCAGAGAAATCCTGGCGTTTTAACCAGCGCGCCCAATGTTCCGGTAATTTTTCGTCTTTTCAAATCCTGCCGGACGGAAAAGTCACGATTTGTGAAGAATTATACTATCACCCAAAATTTATTATCGGTGACTTGACAACCGAGTCGATCAGAGAGATATGGAACTCAAAAAAAGCATTGTCGCTATATCACTTTTCCCGCGAAGAAGTACGCGAGGAAAGCGCTTGCAAAAGATGCGGCGATTTTGACCGTTGCCACCAGGATAAAGGCCTGTGCTGGAAATTAGCGATTTATGCCTATGGTGAAAATAACTGGGATTACCCGGACCCCCGCTGCCATCGGGCACCGGAACCAGTTGAACAATTCTGGATTCCCTCCTGATGTCCCGGGGGAAATTTCTTAAGTATTAAAAACGGAAGAGGTAAGAGGCTTTAAAGAAGAATGCACTGCTCACCAATCTAAAGCGGTCGAATGGATATGTGATATCATCGACGGAGTATCTTTTAAACGTGGGACCATATCCGAGGTGAATCACTGTGCCGGGAATATAAGTGAACTCGGCCAGTGCATCGCATATAATTTTCTTGGTGTCGTTGTAATATTCGACGATACCCCTGAAGGAAAGGTATTTATTGAGTTGATAAATAGTTTTATTACGATAAATAGATATATCGTAAAGCTTCTCATTGCTACTTCGTACATGGTAAACGCGATGTCTGTATGAAAATACACTGGAGAATTGCTCGGAGGGTTGAAATTGCAGATTGATATAAAAATATTGCTCATCGCCATTTCCTTGCTTAGAGTCGACATAATTGGGCCACCCACCGGTACTATATTCCAATTGCAGGTAAAGGTATTTATTAGCCTGGATTTTTCCTGATATGGAAAACCGGTTCTTTTTGAACAGGGCCTCGTCATAAACTTCGGTAGCGAAATCATACCCTATTGTCAGAGAGCTATAGGATGGGAAATCCAAGGTGGAGAAGAAGCTGTGGGAATAATCATTCATATCGTAGTATTTATCGGTATTAAGTGTCCCAGAATAACCGAAAAGAATGCGTTTAAGAAATTCCGATTTAGTAAATATACGTCCATCCACATAGGCGGAAAAACTACGGACACCGTTTCTTGTTAATCGTCCGGTGTCCAACCAAAAAGACTTGGCTACATCATCGTAACCGAGGGAAGCGGTGTATTTATTGGTATCAAATCTCCATTTTACACCATGGGCCTGCCCTTTGTTCTGTTCCTTTGTGGGCGATTCGCGTTTAAAGGAATAAAGAAAATATCCATCGAGGGTCATGCTGCCATTGAGGCGAATTTTTGAATCGATACCACCGAGGCGATAAAAGCCGCCCTTGTATTCTTTGGAGGTGTATAGTCCCCCGGCATAACTGTCACCGGCTAACAATTGCTTATAGCGCAATACGCCGTAATAGTTCTTACCCGGGTCAACGGTAAGGGAACGGGGATCAATAAGAGCAGGCCCCTCTTCATCATCAATGACAAACAAGGAATTCAATATTCCCGATTGCCCGGCTTTTCCAGACAGTTTTAACCCAAAAACAGGCGCTTTGATATTACGGGAATGAAACACCAATTCTAATGGCGAAGTATCACCGGTTCCGGCAAAAAGAAAATGTTCAAGACCTTCGAGAAAAAAGGGGCGCTTTTCTACTTTGAGGGTTTTTACGCGGAGATTAACGTCGAGTTGGCCTTCATCTCCTTCAATATGACTGAAATCAGGGTTGACGGCCATGTCCAGAGTCAAATCGGAGGTGAGGCCGATTTTTGAAGATAAGCCGAGATTTACTTTTTTATCATCCACACCTTGCATTTGTCCTGCAGCGTTACGTTCCTGGCGATCCATGTAAGTAAAAGAAGGAAGCACTTCAAACACGCGTTTGGAATGAATATTTTCCAGTTCCACGAGGGCCATTTGATCGACAATGGAACCTGTTCCCAATTTCCAGTCCGGGTAAGTATACTGTTCGGCGTAACGGTTGATTTTGCGCAGGAATCCCACGCGCATATTCACCAATTTGGATTTGGAGAACCGTAAACTCTGGAAAGGGATCTTTAATTCTATGGTATACCCCTCGGCATCTTTGGTGCCCTCGGATTCCCAGATAAAATCCTGGGAACCATCGGAGTAAGCCTGGGAATCCATAATTCCATCGGTTTGAATACCAAATGGATTGATGGCAAAATAATAGGCATTTTGACCATTATTGCGAGAATCAATATATACAACTACCTTGTCATCACGATTGGCGGCATCGCGCTTGTAAAGAGTAGCAACAATCTTTTCTGGCTCCCTATCGTAACACTTGAACCCAAAATAAAGATAATCGGCATCGTAAGCCATATAAGCCACTGTTTTTTCTTTTGGTATTTTCCCATATTCTGGTAGAAAAGAAATAAACTCTGTGTATCCCTTTGTTTGTTTCCAAATCAAGTCATCCAGCACGCCGTCAATCTTGGGCGGGGTATCGGTCCTAACGGCCTCGATAGTGGCACTGGCAAACATGGATGTAGAAAAAACAAAAAAGATAAACAAATACAACGCCATTATTTTCATTTTTTTTTACCTCGAATATTAAAGGTTACATTACCATATTTTCAACATAAAAGTCAAGTAGCTCCAATAAAATATTTTACACTCATGGTTGCTGTGGTATAAAGGCTTGGGCATTCTATTGGAATTGTTATTTTCTTTTTAGAAACAGCCTGTTTATATTTTATCTCACGGGTCAGAAGGGAGTGTGAATAACGATTGCATCCCACGCATTCTTCACAGCTTGGTCACGAGGATACGACCGGCCATGGAAAGAGTGATCTTGTACTGGTATGACTGACATAACACGGAAACGGTGCATAAAGGAGCGGCTTCACCATAAGGGGAAAACACGGGGAAGGCATTCATGGAAACGATGATATTCTTATCGAGTTCAAAGGATTTAAAAGCCTCCCATTTTTTGTTTTTCATCTCCATTAGAAGAATTTTCCTGTCACTGAGGGTGACTTTTACCCGTTTATTCATGCCAATAGCCAGATATCTGGCTTTACTGAAGGCAACAGTTACGGTTCTCAATCCATTGGTAACGGACATGCGGGTCAAAAATGATTTGACGCCGGGTACGCTCATGGAGATGAGGAACGCAAAAAGTGCCAAAGTAGTAAATGTTTCAACGAGGGTAAAGCCGCTTGTTTTACGATTAGTCATTGTACACCTCCTCAATAAATTCAATTAAAAACTGCGTGACAAATTTATAATCGACGGTACGTAAATAAGCGGGTCGATTCAGGGTTGAATCAATACTGGTTGCTCTGGATTCGGCATGGGTGATTTTAATCTCCCCATTATTTTCGATGGTTTCACAATAGAGACTACCGGATAGATTTAACTGGGGGCTATTATTGGTAAATTTACCGGCACATATCACGGAAGCCTCGACATCTATTTCCTCTGCACTGTTAACCTCTAGGGCGGGGTCATGTAAACCGGCTTCCATCCCCCATAACTGTTCCAAACCAGTGGCGAGGGTCAAACTGGTTAATTTAATCTCGCCAACATTTAAATGATAGGCTTCGGTTCGTAAATCAGAACTGATTATAGTTCGTCCTGATACCAATAACATAATATTAGCATAACCGGAAAATGCGGCGTCCCCTTCCTGGATAACAGACTGAATAGCGCCATTTACCATGATCTTCTCGCCGAATACGGCATCTCTGGCAATGATGGGGTTCCAACAAACAAAGTATTTTTCCTTGGGCTTGTAACGGAGGAGATAGGTCTGGGATTTTATCACAAAACGGATTTCCTGGATGTGGGGCACACTGGAGGAAGAAATAGTAAAGGTAAGTTGCTCGACATCACCCTGGATAAAAACGGCGCGAACAAAAGTACCCTCGACAATAAGATAAATCCCCTGGGGGATAGGTTCGTCTAAGAGGGGCAGGCCTAATTTCGCCCGGATATCGCGCCACATTAAAATTTTATTATTTGGATTGGTGGGAATATTTAAGGCCTCGGCAGCCATGGATACGACATCGACCTGGGCTTCGATGTTTCCTGGCTCTATAGGGGCAGCGCTGTTATCGACAATGTGGTTTTCTTCTAGAAAATCCTGGGAGGGAATTCCGGGTTGAGTGGCGAGGAATAAAGGAAAAAAAGTTATGGGAATCTGACCGGAAAGAATATCTATAGTGACCTCACTTTTAACTTGATAATGGCTTTGATGACCTCTAAAGGTGCTGGTGGAAAACACATCGAAGGTGGCATAAACCCGCGTTTTTTTATACCCGGATAAAAGGGTGTCGAAATAACGAAAAGCAGGCACAATCTGGAGGTTATCGGAGGTTACCTGGGGGGGAAAGCGGGAGGCGTTAAAGAACTGGCTTTCGGGGGCCTGGTAATTCTGCATTTGGGCGGCAAAAACATTGTTTCTAAAGTGGTGTAAGTGATAGATCAAACTCTGCACCATGCTACCGGTCTCAACAATCTTCTTGGTGCGTGCGCCGATAATCCTGCTGTGGGTAATGGTAAAACTAAGGAGGGTGGCACCGCCAAAAAATATCAAGAGCATAAAAATAACGGCAAGCAGTATATTCCCGGTCGACTTTTTATTGGATTTTGTTCTTGACTTCATTGCGCTGTCTCCATCATGTTGGTCATAAAAACATACCCGCGGATCTGTTCGCGGCGGTTGATTTCAATGCGGTAATACACGGTATTGGATTCGGGGTAATATTGGACAAAAAAATCTGTGACGTCTTCAATTACAGGTTGAAACGTTCCTTTATTGACTTTACGCTTTAATGAATGGACATTGGGTAATGAATAGAGTTTGTACTCTACTTCAGATAGGGCGATGGCTATAGAGTTGACAGGGTAATTGTACAACAAGGTCTCGGTGAGGGTTATGTCATTACCACTGGTTTTTTTTATCTCATTGATCTCATATTGTTTGGTCTGGGGATCGAAGAGTATAATTCTTTTGCCGGTGCTGAAAAAATCATTCTTGTTGATTGTGACAATGGTGCCACTGTATAAGGCTGGTTTCTTCAGAAGTTCTGTTCCCATGCCATAGACGACCTTAAAGCTAAGGGAGGTATTTTCAAAGAGGGGGAAGTAGAAAAATTTGGAAGCTTCTTGGAGTCTCATGCCGCATTTGGTGAGATCGGCCCTGAGCATATCCATGGTGTGAAATATGGACTCCATTTTCTCCTGGTGGGAAATGACTTTCCGGGTGGGGCTCATGGAATCTGAAACGGTTGAAATAACAAGGGATAATATACTGGCACTGAGTGCGAGCGCAACAATAAATTCTATAAAACTAAATCCTTTCATCATGTGGTACTCCATTTCTATTGATTATTTTTACTTCTATTGGTGATATATTGCGATTTATAAAACTGGGTACGGGCTTTGATATATCTTTCGGCATGGGCGAAGGTTAAGCGGGCTATTTTTAAACCGGGGCCGATACGCTGCACTTCCAATTCTATTTTAAAGGGGGTGATGGTTTTAATGGTGGCGCCTTCAAGCCAATCGGTGGAATCAAAGGGCTTTCCCTGCATACAATCTTTATAGGCTTCCATCTGTTGCAATAAATAAAAGCCGGCCCTGGTTTTTCTGTAAGCTTCGATGGCGGCAGCGGTGATACGCGTCATGATTAACAATGCTAAAAAAACAAGCAGCAAGGAAACGATGGCTTCAATAATGGTAAACCCCTGAGTAGCACACGGGGGTGTTTTCTCTTTTTTCATGATCCTGTTTCTCCTTATCATATTTACGATCATATTTATTCTTTTTCTGACGCCCGTTTTCTTCCGGGGGTCATCCATTCACGTTATCAATTTTACTGCCAATGATAGAGTGGGAGGTGAAGGGAGCTTGAAAAGGACTGCTTAACGGCAACAAATCAGAGTAATGAAGGGATTGCATATATTTTTTTGCCTGGGGTGGAAAACCTCTCTTTGTAAACAATAGTTGACTGTTAAAACGGCGACAGTAAACTATTGTTTACTGTGAGGGTGAATTTGATTTGCGGGGAAATAAGCTGGATATCTATTTATATTCTATTTAACGAGATGTTATTTTCACTATACCCACGACTTGGCAAGAAAAATGATAAGGGATAGTCAGGAGGATTTAAAATGAAAAGTATGAAAAATTTAGTTTCTATGTTAATGGTTTTATGTATGGTCGTGGTATGTGCGGCACATGGTTTGGCTTTGGAGAAACCAGGGTCGGCAGCACCGGAAAAAGCAGCGAAGTCGAATTTGGTCAACATCAATACGGGTAGTGTTGATGAGCTGATGAAGTTACCACGGATCGGTGAAAAAATGGCGCGACGTATCATGGAATACCGGCAGCAAAATGGTAAATTCAAAAGACCACAGGATTTGATGAATGTAAAAGGCATTGGTGAAAAAACGTTCAAAGGCATGGAAAATATGGTGACGATATAGCGAAAAGAACATGATATCGTTATCTTAGGATGTAATGAGACCATAAATTTAAAAAAGACGGCTACGGATCGGTTCCCCAAAAAAGGAACAAGAAATGTGTCCTGAAAAGAAATTGTTCGCAAGGGTCGAGCGATGGCAGGACAGGATGCATTTTTCGAGGTTCTTTTGTTCAATAGAAGGAACCGGTACGTAGCCAATTATTCAAGTATTTAAAGGAGGTACTATGGATATTATTGACGAACTTCAATTGCTTTTGATATATCTGGTGGGATGGGAAGAGGACTCACATAAGGAGCCGGGCGGGAAGATATTTAAATCTTGGAAGGGATATTCGTTTGAAATTCTGGATAAACTGGAAGAGAGCGGGTTTATCATCCATACTGGAAGTACGAAGTTGTTGATACTGACAGATGCGGGAAAGCGCAGAGCGCAACAAATCGGAAATAAATTGGCGCATCTGTAGGACCTACAGGTTGGGCGCTGCTAATTTTTACGGGTAATATTATTCTGTGATCACTGCTTCTTTTCCATCCAGGGCGGATTTCATGGTATGCCAGACGAGGGTGGCACATTTGATGCGGGTAGGAAATGCTTTGACACCCTGGAGGGCTAAAATTTTACAGGTTTTACCGGGCAAATCCTCGGGCTGCATATCCTCGGTAAGCATGCGGTGGAAATTAGTGAATAACTGTTCGGCTTCTTGAACGGATGCTCCTTTGAGACAGGAGGTCATCAATGAAGCGGAAGATTTGGATATGGCGCAACCGGCGCCCTGGAAACCGACATCGACAATCTTGCCATCTTCAACCTGTAACTGAAGGGTATAGTGATCACCACACAGGGGATTGTAACCCTCGGCCTTGTGGGTGGCATGGGCGATTTCCCCAAAATTGCGGGGATGCTTGTTGTGATCGAGAATGACTTCTTGGTAGAGTGCTTTGAGATCAGACATTAGGCGAATACCTCTTGTATTTTTTTTAGTCCGCTGATCAAACGATCAACGTCTTGAGTTGTGTTATAAATACCAAAAGAAGCACGGGCGGTAGCAGGAATAGCGAAAAAATCCATGATGGGCTGGGCGCAATGATGCCCGGTGCGAATGGCGACACCTTCCTGATCCAGGATAGTTCCAATATCATGGGGATGGATATCGCCTAAAAGAAATGAAATGACAGCGGCTTTATGTTTGGCTGTACCATAGATACGGATATCTTCGAACTGAGCGAGGCTGGCGGAGGCATAGGCCAATAATTTTTTCTCATGAGCGGCGATCCGGTCCAAACCAATGGCGCTAAGATAATCGGCAGCGGTAGCAAGGCCAGCGACTCCGGCAATGTGTGGAGTACCGGCTTCAAATTTGTATGGGAGGGTGTTGTAGGTGGTCTTGGCAAAAGAAACGGAAAGAATCATGTCGCCACCGCCCTGATATGGAGGCATGGCGTCCAATAAATCGGCGCGACCATACAATACGCCGATTCCAGTGGGTCCATACATCTTATGTCCGGAAAAAACAAAAAAGTCACAGCCAAGAGCCTGTACATCAATGGGCATATGAGGCACGGATTGAGCACCATCCACAAGCACGGGTATATTCTGGCGATGGGCTTCGGTTATAATGAGCTCAATAGGATTGATGGTGCCGAGGGCATTGGACACATGTCCGACTGCAACCAACCGGGTTCTATCGTTCATAAGATGGGTGAGTTGCTGCACATCTAACTCACCCTCTGAGGTCATGGGGATAACACGCAATTGGGCCCCGGTTTCCTCACACATGATTTGCCAGGGCACGATGTTGGAGTGATGTTCGAGGGCGGAAACAAGAATCTGGTCTCCGGCTTTGACATATTTACGCCCGAAACTGTGGGCGACGAGATTAATGGCCTCGGTAGCGCCGCGCACAAAAATAATCTCTTTTGTTTCTGCGGCATTGATGAAGCGACGGATGGTTTCCCTACCGTTTTCATAGGCATCGGTGGCACGTTGGCTGAGGGTGTGAACGCCACGGTGAACATTGGCATTTTCGAGTTCATAGTAGGTCTGTAAGCGCTCTATCACAGCGCGGGGCTTCTGGGTGGAAGCGGCGTTATCGAGATATACGAGGGGGTGGCCATTGATTTGCTGGTGCAAGATGGGGAAATCGGCCTTGATTTTTTCAGGGTCGAGTGCTGGTGTTTGGATAAGAGTATTTTCGGGTGTGTCTTTCATGGTTACTCTCTCTTGCTCCATTCTTCCAATTGATCGGCAATCAGAGTTTCTATAGCATTGCGCAGGGTAGGAATTTTAATGAGGTCACTGACCTGCTTTCCGAAAGCGAGGGTCAACATTTTACGGGCATCTTTGGCGGAGATACCACGGGAACGGAGATAGTACAGGGAATCGGTATCGAGTCTCCCAACGGTGGCGCCATGACTGCACTTGACATCTTCGGCAAAGATTTCGAGCTGGGGTTTGGCATCCATGCGTGCCTGATTGGAAAGCATGAGTGTTCGATTGGTCTGGCGGGAATCGGTTTTTTGCGCCTCGGCCTCAACATATATCTTGCCATTAAAGACTCCACAGGCCAAATCATCAAGAATGCCGTGATATAATTGGTTGCTATGGCAATGGGGGTGGCTGTGATGGATGAGGGTGTGATTGTCGACGTGCTGGTTGTGGCGCACCATAACGAGTCCATTAAAACTACATTCTGAATGTGGGGCCTGGAGGTAGGAATTAATATTATTACGGGTTAACTGGCTGCCAAAGGAAAAAGAGTGGGAGGCAAAATGACTGTTTTGCTCTTGGCGCACGGAAATGGTAGCGACATGAAAGGCGTTCTGGCTTTCGCGTTGTAACTTGTAGTGTTCGAGGGAAGCGTCCTGATCAAGAAATATCTCGGTAACAGGATTATTGAGGTACACAATATCTGCTGTTCCGATATAATCTTCGATAATGGAAGCGGAAGCGCCAGCCTCTACAATAATGAGGTTCCTGGGGTGACTTGCAATGGGGGGGGTATTATTGGTCTCACTCTTATTTTCAATATTAAAATAGACGATATGAATGGGGTGGGCGAGGTGAACATTAGCGGGAATATAAACAAACGCGCCATCTTCAATAAACGCGTTATTGAGTGCTACAAAAGGGTTGTCCTCGGGCATGGCATAATTGGCAAGATGCTTTTCGAGGAGGGGCGAATTCTGGCTTAGAGCTTCGCCAAGGCTGCCGATGATCACACGGGGGGGAAGGGTGGGAATCTGTGCAAGAGTGGGTACATAAAACCCGTTTACAAATACAAGGCGCAAGGGGGAAAGAGGTAAAGCAGTTAACTGGTCGTGCCACTGGTGGGTTAATGGTCGAGGAGTTATAAAAGGATGTTCTGCAATAGGGGAGACATCGGTATATTTCCATTCTTCGAGGTTGCGACGGGGGAGTCCGAGTTGTTCGAAGAGGAGGCGACCCTCTTGGCGAAGCGTTTGCAGCCAAAAAGGGCTTTCCTGCCATCGTTCTTTTTTCACAGCAGCAATGGAATCAAGCAAATAAAGCGGGGGTTGTGTTTGGGTATGTTCAAACATGGTTGTTCTCCTTTATCTGGCACGGGTGAACGGTTATTGGCCGTTTCCCGGTGTCAATTCTTTGAGCCAATCATAACCGCGTTCTTCCAATTCCATGGCGAGTTCTTTCTGCCCGGATTTGACAATCCGGCCATTGGATAAAACGTGGACAAAATCGGGTTGAATGTAATCGAGTAATCTCTGGTAATGGGTGATGACGATGATGGCTTTATCAGGAGAGCGGAATTTGTTCACACCGGCGGCGACGATTCTTAAGGCATCTATATCCAGGCCGGAATCGGTTTCATCGAGTATAGCGAGATCTGGGTTTAAGAGAGTCATTTGCAAGATTTCATTGCGTTTCTTCTCACCGCCGGAAAAACCCTCGTTCACGGAACGGTCGAGCATATCTGGGGACATTTCAATATCTTTCATGTGTTCTTTGATCATTTCAAGAAAATCAAAGGCGTCGATCTCTTCGAGACCTTTGTATTTACGGATGGCATTGAGGGCGGTGCGCATGAAGTAGGAATTATTGACGCCGGGAATCTCCACGGGGTATTGAAAGGCGGTGAATATGCCTTCTCTGGCGCGAATTTCGGGGGCGAGTTCGAGCAGGTTCTTGCCTTTGTACAAAACTTCCCCGGCGGTAACGAGGTATCCTTCGCGTCCAGAAATAACCTGGGTGAGAGTGCTTTTCCCTGAACCGTTGGGGCCCATTATGGCGTGTACTTCACCGGCTTTTACGGAGAGGTTGATACCTTTGAGAATGTGTTTACCATCTATTTCTGTGTGTAAATTTTTTATTTCTAACATGTTTTTCCTCCAATTAAGATTATATTAACCGACGCTTCCTTCTAATTTAAGTTCCAAGAGACGTTGTGCTTCAACGGCGAACTCCATGGGTAGTTCTTTGAAGACTTCTTTGCAAAAGCCATTAACAATCATATTCACAGCATCTTCAACGCTGAGGCCGCGTTGTTGGAGATAAAACAACTGGTCCTCGCCAATTTTAGAGGTAGTGGCTTCATGTTCGACGCTGCTGGAATTGTTTTCGACTTCAAGGTAGGGGAAGGTGTGGGCCCCGCATTGATTGCCAATGAGTAGTGAATCGCATTGGGAATGATTGCGGGCGTTTTCAGCGTTGGGTGTGATGCGCACGAGGCCGCGGTACGAATTATTGCCGTGGCCAGCCGAAATTCCCTTGGAAACTATGGTACTGCGGGTATTTTTGCCGATATGGATCATTTTGGTACCGGTATCGGCCTGCTGGTAGTTGTTGGCGAGGGCGACGGAATAAAATTCGCCCACGGAATTGTCACCGCGTAAGATGCAACCGGGATATTTCCAGGTAATAGCAGAACCGGTTTCAACTTGGGTCCAAGATATCTTGGAATTCACGCCTTTGCACAGGCCGCGTTTAGTTACAAAGTTGTATATGCCACCTTTGCCTTCTTTATCGCCGGGGTACCAGTTCTGGATAGTGGAATATTTGATATAGGCATTATCCATGGCCACGAGTTCCACCACGGCGGCGTGCAACTGGTTTTCATCGCGCATGGGAGCGGTGCAACCTTCGAGGTAACTGACGGAACTGCCTTCCTCGGCGACGATCAGGGTGCGTTCAAATTGGCCGGTATTGGCGGTATTGATGCGGAAATAACTGGAGAGTTCCATGGGGCAAGTAACGCCTTTAGGTATATAACAAAAGGTGCCATCGCTAAACACGGCGGAATTTAAGGAGGCGAAAAAATTGTCGCGATAGGGCACGACGGAACCGAGGTATTTCTTGATCAAGTCGGGGTGATCTTGGACGGCCTCGCTAAAGGAACAAAAAATAATACCCATGCCCGCGAGTTTCTTGCGGAAGGTAGTGGCGACAGAAACACTGTCGAACACGGCGTCCACTGCAACACCGGCGAGCATTTTTTGTTCTAACAAGGGAATACCGAGCTTGTCGAACGTTTTTAACAACTCTTCATCGACCTGGTCGAGGCCCGCCAATTTGGGTTTCTTTTTGGGTGCGGCATAATAGATAATATCCTGGAAATTGATGGGATTGATATTGAGGTTGGCCCATTGGGGGAACTTCATGGTCTGCCAGTACCGAAAGGCTTGCAACCGCCATTCCAAAAGAAATTGGGGTTCGTTTTTCTTAAGGGAAATCACACGGATGACATCCTCGTTTAATCCTTTAGGAATGGCATCCATTTCGATAAGGGTCTCAAAACCGTACTTGTACTCGCGATTGGTCAATTCCTCGATGACTTGACTTTCGCTGACTGGGGCTGAGCCCTTTATGTTGGGACTTGCTACTAGATTTTCGATCATGATTTTTACTCCTTACTCTTTTATTGTCTTAATTGGCAGCAATATCTGCCAGAGTAATCTCGCTCATACTTTTCTTCATTATTTTACCGAATTTATACCAGATACTTTTTACCCGGCAGGCGTCGTGCATCTCGCAACTGTTACCGGCTTTTTGGTAGCACTGGCCCTCTTGGTATTCGGGGTCATCAACAGCGATATAAATATCCCACAGGGTGATTTCCTGGGGTAAACGATTGAGAACAAAGCCACCGCCAGGTCCACGGACACTGGAAATGAGCTCCTTCTTTTGCAAACCAATGAATATCTTCTCCAAAAAATGTTCGGATATTCCTTGTTTTTGGGATATTTGTTTACGGGTCACGGGTCTGCCTGCTTCACAGCACACCTCGTGCAACGCTCGCAATGCGTATTCGGTTTTTAAGGTAATATTCATTTTTACTGCTTCCTGCTTTGATTTGCTTGGCTTCGCTTGGATAATTCCTGGCGTTATGCAAACCAAAACAGTACTATTGTATAATAGTTGCCTTATCCTGTCAACTATTATTCTGTTTTTCTTTTAAAAAGATTTTTTTCAATGCTTCCGGCATTGGTGTCCCCCCATATTTTTCTCACTTAATCAAGATTGGGTTGTTGGTCAACAACAAATATAGAACTGACTAGTATTCCCAGTCAGCGTTATATCTAAAAGGTTCTCAGAACCCCTTTTCCTCTTATAACGAATATTAGTTCGTGATAACCTTTCACCATAAGACTTTTGCCTACATTGGAGACGAAAAAATGGGGGGAATGTCAGCACTGCCACCCTTGACCACATCTGTACTTTGAACTACAATGTAGATTGCAATCTAATTTACATAAAAAAAATACAATAGGTGAAAACGAATGAGAGCAATAATAATCGCTGTAGGCAGCGAGATGGTGGAACGTCATTCCATTGATACTAATTCCCTGCATATTCAATTCAAATTGATGGAAAAGGGTATCCTAACGGATTGGAAAGTGGTGGTGCGCGACGATATAGAACAATTAAGCTGGTTGGTAAAAAATGCTTGTAAACGTACCCAGGTGGTAATCATCACGGGCGGTTTGGGCCCCACTGAAGACGACCTGACGCGGGAAGCGGTGGCCCTGGCCTTAAAGAAAGAACTGGTCTTCAAAGAAGACATCCAAGCAGAACTGGAAGAACGATTTCGCCGCCGTGGTATACCCATGCCCGCCATTAATACCCGTCAAGCATTTATTATCGAAGGCGCTGAAGTGATCCCCAATACCATTGGCACTGCCCCAGGGCTCTTTATCAATGATGAAGGCTGTCGCCTGCTCCTGCTGCCCGGCCCCCCGGAAGAGATGAAACCGATGTTCGCGAAAGTGCTGGACGAAAAAATCGCCCCGCTATGCAATTTCTTTATCTATAAACGCAGTTTCAAATTCGGTGGCGTGGCCGAATCGGTTGTGGATGCGATGATTGCTGACGTGTATACCAAATTCAAAAATCCCAAAACCACTATCCTGGCCTCCCCCGGCGTAATCGAAGTCCACCTGCTGGGCCGCTCTCGCAAATCTGTGGAAGAAGCACATACTCTCACGGATGAACTGGCGGAAAAGATTAAAACCATCATGAAAGACCACCTGCTCACGGAAAAAGATATCTCTATCGAAGAATACATTGTCTCCTCATTAATTGCCGCCCACGTCACCCTGAGCGTGGCGGAAAGTTGCACGGGTGGGGGACTGGGTAACCGTATTACGGACGTGCCCGGCAGCTCGGAAATTTTTCTGGGTGGCGTGATCGCTTACTCCAATGAATTAAAAATGAAACTGCTGGGCGTCAAAGAAGAAACTCTGGCCCACCATGGCGCGGTCTCCAAAGAAACAGCCAAAGAAATGGCCCATGGCATCCGCCAACTCACGGGTTCGGACATCGGTATAGCGATTACGGGCATTGCTGGCCCGGGCGGTGATACACCGGGGAAACCAATCGGTCTGGTGTTCATGCATCTGGCGTCTGCGGATACGGACATAGGCATTTACCAGCTCTTTCCTGGCCCCAGAGATATCATCAAAAAAAGAAGCGTCAACTATTGCCTCAACTTGATTGATCAATATTTGAAAAAAAAGCCCCCGCTCAAAAATGAACCCCATGGGGAAACAATTATTGAGACTCATGTGGAACCCAAAAAAGAAGCGGGGGAAACCAACGGGGAAAAGTCCGAGTAGCAGCAATGTGGTGCCCGGACGAAACCGATATCACGGAGAATTACTTTTATAAACGGAAAGTAATTGTCTGCCAACCGAAAAAAGGCTACCGCTTTTCAATTGACGCCCCTATACTGGCCGATTTTTTACCCTTTGCACCTAGCCAAAAGGCTTTGGAAATAGGCACGGGGTCCGGTATTGTCGCCCTACTGGCCCTGTACCAGAATAAATTCGCCACGATTTATGGGGTGGAAATCCAGGAAACGCTGAGCCACTTGGCCAGTCTCAATGCTAAAAAAAACGGGTATACAGAGAATCTTACAGTGATTACCCGGGATTTTAAAGAAATCTACCAGGATTTTTCCGGGATACACCATATTTTTGCCAACCCGCCCTACTTCGAAACCCACCGCGGCCACTTGAGCCCTAACGCGGAAATCAGGGATGCTAAAAGCGAAACCCGGCTCACTCTTAAAGAATTATTGCGCTACACCCACGCGATTCTGGACAGAAATGGCACTCTTGATCTTATTCTTCCTTATGCCAGATACAAAGAAACCATGGATAGCGCCGCGAAAATAGGGTTTTCGCCGACCCGGTTGCGGGAGGTTTTTTCATTTAAAGATGGAAAACCAGAGCGTTTTCTGGTACAATTAAGCTCTAATACACTTTCTTTAGAAAAATTGCCGCCATTGATTGTCTTTAAAGAAAAAGGCGTGTATACAGAAGAAATGGATAAGATATTAACCGGATGATCGGAACAAGATAATAGTAACCGGATAAAAAATTGACAGGACAAAAAATGAAAGAAAAAATAAAAGAACTGTTTAGACACCGACACTTGGTATCCACCTTGGTGACCAGGGAATTAAAGGCACGGTATCGGGGCACCGTATTTGGTTTTTTATGGAGTTTTTTAAATCCACTGTTATTGATGACTGTCTATGCCATTGTTTTTGGTATGATTCTGAAGGGCAGCAGTGGCCGTATGGCGGGCGGTGAAATAGTGGGTATTGATTATGCCATATTTTTATTTGCCGGTCTGTTACCTTGGTTGTGGTTCAGTTCCTCTATTCTGGAAAGCGCCAACGTGCTTTTTGTGCATGGCAACCTGATCAAAAAAATCCAGTTCCCCTTGGAAGTACTACCCATCATGGTGGTAATCACGAATCTCGTGCATTTTCTCCTCGGACTGCCTATCCTGATTTTATTGCTGCTGGTTTTTGGTAAAACGCTTCACCTGACGTGGTGGGTGTTCTTCTTTCCGATCGCTGTTTTTGTGCAATTCGTGTTTACCATGGGACTTTGTTTCCTCGTTTCCGCCCTCACCGTCCACTTCCGCGATTTAAAAGACATCCTATCCAACCTCATGACCCTCTGGTTTTTTGCCACGCCCATTATTTATCCTTTCATGGCCGAGTCCATTCAAAACCATAAAGCCCTGGTCTGGGTACTGACCTTAAACCCCATGACTCATATTATTGAAGCCTATCATTATTCCTTTGTCTTCGGCAAACTGCCCCACTGGAAAAAGCTTCCCGTAACCCTGCTGGTAGGCTTGCTCTTTTTTTACCTGGGCTACCTGATCTTCGATAGACTAAGAGACACATTTGTAGAAGAGGTATAACCATGAGCACTATAAATCCCATAACTCCCATAATTCCCATAACTCCCATAATTCCCATTAATCCCATTAACCCGGTTGTGGCCAACGATCTGGTTAAATATTACAAGAAGTACTCCCACAAGCATAAATTCTTAACTCTCAAAAGCGCCATGGTCAGTCGCACGCTGTTCACCGATCTAAAACAAGATGAGAAATTTGCTGCCCTCAAGGGTGTCAGTTTTGAAGTGGAGCAGGGCAAAACCCTGAGCATTATCGGTGAGAACGGTTCGGGCAAAAGTACCTTGCTTAAGATACTGGCGGGTATTTCCAAACCCACTGCTGGAAAGATTATGACACGCGGGCGTATTTCGGCATTGATTGAACTGGGCGCAGGCTTTCACCCGGAGATATCGGGCCGGGAAAATATCTTTATCAATGGGATTATCCTGGGACTAACCAAAAAACGCATCCAAGAGAAATTGGACGACATTATTAAATTCGCCGAGTTGGAAGAGTTTATTGATAACCCAGTGAAGTCCTATTCTTCTGGCATGTACATGCGGTTGGGTTTCTCTATCGCTATTAATGTGGACCCGGACATCCTGCTCATCGACGAGGTGCTGGCTGTGGGCGATGCGTCGTTTGTGCCCAAATGCCTGGATAAAATTAACGAGTTCAAGCGGAGCGGTAAAACCATTATTTTCGTCAGCCACGACCTTTCCACGGTAGATCGCATTAGCGATGAAGTGATCTGGCTGAAAGATGGTAAAATCGAGATGCAGGGTTATCCCAAACGGGTCATTGATACCTATCTGGAATACATCGGTAAAAAAGATGAGAAAAAAGCGGGCCTCAAACACCAGGAAGAAGAAAAAGCGGGGGAAAAAGATATTGAAAAACGCTGGGGAAGCCGGGAAATCGAAATCAATAACGTTAAAATGATTGATACGCTGGGTAAAGAAAAATATATTTACGAGGCTACAGAACCCTTCTCCATCGAATTCGATGTCACGGCCCAAAAAGAAGAAAAAGATTTTGTTTTTGGTATCGCTATTTTTAACACCGAGGGTGTCCTCTGTTATGGTTCCAATACTTTTATCGAGGATTATGTGTCCCAGGTGATCTCTGGGTTCGGTCATATCAAAATCAATGTTCCAAGCCTTAATCTGATTAATGGCAGCTATTTTCTGGATGTTGCCGTGCATAAACGGGATGGCTACCCATTTGATTACCATCACTTCCAGTACACCTTCCATGTCACCTCTACTTTTAAGGACGTTGGTATAGCCCGTGTTCCCCACCAATGGGAATTCTCCAAGAACATCCAATTGGGGATAAAAGCCAGTGACCCAAAAGAAACAGACGCTTGATTCCTGTATCTATTCAGTTTTTTGGCAATAGGAATTGATAAGATTCCTATAAGTCTCGA
>CAZCVI010000072.1:0-38945 GCA_964502145.1 uncultured Clostridia bacterium
GGTGTCTAATATAGGGGTGGCTTCGGCCAAGGTTTGCGCTTTGTTAATCAGGGAATTGAAGGTGACTTCATTGGGTGTTACGCCCAGAGATTTCATCTTGTCCAGAATCTTCAGCCTTTCATCCTTTGTTTTTGCATTGTTTATAAGTCGGGTGAAAGCGAATACCGTGGTCATAAAACCATGGGACTGAATATCTTCGCCAGGGTACGTGGCCTCTATTATCGGGATAATACCCTCCAACTTCAGTTCACGTTCCACCACCCGCTCTAAATAAACTTCTTCAGCTAAGATGTATGGCTCATTGATTTCAATAAAATTAAGTTCATATTGAGTAGCGCTCAGAATCTGCAAGGCATTTTCCCATTCTCCCAGCGGATATTCCTTTTTTATTGTACCGGTACTCAATCGATCCAATTGATCCTGCCACCCTACGCCTGTTTTCTTTTCCTTGGTTTCAGTTCTTTTACCCAACAGTCGGCGCTCGCAAAAATCTTTTATCTTGGTCTTTTCAAACTTGGATTTCCCCGCCATGTTCTCTGTATAATAGAAATATTTCAGGGCTTTTAATATCTGGCGGGGCAAATCATGCGGAACACTGAGATTGTATTTCTTAATTTTTTCTTCAAGTTTCAAATAACGCTCGGACATGGCCGTTAATTTCAGAAAATAGGAACCGATGTTGTGATCAAAGGCCCGTGTATCCAATTCAACCTGATGGGTTGGGGCAACTTCTTGGGTAAAGTATTTCAGAAACGCCGTTACTTCACGCTCCTCCATTTTTTTAATAGTAATGGTGTCAAACTCCTCGCGAATCTGGCCTGCAATAGTGGTGGCAAAACTATAATATTCATCGCCATGGCGACAGGTGGCGGCAATCACCACATTGGCTTTCCATAATTGCAGGAGCAATTCTTCCAGTTTCTCCTTGGTATATTTAACAAGAAACTGATCCATATCATCAAACACAGCGATCAAGCGACAACCGTTGCGCGGTGGCAATTGGAAGGGGGTTTCTATATTGGGTTTGTCCTGGGGAAAAAGCACCACAGTATTGTCCAATCTTTTTAATGCTTCATATAAGGCCCTGGTTTTGCCTGCCAGGGAGTTTCCGATGATGATGAGGGATTGATTCTTTTGTAAGGTAGAGAGAATAAGATTATCTGTCTCACGCTGCCAATAAAAATCGGCGTTGGTATTGGCACGCCTGGGAGTTAAAAAGATGTCACTGGGTTCGAGTGTTTGACTGGATTTCACCAGTTTAAAAAAGGTTGAAGGAATCTTTGCTTGGGGGGCATGTTTTACCATGACCTCTTCAAGAGCCTTAACCAAATCCATATGGTAATTATCACGGAAAGGATTGGGCAGAGGTTGGCCATTGTTTCTGTTAAAATCTACCAAATGGGCATAAGTAAAATCCAGTACATCCTTTTTGTCATAGTTGTCTCCGGTGGGTTTGAAGAATTGCCGCTCTCCTAACTCTTTCCACTGGTTAAAATTACAGGGCCCCACCATGATTGGAAAAAACAAGAACCCATCTTGCATCTGTCTCTTTAGAAAAGTGCAAAATTCTTGGTTCTTAATATAATCAGAATTCATAAAATTAATGCTGATCAATAAAATGGCAAAATCGCATGTACGAATCTGCTCCTTTATCCACTCATCCCAAAGATATCCTGGTGGAAGCATGGTGTCATCCCAAATATCCCAATCAATAGCCAGAGAATTACTGGAATAATTTTTTATTCCATCTCTTAGCAGTTTAAAATAGTGCTTATCCTCATGGGCATACGAGATAAAAATCTTGGCTGTCTTTTTTTCTTCCATTTTAATTCCTTCATTCCCCATCCATATCTGGACCGGGATTGGTGGTCATCTTGCCAATCAAACATAACAGTCACTTTCCCATTGTATCATATTCCAAGATAAACCGGAAGAAAAAAAATGATTGGCGGAGATAATTGGTAATTGGGCAGGCCATGAGATTTTCATCAATGCCGATCATGATCTCTTTAATTTGTCTCTGTTTTAGTGTGGAAGGCAGTGCAGGAAGGGGAAAAAACAAAAATAGTTGACAAATGGGATAAATTGCATTATCTTACCAACAGAATTGTTGGCAACGTAATTGTTGGCGTTGAGTGTTTCTCTGGGGAGTAATAAATGAATAAGGACATTGGGAGACAGACCGGGAATTTTTTTATAATAGACGAACTATACGTCCAACCATCCTTCATTGTCACTGAACGCAATGCCCTTTTCTTGGAGATATGCTTGCGCTTCAGTGGTAAATCCACTTCTGGAAAAGACAAAGCCAATGACCGGGCTTAGGTTTTCTTTTTCTTTAATCATGGTGAACTTTTCAAGGAACTCCGTGGCTTCTTCAATTGAGAATTTCTTGATATCCCTGTTTTTAACTTCACCAATGATGGAATAATCCCCTGGCGATTTGGCACGTGCCAGGATATCCACGCTTAATCCCTTTCTATAAGCCACGGCCAGTCGATAGGTCCACGCATCCACATAAGGGCAAAAATTAAAATCTGCGGGTAGATTCCGGGTCATCTCTTTTAATTCGTTATTCTTGGCGACGCCATGAAACCGTAATTGATCCAATATCAGGTATTCTGCAAAATATCCTTTTTGATAGTTGAACTTTCCCTGAAGTTGATTGTATAATACATTCTTTTCATCCAAGGCTTTTTGGTATTCTGCGATTATCTGTTCCAGATTAAAGTTTTTTTCTCCCGGTTCAAAATTTTCGATCTCCTCTTGATATACGCCGCGAAAGACTTTATCGAAAATATTATCCTTTACGCCCTGGTATCTATAATTTGAACTGCCTTGTTTGATAATATCCGATTTAATCAGTGCTTTTAATCGTTTTTCCAGTTGACCGTCAGTTAGGTTAAGGTTTAATTCTTTTAATAACTCTTGACGGGTGACTTCCCGGTCTCTATTTTTGCATAGATAGAGCACGATATTTTTAGCATTTTTGTCATTGATCCGGGGGAGCGCGGAAGCCAGGTATTCCATCCAGGTAAATTTGATATCGCCACGATCATCCAATGTTTCAAAGCTCAAAGTGCGCAATAAACCAGCCAAACTGGTGAGGTCTTTGTCCGGGCTCTCGGAACAGATAATGGCATTAATATAAAAAGGACTGCCCTCGGTAATTTCCGCGATGAGAAAAGCGGTCTCCTCGGTCACAGGGACATCAAAAAACAACGAATACTTAAAGATCATCTCGAAAGCTTCATGCTCCGGCATGTTTTCCAGTTTATAGAACTTGAATCTGGAAGGTAATGTCATGGTCAAGATATCCATTAACCAGCCCACCCAACTGCCAGACACCAGTAGCGGTGCAATTTTACTTTCCGCCACGTTTAAATACCCACCTGCAAAGTTGGTGATCACACTGCCTTTCGGGTTGGTTTTGTCACGATACACTTTTGTATTTAAAAATTGGAACTCATCGATCATTTGCACGATGAATTCGTTTTGGCTTTCAGCGACAGTTTTCGGGGCTTCGCGCACCATTCCCCAGAGAATATCTAACTGCTCATTACGAATAGCGTGAGCTACTTCATCCATTAAATCCAACAGATAGTCCAACCCCTCGCTTTGAACCACTTGTATGGCTTTTTCAAGATTAGCTCGCGTGGACTGTTTGAGGTAGTTTTCTTTTCTGGTTTTAAAGGCGATGTACTGGTAAATAAAAGTCAGGAAGAAATCCAGACAAAAATCCACGACATACATATCGGCTTCTTTGACTTCATAATAAAAAGGAATGACACCGTCATTTTGATCAAAGGTAATATTAAACAATCGTTCTTGCAACGCGGTTTTTCCCATTTTACGGCGGGCCAGGATGGCGGTACTTTTGGATTTCCTCTTTTTTATGCCATTTATCCAGTTGAGAAAATAGGCGATATCATTTTCTCTACCGGTAAACAGGTCCGGGTTGCCGATTCGTTCTTCTATTGCGAATTTCATAGCCATTTTATATCACAAAAACAAAAAAAAATCAAATGGTTCTTTTGGTTCTATTGAGTTTTTTGGACGGCACTATCCTTCCCCCGCATTAAAAAAAATCTCTCCCCAAAACCATAACCACTGGGTGTCCGAAAAGCAAAATCGCGTCAACAGCAAATAGCCTTGGGCGCAAACCAATGATTTCAACATCCCCTCATCGAAACCCCGGCCTATTTGCGCCACATTTGCTGCAATTTGTTAAATGGAGTAGCAAGAAAAAGGGAGTTTCAGTTCCTGAACCTGACGGTTTTAACTAAAAGTTGACTGTTCACCTTATTTTGTAGAACCGCCACCATATTTTGCTCTCCGTTCACCTTCCAACCCCGGCGGTTCACCATATTTTACTCAACCGTCACCCTTTTAGGCGGCCGTTCACCTTCCAAACCTCTCCGTTCAGCCTTTTTTGTAGAATCGTGAGCAATAAAACCCGGCGGTTGAGTATTTTTTGTGGAATCGAGGGCTTTAAAACCTGGCGGTTGAATTTTTTTTGGGTTTATGTCATCCTTCAACCCGGCCATTGAGTGATTTTTGTGTTCTCATTAATAAGTAAAGGGATAAAATAATAAGCCAGGATGGCGCGTCGACCCAAATCTATTTTCATTGGAAAATGCCATGATATGATTGAACCCCTAACGCTGGGCAATTCTCCTCGCCGTTTGTCGTTTCTGTTTTTTCATACCTGTATAATAACTCAAAATGCAATATCGCCAGCTCCTATTTTACGACATTGTCGATCTTTCCCAAATCCAGTTTGATGATTTGGTCTGCTACATCGAAGTAATGATCGTCGTGCGTGATGGCAATTATGATTTTCCCCATTGCTTTCATTTTTAATAAGAGGTCGCGGTAAAAGAATTTTCTGAACTCTGGGTCCTGATCTGCGGCCACTTCATCGAAAAGATATATAGGGCAATCTTCAAGGTAACATTGCAGCAACGCCAAACGTTTCCGCTGACCACTGGAAAGATTGATGGTGGAAAATTTCTGGTCTTTTAACTCGACCTTCTTGTCCATTGCCAATAGCTTCAGATACTTTTCAATCTCTGCTTTTTTCGCATTGATATCAATATTATAGAGTTTTTCAAATAACATGTAATCGTCGAAAATCACCGAGAAATACTCCCCTAAATAATCTTGTCCACCAATCACCTTGCCATCCACTGTGACCGTTCCTGCTTCAGGGAGATAGAGACCCGTGATCAGTTTGGCCAACGTTGTTTTGCCACTACCATTGCCACCCACAATGAAGAGAATCTCGCCCTTATTAATTTTTAAATCAATTGGACCCACGGTGAATTTCTCCGTTTCATCTGGTTTTGAATACGAAAACATCACCCCTTTGGCTTCAAGGCAATTGACTGTTTCCCCTTTATGAGACAGCGCGTTGCGCTCTTTGAAATTCAGTAGTTCCTCAATAGCTGGTATTTCAGCAGAGAATTTTTTAATGCGATCCCAGGATACTTTAATACGTATAAACGCGGGGAATGAACCCATAATCGCGGTAATAGGGCCGATCATATAGAGCAACACCATGATAAAACTGATCAACAAACCAAGCGACATGTCAGGAAATAAACGGGGGAACGAAATACATATACCAGCCAACAATACCAAGATCATGGAAGAACTGACAAGGTTGGCATCTATGAACTTAACAATCGAAGAAATACGGGTGTTGCGATATTCCAAACAACTGGCTTCGACATCTGCGGCATACTCTACTTTCTTATTGTGATGCATGCTCAGTTCCCGGAAGCCTTTGGACAAGCCTTCGATCAATTTCATAAACACATTTTGCGTATCCCGCATTTTTTCCATTAAGACCCGTGATTTTTTGCCTACCGCTACATAGAACAGTCCCAGAAACACGGCGAATAACAAGGTGGAAAGAGTGGCCAGTAAGGAGATGGCAGAGAGGTACACGAAAGCGGCCAGGGCAGTTACCGCGCTGGTGATAGTGCCGACCACGATACCGGCGGAATTGGAAATGGTTTCTGTATCATTGTTTAAAGTGGCATAAAACCGACCGGAATCAATCTTCTCAAAATTCTGGAAGCGGGTGGCAAATACGCGGTCAATCAATTTCATGCGTAATTCATAGACAATGTCATTGGATATAGTGGTCATTTTAGTTTGCACGATCTTCTGACCCAATACCGAGATAAACAATGTCATGAGGAAATAATACAGCAGGTACTGCAAGGGAAAAGGAATAAAAAAGGAGGTGGAAATAAGCACCATGGAAGCAGATTGCCCCAAACCGGAAATAAAACCAAGAAACAAGACCATGGGCAAAGGCCGAATATATTTATTGCGAAAGGATGTCTTGTCTTTATAGGGCAGCATCAAAGAACAAAAGAACAAGAGGTTACACACTGCCAAAAAACAGAGCAACAATACGACGGCCATGGGAAAACTGGCAGGTGCCCAATCAATAGCTTGCTGCCATGAGAGTCCTCGCAAGGTATCGGGGACAAAATAGATGCCCAGTACCAAAGGCAGTGTGGCACACAGGGCAATAAAAAGCTGGAACAGCTTGCTTGGGTTCAATCCTTCTATGTGACGCAATCCCCTGAACCAATCTATTAAAATATAAATAAAAATACCGCCACAAATCACCAGAAATCCCCAGAACACATAACAAGCCATGGAAAAAGTATTATCCATTCCGCCGTCATAGGCGTATTTTTCCAATTTTTCATTGGCTGGCAGATCAAAAAGTTGCATCAAGCGTGCGCCAAGGAATTGAGAACCCGTGCTATTGGAGTTGGTCAATACCGCCACCGCCATTTTTTGGGCTGGACGTAAGGCGACATACGCGGTAAAATTGGGATTGGCGCCACCATGAAATATCTCGCTGATATTTCCCGGTAACACGAACCATCCCATGGAGTATTGGATTGATTTATACCCGAAACCCTGTAACAACGGGTCCGGTTTATGCGTGGTGGCGATCAGTGTATTTAATTCCGATTCCGTCTGTCCCAGTGGTGTCTGTCCCAGTTGCGCATTTAACCATTTGACCATATCATTGCCACTGGTCACGACATACCCGGCGGGAAAATTACCCCGGTACAAGGGTGAATCAAACGGGCGCGGTGTGCCAAAAGCAATTTTATAACCCGTGGCTTTGAATTTCCCGCCCGTGCCCACCCCGGTCGAAGTCATTCCTAAAGGAAGAAATAGTTTTTTGACCATATAAGCTTCATAACTCAACCCCGAAACCTTTTCCAAAATGGCACCCGCGATATCATAATTGACATTGCTATACTCGAACTGCCGCCCAGGTAACTGTTTCAATTCCATACCGGACACCCGTCGAAGCACATCCACCAATGCATCCTTATTGTTCCCTGCCAGGACTTTTCCAAATGCCCGTTCAGGAATCCCACTTGTATGATGTAGCAATTGGTTGATAGTGATCTGTTGTTCCCGATTCCGAAAGGTAACCCGGAACCAGGGGAAATACTTCGATACTGGATCATCCAGTTTAATCATGCCTTCTTGTTCCAGTTGTTTCATAGCCAGGGCCGTAAAACTTTTGCTGCACGATCCCAATTCAAAAAGAGTATCTCCCGTTACCCGTATCTGTTTCTCCAGATCCGCGTAGCCCACAGCTTTGATAATTGTATGTTCTGTCCCGCTGATCAGTACAATTACCGCGCCGGGAATTTTTCCCGTGGCCATCACTTCATTCACTGCACCTTCAATTCTTTGCATAGAGGGAAACTTGGTCGGTTTAAGTGGTTCCATTGCCGCGTCAGAAGTGTTCCCAAGTACCGGGAAAAAGAATAATATAATACATATAATAATAGTACGGGTTAAAATGGTATACCTTGTTTTCATTATTTAAATCTCCTTCAAATTGGGATTGGGGAAAATCAAAAGTAAAACTAATATTATCCCACTCTTGGGAAAAAGTAAAGCGATAACCTCTTTTTTTGTCAGAGCCCGACCGCGTCGAATTTCTTTATTTGACATTTAAACTCCAACGGGCTAAAATATTCTTTTACCACTACGATAGAAAACAAGTTGCAATTCAAGCAAGGAGATAAAATAAAAATGGAAACAAAAAAAAGAGAACTAATCATAATCGGTTCTGGTCCCGCGGGACTAACCGCGGCCATTTATACGGCGCGCGCCAATCTTAAACCGCTCGTATTTGAGGGGTTGCAGCCTGGTGGGCAATTGATGATTACCACCGAGGTAGAGAACTTCCCCGGGTTTCGCGACGGTATTATGGGCCCCGAATTAATGGACGAACTGCGGGCGCAAGCCGAACGATTCGGCGCGGAATTTATCAGCGCCGATGCCAGTTACGTCCAATTGAGCGGTGATAATAAAATCGTCTGGGATGAAGAAGACCCTTATGAAGCGAAAGCCGTGATTATCAGCACCGGTGCCACCGCCAACCTAATGGGAATTCCCAATGAATCAAAATTAATGGGCCGTGGGGTTAGCGCCTGTGCCACATGTGATGGTTTTTTCTTCAAAGAGAAAGAAATCTGTCTCATCGGTGGCGGTGACAGTGCCATGGAAGAAGCCAATTATCTCACCCGTTTTGCTTCCAAAGTGTATATCATCCATCGCCGCGATGCCTTTCGTGCCTCCAAGATCATGATCAAAAAAGCCGAGGAAAATAAAAAAATCCAATTTGTCATGAATACCCTGGTAGAAGATATCCTGGGGGAGGAAAAAGTCACGGGTGTCAAACTGAAAAACACTGTCAGCGGTGAAATCTCCACCTTAAATGTGGAGGGTGTGTTCGTCGCCATCGGTCATACTCCCAATACCAACTTATTCGCCGACCAAGTGGAAATTGATGCCAAAGGGTATATCATCACTGGCCGCGAACGAGGAAAAGTTACCGCGACCAATCTCCCCGGCGTATTTGCTTGCGGCGATGTGCAGGACCCTTTTTATAAACAGGCGATCACCGCTGCCGGAAGTGGTTGCGCCGCAGCACTGGATGCTGAACGGTATATCGAATCATTGGTAAAAGCATAAAAAAATGGCCCACGAATTACACGAATTTACACGAATTGGCACTAAAAAAACGTTATCTCTCGTGTATGTCGTGTATTTCGTGGTTAAAATAAAACAAACAACCGGATACTGGATAAGTTTTCCGTAGAAGAGGAAACAGTCATGACCCTGCATCAAACCAAAATAGTTTTAGTATTCTTGCCCGTTTTTTTCTTCTGTGTGATGACTGGTTTCCTCCACGGGAAACACCACCCCCAGATCAAATGGAAAGAAATTTCCGATTCCCAATTTGTCGTCATCTTCCCCGCCGGATACGAGACCTCCGCCACCTATACATTGACTCTGGCCGGGCAGATGCTCCCCAAACTGCGCGACATCGTCGGACCCCATATCCAAATACGGGGCCAGATCAGAATCGTATTGACCGATAGTGTTGACGATGCCAATGGTAGCGCCACGTATTTTCCTTACAATCAAATTGAAATATTCCTGTTTAATCCTCCCCCTGATTCTATATTGGGGAGTTACCAGGAATGGATACATCTCGTCTTGCCCCATGAACTCGTCCATATTCTGCACGCCAATTCCGTTTCTGGTTTTACTAATTTCATGCGGCGCCTGCTCGGTTCTCATCCCGCCTTATATCCCGTGATGTACAGTCCCGTGTGGGCCACCGAGGGGATGGCCATTTACGGAGAATCCCAATTAAACCGGTGGGGCCGGTTGGATACCCCTGATTTCCCATTGATGTTGAACCAGATTGCCGCAAAAAACAACATTCCTAACTGGGCCGACTTCTGGGGCGAGCCTACAGAATGGCCCGGCACTACGTCCAATTACCTATACGGCGCTTTTTTCATCAATTTCTTGGCCAAAAAATACGGCCCGGATAAACTCGCTGAATTTGTCCGCCTTTTCACACGGTATCCGATTCCCCTGCGCTTTAAAAAAGGCATTATCCCTATCCCCCTCACCATGCAAAACCGGTTCCGCCAGATTTTCGGCCAGAATATCGTGCCCCTGTGGCATGAATTTGTGGCTTCCCTCCATCCTGTCGAAACTCCGTCTCCCCCTGACACGGCACAGCCTGTACATTTTATCACCTATTCCGGGCACTTTAAAAAATACCCTATTCCCCTAAACGCCAAACAGGTGTTGTATATTGAAGAAAATTATCAAGAATACCCCGGGATTTTCCGCCTGGACATTGATACCGGTCGCAACCACCGCTTGGTCAAACGGGCAGCCATTAATGGCTGGTCCTTTTGCCAGTCCGAACAGAAACTTTATTTTTCTGCCAATGACCACACGCAATCCTTCTATTATTACTCCGACCTCTACACTCTGGACCTCAAGTCCCAAAAGACACGGCGTTTAACCCGGGGCAAGCGATTGTTTTACCCGGTCAAATACGGCGCGGATAAAATATACTGCGTTAAACGGGTCAAAACCCAATCCTTTTTGTGTCGCCTCGACACCCGCACCTTTAGCGAGGAAATATTATCCCGTGGTTTTGATGCCCTCGCCTTCCCTGCGCTTTCACCCGCTGGAAATTATATTGCCGCCAGTGTCAAAACCCCCGATTTGAACTGGCGCATCGTACTTTTTGACACCGCAGGACACATTACCCGAACCCTGACCGATGGGGAAACCAAGTGTTATTACCCGCAGTGGAAAAATGACCGGGAATTGCTGTTTATATCCGAACACAATAAAAGCTACCGTCTGACTACCGTCAATCTCTATGAAAACACACGCACCATTTACAATGATAGCCGCGTCCCCGCCATCAAATCCTTTGGTTTAATACCCGGTGAGAACCAGCACCAGGTGATTGGTTCCTTTTTTGCAGCCAATGGCTTTAACCTCGCGGTAGCCGATTTATCGTTGTTTCAAGCGGAAACATTGCCATTGTTAGCCCAGGAAATGCCACGCCCAGTACCAGAACCGGAACCCGCGCCACGTCCCCCTGTTAAATCCTACCGTTTCTTAAGAGAACTGCGACCCCAATACATTGGGTTCAGTCTCCGCGATGCAGGCAATGAGTTTCAACCCGGGTTTCTGTTAAGTGGTCAAGATAGCATATTAAAAAATGCCTACACTGTCGAGGGGTTTTATGGTTTTCGAAGCCACACCGCCAATTGGCGGGTGAATTACACCTATGATGGTTTCTATCCCACTCTTGGCCTAACCTACAGCGATTTATCCAGTCATATCCAGAGTGTCGAAAATCGTGCCTTCATGCATCACCAAAAGAAACTGCAATTCACTGCTCTCTATCCTCTTTCTATCAAAATCCGCAACCAAACATATCTCTTTTATGAACTGTATGCCGAGACACTGACCGATAAAATCGTTGGTGCCACCCAGAGCAGTCGACTCCGGTTGAATGGCATGAAAGTCGGCTTCTTTTTTAATTCCGCCCAACAGTATTATGATGCGTTTGCCCCCGGAGAAGGGTTAAAAATGGCCCTTTCCTATGCACGGGAATTCAAATTTATGGGTAGTGATTATGAAATAAACAGCGCCGCCTTGGAGTACAAGCATTATATAACCCTTTTAAGACCCAATGTGCTGGCTTTACGATTCACTCTTTCCGATTCCTGGGGTAAAGCCAAACGACGCGTGTATATGGGTGGTGCCTATATGCCCGAGGGATTCCATACCGTAGGCGACGATATGTTTAACCTGATGAGAGCCTACCCCAGCAGCTATTTCACCGGTAGCGGCGGATGGCTTGGCAATATAGAATACAGGATATCATTAAAAAAAGTCGAAAAGGCCTTTTTTATTTTCAGAAGTATCGAACGATTCTATGGGACACTTTTTGCCGACATCGGGAACCTGTGGGGAGATAGAAGAATCATCTCCCCAGCACTTTCCCTCGGAGCCGAACTTAATATGATCGCATTCATCGGTGATGCCAAAATGAATTTCACCTCGGGCATTGCTTTTGGTCAACACCCGTCGCATGCGCCTGTCATATATTTAAGAATCGGTACCGCTTTTTAATAGAGACAGAATAAAGAAAGATAATAACACATTTCCGGTCTCTTACCGGCATCCAGTCACCAGGAGAATGGGGTTGTTATCCGTTTAAATTAATCGAGATCAAAGATCCGGACGGGCCGTGGCTTTAATTCCCCGAATTTCTTGGGATGAATCCCAAAATAATCCTTGAACAAGATAACAAAATAGTCCGCCCTGGCAAAGCCAGTTAATTTTGCCAAGCTGACAATTGATACGTTCCGGTTCCTGCTCAATAAAATCGCAGAACGATGCATCTTTTCCCCGGTAATGAACTCATTCAAGGTCATGTCCTTGTCACTCTTAAATTTCCGTGAAAGATAAGAGGGATTGACCCCCAGGTCTACAGCAATGCTGTCCACTTTAAGCGCTGCCAGTTCGTCTTCCATTCTGGTCACGATAAATTCTGCCACACGATCTGATAGTTTTTTCTTCTTCATTATAACCTCATATAATAATTGCAATTATATCACAGATTTTCATTATTCCAAAGACCTTTTAAAATTTTATTCGACAAATTTTTAGCACTTAAATTTTCAAAAGAAAGATTGCCATTTATTATTTAAAAGAAAAATCATAATCAAAAAATTCGCAAGGAATATGTACATAATTTCGCACTAAATTCCCCAAAAATCGAAACTACTCACAATTTTCACTATTTCAATTATCGTATTAATCTAGTATTATTATAGTATTAATATAATATAATAATGATGAACCCGCAAAAATCCACGATACATCCCTCAATCCCCCCCGCGTGTGGGCCGTTTATTTTTATTCTTCCATCGCCTTCCTGCTCTTCGATTACCTTTTATAGGACATTTTTTGTTTTTTTTTCCTCCAGTTACCGCTATTTTTAAGATTATAGGGTAATTTCCTTGACACCATTTGATTTATATGTTAATTTTTAAACTAGTGTATTCACGGGCAAAAAAAAATATTACCAGGAAGATAGGTCGATTTTTTTTGCACCGAAATTAAATCCGTATTAAGGAGTAATAATGAGCATAAAAAAAGAAACAATCGATGGAAATACAGCAGCAGCGCATGTTGCATATGCCTTCAGCGAAATTGCTGCTATATATCCCATCACACCCTCATCTGTCATGGGGGAATTGGCAGATAGTTGGTCTGCCTCGGATAAGAAGAAGAATATTTTCGGCCAAGAATTGGATGTCATTGAAATGCAATCCGAGGGCGGTGCTGCTGGTGCCGTACACGGTGCTTTGACCGCTGGTTCTTTAACCACTACCTTTACCTGCTCGCAGGGCCTGCTATTAATGATCCCCAACATGCATAAAATTGCCGGGGAAATGTTACCCACTGTCTTTCACGTCTCCGCCCGCGCTCTCGCCTGCCAATCCCTTTCCATTTTCGGAGATCACTCCGATGTCATGGGCGTCAGAAACACTGGCTGGTGTTTGATGGCCGCCGCTTCCGTGCAAGAAACCATGGACTTGGCTCTGGTCTCACACCTCGCCACCTTGGAAGCTTCCCTTCCATTTCTGAACTTTTTCGATGGTTTTCGTACTTCTCATGAAGTGCAAAAAGTCGAGATGATTGATTATGCCACCATGTCTTCCATGCTGGACATGAAATATGTCGAACAATTCCGCGCCCGCGCATTATCACCGGACAATCCAGTGCTTAAAGTGGGTGCCCAGAACCCCGATGTGTACTTTCAAGGCCGGGAAACTGTCAACGCCTATTACGAAAAGACTCCCGCCATTGTCCAGAAATACATGGATCAATTGGCGACCAAAGTAGGGCGGCAGTATCATCTGTTTGATTATTTCGGCGCACCCGATGCAGATACCCTGCTGATTGCCATGGGTTCTGGTTGCGAAACGATTGAAGAAACCATCAACTATCTCAATAAAAAGGGCCAGAAAATCGGTTTGATCAAAGTCCGCTTGTTCCGTCCTTTTGCCGGTGAATTATTGGCCAATGCCATTCCAGCTTCCGTTAAAAAGATCGCCGTGCTTGATCGCACCAAAGAACCCGGTGCCCAGGGCGAACCACTGTATCAAGATGTTGTCACCGCTTTGAAAGACCGTCACATTAAAATTATTGGTGGTCGTTATGGTTTGAGTTCCAAGGAATTCACTCCTTCCATGGTCAATGCCGTGATCCAACATATTAATGGTCCTGCGTTCCACGATTTTACCATTGGTATCAATGATGATGTAACGCATAAATCCGTTCCCGTCACCGACCATATCGACACCGAACCCGCCGATGTCAAACGGTGTATTTTCTGGGGTCTCGGTTCTGATGGAACAGTGGGTGCCAACAAGAACTCTATTAAAATCATCGGTGACAATACCGATATGAACGCCCAGGGTTATTTTTCTTATGACTCTAAAAAATCCGGTGGTATTACCATCTCCCATCTCCGTTTTGGGAAGAGCGAGATCAGATCGCCCTACCTCATCACCCGCGCTGATTTTGTCGCCCTGCACAATCCCTCTTACATCGGTCGTTATGATGTTTTAAAAGAGCTCATTGACGGGGGTACCTTCTTGTTGAACTCCGAATTTGATAATGAAGAGGTTTTTAATCACCTGACCCGTGACATGCAAGAAACCATCATCAAGAAAAAGATCAAGTTCTACAATATTGATGCGCTGAAGATCGCCAAAGCCGTTGGCCTGGGCAATCGTATCAGCACGGTCATGCAAGCCGCTTTCTTTATTATTTCCGGTATTCTGGAAGAAGCGAAAGCGATTGATTTGATCAAGACCTCCATTAAAAAATCCTTCGGTTCCAAGGGTGAACATATCGTCAAGATGAACTGGGAAGCCGTGGACAAAGCCAAGGAAGCCTTGGAACAGATAAAATATCCCGCCAGTATCGCAGGGTTGGGTGAATCCTTTAATGCGAAAAAATTGATTGCCGATGATGCGGGAGTATTTGCCAAGAACATCATTGAAAAGGTGATGCTCCTCAAAGGCGACGAAATCCCTGTTTCCCATATGCCGTTGGATGGCAAAGTGCCTACTGAAACAGCAAAACTGGAAAAACGCGCCATTTCTCCCATTGTGCCCCATTGGAATTCTGATAATTGTATCCAGTGCAACCAGTGTTCATTGGTTTGTCCGCACGCCGCTATCCGTGCCAAACAAATGGAACCCAAATTTCTGGAAACCGCACCGGCCACGTTTAAATCCATTAAATCGACTACCAAAAACGAGAAAAATCTGCAATTCAAAATCCAGATATACACTGAAGACTGTACGGGTTGCGGGAACTGTATTGATGTATGCCCCGTGAACCGCAAAGATGATGGTAAACCTGCTTTGGAATTTAAAGCTATTGAAGAAGAACGGCATCTCGGTGAAGTAGCCAATGCTCTATTTTTCGATGAATTGCCTGACAATATTCTTGATGGCACCAAGTTATCCATGTTTAAAGGTGCGCAGTTCAAGAAGCCGTTGTTTGAGTTCTCCGGTGCTTGTGCGGGTTGCGGTGAAACACCTTATGTCAAATTGTTGTCCCAGCTTTTTGGTGAAAGAATGCTCGTGGCCAATGCGACTGGTTGTTCTTCTATTTATAGTGGTACTTTTCCCACCACTCCTTATGCCAAGTCCAAAGATGGTCGTGGTCCTGCGTGGGCCAATTCTCTTTTTGAGGATAATGCCGAGTATGGCTATGGTATGCGGCTCGCTGTGGATGCCAATCGCAAGCAACTAAAATGGAATATCGAACAATTGTTGGCCAAAGGAACCACTCCCGCTTTAACCGAGGCATTAAACAAGAGTTTAACTCTCTGGACCAGTATTGAGGATGAAGCTGAAGAACATGCCAGAAAAGTACGGCAGATGTTGCCTGAAGTTTTAGCCAAAACCACTGGCGAGACCAAACCTATTATCGCCAAAATCACTGAATTGGATAGTTATTTGTTAGATAAATCCGTTTGGTGTATTGGTGGTGATGGTTGGGCGTATGATATTGGTTACGGTGGTCTGGATCATGTACTCGCTTCCAATCGGAACATCAATGTTCTCGTGTTGGATACCGAGGTCTATTCCAATACCGGTGGTCAGGCTTCCAAGTCCACTCCTCTTGGTTCAATTGCCAAGTTCGCGTCTTCTGGCAAACGTACCGGTAAAAAAGATCTTGGTCTGATCAGCATGAGTTATGGCACCATTTATGTGGCTTCTGTCAGTTTGGGCGCCAATATGAACCAGGTGGTCAAAGCCATGTTGGAAGCAGAAAGTTATAATGGTCCTTCTTTGATTATTGCTTATGCACCTTGTATTGCGCACGGTATTGACATGGGTAAAACCATTGAAGAAGAAAAGAAAGCCGTGGATTGCGGATATTGGAGTCTATATCGTTACAATCCGCAATTGTCCGTGGAAGGCAAGAATCCCTTTGTTTATGAGAACAAGGACCCCAAAACTGAAATGGTGGATTTCCTTCTCGGTGAAGACCGCTACAGTCAATTGAAACGTCAGTTCCCCAAAGAAGCGGACCAGCTCTTGGAACGAGCGGTTCAATTCAAGAAAGACAAACACGAGTATTACAAGAAGTTAAGTAGTTTATAAATAACTCGGGCGTGTCAAAGCGCCTGAATAAATCCCTAAAGAAGAAGGGGACTGGAAACAGTCCCCTTTTTTTTTATACACGCATCTACCTATTTTTTTTTGATTATGATATAATGCCATTATGAAAAGAAAGAAGAACTTGAACGGAATACTCATTTTAAAAGATCATAACGAGAGTGAAGAAATCGATTTTGAATTGAATTATTTGCTTTCCTTGACCATTGGAGATCGTTTTCGTTTGATGGAGACCAAAACTCGCGAACTCACCCGTTTATTGGAGCAAAATGGACACCGAAGGACTTCTGAAATTATTAAACACCTATAAGGTTGATTTCATCATTATCGGTGCAACGGCCTTCCCTGTATATGGGTATGCACGAGCCACACTTGATATTGATCTTTTTGTAAGACCCGATTTGAAGAATATAAAAAACTTGAAAAAGGCGTTAATGGCATTTGGGTATGATTTAACCGATGTCAGCCACCAGGATTTACTCAACAATAAGCTTCTTATCAGGCAATATGTCGTTGAGACCGACATTCATCCGTTCGTGACAGGGGTAACCTTTGAAGAGGTTTGGGAAAATAAGATTAAATCCAAATTTGGTGAGACACAGGCTTATTTTCCTTCTCTGGATGATATTATAAAAATGAAGATAGCGGCGGGCAGGAATAAGGATTTAGAGGATTTGAAGTTTTTGAATAAGATCAAGGAAATGAAACAGTGAGGTTGATCAACAAAAAAATATGAACTCAAATTCAAAGAATTTTCCATATAATTTCCGTTTCAAATCCTAGTCCTCCCTTAATTCGACGAATCACGGTTATTTTTACAATTAATCTTTATTTAAATTTTTCCCCGGTACATCTTCAAAATTTTCAATCCTTCTTCTGTCCATTGGCTGCCTTTTTCTAGGTTTTCAAAGGAACATCCATGGATGAAGAGCCCAGATACATTGATTAACTTCCGTATCTTACCTATGCCTAAAATGCGATGCATATAAATGATATTATTTTCAGTTTTTAATTTCTTGAGGGGGTATAACTGATATCCATAAATCAAAGGGTTATCTTTTTTGTTATATATATTAAGGCAAACGCCGGTGGTAGCGTCCAACTCCATGATAGTGCCATCATAGAATGCACAAAGAATTCTTTTTCCGTAAAGTTTGGACACTTCACCCTTTAATCAATTGTAATATTCAAGGAGAGTTTGAATATATTCTCCAGTGAAGTTGTCTTTCCACTCTTTGATGGTGCCATCATTTGATGACGACAGAATTTTTTTGCCATCGCAACTGTAGGTCGCCAAGTCTACTTTGCCCTCTTACAGATTTATGTGGGTGTCCATTTCACGGTGAACCTAGACAGTTTAGCAGTTTGGCCGCAGCATTTTCAGCGACTTGGTTGATATTATAAAACTCAATAGCATTGTTAGTACGGATTTGTCCTAGCCAGATTCACTGCAAATCTGCCACCCGTTTAATCTCGTCTTGTGTACTCATACTCTACCGTCCAAGCAAAAAATAATTGATTACAATGGTGCCCTGCGGGCGATAAAAATTAAAGCGGCGGGACGCCGCTTCTACGTTATAAAGGCTAATCCCCATAGTGGCTCTTAACCCGAAGGATATACACGAGCACTTCATCCTCGGTGATGGAATACACAATCCTATCTTTAAAAGTAGCGGGACGTTGCCTCTACCAATCATGGTCCGTTTCGATTTGACCAGTATACTCCTTTTACATTTCATCGCGATGGATTATTCAGGAAAAAATTTGACTTTAGGTTTTTCTTCTTTTATAATGGGTTAGGTGTGCAGTATAGATACCTTGGCAATTGAATACAATGGAGAAAATAAATGCCCACAATTAGCATGTTTTTTGGCATTATCATACGGATGTATTGCGGAAACTCCGAGCATAATCCACCTCATTTTCATGCCTACTACAATGAGTTCAAGGCTATCGTGGATATCACTAAATGCGAGATTATTGAAGGTAACTTGCCAAAAAAGCAAGCAAAACTTGCCCTAGCTTGGGCGGAAATTCATGCAGAAGACCTGATGGCTGATTGGCAATTGGCCACAAATGGCGAAACACCTTTTAAAATAAGCCCATTAAGTTGATCATTAAAAAGAGAGGCTATCATGTACCTTGGAGTTAAAGATGTCAAACCTTTGGCAGACTATAAATTATTACTGACTTTTGAGAACAATGAAGAAAGATATTTTGACATGTTTCCTTTTTTAGATAAAGGCATATTCAGCCAATTAAAGGACATAAAGCTCTTCAATACGGTTCATGTCTCTTTTGATACTATCGAATGGACAAACGGTGCCGATTTATGCCCTGAAATGCTCTACAATGAAAGCAAGGTATAGAATTCGCCCCTTTCGATTTCTTCTTTGGCTTTTTTCAAAGACAGAACGAATTCTTTGTCATTGGATATCTACATGGTTTCCATTACCGAATCCAGCATGTCCTTGTCCATCAGGACAAAATTCTTGTCCTCTGATGTTACCCAAAAATAGACCGCCAACCCATCCAGGGGAAATGTTACTTAAAGAGTTTTTAGAGCCATTGGCAATAAACCGTTCAAGATTAGCCCTTCATTTGGGGTGGCCGTATGCCAAGGTAAACGAGATTATAAATGGGAAACGCCGCATGTCTGCCGAGGACGCCCTGGCTATAGGAGATGCCTTTGCGACGGATCCTTTATTTTGGCTAAATCTGCAACGGGATTGGGATATGTGGCACAGTCTCCAGAAACATCACCATGTGCCACCTATTCATCCCTCAACACCACAGATTCAAGCGGCATTATAACAATCATTTTTCTTCCTCTGCTTGCGCTTGAAAACTTTCAAAAGAAAAAAATTGAAAATCCATGAGATATCATATATAATTATTCTATTGGAAAAAAAATAAGAAAAAATGGATAACACATGGAAGCTGCCAACCTTATAAAAGAGATAATCAAATTGCCCATCATCGAAAGGATGTTAATCATTGAGAATGCGATGAAATCCATCAGGGAAGAGTCCACCAAAAGTAGAAGCTTGAAAGAAGGTGCCAAGGCACTTTTTTCAGATTATAAAACCGATAAAGAACTGCGAACTTTTACTTCATTGGACAGCGAGCCATTCTATGAAGCGGAGTGAAATATGGTTAATCAACCTGGAGCCAACAATCGGTGCTGAAATCCGTAAAAAAAGGCCCGCGATTATTGTAAACGATGATGAGCTAGGTATTTTACCGTTAAGAGTAATCGTCCCAATTACAGATTGGAAAGACAAATACGAAGCAGCAGAGTGGATGATTAAGATTGAACCCGATGAAGATAATCATTTAAAGAAAACCTCCTCGGCAGATTGTTTTCAAATTCGCTCTTTGTCCGAAGAACGTCTGATAAAAAAAATCGGCTTTGTCGATGAATTGATCATGCATAAGATCGCGATTGGATTATCAAGAGTATTAATGATTTAGCTAATATAAGCACAGCATCCCGGTCATCCCTTAATCCGACGAATCACGGTCCCTTTGCCCAGGCTCCTCAGGTGTTGTTGGTGGTGCCACTGGTGTTGTTGGCGGCGTTTCTGTTGTCGCGGGTGGTATTACTGCTGGTTTGGCAGGTGCTTCGCTGTCGTCTCGATCATCACCATAATAATTCTTGATCATCTGGTGATCATTTTCCGTGCAATATTCCAATGGCTCCGTGCCAACCAGAAAAGCTTCCCGATAGGGATGCAGGCAACCCGGGGCCAATAGTTTTCCCGTGAATTTATCAATTTCTACCCAGACCACACCCGGCGGTTTCTTGAATGACGTTGGTTCTGTATTTTTCTCCAGGTATTTTTCCATAAAAGAGATAAACACCGGTAGCGCTGAACGGGCACCTGTTTCTTCATATCCCAAACTACGGGGTTCATCGTACCCCACCCATACGCCCACGGTGATAGAGGGAGAAAAACCAATGAACCATGCATTGGTATAATCATTGGTGGTTCCCGTTTTGCCGCCGATAGGTGCTTTTAGAACACGGGCTTTCCACGCGGTGCCATTTCGCACTACACCCTGCATCAAATAGTTCATCACAAAAGCAGTCTCTTTCTCAATCACGTTCTTCCGTTCGGGGAAATTTTCAATCAACACATTGTTATTATTATCCATTACCTTGCGAATCAAATAGGGATTCACGCGCACGCCCAGGTTAGGAAACACGGTGTAAGCGGACATCATCTCGCTCAAGCGAACTTCAAAAGCACCCAGAGAAATCGAAATATACGGTTTCAAATCCGCAGTAATGCCAAATTGATGGGCATATTTTACGATTGTTTCCGGTTGAATATATTCCGCGATACGGGCAGTTACCACGTTGCGGGATTTTTCAAAGGCCCGACGCAACGTCAGCGGCCCCAAATAATCATCTGCGCCGCCGTGGTTACGTGGTTCCCATTTCACACCGGTCCATTTATCGTAATAGGTAAAATATTCATCCTCGATAATCGTGGCTGCTGTGTACCCATTTTCAATGGCAGCCGTGTACACAATCGGTTTAAACGTGGAACCGGTTTGTCGTAATGCTTGGGTGGCATTGTTCCATTTGCTTTTTTCAAAGGAATAGCCCCCTACCATTGCTTTGATTTCCCCAGTTTTGTTATCCACTACCATAACCGCGCCTTGAATTTCTGGTTCTTGTTCCAGAGAGAGTTTTAACAGGTAATCCGGGTCTTTAAAATCCAATGGTGGTACATTTCTTTTATCTGCATACAGAGTCATGTGTTGTTGCAGTGGTTTAGGGATTTCCACGATCTTAAAAAGAGCCACGTCGCCTTTGACCAGGATTTTATCCATTGTTTTACGCGTCCATTTGGCATTTTCTGCTGGCATTATGCCGCAATAGTCGCCGATGCGCACTTCCGCTATTTTATCATCTACCGCCAGAACCACCCCTTCCACGATATTATCGACTTCGATGCGTAATCTTTTCCAGGAGGGCAGGTCGTCCTTGAGTGGGTCCATTCTGTTGTTGATCATATTAAACAGCGGTGTTTTGGTTCTCCAGCCAATCCGTTTATCCAGGTTTCTAAGGCCCGTGCGCAGCGATGTTTCCGCCCATTTCTGGTATTCGCTGTTCAACGTGGTATAAACCAGTAAGCCGCCCGTATACAATCGTTGATCGCCGAATTTTCCTTCGATTGTTTTGCGTACTTCTTCCACGAAATAGTTGCCGATCTCTTCTTTTTCAGCATCAAACGGTTTTTTCGGTAAGGGTTGTCGAATCGCCTCGTTGTATTGTGTCAACGTGATGAATTTCATTTCCAGCATCCGTTCCAACACATAGTTCCGTTTATTCAGGCAGTTATCGGGTTGTTTGAACACATTATATTTGCCATTAGGTGCAGGCATGATAGTTGGAATCAGAGCGGCTTCGGCCAGATTAATATTTCGTACCGATTTCCCAAAATAGTACCGCGATGCCGCTTCCACACCGTAAACACTGCCACCCAGATAAATTTTATTGCAGTAAAAAGTTAGAATTTGATCTTTGGAGTATCGTTTCTCGATTTGGATGGCCATCAACATTTCTTGGAGTTTGCGTTTGAAGGTAATGTCGCGGTTGAGGAAGAGGTTGAGTGCGAGTTGTTGGGTAATAGAACTGCCGCCGCCCATATTTCTTCGGGCAGCCACGCCCAGAATCGCGCGAAAAGTGCCGCGAAAATTAATGCCCCAGTGGGAATAGAACTGGTTATCTTCCGAAGCGATAATTGCTTTGATGAGGATTTCCGGGATATCTGCCCGTTCCACGATGGAGCGTTTTTCAATGGCAAACTCTTTGATGCGTGCGCCGGAGTCATCGTGGAGAATGGTCATTACTTTGGGTTGGATATCTTCTAGCGCTTCGATTTGGGGGAATCCTTTTTGGTAGACTAAAACGATTCCGATCAATGCGCCCACCAGGATGGTGATTACGATGCTCAGTAGCAACAGAACGGCTTTAAGGTGTTTTGCTATAAATTTTTTCATGGTCCTGCTTATGTCCTTGGTAAAGTATACCACAAATCATGGCTTCAAACAATATATATAATTCCCATATTATTCGCCGGGGCTTTAATCTGTATCATCATTTTAATCTGAGTAATCTGTGGACTTTTTTTAAAAACATTTCAATGGCATTGTAATGTTTTGGCGAATATATTATAATGGCATTGAAATATTATAAAGAGGCTGGTCAAATATGGCAGTAAAAGAAGAGTTGTTAAAACGGGTTATTGTGGAACAGCAGGTCTTTCTGCGTACTACGGGAGAATTGTGGCGCCGGGAATACCAAACGGGAATTACCGCCTCGCTGGAGAATGACCATATCGTTTTTCTAACCGGAGTGAGACGGTCGGGAAAATCCTATCTATTAAAAATAGTCAAAGAGATTGTTACCACGCAAAAAGGCCTGGAAGATAAAAATTTCTTGTATATCAACTTCGAAGATGAACGCTTGGCCAATATTGAAGCCGATGAACTGGCTGGGATTATCGATAATTATTTCCGTTTGTTCTTGCCGGATTTCAATAAAAAGATGGTGCTATTGTTTGATGAAATTCAGCATGTTCCAGAGTGGCATCGCTGGATAAACCGCTTATTTGAAGAGAAACGGTTCAAAATTTTTATTACTGGTTCCAATGCGTCTTTACTCAAGCAAGAAATTGGCAGGATGTTGACTGGGCGAAGTGTTTCCATTGAAATATTCCCCTTGTCCTTCCGGGAGTACCTGTATTACTTTAAGAATGTTCCGCTCATAACCGAAAAGGATTTTTACGATGCGCAGAAACGGGCCGTTATTTTTAATGCGCTTGATTCGTATTTGCAGGTGGGTGGGTTCCCCGAGTATTTGAAAACAGGAAACACCCAGATATTGCAGGACTATTTTAAAGATATCATTCAAAAGGACATTATTTACCGCTATTCGATACGATATAAAAAAGAACTGAAGGAAATCGCTAAGATTATCATCTCTGGGCCGGGCAATGTGCTCTCGTTGAATAATATCGCTTCGGCAGTGGGCTTAAAAAATATCGGGACAGTCAAGAACTATATCGAGTTTTTGCAGGAAAGTTACTTGGTATTCGGGATTCCGCTCTTCAGCCCCTCGCTCAAAAAACAGATTTACAATCCCAGCAAGTATTATGGTAGTGATCCGGGTTTATTTCGGGCGGTATCCTTCGGACTCACAGAAAATATGGGGCCACTGCTGGAGAACATCGTTTTTCTTGAATTAAAGCGCAGGTTAAAGGGAGTGGATGAATTATTCTATTATAAAACCCGCACGGGTAAAGAGATTGATTTTCTGGTGATTCGTAGTGGCCAAATCGATCTTTTCCAGGTATGCTATGATCTGGACGATGAAGCTACCCAACAACGTGAAATCCGCGCCGCAGTGGAAGCAGCAAAAGAAATCGGCATCCACGAGGCGACAATTTTAAACGGCAACCTAAAAGACTCTATCCAACAGGATGGCATTACTATTACCATTCTCCCTACCCACGAATTCCTGCTTGAGACAACCTGACAATTCATGCTCTTAACACAATATTAACAATTCATTTATTCTCTATTAACATGAGGCTGGGATAATTAGGCTTACGAAAAAAAAATCCAGGAGGATAAAAATGAAAACATTAATCGTTTTAGTCGTTTCAATGGTTCTGTGGTTAGGAATATCTCCGTTGCAGGTTCATGCGGCGAAAAAGATTGTCATTGATGGTTCTACCACGGTTGGACCGATTGCAAAAGCTTTTGCAGAGTATTATATGAACATTGAGAAAGGCGTAAATATCACGGTCAGCGAATCAGGTAGCGGCAATGGCGCGAAAAGTCTGATCAACAAGACCTGTGATATTGCCACGATGTCTCGTTTTATGAAAGATGAAGAGATGTCGGCGGCTCTGGACAAATTAATATTCCCCGTGGCCCACGTGGTGGCTTTAGATGGCTTACCGATCATTGTTCACCCTTCCAATCCAGTGACCAATCTGACTGTTGACCAAGTTAAGAATATATACATGGGCAAAATCACCAACTGGAAAGATGTGGGCGGTCCCAATATCAAAATTGTACTCATCAGCCGAGACACGAATAGTGGAACCTATGAAACTTTCGAGACATTAATCATGAATAAAGAGAAGATAACCAAGGGTTGCGAGTATGTGGGTAGCAATGGCGCGGTTCGTGGTCGTGTGCAGAGCACCCCGGCAGCTATCGGTTATGCGGGTCTGGGCTTTGTCGATCACACAGTCAAGGCGCTCAGTATCAACGGTGTCATGCCCACCAAGAAATCTGTTAGCAACGGCAAATATCCTGTGGCCAGACCGCTCTACATGTTCACCAATGGCTATCCTAAAATGGGCACGGATGTCTATCGTTTTGTAACCCTGCACCTGACCAAAAAAGGCCAGGAAATAATTGAAAGTATCGGTTTTGTACCGGTTACCGAGTATTAAAGAACCAGTGTTTTAGTGCGCATAAACTAAAATATAGGAACAGCGAACATGAATAACAGCCCCAAAAGCATCCTCATCAGTAAAGGAACCAGCCGGATAAAACGACTGGTTACCTTTGCGATTGAAAGTTCGCTGTTCCTGGTGACGTCGGTTTCTATGCTGGCGGTTATTTTTATCATCTACTTTATAGCAAAGGATGCGTTACCCTTTTTTAAACTACGGGGCATCACCGAGTTTTTTACCAGTATCAAGTGGTATCCCTCTGGCTCACCCGCCGAGTTTGGCGTGTTGGCCATTATTTTTGGTAGTATGATGGTTACTGTGCTCTCTACTCTTTTTGCCGTGCCAGTCGCTATTTTTTCTGCTGTTAGTTTGAGTGATATTCTGCCTTTTTCCGTGCGCCAAGTAGTCAAACCCGTGATTGAGATTATAGCCGCGATTCCTTCAGTGGCTTACGGCTTTTTTGCCCTCGTCGTTTTTGCCCCCCTGTTACAACGCAGTGGTGGGCATTTACTAGGCGTGGCAGCTTGGCTCCTTGGTTTACCCCTTGGACTTTTGGCCGCTTATGTTGTAAGCGATCTGATTATAGGCAAATTCTTTTCCTTTTTTACTGAACCCACCCAAAAAGTATACCGTATCGGTTTTTTTGTGCTCTTAGAAAGCCTGGTGCTTTGGAGCCTCGTTTCCGTGTACCACGGTCTAAACCATCTGACTATTTCCAGCGGCACCAATGGTTTTAATGTTTCTGTGATTTTGGCGATCATGGCCTTGCCTACCATTGTTAGCGTTTCCGAAGATGCATTGCAAGCCGTGGGGCGCGAGATGCGGGAAGGTAGTTACGCGCTCGGTGCGACCCGTGCAGAAACATTGATAAAAGTAGTTTTACCCGCAGCTAAATCAGGTATTATCGCGGCGATTATTCTGGGAGTCATGCGGGCTATCGGGGAAACCATGGTGGTGTGGATGGCTTCGGGCAATGCGGCACAAATTCCCCACCCCTGGTACAATATCTTTGAACCTGTCCGCACCCTGACCGCGACTATTGCTGGCGATATGGGCGAGGCCGATCAGGTCACTGGCTCCGCTCGCTTTCATGTGCTGTTTGCCATGGCTCTCTTTCTGCTGATCTTCTCCTTTATTGGCAATGCCCTCAGCGAATGGTTCGTCAATCGTTCCAAGAAAAAGTGGAGTACTTAACCATGAGACTACAAACCAGACGAATTCTAGATCGCGCCTTTAGTGGGCTCGGTTTTTTTTCCATCTTCTTCTTATCCGCTTCTTTGATTATTCTATTGGCGCCCATTTTTTTAAAGGGAATCGGCGCATTTATTTTTAAAGGAACCGTGGAGTTCCGACGCTTGAATTATGAAAAATTCAACCGTGGCGATAAAGCGGAACTCGATAAAGAGTTTCAAGCTACCAGCCAAGTTCGTCAACCCGTTTATGAATTATTAGCCACCTTTCAACATGAATTGGATGAAGAAGAAATTCCTAACATTGTATCTTATACAGCGGATTTTCGTTTGGTAAAAGAGTTGGTGCATGATCTGTTGGGTCATCAAGTGGGCCAAAACGAGGCGGTGATGATGCGCGATCGTTATGGAAATACCCGCTGGGACCAAGCGGAAACGACGATAAATAGACTGTTGTACATGGAAAAATGGGATTATTCCGATTCACGTGCGATGGGTAAAAAAGTGCTGGTGCCACGGGCGACCTATTATAAAGGGATGTCGTTGGCTAAACTTTTTCCTTATCTCGAAGCCAATGCCAAGAAGATGTTATTGCCTCGGGTGACTTTTTATTGGCAATTTATAAAGGATGCGTCCTTTGATTCCCATATTTTTGGCGGTATTGGTGCCGAGGTGTTGGGTACTATTTATCTTGTATTGGGTACCATGTTGTTTGCTATTCCTATGGGTGTGATTGCAGCCGTGTATTTAACCGAGTTTGCCCGAGGAGATAGCAAGTTGGTCAGTGTTTTACGTGTATTTATCAGTACTTTAGCCGGAGTGCCCAGTATTGTTTTCGGATTGTTTGGACTCGCTTTTTTTATTAATACCGCCAAGGTTTCTAATTCAAAGAGTGTGTTGGCCGGGTCATTGACCTTGGCATTGTTAGTTTTGCCCACTATTATCCGCGCCTCTGAAGAAGCCATTCGCTCTGTGCCCCAGACCTATAAAGAAGCCGCGCTCAGTTTGGGGGCCAGTAAATTAAAAACTGTGGTGACTGTCATTTTACCTGCCGCGTTGCCTGGTATTTTAACTGGTATTGTGATTAGTATGGGCCGTGCTGCCGGTGAAACAGCGCCGATTATTTTTACAGCCGCAGTCAGTGTGGGTAAACCCTTATCACTGATAGAAACATTGAGCCAACCTACCCCTGCTTTACCGTGGAATATTTATAATCTGGTTACCGAGCACGAAGCTGTGGACCAAATCCGGCATGTTCAGTTTGGGATGGTGTTTACGCTGGTGCTCGTTGTATTACTTTTGAATCTGGCTGCCATTATTATCAGGGCCAGGATATCGAAAAAATTGCGAGGATAACTATGATGTCAGCCATTACCCATAAAACACATGAAACAGCGCTCCCGTTATTTATCAATTCAGTCGAACAGCCCCGGGAGGCTGGAGTGGCTTTAAAAGATACCCATGTGAATGCCGAGAATTTCTCTATTTATTATGGAACGAATCAGGCTATAAAGAATGTTAATCTGTCTATTACTGGTCAGCAAGTCACCGCTATCATCGGGCCCAGTGGGTGTGGCAAGAGTACTTTTTTGCGGGCGATCAATCGCATGAATGATCTTATTCCCAATTGTCGTACCACCGGGAAATTAATATTTGATGGCGAGGATATTTATGGGTCTTATGTAGACCCCGTGTTGTTGCGGCGGCGGGTAGGCATGGTGTTTCAGAAACCCAATCCGTTCCCTAAATCTATTTTTGATAATATTGCTTATGGACCCCGTTTGAATGCTGGGAAGAGTAAAAACCAGTTGTATGAGACAGTGGAGAAAAGTTTGAAGCGGGCTGGTTTGTGGGAAGAAGTGAAAGACCGGTTGAATCAGAGTGCATTAGGTTTATCTGGTGGTCAGCAGCAGCGTCTGTGTATTGCCCGTGCTTTGGCTGTTGAACCGGAAATCTTATTAATGGATGAACCCACTTCTGCTTTAGACCCCCGTGCTACATCGCGTATTGAGGATTTGATAGGGGAGTTACGTGGTCAGTATACTATTATTATAGTCACCCATAACATGCAGCAAGCCGCTCGTGTGTCAGACAAAACCGCGTTTTTTTACGAGGGTGATTTGATTGAGTTTGCGCCTACGGCCCAGCTTTTCACCAAGCCCCTCCAACGCAAAACCGAAGAATACATCACCGGTCGCTTCGGTTAGGGGACTGCGTCCCCATTTACTATGAAACCTTTGTGTGTGTGCCCTTTTGGTGACTGATCGTTGAGTCCTTTAAATAGGAAAAGAGGTAATTTGGTATAATGGTTAAATTAGGAGAATAAAATATGGCGAAACATTTACAGCGTGCGATAAATCAATTAATGGAGCAGTTGATTGCCTTGAGTGCCAAGGTAGAGAACAGTGTCAAGCGGAGCGTGCAGTCTTTGGAAGAGAATGATATTCCATTGGCTGAGCAGGTCATCAAAGATGATAGTGAGATTGATAAGCGCGAGATAGATATAGAAGAGGAGTGCCTCAAGATTTTTGCCTTGCATCAGCCCGTGGCTGTTGATCTTCGGTATCTCGTAGCCGTGTTGAAGATCAACAATGATCTAGAGCGTATCGGTGATTTAGGTCAGAACATTGCCGGACATACATTACGGATATTGCGAAACCCTGTTTTAGTCAAGCCAGTCCAGTTGGATGTAACACCTATATACCAGAAAGTGCAGATCATGTTGAAAAAGAGTATTGATGCCATAGTGAATTTAGATGTCAAGACCGCCGGTGAGATATTAAAAGCCGATGATGAAGTGGATCGTTTGCATCGTGATTATGCGCAACGTGTCGTAGAAGAGATTCGCAAGAACCCGGATAAGGCCGAAGTGTTGATACAATATATACATGTCGCCCGTCATCTCGAACGTATTGCCGATCATACCACCAATATTGCCGAGGATGTCATTTATCTTATTGAAGGAGAGATTGTCCGGCACAGCAGTTTTGCGCAAAATCGTGGCTAGAATTGTCACTTCTTTTCCTGGGAATACTGCCATCATTTTTAAAAAGCACCATGGATAATAATGGCAAACTGGACTATCTGGACTTACTGGACTTACTGGACTTACTGGACAATCTGGACAAAATTCAAAGGTTCTGGAATATCCAGTTAGTCCAGAAAGTCCAGTATGTCCAGAAAGTCCAGTCTTCCCATTAACTTGGCCGTGGATTCAGTTCTAACAGCGTTATTGCAAACAATTTTGAAATAGCAATAAATAACCGAAAGGGGATAATAAAAAAAATCTTTTTTTTTATTGGGCAGGACTCTTGACTTTTTTTAACTATTCTATATAATTATGTCCCGTAGAATAGTATCGAAGGAACAGGTTAAATTACGAGGAGGAAAAAATGCCGCATTTGACACGTTATGAAAGTTTAGCGAAAAGGGACGGAAAAAATGATGCTTACATTGACGTTTACAAAAAGGCAAAACTTGAGACAGCAATCGAGCTTTTGCAAAATGGTGTCAATATTTATATTATTCTCAAATCGACCAAACTTCCTAAGAGAGAGATTCGAAAATTGGCGGCCACTATTCATTAGGCCGGGAAAAAAAACGGAAATATAGAAAAGAGGTAACCTTCAGGACAAAACAGATTTTACAATATATATTTTTACCATATATATATTGTATATGTATTGTATATATATTATATATATGACGTATTGCCTTTAAGGTATAGCAATAGGTACCGGTATGCCTTTTTGTCTGGATGTCGACTTTAGGAAGTAACCCATAACTCTGAAAAACCACCAACCAATTGACATCACATTCTGATTCATATACAATAAATCCATGAATAAATATCTGTTTGACGCAAATAAACCGATAGATTCAGGATAGGTGATACATGCTAAAAAGTGAACTTCTCGAAATAATTGCCAATGGAGAAAACTCAGGTGTTGAGTTTAAACGCGATGATGATGTGTTGCCAGTTGCAGGCACATCGTTTGACTTCCTCGATTTGGATCGATTGAATTATTATCTGGAAAGCATAATCAAAGACCCTGACATGCCAAAAACAAAGGAAGAATGGAGTGATCATCTCTTGGGTTTAGGTTTTTCTGAATGGTGTAGAACCCATATTTGAAGCCACCGAAGACTATCTGAAAACCATTTTACCCCGTAAAAGAGTCACTGATTGAATTTGGACTCACAGAAGACTATTATTTATCATAAGGTAAAAGCTCTGGTCTTTTTGCGGCGATGTTCATCACATCCATCATATATGTTTTGAAAAATTCTTCCGGTGCATTTAATATCTGACCGTCTGTGGTAAATTCCAATTGATAGGTATGGGTTTCCGCACCATCATTGAAATACCCGGCTTCTAATTTGGAAAAAATGGTTGATATTTAAGCGGCACGAAACCCAATTGGATTCCCTGGGGCGAAGGATTTAGAAATGAAGATGTAGACGCGACATCCTTGTCGCATTAAAATAACCCAGCCACTTAATCACCTTATACGAACATTTTGCCCCCACACACCGATACAACACATTCCCATGCCTGTCCATACACGTGACAAATTTCTTCCGTTCCTGCCTTTTCCCCTCCATAAAAAAAACTTGCCCATTTCCATTTGAGGCAAAACAGTAGGAGATGATTTGGACTTGACATTATCCTGAAATAAATCTAAAATATATCTGAATGAAAAAAAAGAAAATATCGGACATAAAAGTCGGTTATGCCTGCAATAACAATTGCGTTCACTGTGTGATTTCAGACAACAGAGATGCCTTACTTGCGCAACATGCATCTATAAACCGTACCTTTGCAGAGTGTAAACAGGAAATTTTAAATGCAAAATTAATGGGAACTGATGAAATTGTCCTAACAGGTGGCGAAGCGACAATCAGAAAGGATTTCCTTGATTTGCTTTCAATAATTTATGAACAAGGTCTGCGAGTAAATTTGCAGTCCAACGGCAGAGCATTCTACGATTATGAATTTGCAAAAAAAACAGCAGCGTTCCCCAATATATATTTTACCTTGGCGTTGCACGGGCATAATGCGGAGTTTCATGATCGAATTACCCAGAAAAATGGTAGCTTCAAAGAAACCACTACCGGTATTCGGAATCTCTTGGAATCTAATAAATTTGTTAGTATCAAATTGGTCTTATCCAAATTTAATTATAAATACTTAAATGAATTAATCGAGCTTCTGGACGATTTAAAAATTAGACATTTTAATCTGGCTTTTCCACACGGGTTAGGCAATGCATCCCGTTATTTTTTCGACGTTGTTCCAAAATATTCCGAGGTGAAGGATTATATAATATCAGCACTTGAACATAGCATCAAAAAAAACATCCTTTTTGAAACTGAAGCAATACCCTATTGTTTTCTGGAGGGCTATGAAGAATTTGCATCCGAACATTTCTCTGTTGAAAATCAAATTGAGGTCAGAGCCATAGAACGATACACGGATAATTGGCATACAAAAAGGTTGTCTATTAAAAAAAAGGGGGAGAAATGCATACAATGCCTTTTTTCGGAAATTTGCGAAGGCCCCTGGGTTGAATATATTGAAAACTATGGGGATAGCGAGTTAAAACCAATTGAGATCACTGCGAAAAATATGATGTATATTCTGAAAAAATTCCAGACGATTAAAGATTTCCGCTCTGGAAAAAAAATAGCTCCGATTAATCGAGATGTCTGCCAAGAGATCAACGAGAAATCAATGAGTCTTCAAACCAGAAATAACAAAGAAAACGGGTAATAACAATTGAGATGCTGGAAATGTGAAAACGAAGCAATCGGGATATGCCGATTCTGTGGACGAGGCGTTTGTACCAATCATATGGAAGAAAAAACTTACTTAATCAGCACCCATATGGATGATGAAGGCAATTTGTATGCGCTTCCAGTTGGCGATGCCCTTTTTTGCGGGAAATGTAAACCCGCCCCTCAACCTGTAATTGTTTCGGATAAAAATTTCAAAAGAAAGTTAGAAACCAATTGAGTCTGCTGAAAAATAGGTCTTAACGATTAATAACGCTATTCAAAGATGAATTTAACATCTTATCTAACTTGATTCCAATCAGTATCCGTTTGATATCCTTGGGCTCGTTTATTATTTTATCCATCACATAGCCAAATACCATTTTAAATTGCTTGCAATGATTGTCCTTATGCACCGACGTCTGCAAACTATTTGTCACCGCGCGACTTAAGACTGGACATAGACCACAAAATGGTTTATAAACACACGCATCGCAGAGATAGTTCTCGTTGATGGACGCTGAGATGAGCGCCTTTGATTTTTCCGATGAAAGCACTTGCTGGTAATTGTCTTTTTTCACATTGCCCAGAACATAATATTTATCAGACCTGCCTTCATCACACGAATAAATGTCACCGTTATAATTATATGCCAATTGGCCAGTTACGATGCCGCAAGGACTTCTTAAGTCAAGAAAGTTTGGGTCTACTGAAGTATTCAGCTTTCTTAGTATAAGCTCCACATAAGACTCGACCATCACAACACCTTTTTTGTTCAGGGAAAAAATATAATCCACGGATTTCTGCCAAAAATCCAAATACTCCTCCATTGTATACCCTATTTTGTCCCATACATGTAAGGCGACTCCCAGGTAATCCAGATACTTCAGCCTAATATTTTGTTGCCCATGCTTTAGGTATTCATCAATAATTTCTTTCCAATAAGGAAGTGAATGACGGGTAGTTACCATAAGCATGCCTACATTAACCCCCCTTTTTTTTAACTTCGTCATATTCTCAACAACGGTATCGTATGTATCCCCACCCCCGAAAAATTGCCGGTTCTGGTTGTGTACATACTTTGGCCCGTCAAGGGAGGTGGTTACTTTAACCTGATACTCATTTAAAAACTCAATCATCTCATCCTTCAGCAATGAGAGGTTGGTAACGATTGCAAATGAAATGATCTTTTTCTTTTCCTTATTTTTTTCGTGAGCTTTTTTTACTAGATACTGAACAATATCAAAGGCGATCAAGGATTCTCCGCCTTGGAATTCAATTAAAACTACAGGCGATGGCGATTGGAAAATAAAATCCAATATAGAGTCCACGGTGTTTTGATCCATGGTTTCATCAACCCTGGAAGGTATTTGCGCGTTGGAGTGACAATAAATGCAAACATGATTACAACGTGTTGTAGGTACCACGATATGCAACGAAGGCCATGTATAAAAATAATGATATCTTTTTTTGTAATTCTCAATGATTTGATTTATGTTATCCTCAGTAACTATAATGCCATTCAACAGCAGTGAGTTGTATAAGGGTGCATCGACTTCATATTTTAAAAGCTTTAAATACTCTGCATTGGAGAGAATCGCCCATCCACCATGATCGGTGGTTAATATAACATGATCTCCCTTTTTGCAAAACCTAAAAAAATTGAGTTGAAAATTCTTTGTATTATTTGCAGGATTGCTAATCATTATAATGCCCTCATATCAGTCGGGAATAGTTTTGCTATGATCAGAGCAATCAGTCACAAATAATGCCTTTTTTAAAATAGCCTCTCTGAGCTCTCTGTTTCTATCTGATTGTATTAAATAGGTCGCATATGCGATAAGTGTCTCGTTAAATTTCCAGACAAAATCCTTGATGCTTTTTGTTTTATCTTTAAGAAAGGCCTCAATCAAAATCGTTTCATTTTCTGGCGCGTTAATGAGTACATTCACTTCTTCAGCCAAATGATGGGCAGCGAATTTAATGGCCTCCAGCGAGAAGACACGGGTACTTATCTTTATTGAGCAATAACACTCTTTTTCATCAAACAAAATATTGCCAAGCTTATCCAGACTTTTTAAATCCATATTCCTTTCATTTATCATATTTCCCTCCAGCCCTTTTGGCCAGTTTATTTATAAGAGACTTTATTTTTAAGTAGAAAACTCTTCCCACGAACATTAACCGAATAGAAGCACTAATCATTACAAAAATGATTAGTGCTTGTGAACCGATACTCAGGTGCTTGTTTTTCCAAACTTCAAAAATAACCGCGCGCAGTTGAGAATGCCACATTCGCAGCATGAAGAATATCATCCAATAGGTATATATAGCAGCAATGACTCCATAAAGCAGCAGGATAATTTCGTCCCTTTTTAGTTCTTTTGGCTTAAGCAGTTTTCCTACTGCTTTGGTCCGTAAGAATGCGAAGGATTTTTTTCTTAAATCAGGTATTTCCAATACATCCATTAGAATATAATAGCCATCAAATTCAAGCAACGGATTAAAATTAAAAAGACATCTTAAATACGCTATTAAACCTATTAGGGGGAGCAGTTGAAATATGCCATAGTTGCCAATTAAGGAGTGAAATAAAAAGCAAAGCGACCCGAATAATAAGTCAGTAAAAGGACCTGCCACAGAAACCAGGATTCTTTCTATTTTAGGTCTCATCCATATATCCGTTGTATCTACAAAAAGGACGGGAATACCAATATAAAGCATTACACCAGCCCGATTGACATGTCTGCCAAATCTCTTGCAGGTAAATGCATGTGCCAACTCGTGAAGTACCACTGGGAAAATTGCAAAAAAAAGCAGTAGGCTTATTGAGAATTTATAATTGATATACTTCGTTAACGCAAATTGCTGTGCAAAATATCCCCCAGTAATGAAGATAGCAAGTCCTGCGGTACATAAGATAAAATAAATGTACAGCATCTCTTTTTTCAAAAAAATCCAGGCAAATTTATCATACATGTATTGCATAATTTTGTCAGTATTCTTAAGGGTAAATTTACTGTTCATAAAAAATGCAGAAATTTTTCCAATAATAATCCGCAAATGGCTCACCTTGGCATTTTCAGTGGCCACATATATATTCCAGCTTTTACTTCTCAACATGTTCTTTACTTCCAGATGATCAATTAATTTTACCGGCATCTTTGAAATTTTTTTATACTTTAAAAAATAGATATGGCAAATATCAGCGATTGTCTTTGTGCCATCTAACAATTCCCAAACAAAGAACTCTTCTTCGTTCAAAGAGATGTAGGCATTATTGGCAGTGTTTTTGATGATATAAGATATACCATTCCTTTTGCTTATCTGCTGGGATATTTCATAGTTATCACTTTTTCTTAGTTGCGGTTTTTTGAGTAGGATGTTTGTTGCTTGGGCAGCCATTTCCCAAATAGATGGGTTATCTATCTCTTTGATAGATAGACTCTCAAGTTGATGCCCAGCGATGAGATATATGTCTTCTACTTGTTGAATCTCATCGCTTGATATCATTATTTTTAATTCCCTTGCTGAGCTTATTTTGGCAGTTGGATTTTATATTTACCGATCAGCTCATCGCCATCCAACAACAAATTGGCATACATCACGTTTCCCTTAAAATATAAGTTCTTAATGGAGTATTTTTTATCCACAAAAACGTTTGATTTATAAATGTACTTTCCCGTGTTGGAGAAGATATCAATATTCTTAATATTGTCTTCCCCAGACCCATTGGCACAAATATATATAAACCCTTTTTCATCCACGTAGATTTCATCGAAGAAGTTCAATTCATCTGGCAGTTTTTTTCTAATCTGCTTTTTTATATCATCTGGCAAATTGAAACCATTGGCAATCTTATCCTTTAGGGCGGAGGAGGCTTTTATTTTTTCACGATCAAGGGAAAAATGAAATATCTCTTTGCCGTTTAAATCCATGACTTTGATTAGATATTCATTATTCATTCCAAAATAGAGTTTACCTTTTTGGGAAAACAAAATCATTCCTGGTGTAAGAAGCGATGCTGAATAGCTATAGTTGGTAGTACTGGTCATGTTTCCTTCTATTTTTTGCACAGTGATGACCCCTTGCTTCCACTTGGGGAACTGGAAAAGGTCTATTTTCTTTTTATTTTTTATATCATTAATGGCAACACTACCCATGTCACTGCTGTTGTCCGCTCCTGCGAAAGTGGTTACTGAGATAAATTTATCCGGGTTAATGAAGGATACGGGGGACAGATTGATATGCTGGTTTGGAAAACTTTTTATATATTTCCCATTTAGTGAGTAGTAATGAATGTTCAGATCATCGACAATAATCAGCACGTCCTTGAGTAGATATAGACTGCGAAGGGTTGAAAATTCTCCGGGACCAATTCCGCGCTTTCCAAAGGAGGTTAAAAATTTCCCCTCTTGGTCGAAGCAGTAAATCGTGAATAATTTTCTATCCATGACATATAGGGTGCCGTTATCCGCGCATTTGAAATCATCTATAATTGAGAACAGGTTTTCTCCTGCTTCAGAAACAGACCATACATATTGCATTTTAAAATCCCAAGTGCCTTTTGAAGGTGTATTGGAGTTCTTAACCTCGAAGCCGAACAAATTGCCATAGATGCTAAAAAGAAACATAAAAACTATAACTCGAAAGATATGCATTTTATTCTCCTGATATTCAAACTTAATTTTCCATATTTTTTCCAATTGAAACGACAAAGCGATTTGCTTCGCAAAAATAACTGTTCGCAAGTTCATAAACTTGATCAATGCTTACAGAATTGATTTCTACAATAATATCTTCAAAACTTTTGATTTTTCCGGTCAGCATCAATGATGTACCCAGGAAATCAGATAGAGAACTATCCGTTTCGCAATTCAGCAGTAAATCCCGTTTGTATCTTATCTTTGCAGTCTCCAGTTCTATCGCCTGAATTTTTATTTTTTTTAATGATGCGAATTCTTCTGTTATAGCATTAAGCACTGATTCTTTTTTGCTGTGATTAAAATTGGTCCAGACAGAAAAATATCCAGTATCCTCATAAATAGCAAGCACGGAAGATATAGAGTAAACCAAGTGTAAATCATGTCTCAATTTCTGGTATAATCGTGAGCTTACACCATTTCCGAGAATTTTGTTAACCAGTTTAAAGGTATTTAAAGGAGGCGCATTAATCCCAACTCCAGGATAACCGACAAGCAAGTGGGTTTGGAGGGAATTTTTTTCTAGATGAGAGTCTTTTGGCCTATTCAGTGTGTGGATGGCAGGTTGGTTCTGTTTTTGAGGTGGTAATCCATTTTTTATACCACCGAACATTTTTTGAAATGTATCATGGATTGCAGTGACCTCAATATCTCCGACAACCACAATAACAATGTTCCCCCCGCAATAATATTTTTGGTGGAATTCCACAATATCTGCAAGGGTAATCTCTTGAAGCGAATCTTTATAACCGCATATAGGAGTTCTTAGTGGTGATTCTTTCCAGATTGCTTGAGCAAAAATATCCCAAATAGTGTTGGCCTTGCCATAGGAATTCAATATCTCTTCATAGATTATTTCTTTCTCTTGCTCAAGATTATCGAGGTTAAACGTGGGGTCATTAAAGGTTTCTGAAAAAAGTTGCACGCCTGCGAAAAAGTTTTCTTTCAGGATAACAAGAGAGTATTCTGTGAATTCCTTAGTGGTGGTCGCATTAATTGTGCCACCCAGTCGATCAATCTGACCATTAATGTCAGCAAGTGGTGCTGTACTGGAATTTCCAAAAATCAGATGCTCTGCCAGGTGAGATAGACCTGACAGAGCTTGATCATGACGGCTTCCAACCTTTACAAACAGTTTAAATGTTACAAGTGGGGACAATACCTTTCGCACCACAATCACATGTAGACCGCTGGAAAGCAGAAACTGATTAATTTGCATATTCCATGTTGCGAATGCAAGCAAAATCTTTTTTATCTGTTAACTGGTCGGGGTTCACATTATCCTTTTGAATGAGTCGAGTTGTGAGTGTTCGTATGTTCGGAAGTATGAGCAGGTTCTTGACCAAACGTTAAGGTCAGTAATGAAAAATCAATATATCCTTTGGAAATACGTTCTCCCAATTCTTCTCCGATTTGAGCCAATTCACCTTTGTCGATCGTGTTTAGGGCAGCGATTTCATCTTGGGTAAGATTGTAATCGGCAGTTGCTTTCAGGGGATCTGATAAAAACTCATTCAAAAAATCATCATCTGTCATTGCTCTGGCAACAATGTCTTTAAAAGTTTTGTTCATAAATCACCTCTATATCAGAATTTTTTGTTTCAGTATATCATAGGCGCAAAAAAAGTCAAGGAAAAATATGTATCAATTCAGTTTTTCCACAGCATCACCTCCCGATATCCCAATAAGTTTCTGGTTTCAATTCCCTTTCCGGTTTTGGGGGATTGTAGACGCGACATCCTTGTCGCATTATTTTAATCCATCGCCCATCAATGCGGCAGGGATGCCGCGTCTAATTTAGCCCTCAATCCGAAGGCAGGAAAATATCAAGAACGTATTGCCATTTGGAGTGTATTCGCAACATCCTTGTCGCATTCACAAATAACCCAGCCACTTCACCTTTGAAAAAACACAAATCGGGTTTATCGGGACACAGTTGGGAATTTTTTAAGACAAAATAAAGGGGAACCCAGACGTATTACCACTGCAAGTAGACACTTTAGGATTGCAATGACACGTTTCACTATTGCAAGTTATGATTGCACCACAACATTTAGACATTTCACCTCTGCAATTAGACATTTCAGCACTACATTTAATGATTGCACCACTACATTTAATGATTGCACCACTGCATTTAATGATTGCACCACTGCATTTAGACATTGCAACACAACATTTAGA
>CAZCVI010000073.1:0-38906 GCA_964502145.1 uncultured Clostridia bacterium
AAGTTAAACCCGCTTCCATAAATGTTCTACGTGATTTAGCTGTCTAATTAGAGCTTAAATATTTGTAGAAAGACTGATGAAAAATTCAAGGAATTAAAATCTCAGATAGAGAATTCAACTCCGTTGAAATCATAAGGAATCATTTTCATGGAGAATAGGACTATACGATTTCTTCCAAACAACATAGAAAATAATCCGGTTATTTCGTAACAGTTCCTAAGGCGATGAATTCAGGTTCCCCGTAATTCACCGCCCAAAATAGAGAAAATAAGCTTTTCTACGAAGTCCGAACAGTGACTTTATTTCCTAATGGGTCTCGTACCTTCCGGTTACTTGCAAGTAATTCAATAACTTGGCCCGGTTACTGGCTCTGGCATCAATATTCTGCACCCTGGCTTGCTGGCACAAAATCTGCGCATCCAGCAAATCGGAAATAGTAGAAACTCCCTGGTGATATACATCCTGACTGACTTTAAGATTCTCTTCCGCCTGCTTGACCAACTCGTCGGCCAAAGATATCTCTTTATACGACTCGGTTAACTCATACCACGCCTTCTGCATCTGCAATAACAAAAGTTCAGAAGTGTCTTTTAAGTTGTTTTCCGCCATTTTTTCTTTGAGCTTTTTTTCTTTTAAAGTATGAGCGGCTTCCCACCACCCAGATATGGGGAGAGACACGGAACAAAACACGGCGAAATTATTGACACCGCCATTGTTCATGGCATTCAAATGAAAGCCACTGGCACCGATCCCAATCTCTGGCAAATATTCGCCTCTTTTGATGGCGGTTTGTAATTTCTCGGCTCGAACTCCCTGTTGCAACAGCGCGAACTCGGCACGATTCTTTAATGCCTGCTCATGTTCAACAAAATAGTCCTGCGGATTCACGACCTGTGCCAATGAATCGGTGAACTCCATATCGGGTTCATACGCAATTCCCAATAATTGACAAAATGCCAAACCCGCCAAATGCTTACCATTCCTAATGCGTTGCTTATTTAATTCCAACTCGCTCCGCTTCACAGTCACCTTTAATAAATCATTCCTGGACAGAATTCCATATTTAACGGCATCGCTGACCTGCTTGAACAAATCATCCAACATGCTGGAATACATATCCAAGGTTTTTATTTTTTCAGCCAATGAAACAAGCAACCAATACTGCTCCTCCGTTTTAAGAAGGATTTCGTTTTTGGTAAGCATTAATTTTTTCTTTTCTACCTGCTGCCCCAGGTCTGCCAGTTTATTGCCATTGATAATCCTGCCACCGGTAAACAAGGGCTGCATCGCAGTCACTGCTAAAACAGTGGCTCGATCCAACATGGATATTGACATACCGGGCATAAAGGGTATTTCCATGGCAAAGAGGTCCTTGGAATTCTTGAAATAATTTCCCATGGCCGAAATCTTGGGGAAATAAGCGGTAAACGCGGCTTTTTTTGTTTCTGCTGAGGCATCTACGGCCAATTCACCACTCTTGATCTTTAAACTGTTTTTTAGTGCCAACTCCTTGCATTGCTGGAGAGTATAGAGGGTATCGGCATAAACGAAAACCCCGCCAATACCGGGCATGATAACCAGCAAGCCAATAGTTATTGTTTTCAATAGCATTGTTTTTTTCATTCTTTTTCACCTTCCTGGTAACTTTTGGATTTAACCAGTAATAAATAAGCGGCGGGTTGCACGAATATACCGAGCAGCATGGAGGTCATCAAACCGAAACAAATCACGGTTCCCATAGGCCCCCACAATGGCGAACCACTTAAAATCATGGGGATAACACCGACGGCAGCAGCAGTAGAGGTTAGAAAAATAGGCCGCATTCTCCGTTTCCCAGCGGCTGCGGCAATCTCATGCATAGATAAATTCTGCTTGCGACGCAACGTTTCCGCGTAATCTATAAATATGATGCCACTGCGTACGACCATACCACACAAACTGATGAGCCCACCAAAAGCAGTAAAACCAAAGGGAAACCCCATGGCCACCAACCCGGCAGCAGCTCCTAATAAACCGAGGGGCATGGTTGACATCACCAGCAGTGACATGCGTACTCCTTTAAACTGGAACAGTAGAATAATAAAAATCAAACCAATACTGGTCAACAAGGAATAGGTCATGGATGTATAGTTTTCCATCTGGGCTTCATATTCCCCACCAAAATCAAAGGTGACGCCTTCGGGTAAGGACATTTTGTCCAGTTTTGCACGGAGACGGGTAAAAGAATCGGACGCCCACATGGTTCGTTTGACATCACCGTATACAGTTAATGTCCGTTTGCCATTGCGTCTGACAATCTGACCCTCGGTCCATTCGGGGGACACACTGGCCAATTGCCGGAGGGGTACAGTTACGGGTAAAAACAGGGATGAGACGTATTGACCCGTTATATCATCCAGCGTATCCGGTTTGGTTTTCTTTCGTTTTAGCACGACATCCACTGCATAGTCACCTTCCCATACAGTGGCCACAGGCAATCCTTTCAAACCAACAGCCAAGGAAGTCGCGATCATGCCTTTGGTAAAACCGAGTCGATTGGCTTCATCTTCATTGATATTGAGTTTGATCCCTTGCCGTGCTTGTTCAAAATCATCCCGCACCCAGATGACACCGGGATCTTTTCTCATTAATGCGGTCACTTGCAGGGAAACTTTCTTTATATCTGAAATATTATTCCCGGAAATACGGATTTCAAGAGGCGCTTTAGACGCCATCATATCCAGTTGTTTCATGCGAATATGGGCATTGGGAAAATATTCGCTTAATTTATCATGATATTCATCCAACAATTCAATAGTCGTTTCCTCGGATATCGTGTTTACGATCAATTGGGCATAATTTTTAGAAGGGAAATTGGGGGCATAGGTAGTGTGAAACCGGGGCGAGCTTGTCCCAATAAACGCGGTGACATCTTTTACCCGTTTGTCTTTTTGCAAGGTCTCTTCAACCTTTTTTGTCACGCGGTCTGTTTCTTCCAAACTCTTGCCTTCTGGTAGATAAATTTCCACGGCGAATTGGTTGCGAATAACCTTGGGAAAGAGCTGCTGGGGTAATTGTATGGCGAGGAGTATTCCCACAAGTAGCGAAAGCACACCAATGATCACTGTTAAGCCGGGTCGTTTCAATGATTTATCAAGATATTTATCATATAACTTCTGGGTGGAGTTCAGAAATGAGAAGGCGGCTTTTTCATCTTTCTTTTTATTGAGTCCTGTTTTAATAAACACAAAATTGAGATATGGAACGAAAAATTGGGCCACTAACATGGATACCCATAACGCTACAGTAATGGTTATGGGAAGAGGTCTCATAAAATCGCCAGCCATTCCGGTCAAAACAAAAGCAAATGGCACAAAAGCGGAGATAATAGCGAGGGAAGCGGTAAATACAGGGATGAACAACTCTGAAGAACTTTTCCACGCGGCATCCCAGACGTTTTCCCCATTATCGAGTTTTTCAATATGGTTATCCACCACCACAATGGCATCATCCACCCCCATGCCCAGAACGATAATCAACGCGGCCAAAGAAACGGTATGTAACTCTACACCAAAAGCATGGATAATGCCAATGGTAATTAATGTGGAGATAGGAATGGTTAACGCGGATACGGCAGCTACACGAAAAGGCAGCAACAGCATAGTAACCAGGATAACAGCCAGAATAGCAATGCCCAACTCTTTAAGAAAGTTTCCAACGGATGCTTTAACTACGATGGGCATATCGGCAATTCTGCCGATGTGTACGTCAGAGGAAAATTTTTGGGAGACACGTTTTAGCACGGCATCCACTTCCTCGCCGAAGGTGACAATGTTTTTTCCATACTGCATTTCCAGTGACAATATCAGGCACTTGGTCCCATTGGCGCGAACCATGGAATCGGGTTCTTTGTACTCACGGACAATACGGGCGACGTCTTTTAAGCGGATCACATTGCCCGCTGGGTCGGCGTAAATAATTTGTTCTGCGATATCATTTTCTGTTTGGTAACGAGGTGGGACATGTACCGGCATAATCAAATGCCCATTGTCCATATCTCCCGCATAGGATACTGTCCCTTCTGTTTTTAAGGCAGCCATTATTGTCAATGGTTTCACGCCGTAATAAACCAACTTTTCATCTTGGATATAGATGCTGATCTGTTCTTCAATTTCGCCCATATGTTTGAGTTTTGAGATCGATTCTATCTTGCGCAGTTCTTTTTCCAGCTCATCCAAGTAAGCATGTAATTCCTTATAGGTTTTGTTTTGGGCAGAGATGGTGAGTAAGATGGCGGAAGTGTTGCCAAAATCATTGGTGGCAGTGAGTGCCAGAACTTCGGGTGGCAGTTGGGATTTTAACTCATTGAGTCCATGGCGAAATTTTGTCCAGAAAGCATCGGAATCATGGACCTTATCATGGAGTGTTACAGTAATAATCATCACGCCTTCCTTGGAAATTGAAGAGGTTTTTTTGCGATTTACTTCATCAAAGCCGAAGAGGTAGTTTTCTACCTTGGTGGTGAGGCGTTCTTCTACCTGGGCAGATGATGCGCCGGGAAAAACGCCGATGATCAAACCTTCCCGGATAGTAAACTCGGGGAATTCTTGGCGTGGCATATTAATTAACGCGTAAATGCCAAAACAAACCAACATAAAGGTAATCACAATGCTAATTTGTTTATGTTTGAGCGCGGATTGGAAAATATTGGGTTTTGCTTTCATCGGATTATTCTCCTGGCCCTATTTTATTCAATAACCCTGATGGCCGAATTATCCGCTAGCTTTTGCATACCGGAGACAATTATTTTCTCATTGCTGTTAAGACCTTGTGTGATACATATGCCTTCTTTTAAGATCGGACCGATGAGTACTTTTCTTTTTTGCGCGACACCTTGTTTTAGGTTCGCCACGTAGACAAAGTTTATGCCATTTTCATCCACTTGCACCACATGGTTCGGCACTACCAGGACCCGTGCTTTGGCCGTGGATTTTAAGCGCACATTGCAGACCATTCCCGGTCGAATAGTTCCTTCAGGATTGGCCAGGCCAATTTTTATGTCATAACTGCGGGTCATTATATTAGCCATGACTCCTATTTCTTCTACTTTCCCGTAAAATAACTGGGCCCCTAAGGCAGGGATTTCTATTTCAGAGGTTTGGTCTTTTGTTATTTTTGAAATTTCGTTTTCTGGAACAGGAAACCGTACAAAGACCTTTTCGATTTGTACCAGAGTAAATACGGATACACCTGGGATCACATTCATTCCCGGTTCAAGCGAACGTTTACCAATCACGCCATCTGCCGGGGCATAGAGTTTGCAATCATCCCAGTTTTTTTTGGCAATGGCTGTGGCCGCGACACTTTGTTTTAGTCCGGTTTGAATCTCTACCATTTTAATTTCTGGCATGGTCGCGTTTTTGAACATCGGTTCAAAGCGATGGTAGGCATCTTCTGCTTGTTTTTGTTTGGCCAGAGACAATTCATAGGAATTTTTAAAGCTCTCCCCGTTTACATAGGCCAGTAATTGTCCTTTTCGTATCTTTTGGCCTTGAAGCACCAAAACACGGTCCACTAGCCCGGTGATTGGGAAACTGAGTGAAATAGAAACTGATTCTTCAATGGTGCCACTGTAGGAAATTTGCATTTGGTAGTCGGCGACTTTGGCTGCTTCTACCTGGACACCGATGGGGGCTTTGGCGGGGATAATCTCCTGGGAATGGCAGCCGGTTAAAATGGCGGAAATAATAATGGTTATAATGGCGATAACTATGGATGACAAAAATGCTTTCATTGACTCATCCAAAATATTCCTTTTTGACAGCTTCATTTTATTGCTCCTTATGTTGTGAATTGGGAATCTAACGTTTATTGATGCCATAGAAATATATATCCATGATATGTTCAAGATTCTTTTTATTTTGTTCGGGAGTGTTTTCGAGAATCCATGATTGTTCCAGGGCTTTTACAGTGATAAAAATGCTAAATGCGGCTATTTCGAGGTCTTTAATAGCGAAAATATCGTGTTCAATGCCTAACGCGAGGATTTTTTTTATGACTGATATCTCTTCATCATCGTATTTTTTCCTTAACTTTTCAATGAACCCATAGTGATCCAGGTATTCGTCTTTAACAGCCGTGTAGAAATTGCCCAGTTTCTGTAGAACATCCATCCGGGTGAGAAAAAAAGCACGTAGTTTTTTCTGCGGTGTGTCCACCCCAGAGATAGCCTTGTTAAGTTCATTCCGAAGAATGCAAAACTCTTTATCCAGTATTGCCTCAAAGACATTTTCCTTGCCGGGGAAATAGTGATACAGGGAACTTTTTGCTTTTTTCGCCGCATTGGCGATGTCATTCATGGTGGTTTTTGTATACCCATACTTGGCAAACATTTGACTCGCTGCAATAATAATGGATTCTTTAACATCTTTTTCTGTTTCAACCATGGTTCACACTCCTTTTTTGCTTTTGATTCGACTATTCGACCAAAATAGTCGAACGGTCAAATTGTATCATTGAATTTTGTTTTGTCAAGTGGAGTGCGGGAATTATTTTGCCTTCCTAATAATTATTATGGGACTGGGCACGGATTGGGCGGTTAGTTTAAATAAAAAAATTGCAGGGCGATGCGATAGCCCGAATGTTTTGGAATAATTTTGAAGAAATTTTTGGAGACAAGCTGGTTTTAACTTCTCAGTAGACCTAAATCCACCATCAAATTCTTGAAAAAACGTGGACGACGTGGACAAAGTGGACGATATGGACAATGTCGACTAAAAACAAATGTTTTTTTGTCCACATAGTCCACTTAGTCTACTTAGTCCACATCGTCCATGACGATTTCAAAAATTTTGCGGTGGATTCAGGAAGATACGGCGTCTTGCCGATGGTTTGTGTTACTTTTTTCCTTCCAGTTCCTTGAGGGCGTCTATAGCCTTGGTATCTTTTGAATTGATTTCCAATGCCTTGCGATAATAGGCGATGGCTTTGCTCTTGTCTCCCGCCTGATGGTAAGCGAAACCAAGAAAACGATTGATTACACCGGCATAACCCATTTTAGGATAATCGCGCAAGCTCAACTCCAAGAAAGGAACAGCATCCTGTACTTTTTCGGCCTTGTACAACAGATTGCCAATCTTGAACATGGTGTATTCATCAATATCGTACTCGCCAGCATGATTGGTTTTGATATCATCATAAACCGGAACAACACCCTGGGGGCCTTTCTCTTTCCATGCATAAAACAGCGGTTCATATATGCTTTTCTTGGGAGGATCGGGCGGTGTTTTTCTCGTTAAACCTTCGTAGATATACTGAATCCAATCGTTTCGTTTGACGTAACTCACTTCCCATGAGACCCACTCTTTGAAGAGGTCCTCTTTTTGCATGACTTCCAAAGTTTTGCCTTGCGCCAGTGCTTGGCGAACTTGTTCAATAGTTTTTTCCAACATATCGACGAATTGTTGACCCTGGGCCATTGTACCATCTTCACCATGCCCGGGCACAATCCGTACATCAGCAGGTAACCAATCCAATACGAGACGGGAAATAGCGGGGTACTTCAACACATCCCCTTTTTGATCCAATGAAGGAAACTTGCACGCGGTGACCAGAGCGCCGGTAAAGGCAACTTTAGACTTGGTGAACCACACTACGATATCACAATCATCGTGCGCACCGGGAAAGGCTTTCATCTTGATTTCCTCGCCATTGAAGTAAAGGGAGAGGTCCTTGGTGAAGGTGAGTTTGGGAATGGAACTTTCATCGTAGCCATAGAATAGTTTTACGCCCTCCATTAATTTCTGACGGAGCCGAGCATGACCAATGATTAAGATATCTTTACCAATGATTTGATTGCCAGAGAGATGTTCTTGATGGCTGTGGGAATTGATAATGATCTTGGGTTTTCCCCCGCCCAAGTCAGTGATGGCTTGCAATAGGTCATTGGCATCCTCGCGGGGACCACTTTCCATTAACAAAACACCGTCTGGCCCGATAGAAGCCAGTACCTTGTCGAAATAACCCCCGGCACTGATACGTAATTCATAAAGAGTATCGGAAAGACGCACATACTCCCAGCCCCGCTCGGTTTCCTGGGCGCTCAAACAAGGAGACACGACCAGAAGACAAATAAATAAAAGAAGCACGGGAAAAATAGGACTGAAAATCCGCCTCAGAAAACAGGGGAACCGATTCGCAATAAAGCTGTTTGAAAAGTTTATTTTGTTCATGAGGAAATTATAAGGAATGTCTTTCAAAATTGCAACAGGGGTTGGAAAATTTTTGAAACTGCGCGGTCGATATTCCAAAACCTGACCTTTAAAATGTTTTACAGGTCGTGCTTTTTTAGTTTTTCGTATAGCGTTGTGCGGCTGAGGTTCATATCTTTCGCTACCAGACTTTTGTTCCACTTGTGCTTTTCCAGGAGTTGAATTAGTTTGGCTTTTTCTAATTCTGGGGACCAGTTGGAGGGAGTACGGGACTCGTAGAAGTCGACGATTTCTTCTTTGAGCATGTCCAGGTCGATGATATCATTGGTTTCTGCCAAGCTGAGGATTTTGATCATTTCATTTTCAAATTCCCGAACATTACCCGGCCAATCGTAAAATTCCATGGCATTGATGGCACGATCAGAAAAACCTTTGATATTGGTGCCGGATTCCGAGGCCGAGAGTTCCATGAAATAATCTATCAGCGGTACGATATCTTCTTTACGGTCACGTAAGGGCGGGATTTTTAAGCTGACATGGGCAATACGATAATATAAATCTTCACGAAAGAGATTGGAATGCATTAATTCCTTGACATTTTTATTGGTCAAACAGATGATCCGCAAGTCCACGGTAATGGGCACGAGTCCACCAACACGGTAGAACTGACCTTCTTGAATCGTCCGCAACAATTTGGCTTGCAAATTAAGGGGCATATCACCGATCTCATCCATTACCAGTGTACCACCCGAAGCCAGTTCCAGTTTGCCTTGCCGTTGTGTCGCCGCATCTGTAAACGCGCCTTTTTCATTGCCGAATAGTTCCACTTCCATCAGGTTTTCCGGGATTGCCGCACAATTGAGGGCTATGAAGTTACCTGCGCTCCGTTTGGAATGATAATGAATAAAACGGGCAAACAGTTCTTTGCCGGTTCCTGTATCTCCTTCAATCAGAACAAAAAGATTGCTGCTGGCGATTTTTTTGCATTGCGAAAGTAGGTTCAGCATTCGCGTGTTGGCTGTGATGATTTGCGGTGGTCGTTCGCCTTTTTGACCCAGTTTCATCGGTTTGCTTTGTTCCAACAGCGAATGAATAACAGACACTTCCATGGCCAGAGATTCCAAAAAATGCAGAATTTCTTCAGGGCCCAGGTGTTCCCCGATATGAATCAGGGTCATTTCTTGTTTGGGCAGATGAATTTCAACTGGGAACGACGACACATAACAAGTATTGTCTAGCTTAAGGTTTTTATTCGTCTCTGAAAAGAGGTTTTTAAGACGGATCACGCGGTTGAAGTCCGTCATATGTTTCTTTTTATAATTCCAATGGGATTCGATTTTGAGCAAGCGTTCTTTTTTAGAAACCAGCAGCAAGCAGCCTTTTTTCAGGGTTTTTTTCAGTAGTTCTTCCGCGTGTTTGAACAGGTTGCCGTAGTTTTGGATGGAGAAGCCAATTTGCAGCATTTCAACCAGTGGTTCCGTGTAGAGGATGTTGAGAGCTTCCGTGGTTTTGTCCGCGTTGGCAATGACGTTGGAGATACGGTTAAAGAGCGGCTTTATTTTATCCGATAACACGAATTCATCGGCATTGCCTTCTTTGAGAAAGAACTTTAAGTAACCAATGCGGAACCATTGGTTCAGTGGTACGCGGATTTCTTTGATTTCTCCCGTGGGACCGACAATGCCGTTAGTGGAACCGAGGTCTTTGATCACGATATCGTGAGGGTATACCGTCAATTGGGCATGTTCTTTGGAGACAAAGGCTTCGTCGATAAAAAAGTCGCACTTCTTGGAGCGCCCAAGCAGGATAGTTTTTTTATCCAACGGGTATTTTTTTATAAAACCATTTCGTAAATATAAGAGATATAGCATTGTATAATCATTATAAATGGTTGTCTGAGTTTAGTCAACAGGAAGGGAAAAGAATGAAGCTAGGAAGGTGGCGGTCTTTTCTTAAATCCAATCTGATTGTAGTCCCATAGCCTAAGCCTGGCTTGGGTGTGCCTGAATCCACCGCCAAGTTTCTGAAAAAACTGGACTATCTGGACATAATGGACATTCTGGACTAACTGGACTTCACAAAATCTTTGATTTTTCAAGCTTGTCCAGTAAGTCCAGTATGTCCAGATAGTCCAGCTTGCCACGGTTATCCGTGGTAGTTATAAAAATGATGGTGAATCCAGGTGTTGGGGTCGCCTTGTTTTTTATAAAGCAATCCCTGGTTCCACCATGAAATTTCTCCTAGGTCGGACACCAAGGGACACTGAAGCCTGCGCCAATAAAAGGCACCACGTTTTCTTTTTGGCGATTGGAGTCGCCAACACTGTTTAGGTAGTTGAAAAAACTCAGGATTTGCCATATAATACTAGTACTATGACGAAAATTGATAAAATTAAAGATAAGTTCTTCAAAGTGGTACTTGGCGATGAAAGAAACATGAAGCCAGTTTTGCGTTTCATTCTTCCCGATCCTATTAAAAGGTCCATGGATTGGTCCCAGATCACAATTGAACCCACTAACACTGTTTCAAAAAGATACCGGGAAGGTTATTCCGATCTGACGGCCAAAACGAAAATGAAAAATCCCCAGGGTGAAGAACTGGATATGGATATCTATTTCCTTTTCGAGCAGAAGTCCACCAGCGAAAAGGACACGCCCATCCAAATCTTGAATTACCAGCACTTGGCATGGGCCAAAGACCTCTCTGAAGGCAAAAAGATGCGGGTGATTCTCCCTATCGTATTTTATTATGGCCAAAATAAATGGACCGTGCCCATTCATTTTATCGAGCATTTCGAAGTGGCCAACGATGTGAAACCCTATCTCCTGGATTTCCAGTATCTCTTGTTTGATGCCAGCAAATGGGATTTTAGAAAAGAACAGCACCATGAATTAAAAGACAATGTATTCCTGTTAACGGCTTTAGCCTTGATGAAGAGTTCCACTAACGATGATTTGGAATCCATCCGCGAGATATTCCGATTTTGGCGGGACCGGGGGTTCCTTGACGAGAAGGAGGACGTCGTATTCTTTATGATGTATATATCCGAGACAAAAAAAATAGACATGACTCATGTCGGGAAACTTTTAGAAGAAACCAATATAGATGGAGGTGATATGATGTTAACACTAGCCGATAGATTAAGAAAAGAGGGAAGGCAAGAAGCGAGAAAAGATTTTATGCAAGAGGGCGCATTTCAAGCAAAGCTCAATACGGCCAAAGAATTGATGAAGTACGGAGTGAGTATCGAAATAATTCTTAAATCGACGGGATTGACGATGAAGGAGATTGAAAGCGCTCCAATCCAAAACGATTAAGTTTTCCATACTCCTTCCCAAAAAGCAAGCTGAGAGTTTCCCCCTGGATTCACAGCCAAATTTTTGAAATCGTTGTGGACGATATGGACAAAAAAAGCTTTTTATTTTTGCTCCACATCGTCCATATCGTCCACTCTGTCCATGTCGTCCATGTTTTTTCACGCATCTGATGGTGAATCCAGCCTGACCTGTGATAAAATATTTTTTTTTAAAAAAAGCTCTTGACTTTGTATACTCAATTCGCTAACATATAATCATGAGAATTCCAATGCCCTATGCCTCTTGCTGGTAATTTGTTCTTCAAACTGAAAACCTGAAACAGCATTTTCTGGAAAAAGACAACAGAACGAGGAATAACGACAACAAAACCAGGAAAAACAACAAGAAACCCGGGAAAAACAACAAGAACACCAGGGGAAACAACAAGAAATCCGGGAAAAACAACAAGAACACCAGGGGAAAAGACAAGGGGACCCCGGAAAAAGACAAAAAAACCGCGAAAAAAGACAAGGTAACCACGAAAAAAGCCAAAAGGACTATAACAATGGCTTAATGCATCACTACATTGACTCGTTGTAGGAGTACACCGCACACTTCACTTCATCCAAGAGACAAAGTTCTCATGATAGGAGACAAAGTAGAACGAAACCCTTACGAATTCAAAATAAACCAGACGAAAAAGGACTGTTTACAGGGAAAGCACAACGAATTGCACGCCGTGCAAGAGAGAATGAGCACATATTCCCTTAATCCCTATCGAAGCAAGAGAATTTCACTCCTTTTCCCTTTGCCAATTCCTCTTTTTTATGATATAAAAGAGATATGACCGATGCAACAGATGAACGAATCATTGGGACGACTCGCTGTGCCCTAGCTTTGAAAAGAATTACGCCGGCACACGACCAAACACCATAAATAACACAAAATACCCCTTGACAATCGCTCACACATAAATAATCGGACGTGACTTGCAGACAATTGGATGGTTGTACTATTAAATTTTAATACTGGAGGTTTTTTTATGAAAATTTCAAGCTTTCCTTTTGGTGTAACCGATTGGAACAAAATTGAAGCCACGGAACATCCTGGCATTACAGGAAAAGCATTCTGGCGAACCTGTACGTTCGGAGACATTCGCGTGCGAATGGTCGAGTATACGCCGGGTTATTTCGCTGATCATTGGTGCGAGAAAGGACATATCCTGCTCTGCCTGGAAGGTAGCCTAACAACGGAACTAAAAGATGGCCAAAAATTTACGCTCACGCCGGGCACAAGCTACCAAGTCGGCGATGGGATTAATCCACATCGCTCGGAAACAAAAACAGGAGCGAAACTCTTTATCGTGGATTAAAAGGGATAAAAAAAAAGGGACCGCATAAGCGGTCCCTTCCTTTTTTTTTAAACCAGCACGAAAACAAGAGAGAAAAACAGGTGAGTACCTGGAATGGGGACAAGGATTATTTTCGTAACTCGTTCAACAACATATCTTCCACTGTGGAGATCGTGCGGATAGTTTTTATATTAGCGGCATAGACATTTTCACCGATAGTCATATCGGTCAACACTTTTTCAACAGCATCCGTGGACTCAGGATTATGCATCGAATCCATGATCCGGGCTGGCATTTTACTCAAATCCGCCTGCACGTTCTGTAGCGCTGAAAGAGAAGGTCCAATGTTCATGTCTACGCCTCCATATCAATATTCTGCCCTAACTTGGGAGTCACATCCGCCATCATCTTGGAAAGATTGTTCTGGATCATCTTCTGTACATTCATGGAACCTTTTAATGCCGATGTTCCTACGGTTCCCGGCTTTGATGTATAAGCTGCTGCTAACTTGTCAAAGCCAATGGATGTTGCATTTGATATTATCATTTTGACCTCCAGTCTATTTCGTCACCGGACAGGGAATACTTTAATTATTTCTTTTTTATTAGTATTAAATCCAATTAAATCTACCACCGGGGTAATGGGAAGTATGGGAAGTATGGGAGTTATGGGAATCATGGGAATTATGGGAAGTATGGGAGGAAGAGATTTATTCCCATTCCTCCCATAACTCGCATAATTCGCATAATTCCCATAACTCCCATGATTCCCATAACTCCCACTTGCTTTTACCAAACTCTCAAAAAACTGGCAGTGACTTCAACCAATGATTGTTTTGATATTTTCCCATTCTAAGCGTATATTGTTGATGATCGGTTCAAGTTTTTCGACCTGATCCGTTTGCGCTTCTATTTCTTTTGCCAGTTCTGCCAGCCGATTAAAAGACATGTTTCTGGCAGAACCTTTAAGCGCATGGGCAATTTTGCGAATTTCCAACGTGTTCTTTTCTTGAATCGCTTGGGTGAGAGATTCGACGTATTTTGAGAATTGAGCGTGAGAAGCATCTACTAATACCTTGAACCCTTCCTCATTGTTGTCTATTCGTTGCAGCAACATTTTTTTGTCGAAATGACGCCACGTTTCATTTTCTGGGCTTTTTTCCAAACCTGGGAGTGTTTCCTTCGCAGTAGAAACAGAACTTAAATGCTTTTCCAGTATTTTACGCAGGTTCGCCTGCTCAATTGGTTTGGCTAAAAAGCCATCCATCCCCGCTTTCATGCATTTTTCTGCCTCTTCTTTTAACACCCCCGCCGTTAACGCCACGATCGGAACATGTCCGCCCTGTTTTAACTCCCATTCACGTATTTGTTTTGTCGCTTCTATGCCATCCATTTCAGGCATCTGAACATCCATCAATATGACATCTATTTTTTTTGTCTTTGCCTGATCTACTGCTTCTTTGCCGGTTTTTGCTTCCAAGATTTCGACATTCAGAAACCATTGCTTAATCATCATGGCAACCAGCATCAAGTTCATCTCCACATCTTCTACAATCAGCACTACCGGCACATTTTCACTTGCTTTCGCAGCCATTATCGGGTTATTAAAGTTGTCATCAAAAACCAAGACACGCTGGATATCTTTTAAACTAGCTGTGCCGATTTTTTCACCCCTTTCACATTCTGTGGCAATAGTAAAAAAGAAATTGGCGCCCTGACCCAGTTCATTCACCCGATTACTATCAAGCGGTTGTTCTTTTTCTGCGCCGGGTTGTGCCCGAAGATATATCAGTTTGGTAAAACCTTCCAGTGGTTTAATAATGAGAACCCCAAGCATCCAAGCCAGTACAATACTCAATAACAAAACAATAAACATCCCCAAAAGGTAATACTTTCTAAAACCGGTGATAGGTTGATACGCTTCCACCACCGGATAGTGGGCTGCCAGTATCCAACCGGTGCTTTGAAGACGTTTAAATGAAGTCAGAAAAGACACTCCTTGAGCATCGCTTGTTTCGCCAGAACCTTCGAAGCCACGCAACGCGCGCGCAAAAAGTGGGTTTGAATCGAGTGACCCATCCTTCTGCATGATATGTGAAGGGTTGGGATGCATGATTATAGTACCTTCAGGCGCAAGTAAGAACAAATAACCGGTGGTGCCAATCGGCGTATCCGATATTGTTCTAAAAAGGCTCTTTTTATCCAGAAGGTCAATGGCTCCGCACAAAAAACCGTTTAAAACACCTTCGGCAGAACGAATCGGAGCCGTCATCATCATCACGGGATGATCGTTCGTCATCGTTATCAAAGGCGCCGAGATGTATGGTTTGCCAGTTTTTAAACTAATCTTGAAATAGTCACTATTAGCCAATGATATTCCATAAAATTTAGGATTCGCCGGACAATTTGCAATCACTATCCCCGCGTTATCAAGAATAAACAGGCTATGGCGAAAAATAGTTTTGACACCCACACGGTTATGCAACCATTTTCGTGTTGTGGCAAGGTTATTGGCCATATTTGCGGGCACAACTTTGGCGACATTGATGAGCGTTTCATGGGTGATTGTTAACTCGTGGTCAAGCACTTCCGCCATGCTCGTAATCGTGGAGAGCTGCTGGGCAAAAATCAGTTTGCGGGTAGTGTGGCGAAAATAGTGATATATCCCTTCGGCGATCACAAAAAGAAGTATTACCACAAATAGACAGATAAAAAAAACAAGCTTGTGTCTGATACTTTTAAATTTCATCGCCGCCTCAAAGATAACAGAGGATTTACTATTTTAACCCACTCACACCACGAGAAATTTTTGCCCATAGTTGGCTCGTGGCAATCCCCTTGTATTTTGCGGTGCTGTTCGAAAGGGGCCAACAGTTCAGACTACTGGCTGTCTTTTTTTTTAGGCAAACGAATAGATGCCCCGCAATTTCCAGAGAAAGCAGTATACAGGGTAAAAAATCCCAATAAACCAATGGGATTCTTAAACCAAGCACCCAGGATTAAGATAATCGCTGACAGCACGATCCTGATGTATTTTGCAGTCGAATTAGTATTACATTTTTGTTCACTCATAGTATTATTATAAAACAGTGTGGTTATTTAGTCAATTGTTTCCCTGACTTTTGTTTACTTGACTTTCCATCCTTTTTGTTTGAAAATGTCTTCTAACTTACTCTTTTTGTATTTCCGGCAGAATTCTTCCCATTGCAAGCGCATGGCTTCAAAATAAGCCACGGCGTTATCTTTTTCAAAATAATGAACCAGAAAAACCTCTTCCCCATCAATCAATGGCACAGCATAAAATTCAAAGACTGTCCCATCCTTTCCTTTCCCTGCTTCTAACGCTTGTGGAAAAGGGATTTCTACTATATCTTCCATATACCCCGGTTTTTTTTGGTCCTGATATCGTTTCTCGAAAATATCCGTGCGTTTCCAGCGATTAAACTCGGCCACGGCCTGCTCCCAATCAAAACACTTCTTCTTGCCCAGAATAACCCCGGCCCAAACGCCCGTCGGCAACAACAATTCGACTTGTTTGACCCGCTCAAAAAGGGAATACTCCATTGCAATTAACGCTTTATGACCAATATACCTCACTTCCATTCGTTCACCCCCAATCTCTTGGTGGCGGGGCCAGCGTAAATGTTTTAACTCCCGTATGAACCGGAAAGGCAATAAATTCTTCAGAGTTATCATAGAAAATTGGCTGTGGAATTTAAAAAAGAGATCCAAATCTTCTAATTTAAGTTGTTCTCGCAATTCCTTGACCAGGAATTCGCGGCGATAAAAATCAAAGGTTGTCAGTTTGCCACTGACCATCGTTTTAATCTCGTTAAAATAGGTTTCCAGTTTTCGTAGTTTCTTCGTACACTCGTATCTCTCGCGGTTTTCCTCTTTGTCATACCAGAGCAGCACTTCCTGCACTACCCGTTCTTTTTCAGCCGCGTTGTCCCAGTTTGGAGCAGTATTAAATTCTTTGATGACCCGCCCGCCAAAAAACACTTCGCGATGCACCAAAATCTTCGCTTTATCGACGTAAATCTGTTCCTGCTTCCAGTAACTAAAGGGTTTGAGTGTTTCGAGGTGTTCCAGGGAAAGTTCGGCGGCGAAAGTAATCAGTGGGATTAGAATTTGTTCCATTTCACCACTATCGCGGTTTTCCCGTTTAATCACCAGATCAAACGAGAGACCCACCACCATTTCCGGCTTGGTTTGAAACAACACCGAAGTCCGGTCCAATTGCCGGATATCGCCTTCCCGTAAATATTCATCGCCGCACTTGATATGAACCTCATCGGCAAACGCGGAAACAATCGCACGAAAAAGAGTATCCATTTCTTTTAAAGAGACGTGTGTTGTAACCGGGGGGAGTTGGACGCGTTTTTTCAGTTCATTATAAATCTCTTGGGCCAGCGCAAACTTCTTGTGACTGATCAGACTTTTGTACATTTTAAAAGATTGCCACAGCAGTAATTGGTTTAGCAGGTCCGAGTGATAGGGCATGTTGGCGATTTTTTCACCGCTGTAGTCTTTATTCGCTATCCCCTTGGTTTCCAGGATCGCAATACATTTAAGTGCGCTGTCCACCACTTGCGGGCTGCCTTTTTGAGCTTCCAGCAGAAGCCGGGCACCACGCAATGAAATCGGTAGTTCCGCCATTTTATTCCCATCTTCAGTAACAATTCCTTCCTCGGTGATGGCGCCTAGAAGTTTCAACCTTTTTATAGCTTTGAAAAGCAACGCTTTGGCAGGGGCATGAAAAAATGGGAAATCAAGCGGCGAAATACCCATTTTAATCAATCGTAATACCACAGATTCAAGGTTGAGTCGTTGAATTTCAGGGTCAGGGAAAGGAAAACGATCAGATATTGCAGCGTCCGCGCACAGGAAATAGTGACCTTCGCGAACCCGGCCGGCCCGACCCGCCCGTTGCATACATTCAGCGGCAGAGATTTCCACCGGATACAAACCCTCTATCCCCCGCACCAGGCGTACTTCTTTTTTAAACCCCGAATCCACCACGGCATCAATATCGTCGATAGTTAAACTGGTCTGGGCGATATCCGTGGCCACAATAACCTTGGGAAGTTGGTAATGTTCGAACACTTTCGCTTGTTCTTTGAGCGATAGTTCAGCGTGCAGCGGAAGAATTTTAGCCTTTAGTTTCTCGCCATCCAACATACGTTTGAGATCATCCATAAAACGCTCAATCTCCTGTTTGCCCGGTTGAAAGACCAAGACATTTCGTTCCAATTCCACCATTTGCGCGGTATCAGGGAGGATGAAGTGGGGGTTATTGTGATGCATGGCAATAGGAAAACCACGTCCGGGCACAGAAATCACGGGTGCATCACCGAGAAACCGGGAGAGTTGATCGGCTTGCAGGGTAGCGCTCATGATCACGACCCGTTTGCCGTTTTTCTTATAGAAACCCCGTTCCAAATTCTCTTTGACCATGCCGACCAGGACTTCTTGGTTCAGGTTCCATTCGTGGACCTCGTCCAGGATCAGGATATCGTAATCGCGGCGTCTTTTAATTTCGCGGATCATTTGGACGCCATCAGTCACATAGAGGAGGGTAGTGCTTTTAGATTGCATGCTGTCGAACCCCGTTTGGTAACCAATAGCTTTCCCCAGCGGGACGCCGGTCAAGTGGGCCAGATAGAGACCAAGAGAACGGGCGGCAATGCGGCGTGGTTGGGTAACATGGACTCGTTTGCCTTTTTTCCACATCCACAGTGGCACCCGTGTGGACTTGCCAGCGCCCGTTTCTGCCGTCAGTATCGTAACTGGGTTCCGGGTTATGGATGTTTCAATCTTATCCTGATAATCATCTATGGGAAGTGGGTTCATTGTCTTCTCTGTTGTATTTCGGTCTTTAATCTATGATACCAGACAATGCCCGATAAGGCAAGACCCAAAAACATTGGCAATAAATTAGGTGCGCGGGTTGGTTCTTTCTATCACGAAGGTTTTAAAGGTAAAGCGTTCTTCTTTCGTCAACAGAAAAAGGGCTTTTTTCTCTTTTTTTTTCAAGTGTCGGATACCCGTATTTAAGAACTTTAGCGGTACACTCATACCTGGGTTTCCTTTAAGGAATTCGGAGAGTTGGGTTTCAATAAATTCAAAGCGTTGCAGTTCGATTTGTTCGTGGCGGGCCAGGAGGTTGACAATAACCATGGGAATGGCCTTAAAAAAATAATCGGTATAATCATGTTTGGTAGACACTTGATGTGCCTCGTGAAAATACGCCGCGATCAATTCATGCTGTCCTTTTAATAGCAGGGTTTCAAGCTGATCAATCAAACAGAGCAGCAGAAGTTCGTCGAGTTTTGTCGCCAGAGCGATGGTGTGGCCAGTTTCATAATAGGCCGGGGGTGATTTGATTAGCATGTGTCCTCCTTTTCCTTGATTATCAGTAATGATATAAGAGCCGGAGCGCGGTTCCGGCAATTGAAACTTAGTAATCAGTTTATGTATCTGGGGATGGAATTTTTTCAATGCTTCTTTGTAGTAGGCTTGTTCCACTTTCCAGATTTCTTGTTTTCCCACATCGCTCAAGGCCAGTTCATGGGCGCGGAGATAGATTTCCTTGATTTTTTCCGCCGAATAAAGATTACCGAGAAAATCAACGAACAGTTTAATCGGACCGCTCTGATTTTCTTTGACTTCAAAGCAGATTCGTAGCAAGGGTTCGGACAGTTCGTAAAAAGTTTCTTTCCCTACCGAAGCCGCGTCCACGAATCGTAGCTTCACCAGGATAGATAATTGTTTGGAAATTGTATTTTGCGAGCTGAAGCAGTTTTCCGCGATTTCTTTGACATTGGAAGGGGTTCTGGTTTGATAGAGATATTGCACCATCTTTTGTTGTAGCGCTGACAATTCTTTCATTGAATTTTGATAATAGGGAATCAGGCTATTAATCGTCTTTAAAAATATCAGTGAGAGGGTATTCTTATAATCCGCTTTAAAGAAGTAATAAAAAGTGACCAGCAGTCGATGGTTCCCGCCGGTGAGCTCATAGATAGCATGAATTTTCCCGTTGACTTCCGGTAGATTCAAGAAGTCGAACAGCTCGTTATTCTCTTCCCATAGTGCAATCGACTTAAGAAGCCAGACCGCTTCATCAATAGTCAACTTTTTCAAATGATTCATTTTGAAGAAATTATGAAAGGGTTTATCTTCAAACTGAATATCCTTGAATAGTGAACAATTGGACGCCATAATCGAAAAGCACGCATATTGCTGGACGAGGTCCCTGAGTTTTCGTTGTCCTTGTAACCCTATCCCCGTGAAGATGTCGCCGATATTTTCAATAATAATCAATAATGTAGTTTGGCCGATGCGGTCCAGCAGGGTTTTAACCGTCATTTTTTCTTGGTCGTAGGGAGGTATCTTTTTTAAAAGTTCGATTTGGTTTGCCAGATCATGGGATGGGTTTGGGTCCCATTTGAGTAGTGCGCGAAGGATTCTGATGATCAGGTCAAGAAAAGAAGCGATGCCATATTCATCCTCGCAGAGATACGCGATAGTCAATTTATCTTTCAGTTTAACTTTTGCCGAGACCCGGTTGTACAGAACGCGTAAAAGGTGGGTTTTGCCACTGCCACGGGGACCCAGAATTAAACGTTGAAATTTATTGCCGGACGTAGCGCTTTCGATCACCAGTTCTTCCAATAAATCCACGATGTCTTTTCGTCCCACCAGTGTGTGTTCTAATAGTTTCGCGCTAGATTCCACTGGGTTGAAGGATTGAAGATAATTAAGACCTTCGTTCATGACTATGTTTTCTCCCTTTTATCCCCGGTTCAATTTCCACCAGCTTTGCAAAATGGAGTATCTGAATTTATAGGTTCTTTTATTATTTTTTACTTCTCGCACCAGATAGTGGTCGTTCCAGAGCAGGGATAAAGTCTCACGGATAACTTCGTCTTCAATTTCCAGGGGAGTCTTGACCAGATCAATTATATCTTCTTCAAGCCAGAAGCCATCGGTTTTGCAGATTCTATCTAAAATTGCCAGGGATATTTTTTGATTGCTGCTATCATAGTATGTTTTAATGCGATCCAGATAGTGTCTAAAGAAGCCTTCGTCGTTGGGATCATTCAGAAAGTATTCGATGGCTAAATCGACGATTTTTTTATTAACCACTCTTTCTCCCGCATCCAGTATATATCCGAATATATGTTGAATGTAAAAAGGCAAGCCATCGGTTCTTTTGCAAATATAATCCAGGATATCATTTTCCAATTCCAGGGGGTTGCCATCGTTGGTGGCGAGTTGGTGGCATAAATCAATGGCACCCTCAGCATCCATGCTGCTAACGGAAATAATCTTCATATTATTGATCGGGTCGGAATTATACCCATGATTGCTTTTTAAATCCTTGATAATCAAGTGGATGCCAATGGAGCCACAGAAAACAAAGGTAATCTTACCAGACGCTTCATATTTATTACGTAGTGCCCGTAATGTATCGAGGAACACGATCGCGCCGAGCGCTCCGATGCCCTCGGTTTTAATAAATTTAGCAAGCATCAGGGGGAGTTCGTCGAACATCAGCACAATTTTTTTATCGGAGTCGACGATATCTTCAATCAGCGATTCCAACAATGGCTTCCAGTTGGATATAATTTGCGGAAGCTTCCAACTTCCGATTTCATTCCCGCCTGCGTACTTGGAGTAGAATTTCTTCAATTTATAGAATTTATCTTTTAATAGTTCTTTTCTTAATATTTCTTCGTAAAGTCCTTCGACAAATTCAGCGGGGCTTTCCTTTCCTTCAACCCAATATAAGACCGGATTCCACTCGTCTTGGGGATTTTCTTCCATCTTTCTCAAGATGCTTGTTTTACCTACTCGTCGCTCGGAGATCAGAACAACACTTTGATTTTGCAGTGCTCTCCAAATAGTTTTGACTTCTTTATCCCTGTCAACAATCGCATTTCCTTTAAGTATTCCGCCTGGATTTGGTTTCATTTTACCTCCCAATCATTAAGTACGTCGAACTTGACGTGCGTCAAATAAGACGCACGTCAATATCAACGTATATATTATATATCAGAAAGAATAAAAGTCAACCGTTATCATTAATAATTATTTTTTTTATTTCGATAGTAATGTGGCAGTAGTTACCAGTCGAATGAATTCAGCGCGGTATCCTTCGGCGTCTTTCCCCAGAGATGTTTTTGCCAAGGAAGAGACTGCATCGTAAGTTAAATTCCCTTTGAATTGGGAATCACGCAACAGCATGCCAAACCCTGCTATGGCAGCAGAGAAACGGAAATTATCAGATGTTTTCTCCAGAGCAATTTTGGGGTCCACAATCACCAATTCGATCAATTTGCTGATTTCTTCTTTGGGTGGTTTATAACGTAGTTTCACTGACATGATTTCCAGACTTCCCGCCGCACTTTTTTTAATTTGGGTTTCCTGGTACTTTAAAGCGCCCGCTTTATTGACTTCCTCTGAGGAATCAGCGGTGATAAGTTCATAGAGTGCTGTAACAGTATGCCCGGCACCCAATTCGCCCGCGTCTTTTTTATCGTTGTTAAAATCCTCGTTGGCCATGACCCGGTTTTCATAGCCCACTAAACGATAAGCTTTAATCTTGGTGGGATTGAACTCCACCTGGATTTTTACATCTTTGGCAATAGTAAAAAGATTGGCCCGCATCTCTTTTACAAAAACTTTTTGTGCTTCGAGGATGGAATCAATATAAAAATAGTTCCCGTTACCGGATTTGCTGATCTCTTCCATGCGACCATCTTTATAATTACCCATGCCGAAACCACAAATGGTCAGATAAATATCATCCTTTCGTTTTTCCTCAATCAACCGCACCATATCACCAGTCGAGGAAGCGCCCACGTTAAAATCGCCGTCCGTACAAAGAATAACACGGTTATTGCCATCTTTGATCAGGTTCTCTTTGGCTACCGCATAAGCCAGTTCAATTCCTGCGCCTCCAGCAGTGGAACCCCCAGCTTCCAGACGTTCCAGAGCGTTCAGGATGTCACTTTTCTTCGAGGCCGGAGTAGAAGGAAGAATCAGTCCGGCAGAACCAGCATAAGTCACTATGGCCACACGATCTTTATCATCTAGTCCATCCAATAACAACTTCAATGATTTTTTTAAAAGCGGCAATTTGTTTTCATCCTCCATAGAACCAGAGGAATCCACGAGAAAAACCAAGTTACAAGGTTTCAAATCATTATAATTCAACCGCTTGCCCTGCAATCCAATATGAACCAGTTTGTGCGCGGTGTTCCATGGACAAACAGACACTTCGCTGACAATAGAAAACGGATGTTCCCCAGTCGGTTCGGGGTAATCGTACGTAAAATAATTGATCATCTCCTCAATACGGACGCTGTCTTTCGGAGGCATTTGGTTACCAGTAATAAATCGGCGAATATTGGTATACGAGGCGGTGTCCACATCAATTGAAAAAGTAGAGAGCGGGTTTTCCCTGGCATCTTTGAATTTGTTCTCCTCAATTTTAGTGTATTCTTCCGTGTTGAATTTTTCTTTTGGCTGCTCTTCCCTTTCCATGACCAAAGATGACGGCATTGCTTCTGAACGAAATGCATCGGCATCCGCTTTGCTTTTTTCCTGAGCCATAGCAATCGGTGCCACTTTGTCTGCCCTGCTACCGCAAGCCAAAATAATCACAATAAGAACTAGCAACCACACCATACTCCAGCGGAATTTAAGCGGTTTGTGTTTCATATGTTTCATTTTTCTAACCTCCAATTTAATTGCTTTATTAGTGGCATGCTCATGTTCGCCACAGACGCTATTGTCGGACGAAATAATAAAATTCTCCCCGAAGAAACATGGAACCATAGATTATTTTTTAAAAAACCTGGCCTTCATCTTTTGCCAGTAATCCATCCGCTCTTTTATTTTCTTCTCAAACCCCAATACATTGGGTTGATAAAAGTCTTTCTCTTTCACTTCATCGGGCATCGTGATCATGGGCGTGGTTTTTTCCTTGAAATCATGGGCATAGAGATATTCTTTGCCCGCGCCCTTTTGAGCCGCAATAAAATTGGCTGGATTGATGATATGAATGGGAACACCAACAGTTCTGTACTTCTCAATGACTTTTTGCATTTTCTTTTCCGTCAAATACAGGGCGTTACTTTTGGGTGCGGTAGCCAAGTAAACAGCAGCCTGGGTAATAAAAAGATTCCCCTCTGGCGGTCCTAAAAATTCAAAGGCTGTTTTTGCATTGAGGCAAACATGCAACGCTTCTGGATCAGCAAAACCAATATCCTCAACACAAATCCGTATCATCCGCCGTAGAATAAACAACGGGTCTTCACCCCCCTCCATCATGCGATACAACCAGAAAAGCGACGCATCGAGATCAGAGTTACGGACACTTTTATGAAAAGCGGAAATCAATTGATACCGATCATCCCCGGTACGATCATATGCACCGATTTTGTTTTGAATAACATCCAATACCATGGTTTCGGTAATAGCTACCCCGGAAGAGTGCAAACTAAAAATCACTTCCAACAAATTCAACATGCGCCGGGCATCCCCTTCCGAATAATTCAGGATGATATTGGGAACCATTTCTGGCAGTTCCAACGGGGATCCCAGGTTCTGCTCGATGACGTTGATCCCCTTGGTTAGAATGTTCTTTAAATTAATCTCAGTAAGGGGGAAAAACTCCATGATTTTTAATCGCGAAAGCAATGCGCGGTTGATTTTATAAGCGGGATTTTCCGTGGTAGTGCCCAGCAAAATAATATCACCCCGCTCCACATAAGGCAGGAAAGCGTCCTGAGCACTTTTATTGAAGTGGTGAATTTCATCCACAAACAACACCAGCGGTTTACCTGTTTCTTTCTTGCCTTCAGCCGCCTGCTTCATAATCTCGCGCGCATCATTGAGTTTTGCAATGGTAGCGGAGAACTCCACGGCAGGTAATTCCATCTCTTTGACAATAATCCGTGATAAAGTCGTTTTTCCCGTACCGGGCGGTCCCCAGAAAATCAGGGAATTTAATTTATTGTTCTCAATATACGAACGGATAAGTTTTCCTTTACCTACAAGATGCTCCTGCCCCTCAAAGGAATCCAGCCCGGTGGGTCGCAGTTTATCTGCTAAAGGAAAAATAGTATCCATCATTACCCAAACAGCAAATCTCTACCGCTTCCCCCCACAAACCAAGTGGAGGAGGAAGCAGTAGAGGAAAAGCGATTTTTGATTATTTTACATCCGCAGTGATTTTAACAATCATCATGCGCGATTGGTACGCATTGGTCATAATTTTCAAGAAATTATTAATTTTACCCGGATCCATGGGCGTGAATACTATTTCCATGTTCATCTCTTCATGGGCTTTTAACTCTTTCTTGGGAAATATGGGATACATATCGGCACCATGGGTGACTTCGATAATCTTAAGCTCAATAGTCCCGGTATTTCTGATTGTAACTTTTTTAGAGTACTTCTTGCCTTTCACCAGATCACCGAAATCCAATTTATCGGAATCCAGTTCCATAACAGCAAAATCCTTCATATTAACAGTGCCAGCGATGTTGAGTTGGATCATGCCATTTTCGCTATCATTGCTGTTAACAGTAATGGTTTTAACTACTTTGCCATTATAACCACGGGTGTTGAATTGCACGGGAAGAACTCCACTTTCACCGGGTTGGTACTCTTTTTTGTCCAATTGTGGGACAGTACAACCACAACTACTGGAAATGTTTTTAATGACAAGAACGTCTTTGCCGACATTTTTAAATTTAAATTGCACGGTGGCTATTTCCCCGGATTCCTTTTCCCCGAATTCCACGGTGGTGGATTCAAACTGGATTTTGGCGTTACTTTTTCCCGCCTGGGCTTTCAAGGTGGTGTTCTGTCCGATTGTTAATAACGCAAACGCAAGCATTACAGCAAAAATAACAATAAATAATCGTTTCATTTTTTTCTCCTTTTATTTTTCAAGGTCTTTTATTTTCTTTTCTAACTCTTTTAAGCGATCGATATACTTCTCCAGGTTGCGAAAGATAGCATAGTTCCTTTTCCACTTGTTGAATTCCTGGTGTGGAATGCCCGCGATAATGCTTTTGGTTTTAATATTCCCGGAAACACCAGTTTTAGCTGAGACCATCACGCCATCGGTGATTTTCACATGGTCGGACACACCCACCTGCCCTCCCATGACGACATTCTCTCCAATCTCCACTGAACCGGAAATCCCGCATTGAGATGACAGGGCGGAACCCCGACCAATGTGAACATTGTGGCCGATTTGAACCAGATTGTCCAGCTTGACATAATCAGACAGAACGGTTTCGGCAATAGTAGAACGATCAATACAGGTATTGGCTCCGATTTCGCAGTGATTGCCAATTTTAACCTTTCCTTTCTGGGGAATTTTAACCGGTGTGCCATCGCTTAAACGGGTAAATCCAAATCCATCGGCGCCAATCACCGCTCCTGGTTGTATCACGACATAATCGCCGATTTCCACTTCCTCGCGGATGACCACATTGGCATAAATCAAGCAATTCTTCCCAATTTTAACATCACGGTAAATTTTTACGCCTGTATGAATTTCGCAAAAATCACCGATTTTACTTCTTTCCCCGACATAAGAGAACGCCCCGATACTTACCTCTTTACCGATACGGGCACTTTCCGCCACAAAAGCATTGCTATCAATACCCCGGCTAAACGGTTGATGGGGAAAGAATACGTCCAATAACACGGCAAATGCCGCATAAGGTTCATCCACATAGATTATGTTGGGGTACTGGAGCCGACTCAACCGCCCCACAATCAGAATGCCAGCCTTTACTTTCTGGAGATCAAGAGTATCTTTGATGGAAAAAGCAATTTCCTTCGCTCCGGCACTATCAATGGAATTAACCGACTCCACTTCATAAAGCGGGTCGCCTTTCCATTCTCCATCAAGCAATAACGCGATCTCTTTTAAGTTTTTCATTTCTTTCCCTATCGAAAATATAAGTTAATTTGGCACCATAAAGCATGATACCCATGGACAATTCCATCCAAAATCCATAAAGAATCACCGCGATAATAGGACCTTTGACTTGCCCGAATAAGGAAATATGGACGAGATAGTGCGCATACGCCCGCGTTCCCAGTTGCCAAAGAAAAGCGGCTATCAGCGCGGCGATAAATGCACCCTTGACATACACGACCTTTTCCGGGATATATTTGTATAGCACAAAAAAAAAGAAGACGGCTATCAAATAGGGGATCACGTAAATCAACAGAATCTCGCTCACAGTATCAACGAATCCAGGATCAATATACTGGGTCAGGAACTTGTTCTTATAATAGAGGTTGTTCACAGTAGAAATAAAACCACTAAACAAGAAGGAACCCACGACCAAAAAACCAATCAGAAAAAGCAAGCTAAATTCACTGACACGCCGGATCATAAACCCTTTTTCCGCTCTCCTGATATTCAAATCCAGATGAAACATGGCATTGACAAATTGAACGATCTTGGTAATGATCAATAAACCGAATACCAAAGAAAAGAAAACCCCCATGGTTCCAATGTCTACCAAATGACTGGAAATTTCAGCCGCCTTTTGGAAAAACTCAGGGGAGATTTTATCGAAAATATCGGGAGAGAAAGGATAAAGACTCTTTAAAACGGCAGCAGGACGCCCCGGGTAACGGGAAAAAAGAAAGAAAAAAAAAGTCAGCAAGGATATAGAGGAAAAGATAGAGTAATACGCCAAGATACTGGACTTATCCAAGCCATCTTCACGGAAAAACTCCTTGAGCGCAACCCACAGATTTCTTATTATCTTAAATTCTCTTAGCGGCATGGGGCATTGGGAGTAAAGAAAAAATGGAAGGGCGTCTTACAGACATCCCTTCCATTCTCACTGTACGCTTAAAAAGTATAAGAACCCCATTTCACGAAGTAGAGGATCAAGTCCACTAACAGAACGTAAATAACCAGGGATTCGATCAGAGCCAAACCGATAATCAGGACGCCTCTAATAGAATCAGCGGCGGCAGGGTTCCTGCCGATATTCTCAACCGCAGTTCTTAACGCTTTGGATTGGGCAAAAGCACCTCCCACTGCGGCAATGGTCAAACAGACCGTGCCGGCGATAATGGACCAGAGAAACAGCGGGGTGGCATCGGCCACTTTCTTGGCAGCTTCTCCTTGAGCGGAAAGTGTTGCTGACAGAGCCAGCAGGGTGATGATGATTAACATAAATTTGCTTTTCATCTATTTATTCTCCTTTATATTAATGTGCTGATTAATGTGCTGACAAATGGGGCGGTTGCTTGGCTGAATTGATGATTCAACGTTTCCATTTATCCTTCACGATTGTTATTCTTGTTTTAATGTTCATGGGACACGGCGCCAGCCAGATAGATGGTAGAGAGCATCACAAAAATAAACGCCTGGAGCAACGATGTAAAAACAGCGAGCGCCATCACGGGCAAGGGTGCGATAAAAGGAATAAGGGAAGCAATGATGATGATGACCATATCCTCGCCGAAGATATTTCCAAAAAGACGCATTGAGAGTGACAACGGGCGGGCAATACAGTGGGCCACAAGTTCGATTGGAAGAAAAAGAGGCGCCAACCACCAGACAGGTCCCATAAACGTCTTGATATACCCCAAAACACCATGTTTACGAATCCCCTGGGAATGATAATAGAAAATTATAAATAATGCACATCCAGCAGTAGTGTTGAGATTGGCGGTAGGGGAAACCATCTCAGGCAATAAACCCACGAGATTGGAAATAGCGATAAACAACCCCAATGTGCCGAGTACTGGTATAAACCGACGCCCTTCATGACCGATTATCTCATCGACGAGACCCTGGAAAAATTTATAAATCAACTCCAGTACATTTTGCAACTTCCCGGGGAAAATGGAGAGATTTTTTACTACCAGCTTAAAAAATACAATGATCAATATGGTTACGATAACAGCCATCACCACGTGGGGGGGGACGATATACTTCTCTGGCGCCACCACCACACCTAGGTTCCCCAGCACCCACCGGAGAAAACCATTGATTAACTCGACAATAATAAACTTATGTTCGGCCATTGGCAACACTCCTGTATAATTGGTAAAAGCCCTCCACCGCAATCGCGATAACGATAACGGAAAGGCCCAGGATAAAAAACAACACTGAACTTTCTGAGCGCGAAAACCGTGCGCTCAGATACACCAGTGCGGTGATCACCACTACTTTTAGCAGACCGACCAGGAAAAAGAGGAACTGCCCTTTTCCCAGCCTGATCACTCGATCTATCATCTTTATCATTGCTAAAAAACCCAATATGCTTATAATGGATCCCAGAAGAAAGATTATACTATAAAATAAAGTTTTTGTAAAAAGGAAAATAACCACCAAGACCACTACCTGGACGACAACCGATTGTTTTATCAGACGTTTAACGGTTTCTTGACTACTTTTTTTTTCCATTTTGACTGGTTATTTTGATCAAATTCCAAAACCCTCCGATTACTCCGTACAGGGTAAATATAATCAGCAGATAGGGGGAGGTTTTGAGCCATTTGTCCAAGTAATAGCCAATGGCCAAACCCACGGCTATAGAAACAGGAAACATGAGGCCAATGATGGAATAGTCACTATATTTTTTATATTCACCATTGCTGTCTGCTTTATTCTTCATCACGGGCTATCTCCTGGCTGCCCATCCCGGTTTTTGACTTTCGGGATGTGTTATAGTGATTGATATATTATGATTAAAAGTCATCATCTGTATCCTCATCGCGGATAGTATAACCACGGTAATCTTCATCGGCATCATCAAAGGTCTCCTCTTCATAAAAATCCTCGGAATCAAAATCGTCTTCGCCGAATTCATTTTTTCTTAATTCGATGGTCCTGTACATCTCCTCTTCATCTTCAAAATGTCTGATATAATTGCTTTCCAATTCGCTGTAATACAATTCGAAAAAGTCCTCTTCCACCGAGCAAAAGATGGCCATCTGTTCATTGGTATCAAGATCTCCGATAGTATCAAAGAGGTGAGTTGAAGCTTGCTTGATGGCGTCCAGCGTTTTCCATGAAATAACTTCAATTTGCTCCATTACTTTTTTCTCCTGCAAAATTTGATTAATCTATTTTTTATAAGTATTGACAGGTTTTGTCAAGTATTTTTTGAATTTTTTTTAAGATAAATTCCCGTGATGCTCTCCGGGGCATCTTGGATATGTGCGGTAGGTCCCCCGTAAATCATGTACCCACCAGCCTCACCACCGGTAGGACCGAGTTCAATGACATAATCGGAATGGGCGATTAAATTTAAATTATGTTCGGCTGCCACCACGGTATTTTTATTTTCCACCAGTTTGTCCACCAGATTTTTGACCATTTCTATATCGTGGGGATGCATGCCAAATGTGGGCTCGTCGATCAGAAACAATGTGCCGGTGGTTTTGGTATTCAGGTACTTGACCAATTTGAGGCGCTGTAGTTCCCCGGCGGAAAGGGTTTTTAGCGGCTGACCCATCCGGATATATCCGAGTCCGTTCTCTTTGAGGGAATACAATATTTCTTTTTTGATTTCTTTTTTGGTGTCCGGCCATTCATCGGCCATCAACTGGATAAATCCATCAATACTCAAATCCAATATCTCGCGAATATTTTTCCCCAGGTAGCGGACTTTCAAAATATCGGCTTTATACCCGGTGCCGTTGCAGGTGCTGCAACCGACTCGCACGGCGGGTAAAAATTGCATTTCAATTTCATTGTACCCTTTCCCCTTGCACTCGTCACACTGCCCCAGAGAAGAATTAAAGGAAAAATGACCGGTGGTATAATGAAGCACGCGGCTCTCTTTTAAACTGGCAAACAGTTCCCGTAATGGCGCAAATAACTCAAAGAAACCGGCCACAATGGTATTAGAGCGAAGCTGCTGCAAACCAGGATCAATAAAAACAATCTCCTTGATCTTTTTTAAATAGTGGCCCGGTTTTTTTTTGGTTTTGCGGTATATTTCATGATAAAGAAGCGTGGTCTTGCCCGCTCCACTGACGCCAGCCACAACGGTAAAGGCAAACAACGGAATTTTGAAAACAAAACTCTTCAAATTATAGGTATCTGCGACAGGGAATACCAGCCAATCTTTAAGGGGTTTTTCCCGTTTTTGAAACACCGGGGATTGCTTGAAATAATGACGAGTAAGGGTATCACCGGGGAAGTTTTCATTAAAAAAATGGCTACTGGTTCCTTTATATACGACTTCGCCCCCGTTCTCACCGGCCAGTGGACCCAACTCCACCACATGGTCACAGCCTCTGACGATATCGGGGTTGTGCTCAATCAAGAGCAATGTATTGTCGTTCTCTTTTAACCGGTTTAAAAAGGCGTGTAACTTTTCATAATCGTGGGGATGCAAATCAGAGGAGGGTTGGTCGAGAATTAACAAGGAATCGGAGAGAGTGGAACCAAGAATAAACGCCAAATTGATGCGCTGATACTCCCCCCTGGAAAGAGTAAAGGTAGGACGATTGAGTTGAATATAGGAGAGACCAGTACGGACAAGAAAATCAAAACGGGATTGGATATCAGTAAATACATCGGGAGATATTTTTGCTTTAAATAGAGAAGGCTCAAGGGCACGTATAAAATCTGCGGCTTCTTGAATAGTGAACTGCAGAAATTGGGCGATGTTTTTCCCGTTGATTTGAAAGGCGCGGGCATAAAGATTCAAACGACTACCGCCACAATCGGTGCAGGAGTGGTATGTGGTGTAACGACTGATAAAAACGCGGGCCTGGACTTTATAACTTTTGGTTTTTAGCCAATCGAAAAAACCACGAATACCGCCGAAAGTATCAGCCCCTTCCATTAAAAAATCACGTTCCGCCGGGCTTAATTGCCCCACAGGACGATTGGGGTCGATTCCCTGCATTTCTGCATGGTGGAGAATCTCCTGTCCATAGACTCGGGTAGCAGGGGAATTAAAGGGGCGTAGTCCCCCCTCTAACAAGGAGAGAGTGGGCTGGAAAATCAACTGGGGGTCCAAGGTCTGGGTATCGCCGAAACCATTACAGGTCTGGCACGCGCCTTTGGGGCTATTAAAGGAAAACAAATGCTCGTCTGCTGGGGGATACGCTACTTGACAGGTAGAACAATAGAGAGTCGCAGAAAAAATCCGCTTTTGTTTTTTGCCACTGCCAGGGTCTAGATAATAAATCAGAGCATTGCCGTTGCCCATGGAAATCGATTTATCGAGGGCTTCAAACAAACGGCTCTTGTTTTCCAGGGTGGGTTCCACACTGTCGATGATCACGTGAATAGGTTTGTCTTTCACTTGATGATCAATACGTTGCCGCGTGTCTTGTTCTCCATCCATATAGAAATAGTAACCACGATTCACCAGGAAGGCGACTTCCCCCTGATATTGGAAACAGATATCGATTTTTTCCTGATAGTGTTCCAGTAGTTCGGGGATGATTTCATCAATGGAGTATGGTTTGATTTCCTGGCCGCAGCCCGGGCAAAAACAGCGGCCAATTTTCGTATAGAGTAATCGCAAGTAATCATATATATCCAAGGCTGTAGCCACAATGGAGCGTGGATTTTTGGCGGGTTTTTTATGTTTGAACGCAATAGCCGGGGGTAGGCCCTCGATTTTTTCTACTGGTGGCTTGTCCAGTTTGTCCAAGAATTGCCGGATGTAAGGGGAGATGGACTCTATGTAACGCAGATATCCTTCTGCATAGATGGTATCAAAAGCCAGCGAGGTTTTGCCTGCACCACTGACGCCTACGAGGGCCGTGATTTTACCACGGGGAATCTCCACGTCGATATTTTTCAGATTATTGGTTTTTGCGCCTTTAACAATGATGTATTTATCCACGATTTTTTCACATTACTTATTATCCCACAGTTGGCAATACAATAAAAAAGGGCGGGCATTGGGAAACCCAATGTCCCGCCCCTTCATATGTTTATGGCTTAAAGATTAACGCTACTTTTTCAGATTGTAAAAGGTGTTCATCCCTTTGTAAATGGCTCTGTCACCGAGCTCTTCTTCAATACGGAGCAACTGGTTGTACTTGGCAATCCGTTCACTACGGGACACGGAACCAGTCTTGATCTGACCGGTGCAAAGTCCCACGGACAGGTCAGCGATAAAAGTATCCTCGGTTTCCCCGGAACGATGCGACACCACTGCGGTACAACCATGTCGTTGCGCCATTTTAATGGTTTCAATCGTCTCGTAGACTGTGCCGATCTGGTTCAATTTGATCAGAATTGAATTGGCCACGCCCAGGTCAAGTCCTTTTTGAAAACGGACCAGATTGGTGACGAACAAATCGTCGCCTACCAATTGGATGCGATTACCCAATTTTTTGTACAGGAGTTTCCACCCTTCCCAATCATCTTCGGCCAAGCCGTCTTCAATGGAAATGATGGGATATTTTTCCACTAGGTCGGCATAATACTCTACCATTTCAGCCGAGCTTAATTCTCTACCATCGGACTTTTTAAAGACATACTTTTTCTTTTTGTCGTCATAGAATTCCGATGCGGCGGGGTCCATAGCAATCCGTACCTTGCCTTTGTACCCGGCCTCGTTAATGGCTTCGACAATCACCATCAAGGCTTCTTCATTGGACTCCAGATTAGGAGCAAAACCACCTTCGTCACCCACTGCGGTACTTAATTTCCTGGCTTTCAAAATCCCCTTGAGAGTATGAAATATTTCAGCGCTCCAACGCAGGGCTTCCCTGAAATTGGGAGCACCTACTGGCATGATCATAAATTCTTGCAGGTCCACGCTGTTATCGGCATGTGAGCCACCATTAATAATATTCAGCATGGGAACGGGTAATTCCACGGCACCCACACCGCCGAGATAACGAAAAAGAGGCAGATCGGAATACGCGGCACCAGCCATGGCCGCAGCCATAGAAACTCCAAGCATGGCATTGGCGCCTAACTTGCTTTTTCCCGGAGTGCCATCCAGTTTGATCATCGTTTGATCAATGTCATATTGGTCCAGTACATTTTTCCCGATTAACGCCGGGGCGATGATTTCGTCAATATTCTTGACTGCCTTTAATACCCCTTTGCCATTGTATCTGGATTTGTCGCCATCGCGTAATTCCAAGGCTTCATGTGTGCCTGTGGAAGCTCCAGAAGGCACGGATGCGGTTACAAAAATATCGGACTCAAGAATCAGGTCCACTTCCACGGTGGGATTGCCGCGGGAATCCAGTATTTCCCTTCCTTTAATACATCTAATGTTCATATTTTTCTTCCTCTAACTAAATTATAACAATGGAATCCCAATCCAACTTTATCTCATGTCATCGCAGATTCTCCTAAATTATTAAACGGTTCAAGACAGCCGAAAATGATTTTCGGCTGTCTGAACTGAGAATCACTTTCAGGACAGATATGTGGATTCCTTTTTTAATGCATTGTTAAATGTTAATCTTTCTCAGCGGCGCGTTTAGAACCACCGATAAAAGTTTTCACATGATCAATACCACTGGTTGCGGCGTTCTTCATTTCCTTGGTGACCTTTTCGTAATTCTCTTTAAGATCTCCGGCCACTTTTTCGGATGTTTCCTTTATTTTCTTCCGCGTCTCTTTGCCTGACTGTGGCGCGAACAATAACGCAACGCCTGCTCCAATAGCTGCACCTGCCAAAAACCCTAACAATGTTGCTACTCCTTTTCTTTCGCTACTCATGATTACCTCCTTCGAATTTTTTTTATTAGTTTCCAACCGAATTTGAAGGCCGGTATCATGGCCAACAATCCGGCTGATTGTTTTAATATCTTCATATTGACAAATTGCAATGACTCTTTTACCGTTTCTACTGTTTCCGTGGTTGAATCCAGCAATATATCTACTTTATCCAAGTCCCTATCGATTTTTCCGGTTATTGTCTTTAAATTTATGGCCGCTTGCCTGACCTCGGTAGAAGTTCTTTCAAGTTCAGACATCAGCAACCTTAGATGGCTTATTGCCGGTATTATTGTAATAACCAACATTAAAAATCCACTTACCAAAACCACAGCGCAGATGAACAAAATTACCATTAATATAGTACTCATAATATAACTCCCTATTTACATATTATAATAACTGGTAGTATGGATGTCAACTAAAAAAAATTAAAAAAGAATTAATTTTTTTTTTTATCCATTCATCCTCCCCAAGCGATGATCGGGAGATTTATCCGCAACAGTCATAAAAAAAACATAAAAAAAGAGGGGGAAAACAACTCAGTTCTTGTTTAAAAAGTAGGCATTAAGCAACTTTTCAGTCGCAGCAACAGGCAGACAGGTGCCTCCGAGAACTTGTGGCTTCAATTCTGCCAATTCTTTTTTTACATTGGCATCACCATAAAAACTCTCTTTCAAATACTCTTCGATCATGGAAAAAACCCATGATAAAGACTGCTGGTTCCTTCTTTCTTGGAAAACACTAGTGGCCATGGTAAGCGTTTGAAACTCTTTAATGAGGTTCCAAATTTGCGCGATGCCTTCGCCTGTCAATGCGGAACAGGTGAACGCCTGGGTTTTCCACCCCTGGGTAGCGGGTGACAAGTATTTGAGGGCGGTATCGTATTCATTCCTGGCCAGATCGGCACGCATTTTATTCTGGCCATCTGCTTTATTGACGAGCAATGCGTCTGCCAGTTCGATCACCCCTTTTTTAATACCCTGTAACTCATCGCCAGCCCCGGCAATCATCAGCAGCAAAAAAAAATCCACCATGGAACGGACGGTAATTTCACTTTGACCCACTCCCACGGTTTCGATCAAAATCACATCGAAACCAGCCGCTTCACATACCAATAACGTTTCACGGCTCTTGCGGGTAACACCGCCCAAAGTTCCACTGGAAGGAGAGGGGCGAATAAAACATTCTGGCAGGCGGGATAGTTTCTCCATCCGGGTTTTATCTCCCAGAATACTGCCCCCAGAAACAGTACTGCTGGGGTCCACGGCCAGTACAGCCACGTGGTGTCCTTGTTCGACCAGGTAACACCCGAACGTTTCAATCAGCGTGCTTTTGCCAGCGCCGGGTACGCCGGTGATGCCGATGCGCAACGAGCCCCCCGTATGGGGTAATAACCGTTGCAACACCTCGCGGGCCATCTGGTAATGGCTGGGAGAATTGCTTTCTATCAAAGTGATAGCGCGGCCCAGAATGGTTTTGTCGCGTTTTAATACACCGGCAACATACTCGTCAACCGATAAATGGATTCGTTTTTTGGGAAATAAAGGGGATGCTGTTCTGACGATAGAATGCCCCTCAATACCTTGCCGAACTCGAACTGCAAAGGCATCATGGTCACCGTGGGGTGCCCAATCGGGTTTATCACTGCACTCTTCCTTCATTGGGGTATTATAAACCATCTGCCTCTTTTTGTAAATAGACGTGAAAGTATCTAAATCCACCACCAAATTTTTGAAATAGTTGTGGACGATGTGGACAAAAAAAAGATTTTGTTTTTGCTCAACATCGTCCATATCGTCCACTCTGTCCATATCGTCCATGTTTTTTCACGAATCTGATGGCGAATCCAGGAAGTATCTAATCCTTTTTTTTCAGCGGTATCTAGGAGATTCTCATATGTCCAGCTCTGGGTTTTTTAAGCTCAAGGGTAGATTGCAGCAGATTCATGCAAATGGCATGAGTTTAGCTGAAAGAGCACTATAAACTTCCCCCGCCTACAAAATTGGACCTGTAGGTACAATTTTTCAAAAATAGTTAAGAAAATGCCCCCATGGCTACAATTTTTAAGGAATTCTTAAAAAAAAGTCCGCTCAGCTACAATTTTCAAGGAATTTTTAAAAAATTGCCCCTGTAACCACAATTTTTTAAAAATTATTAAAAAATTGTAACTGAAGCCAGAAAATTCTACAATAAGTTAGAATATTCTACAAAAAGCTGGATAGTTCCATAAATAATTACAAAACTACAGCGGACGAAACATAATTTCACGGCATAATTAAAAGTTTTTGGCCTGAGAAATAACTGGAACTTTGTGACTTCTGAGCGAGGCATAAAAGATTCTCATAGATACCTAATGAAAAAAACGGAATAGATGTACGCGAAACTGTCAGGTGGAACTATTAAAAAGACAACAAGGAAGTCTACTGATTTTATAGTAGGAGTTCACCTTTTTATGAGAGATATTTTGTAAACAATTGCTTTTTACTGTTCAATAATGTACAATAATGTAAAAAAGTTATCTGTGAGGTCACCATGATTAAAATGAGTAAGCTTTTAATAGTTATGATTGTATTTGCATTGACAGGTCTTTATAGTGCGGACTACCATACCGCTGGCGCTAATACGTTAAGGATCGGAATAAGCACATTCCCATTTTCTTTGAATCCTGTCTATGCAACCAATGAGACTGCCTCCGCTGTAGTTAATAAGGTATTTGATGCACTTTACTATTTTGACAGCCACGGTAGCGTTAGAAAATGTTTGACTGAAAGCGCACATGTTGGAGAGAAAATAGATCATTTGGAAATCGTACTGCAATTAAGGAAAAATATTTTTTTCTCCAATGGCAAGGAATTGGATGCGGAAGATGTAGTGGAGACGGTTAAACTGCTGAAAAACAAAGACTTCAGTTACCCCTATGTTTCCACTATTTCCGTTATCAAAGAAATCACCCAGATCAATCGCTATACTGTTAAGTTAATTCTGACAGACAAGGTGGTAGCTTGGGAAAATTATTTGACTTTTAAAATTTTGAACGCATGGGACATAAAAAAAGCGAAACCGGGCCCATTCCGCGACGCCACATTAACGGGAACAGGCCCCTATAGACTCAAAGCGATTGAAAATCAGTCAAAAATTTTATTGGAACGAAACCCCATGTACCGGCCAACTGTTCCGAGACAGATGTATACGTTTCTGGAATTTTCGCTGGTCGCTTACACGCAACTATCGCCATTAAAATTGCTGGGGCAAGAAATCGATGTCTGTGAGCTTCAGCCGGAACATATTGAGGCCTACAAAAAAACGGAATCATGGCGCCAAAGTTTTTCTGTGCTGAAATATAAAAAATTTGGCTACTCCTATCTGGTGTTTAATCTAAAAAATCCAGCCATCACCAAAAACATCAGAAAGCTATTTTATAACCTGTTGATATGGGGGGATTTCACCACCCGTTTTTTAAATGGCAGGGGTGAGCGTTTGGTGACGCCATTCATAATGTCGCCGGGCAGTACGATCCCAGAGCGCCGCGAAACTGCTCCGCTCAATGATAAAATCTCTTTCAAAATCCTTATCAACACGGAAAGTAAATTAAGAAAGGAGTTCGCACTGTTCTTGGCTCAGAAAGTAAAACCGCTCCATATCGAATTAAAAATCGTGGCACTGGAGTATCACTCATTTTTGGAATATCTAAAAAATGGCCGTTTCGATATGGCTCTGTCTGGTTTTGTTTTGGATATCGGTAGCGATGTCGGGGAAATCTTTCAAAGCGATTCAGCGTTTAATTATGCTTCTTTCAAGAACCAAACCATGGACAAACTACTAAAACAAGGCCGACTAGAAAAAATTAATCAAAAACAGGCAGAAATTTACAAACAGGCTTACAGGATATGGTTGGAAGAACTTCCGCTCATACCAATATTTGACCTTTTTTATAATATGGGGATTTCCAAAAGAATCCAAATCCCTGCGGAAACCTATCAACTGGTAGGCTCCGCCGGTGATTTCCTATTTAATATCCAGGAGTGGGGTGCCCCTAAGATGCCCAACTCTCAATAGAAACAGCATATTAGATGTGCTTGAGTTCGAATTATTGGTATCTATTCAGTTTTTTGGACGGCACTATCCTTCCCCGCATTAACAAAAATCTCTCCCCAAAACCCCGGCCTATTTGCGCCACATTTGCAGCAATTTGTTAAATGTAGTATCAAAAAAAAGGGGATTCCATCCCAGAACCTGACGTTTCTCACTAAAGATTGACAGTTCAAGATTTAAGTTTTTAAGATTTAAGTTTTTAAGATTTAAGTTTTTGCGAGCGCACCTTCCTAAAGTTATTAATATAAGGTG
>CAZCVI010000074.1:0-36971 GCA_964502145.1 uncultured Clostridia bacterium
ATTGGTGAAAATCAATCCAAATTAAGTTGCGCGATAGTTGGCGGTGAATTCAGGACATCTTCTTGATTTGCAAAACTGCGATAATGTGGTATAATTCCTTTTTTAAAACTCAACCCAATTTAAGGCAAAGAATCATATATACTCTTAAAAAAAAAATCATATGCAGTCAAATGATTATCCATTCAAAGGCGGAAGCCTACCGGAAAATAGTAAAATCGGTTCCAATACTAATCCATCACCTACAAAAATCATTAGAGGTCTACCAGGAGGAATAAATGAAACAATTGGACAGGAAAAACATCGCGGACATTCTGATGTTAACCCCCATGCAGGAGGGTTTACTCTTTTTTTATTTGCAAAATCCCCAGAGCGAACTGTATTGTGAACAATTAAGCCTCGACATCACGGGAAACATTGATCTCCCGCACTTTGAAAAAGCATGGCATAAGGTGATCGAAAACAATGAAATGTTACGGACGGTGTTCCGCTGGGGAAAATTGGAAAAACCGTCGCAAATTATCCTGAAAGAACACCACTGCCACATTCGTTTTTTTGACCTGTCCCACCACGACGCGGCCCAAAAAAAGACGGCCCTGGAAGACATAAAAAAACGCGACAGCCACGAACCCTTTGATTTGCAAGAGGTTCCTTTTCGGCTTATCTTATGCAAACTGGCTGAACAGCAATATACAATGATCATCAGCAACCACCATATATTATACGATGGCTGGAGCAACGGGATTATTCTAAAAGAGTTTTTTCTGGCATACGACCACTTCAGCCAGAACCAGATATTTACAACACGGGTTAAACCGAGTTTTAAAGAGTTTGTCAAAGTACTGCAACAACAAGATACAGCAGGACAGACACTTTTCTGGGAAAATTATCTGGGGGGATATGGTTCTCCAAAAGAAGCAACGGCGACACGAAAAATTAAAAGAACCAGCCCTACAGAAACCACAGCGCATTATCAAAAACAGGTTCCTGCATCCCTCAAAGCCGAGCTGGATGTATTTATTAAGCAACATAATCTTACTATAGCTTCATTGCTGTACAGTGCATGGGGCGTTTTATTGCAGCGGTATTTTAACACTGGCGATTTGATCTTTGATACGACTGTGGGCGGCAGAAGCGCCACGATAAAAGGGGTGGAAGATATCGTCGGGTTGTTTATCAATACGCTACCGATACGGGTCCAAATGTTACCGGACGAAACGGTCTCCGGGTTTTTAGCGCGCATGAGTCTGTTGCTTCAGGAATGGTCCCAATACCAGAACAGCGCCACGATTCCGATCCGGGAATTCCTCGATCAATATAGCGATAAATATAGCGCTGAAACTCTTTTTGATTCGGTGGTGGTCATTGAGAATTATCCTCTGAATCCGAAAACTATCGAAGCGGATTCGAGTCTTGCGATTCAATCGTTCGCTATCGTGGAAAAAACGCGCTACGATTTGACGGTTATTATCACGACGCAGGACAATATTGAATTCAGTATTACATACAATGCCGCGCTATTTACCGATACTATGATTGCCAGTATTACCGATCTTCTGGTGACGATTATAGCTGAAATGGTGGCTCACCCTGAAACGCAGGTCGCTCAAATCGGTGTCCACGGTCAAGACGCACGCGACATTCTTTTAGCGCATGTGCGTACCACCCGTGAAGCCCAGGTTTTGGCAGAAGTGGACTTTGTGGCACCCCACGATGTGATCGAAGCACAACTGGTGGCGATATGGGCGCAGATATTAAATATTACGGCGGATGCAATCGGCATAGATCACAACTTCTTTGATTTTGGGGGTCACTCCTTAAAGGCATCACAATTGGTGTCGCGTCTCCATCCTGTTTTTGCAGTAAAAGTTCCCATTATAGAGATTTTTAACCACCCCACTATCCGCGAACTGGCCGTTTATATTCGCGAGGCGAAAAAACAGGCGTATATTCCTATCCCGCGGGTAGAGAAAAAAATAGTATATCCGGTATCTGCGGGTCAAAGACGGGTGTATATGCTGCAACAATTAAATCCAGACAGCACAGCTTACAATGGCCCGTGGAGCGTGAAACTGGCAGGCTCGCTCAATCAAGAAAAATTGGTGTTCGCGTTCAAAGGGTTGTTAGCAAGACACGAAATACTGCGCACCTCATTTCAACAGCAGGATGGCGAGCCAATGCAACAGATTCATGACGAGGTGCCGTTTTTAATCCAGACGCTTGAGCAACCGATTAGCACGGCGTTCATCACACCGTTTGCTTTATCTGTGGCCCCGTTGCTGCGTGTTTTCTTATTTAAAGAGGACGCGCTACACCATATCTTGCTGGTCGATATGCATCATATTGTCACGGACGGAACGTCCACTGCGGTTCTGATCGGGGAATTATCCCTGCTCTATAACGGCGAAAACTTACCGCCGTTAGCTACGCAGTACAAGGATTTTTGCCAATGGTTGGATGTTCGTTTGCGTGCCGGGGAATTAAAACAGCAGGCGGAATTTTGGCTTGATCATCTGGCCGGGGAACTTCCGCTGTTGAATCTGCCCCTTGATTTTCCACGGCCTGCCATGCAAACTTTTGCAGGTCAGCGTATTTTATATCCACTGGATGATTTTCTGGTGGGTCAGCTTGACAAGCTGATGAAAAAAACGGGCACCACGCTGTATATGGTGCTGCTTTCGATATTAAATATCCTGCTGGGGTGGACGAGTGACAGTGAAGATATTGTGGTGGGAACTCCTATTGCGGGCAGAAATCACCCGGATGTTGAAAATACGGTTGGTTTTTTCTTGGAAACTCTGGTCATCCGTAATTTTCCTGTAGCCAGTAAAACGTTTGCCCAATTCTTACAGGAAGTGAAAGCCACGACGCTAAATGCCTATAAAAACCAGGATTACCCTTTCAGTTTGTTGATCAAACAACTTGCCCCGGCCAATGATTTCAGTCGCAACCCGCTTTTTGATGTCATGTTAAACGTGCAGAACCAACCCAGCACGGATTTGCAATTGGAGGGGGTAAAGGTCGTCCCGCATCATTTGGATATCCATGTTTCCAAAGTAGATATCACGCTGGAGATACTCCAGGTGAATGGGAAAATGATCTTAGAACTGGAGTATAACACGGCGTTATTTAAAAAGGAAACCATGGCACGGTTCTTAAACCATTTCCTCAATACGCTTCATGAAACTATTCAATACCCGCGCATTCCATTGGCCAAACTCCAGATTTTGGATGAGGATGAACGGGAGCAAATTGTAGCTCAGTTCAACAACACGGCGCTGGAATACGAAACAGATAAAACGTTCGGCCATTATTTTAATGAAGCGGCAGAAAAGCACCCGGATGCGATGGTTATTGTGGGTCCAAGTTTGGCTGCATCTGGGGCATACGCGCAGCTCACGTATGGTGCATTACAGTATAGAGCCAATCAATTGGCGGGGTATTTAATAGCCAATGGCGTTGTACAGGATACGGTAGTAGCGATCACGTTGGCCCCTTCATTGGAAATGATCATCGGATTGCTGGGTATTTTAAAATCCGGTGGTGTCTATCTTCCCATAGACCCGGATTACCCAGAAGACCGAAAACAATTCATCCTATCAGACAGCGCCGCCAAAATCCTGCTCACCGCAACCTTAATCCAAGAAGCCACTCCCATAACTCCCGTTACTCACGTAACTCCCATACTTCCCATAATTCCCATAACTCCCATACTTCCCATAAATTTAGCTTATATTATCTACACCTCCGGTTCCACCGGCAAGCCCAAGGGTGTTTTAGCCAAACAATCCAATCTAATCGGGTATATCCGGGCGTTTATTCACGAGTTTAAGATTTGTAAAACGGATATCGTCTTGCAACAGGCCAGTTTTTCCTTTGATTTGTTTGTGGAGGAGGTATATCCTTGTTTAATGTTGGGTGGTACGCTGGCGATACCAACACGGGAGGTGATCCGGGACACCTCGTTATTGGTCCATTTTATGGCAACCCAGAAGGTCACTATTGTAGACTGTGCGCCTTTATTATTGAATGAATTGAATGGTTGGATTCAAGCAGGGCAGCCGAACCCATTAAAATCAGTTCGGATAGCCATCAGTGGCGGCGATGTTTTAAAAAGGGAATACGTGACCAATCTGTTAAAATTTGCAGCGGTGTACAATACCTATGGCCCCACAGAAACCACGGTTTGCGCGACTTATTATCGTCTCACTGGCACAGAAGGTACCACTGTTCCCATTGGGAAACCGATTACCAATTACCAGCTCTATATTCTTGACAATGTTCAGCGTGTATTACCCGTAGGCGTGGTCGGAGAACTCTGTATCGGTGGTATTGGTGTAGCGGCAGGTTATTTAAACCGCCCAGAATTAACCCAAGAGAAATTTATCGCCCTGTCCATACTGTCCATATCGTCCACATCGTCCACAAAAATCTACAAAACAGGCGATTTGGCCCGTTGGTTACCTGATGGTAACATCGAATTTCTCGGTCGAAAGGATCGCCAAGTCAAAATCCGTGGCTATCGTATTGAGCTTGGCGAAATTGAGGCGCGTTTGTTAGCCCATGAAGATATCAACGAAGTAATCGTCACCAATTTCGGCGAGTATTGGATTTGCGCCTATTTCACCGCACGTACACCGAAGAACGCCAAGGAACTAAAGGAATTTTTAGCCAAAGATATTCCCGGTTACATGATTCCCGCGTATTTTATGCAATTGGAACAAATGCCCATTGGTAGCGGTGGGAAGATTAATGTTAAGGCTTTGCCCAAACCTACTGATTATAATCCCGATGCCGCCACGGCGTATGTGGCACCGGAAAGCCAGGTGGAACAGCAATTGGTCCAGCTCTGGCAAGAATTATTGCATCGCCAATCCATCGGCATTATGGATGACTTTTTCGTATTGGGTGGCGATTCTATTTTAGTGAATCGGTGCGTGGCTGGAATTCGCAAGACCATGGACGTGGAAATCCCCCTGCGCACATTCTTTGAACGCCCTTACATCAAAGCCTTGGCCGCAGCGATAGAGAAACAAGAACGTCTGGTATCCGCGATTCCTAAAGCCACCCGTGATGGCGATATCCCTTTATCCTTCTCGCAGGAAAGATTATGGTTCTTGCAAACGCTGGATGCGGAAAATACCGCCTACTTTGTGCCCCGCATCATCCGTGTCAAGGGAAAACTGGACGCGACATTATTGGAACGCACTTTTACCGAGATCATTCGCCGCCATGAAATCTTGCGCACGGTGTTTGTCACGAAAGAGGGTGAGCCAGTGCAACAGGTCAAGCCACCTTATTATTTTAGTATCCCCGTGTTTCCAGTTAATGAGGAAGAGGTTGAACCGTGGATAAGCCAGGAAGGAAACAAGGTCTTTGATTTTGAAAAGGGCCCGCTGTTGCGTGTGTCTCTTTTGAAACTGCACGAACTGGAACATCTGATCGTGTTAACCGAACATCATTTAATCCATGATGGGTGGACCCAGGGTGTATTATTAAACGAGTTTATCCGTATTTTTACCGCTTATTCCACGGACAAGGCGCATGATTTGCCCGAACTGCCTATTCAATATGCCGATTATGCCATTTGGCAGAGACATTATTTGCAGGGTGCCCGTTTGCAGCAGCACCTGGATTATTGGCAGAAAAAACTCTCCGGTTTGATTCCCTTGTTGGAACTTCCCGGTGATCGACCCCGGCCCAGCGTGATGAGTGGCAAGGGGGCATTAAAAGAGTTTCATTTGTCCACCGCGTTGACCCAGCAATTAAAAGAGTTCAGCCGCCACCATGGTGTCACTTTATTTATGTCTATGTTAGCGCTGTTTAAAACATTGTTATATCGCTACACTGGGGAAGAAGATTTATGTGCCGGTACTGGGCTGGCCAATCGCAGTTACGCCGAGATGGAAAATATGTTGGGCATGGTGATCAATACTCTGCCTTTGCGCACCTTTACCCGTGGCGACCTCAATTTCCTGGATTATTTATCCCGTGTTAAAGAGACGTGTTTAGAAGCGTATTTGCATCAAGATACTCCTTTTGGGAAAATTGTCGAGGTGTTGGGGCAGGAAAGAAGTTTAAGTTACAGTCCAATTTTCCAGGTATTATTCAGTTTTATGGACACACCTACCGACCATTTGTGGCTTCCTGGTCTGGAATTGCAATTGGAACCCACCCACAATTATTCAGCCAAGTTTGACATCAATCTGGTAGTAGTGCCGCCGCAGCAGCAACAGGGCGATGGCACCGTAGTGATCGCCAACGACCGGATATTAGTGGAATGGGAATACAATGTGGACCTCTTTGAAGCAGAAACAATGGACCGGATGATTCATCATTATATCCGTTTGCTAGAATCGATTGTTGCCAACCCTGACATCACCATAGCCGATTTACCCATGTTGGCACAAAATGAAATCCAGCATTTATTATATGAGTTTAACGCCACCGCCATCGCTTACCCCAAAGAAAAAACAATTCACCAATTATTCATGGAACAATGCGCACAAACACCCAACGAAACCGCCATTATCGCGTCCAATAACACAGTCTCCAAAATAACCTACAGCGAATTAAACAACAAATCCAACCAATTGGCCCATTATTTAATAGCCCAAGGTGTATTACCCGGCGATATCATCGCCATTTTGGGTGAACGGTCCATCCACACCATCATCGGTGTCTTGGGCATCCTAAAATCTGGTGCCGCCTATCTCCCCATCGACCCCGACTACCCCGAAGACCGCCAACAATACATGCTATCAGACAGCGCCGCCAAAATCCTCCTCTCAGAAACCATAATCCAAGCCGCCACTCCCATTACTCCCGTTACTCACGTAACTCCCATAACTCCCATAATTCCCATACTTCCCATACTTCCCATAACTCCCATAACTCCCATTACTCCCACAAATCTAGCCTACATCATCTACACCTCCGGTTCCACCGGAGAACCCAAAGGCGTCATAGTCACCCATCAGAATGTGGTCCGCTTAGTCAAGAATACCAACTATGTCGCCTTTAATCCCCTTGATTGCATTTTACAAACCGGTGCCTTGGAATTTGACGCTTCTACCTTTGAAATCTGGGGGTCATTATTAAATGGTTTAAAATTAGTCCTTGTAGACAAAGAGACCCTGCTCACTCCCGAAAAGTTAAAATTGGCTATCCAGCAGAATCACGTCACCACCATGTGGATGACCGCGCCTTTATTTAATCAGATGTTGCAAGCCGATATCCATGTTTTTGCCGGGCTTAAGAATCTATTGGTTGGTGGTGATGTTCTTTCTCCCCCCCATATTTCGCGGTTACGTCTCCAGTATCCCCGTTTACATGTTATCAACGGGTATGGCCCCACCGAAAACACCACCTTTTCCACTACCTTCTTGATTCAGCAGGAATACAGCATGAATATTCCTATTGGTAAACCCATAAACAATTCCACCGCGTATATCCTTGATAAAGCCAACCATTTATCCCCCATCGGTGTTCCCGGTGAACTTGTGGTGGGTGGTGATGGTTTAGCCTTGGGATATTTAAATAATCCCCAACTCACCCACGACAAATTTCTCACCCTGTCCACCCGGTTCTACAAGACCGGTGATTCTGCCCGTTGGCTCGTGGATGGCAATATAGAATTCCTCGGCAGAATTGATCAGCAAGTCAAAATCAGGGGCTTTCGGATAGAACTCGGCGAGATTGAAACGCAATTATTAAAATACCAAGGACTATCCGATGTCGTTGTGCTTGCAGAAAAGGATAAAAACGGCGATAAATATCTGGCTGCTTATTTTGTAGCTGACAGACCGCTCACTGATAACCAATTGCGTTACCATCTATTGGTTGATTTACCCGAGTATATGATCCCTTCCTATTTTATCCAATTGGCAAAAATCCCTCTGGCTGCCACGGGAAAAGTGGATCGTAGCGCTCTACCCCAGCCAGAACTAAAAACATTAGACACGTATGTCGCCCCCAGCAATGAAACAGAAGAACAAGTAGCCAACATCTGGTATTATATATTAAGTAGAGACCCCTTGCAGAGTCCCATTGGGGTGGATGATAACTTTTTTCAAATGGGTGGCCACTCCTTAAAAGCCACCTCGTTACTCGCCAACATCCACAAAGTGTTTAATGTCAAGATACCCCTGGCCGAGATATTTAAAAGGCCTACTATCCGTGGCCTTGCCGATTATATTCAACATGCTAGTGGTGAAAGCTATATCCAGATCGAACCTGTCGAAGCCAAAGAGTATTACGCGTTATCCTCCGCGCAGAAACGCTTATACTTTCTCCAGCAAATGGACCTTGCTTCTACAGCCTATAATATTTCTGCCGCCTGGATACTCGAAGGAATCCTCGATAAACAGATATTAAAAGACTCCGTGGCCAAACTCATCCAACGCCATGACAGTTTCCGTACCTCGTTTCTTGCTATTGCTGAAGAACCCATGCAGGTCATTCATCCCGAAGTTTCTTTTGTGCTTGAATACATGGAAGCCGCGCAAGTGGAAAATTTTATTCGGCCTTTCTTTTTATTCAATGCCCCGTTGTTACGGGTCGGGTTGGTCCAATTGGAAGAACAGAAACATATCTTGTTGGTTGATCAGCATCACATCATTTCCGATGGTTTGTCCATGGAAATACTCGGTTATGAATTTGCTACCTTTTTAGCAGGAAAAGAGTTACCCGCATTACATCTTCAATATAAAGACTATTCCGAGTGGCAACGTTTTGAAAGGGCCAGCGAAGAACTATATAAACAGGGTGAGTTCTGGCGTGGTCTTTTCGCCCAGGAAATACCCGTTTTGATCCTGCCTACCGATAATCCCCGGCCCGTGGTGCAGAGTTTTGAAGGAAATAGAATTAAATTTGAATTAAGTAGTGAAACCACCGCCATATTAAATACAATGGCATTAACAACCGAAACTACATTATATATGGTATTGTTGTCTTTATATACTATTTTCCTGGCAAAATTAAGTGGTCAAGACGATATCGTGATCGGCACGCCTATAGCCGGGCGCAGACACGCCGACCTGGAAAAGATCATTGGTATGTTTGTGAACACCCTGGCTTTACGGAATTATCCAGGCGCAAGCAAAAAGTGGTTTGACTTCTTAGCTGAAGTCAAGGAGAGCACTTTAAAAGCCTTTGATAACCAGGAGTACCAGTATGAAGATATAGTGGAGGAAGTCGTAGTCACGCGCGATATCAGTCGTAACCCGTTGTTTGATACATTGTTTACCCTGCAAAACACCGCCACCCAGGCCGTGGAAATTCCCGGTTTAAAATTTATCCCTTATCCCCAGGAAAAGAAAACAGCCAAATTTGATCTTTCATTAACCGTTATGGAAGTAGCAAAAAAGTTAGAGCTGACATTTGAATACAGCACCCATTTATTTAATGAAGAAACCATGGCACGGTTTATTACTTATTTTAAAAACACCGTGGCCGAAGTCATCACGAATACAGACACCACCCTATCTGCAATCCAAATTATATCCAGTGCTGAAAAAAAGCAAATCCTGCATGATTTCAACAATACCGCCAGCGTTTATCCTGCCAGTAAAACCATCCACGAATTATTCATGGAACAATCCCAGCAAACCCCCAACGATACAGCTATTATTGGCCAAAGCCCAGTGAACGAGCCACTTACCTATGCCCAATTAAACGAAAAGTCCAATCAAATCGCCCAATTTTTAATTCAGCAAGGCACAATTCCCGGTGACATCATCGCCATCATCGGTGACCGTTCCCCATCCACTATCATCGGCATATTAGGCATCTTAAAAGCCGGTGCCGCCTATCTTCCCATTGACCCCGATTACCCCGAAGAACGCAAACAATACATGCTCACCGACAGCAGCACAAAAATCCTCCTCACCGCCCCCCTCATCCAAGAAGCCACTCCCGTTACTCACGTAACTCCCATACTTCCCATAATTCCCATAATTCCCATACTTCCCATAATTCCCATAACTCCCATAATTCCCATTCCTCCCATTCCTCCCACAAATTTAGCCTACATCATCTACACTTCCGGTTCCACCGGCATGCCCAAAGGCGTGATGGTCACCCATCAGAATGTCATCCGCTTGGTAAAAAATACCAATTATATCCAATTTGTACCCGGCGACAGTATCTTACAAACTGGCGCAATGGCCTTTGATGCTTCCACCTTTGAAATCTGGGGTGCATTACTCAATGGCTTAATACTCGTGATCGTCGACAAAGAAACCATCATTACCCCCGATAAATTAAAAGCCGCCATCCAAGAGAATAATATTGCCACCATGTGGATGACCTCGCCGTTATTCAACCAGGTATCACAAGCCGATATCGGAGCCTTTACAGGTTTGAAGAATCTTCTCGTAGGCGGCGATGTCTTATCACCCATGCCTATTTCCAGTTTGCGGTACTTTTGCCCCGAATTAAACATTATCAATGGTTACGGCCCAACCGAAAACACCACCTTTTCCACTACCTTTTTAATTCAGCATGACTATTCCGAGAACATCCCTATTGGTAAACCCATAGCCAATTCCACCGCGTATATTGTGGATAAAAACAATCAGCTATGTCCCATTGGCGTACCCGGCGAATTGATCGTCGGAGGTCATGGCATTGCCCGTGGTTATCTTAATAACCCTGAATTAACCCACGACAAATTTATCTCTCTACCCATTGCGTCCACACTACTCTACAAAACCGGCGACTTGGCCCGCTGGTTATCCGATGGCAATATCGAGTTTCTTGGGCGCTTGGATTTCCAGGTTAAGATTCGTGGCTTCCGCGTCGAATTGGGAGAAATAGAAAATCGGCTGTTAAAACATCACTACATCCAGGAGTGTGTTGTCGTAGTCAAAGAGGACCAGAGCACCGAAGAGCTTTATATTGCCGCTTATTTTGTGACTGATCGCGAGATTGCTACCCAAGACCTCCGCGAATTCCTCGCCGGGCAATTACCCGATTACATGATCCCCGCCTATTTTGGCCGCATTGACACCATGCCCCTCTCCTCCACCGGGAAAGTAGATCGTAATAAATTACCCGAACCCGTATTTACCGCCGAACATGAATTCCAAGAAACCATGAATCCCATAGAAGAGGAAATGGCCAAGATATGGGCTGAATTATTAACAATAGAGACCACTATTGGCAAAGATGAAAATTTCTTCCACCTGGGCGGCCACTCCTTAAAAGCCCAACTGTTGGTCTCCAGGATTCATAAACAATTTAACGTGGTCATGCCCTTGACCGAGATATTTAAACGCCCCACCATCAGGGAACAGGCCCGCTATATCCAGGATGCCATGGGCGAACAATATTTAAGTATAGAACCCGTGGGCGAGAAAAAATATTATCATTTGTCTCCTGCCCAGCAGCGCATATTCTTTTTACAGCAAATGGACACTACCGGGGTCGCGTACAATGTTTTTGCCACGTGGCAATTGGAAGGAATTTTAGATAAGCAGAGATTGCTTCATGTCATGACTACCCTCCTCCAGCGCCACGACAGTTTCCGCACCTCTTTTGAAATTATCGACGAGTTACCCGTGCAACTTATTCACGCCGATGCCCCCTTGGCTATTGAGGAGTATGACGTTTCTCAAATGCCACGGTTTGTGCGGCCTTTTGATTTGTCCCGCGTGCCCTTGTTGCGCGTGGGCTTGGTCACATTGGCAGCAGAGAAATATATCTTGATGGTCGATATGCATCACATTATTTCCGATGGCATGTCCATGGATATTCTTTTCCAAGAGTTTGCCGCTGCTTTTTCAGGAACAGAATTACCCCCCCTCGCACTCCGTTACGTCGACTATGCCGAAAGACAAAACAATGTTGCCCGAAGCGAGGAGATTTTTACGCAACGCGATTACTGGAAAAGTATTTTTGCCGATCAGATACCCCTGCTCAATTTGCCTACCGATTACTCACGTTCCATCATCCAGAGTTTTGATGGCGCTAGCCAACGTTTCGTCTTGAACATAGAAACCTTGGCCGCCTTAAAAGACCTCGCTTTAAAAATGGAAACCACCCTCTACATGGTCTTGTTGTCCGTGTATGCAATTTTTCTGGCCAAAATAAGCGGTCAGGAAGATATTGTGATTGGTACGCCAGTCGCAGGCCGCAGGCATACTGACTTGGAAAAGATGATTGGTGTGTTTGTCAACACCCTCGTTTTGCGCCATTATCCTGCCGGGGAGAAAAAATTTAGCGATTTTCTGGCCGAGGTGAATGAGAGAACGTTAAAGGCATTCGAGAACCAGGATTACCAGTACGATGATCTCGTAGAAGCCGTAGTAGTCACGCGGGATGTTAGTCGTAACCCATTGTTTGATACCATGTTCACCCTGCAAAATATGCCCGCTCACGCCGTGGAAATCCCCGGCTTAAAAATAACCCACTTACCCCCCGAAACTAAAACATCCAAATTTGATCTGACCTTAACCGCCCAGGATGCGGGCGATAAGTTGAAGCTGTTATTCGAGTACTGCACAAAACTATTTAAAACAGAGACCATCGCACGGTTGGTCACCTATTTTAAAAATATTGTAACCGCTATCATCGCCAACCCAGACACCATCCTCGCTGATTTGCAAATCATATCCCCGGAAGAAAAGCAGCAAATACTCTATTCTTTCAATAACACCTCAGCGCCCTACCCATCCGCCCAAACCATCCCCCAATTATTCGCAGAACAAGTATCACGTACCCCTAATTTTATTGCTCTTAGCTTTCCAGCCGCACACGGCCAACTCACCTACGCCCAATTGCACGAAAAATCCAATCAAATCGCCCACGTATTAATTCAACAAGGACTAATTCCCGGTGATATTGTGGGAATTTTAGGTGATCGCTCCCTAACCACCGTCATTGGAATATTAGGCATATTAAAATCCGGTGCCGCATATCTTCCCATTGATCCCAAATACCCAGCCGAACGAAAACAATTTATGCTATCCGATAGCAACGCCAAACTCCTACTCACCGAATCCTTCATCCAAGAAGCTACTCCCATACTTCCCATAATTCCCATACTTCCCATAACTCCCATTCCTCCCATCACTCCCACAAATTTAGCCTACATTATCTACACTTCCGGTTCCACCGGTACACCCAAGGGTGTGCCCATCACCCATGCCAATTTATCCCCGCTTTTACATTGGGGGTACAAGAATCTGGGAATTGGCACAAAGGACAATGTGTTTCAGAATGCGTCCTATAGTTTTGACTTTTCCGTATGGGAATTATTTATTACCATCACTACTGGTGCTACATTATACATTGGTGCCGCTGAAATATCGCAAAACCCCGAGGCCTGTGCTCTTTTTATGAAACAAAATAGCATTACCGCGTTTCATACCACCCCCACCCAGTACCAGCATTTTATTGGTAGTGGGTTTGTATTTAAAACCTTAAAATACCTGTTCTTAGCAGCAGAGAAATTAACCGTTGAATTGTTGAAACGTTCTTTTGCCAGTATTCAACCCGATTGTCGTGTATTTAATGTGTATGGTCCCACCGAATGCACTATTATTTCCACCATATTGGAGATTTCCCGTAGCCAACAGGATCACTATGAAACCCTCGGTAGTATTCCTATCGGTAAACCCGTGGGGAATAGTGTTATCCTTATATTGGATAACTATTTAAATCTAACGCCCATCCACATGGTTGGTGAAATATATATTAGCAGTGATGGTCTTGCTCCTGGTTATTTAAACAATCCCGAGCGCACCCACAACGCCTTTCCCTGGTTGTTCTCCCCTTCTGCCAGATTCTACAAGAGCGGTGACCTGGGCCGCTGGTTAGCGGATGGAACTATCGAATTTATGGGACGTATAGACCAACAGGTTAAAATCAGAGGCTTCCGCATTGAATTAGGAGAGATCGAAAATCAATTATTAACCCACCCCCAGATAAAAGAAGCTGTTCTAATCGCCAACCAGGATAGCAGCGGCGATAAATATCTCTGTGCGTATATCGTGCTTCAAGATCAACTCGCGCCCCTGTTGGAGTCGCTCGAATTAAGAGCATACCTGTCCCAGTTCCTTCCTGACTATATGATTCCCGCCTATTTTATGCCATTGGATTTTATCCCCCTGACCGCCAATGGAAAATTAAACAAGAAAGCTCTGCCAGAACCCATAGCCACGGGCAATAAAGCCAATTATATTGAACCCCGCACTGAGAGCGAACGAAAATTGGCCGATATATGGCGCCAATTACTCGGAATAAAGAGCGTGGGTATCCACGATAATTTCTTTGCCTTGGGCGGCCATTCTTTAAAAGCCACGACCATGATGTCCCGGATAGCGAAAGAACTGGATATCAAAATCGAGCTGGGAGAAATATTTAAGCACCCCACCATTGCGGGATTGGCTAAACTCATGGAAAAATCCACCTCTGCTAGCTTCGCTCAAATTGAAGCCGTCGAAAAGAAGGAATACTACCCCTTGTCCTCCGCGCAAAAACGACTGTATTTTCTGCAAATTTTAGATGAAACCAGCACCGGGTACAATATGCCCCAGATTTGGAAACTGCGTGGAAAAATCCAATACGAAAAACTGCTGGCCAGTTTTACCAGTCTAATCCAAAGACATGAAAGTTTTAGAACCGCCTTTTTTATGAACGAAAATGAACCCATGCAACGCATTTATGATACCGTGCCCTTTGCCATCGAAACCCATTTCGCACCCGATTATTTAAGCACCCGGTTTATTCGTCCCTTTGATCTTTCTTTGGCCCCCTTGTTGCGCGTCGGTTGGGTTAATGTAGAAGAAGATGTCGTTCTGTTAATGGTGGATATGCACCATATTATATCTGATGGTACTTCCATGGGTGTACTTGTCAGCGAGTTTATGACCCTTTATGAATCCCGCGAATTAGCAGAGCTCCCACTGCAATATAAAGATTACGCCCACTGGGAAAATACCCGCAAAGCACAAATTTCATTCCAAGAAACCTATTGGCTCACAGAATTTGCCGGGGAAGTGCCCGTGTTGGAGTTACCCATTGATTATGTCCGACCCAAAGTTAAGAGTTTTGCAGGCAGTGCCATTACTTTTGTGCTTGATTCCCAGACTACCAGCACATTAAATACCCTCGCGTTACAAGGTGGTTCCACCCTGTTCATGGTTTTACTCGCCTTGTACAACATCTTTTTAGCCAAGTTATCCAACCAGGAAGTTATCGTTGTGGGAACACCTACTGCCGGACGCACCCACGCTGATCTTGGACAGGTTATCGGCATGTTTGTGAATACCCTTGCATTAAAAAATAATCCCGCTGGCCAAAAAAGCTTTCCCGCTTTCTTGGCAGAGGTAAAAGAAAACACCTTGAACTCTTTCTCCAACCAGGAGTACCAGTATGAAGAATTGGTAGAGAAAATAGTAAAAAACAGGGAAACCAGCCGCAATCCGTTGTTTGACACCATGTTTGTTTTGCAAAACCAGGACACCCCGGTAATCGAAAACCCCGGCTTAAAACTGGAAGCCCATCCCTATGAACTGACCACGGCAAAATTCGATTTAACCCTGATCTGCAATGAAGCGGCGGGAAATATTTACTGCGTCCTGGAATATGCCACCACACTGTTTGCACCAGAAACGATCCACCGCTTTGAAAACTATCTAAAGAGATTATGCGCCACCGTGCTCCAAAACCCAAACCAACTCATTCACCACATTGACATGCTCCCCGAAACCGAGAGAAAACAAGTGCTGTTCGATTTTAATAATACCTCCGTGCCCTACCCCGATTATAAAACTATCATGCAATTGTTTGCAGATCAGGTTGACCAGTACCCCGATCATGTTGCCCTTGTATTTGAGCAGCAGCGCTTGACTTTCTCCCAGGTTGAACAGCGGGCCAATCAACTCGCCCATTATTTGTCCGCTACCCGCGGATTTTTACCCGGTGATCGGGTAGTCGTGTTAATGGATCGTTCCCTGGAATTAATTATCGTGCTTTTAGCCGTGCTGAAAGCCCGTGGCGCGTATATTCCCATGGATGTATTATTGCCTGCCGAACGATTACGCCTCGTAATTAATGATGCGGCTGTGACTGTGGCTATTTCACAGCACATCTATCTCGCAAAACTCCATGCTTTCCAAGCCCTATGCCCTACATTTCATACGCTCCTCAGTATTGAGGAACAACAACCCAAGATTAATTCTTTCCCCACCACCCGCCCCGTTAGCGGGCAGGTCACTGACCCCGCTTATGTCATGTATACTTCTGGTTCTTCCGGGGTTCCCAAAGGCGTGCTTGTCGAACAGCGGACCATTGTCAATACGATTATCTGGCGCAAGAATAACTATGAATATGCCCCCGGTTATGTTAGTCTCCAAGTACCCCCTTATTTCTTTGATAGTTCTGTGACCGATATCTTTACTCCTTTACTCGGTGGTGCCTGTCTCGTGCTTATCCGCGATGAAGAACGTTCCGATCTGGCCGTGCTCCGCCGAACCATTGTCATAAATAATGTCACCCATTTTATTGTAGTACCTATTTTTTATAATGTCATGCTTGAAGAGATCGCTGCCGATTTAAAACATATTAAAATGATCTGTTGTGCTGGCGATAATTTCCCCGACGAATTGATTCGCAAGCATTTTGATCGTTTACCCCATGTCCGTATATTCAATGAATACGGTCCCACCGAAAACAGCGTGAATGCCACCGCCTATGAACTCAAACCCGACAGTACCCGTGCTCTCATTGGCAAACCCATCCATAATGTCGCCGTTTATGTCCTTGATGCCTATCTTTCTTTATGTCCTATTGGCGTCACCGGCGAGTTATGTCTCGCGGGTTCCAGTTTGGCCCGCGGGTATTTAAACCGGCCCGAATTAACCGCGCAAAAGTTTGTCAAAGGCAATCTCTCGTTAAAACCAGAACCCCTCTTCTATCGTAGCGGCGATTTGGGGCGCTGGTGCCCCGATGGTAACCTCGAATTTATCGGAAGAGTTGACAACCAGGTTAAAATTCGCGGGATGCGCGTTGAAATAGGCGAGATTGAAAACCATTTGCTCCAACATGAACATATCAAAGAAGTCGTCGTGCAACTCAGACAGGAAAATAATGACGACAGCTTTCTGTGTGCCTATATTGTGCCCCACATGGCACAGCAAGGTCTTCTTGATTCCACCACCTTAAAGGAATATTGTTCTGAACGACTCCCCCATTATATGATTCCCGCCTATTTTGTCATCTTGGATAAATTACCCCTGACGCCCAACGGGAAACTCGATATTCCCGCCCTACCCGCCCCCCAACCCGATCAAACACAGGCGTATACCGCGCCCCGCAATGAACTGGAACAAAAAATGGTAGAGATTTGGGAAGCCGTATTGGGAAAGAAGAATATCGGGATTCATGATGATTTCTTCTCTTATGGTGGTGATTCGATCAAATCGATCCAGATTTTGTCCCGTTTGAACAGTGCCGGCTACAAGGTCGAAATGAAAGACATTTTCCAATACCCCGTGATTGCCGACCTCTCCCGTCACGTCAAAATACTGTTTCATGAAGCTGATTTGTCTCCCGTTACCGGGCCCATCCCCTTGACTCCTCTCCAGCATGCTTTTTTTGAAAATTATTCCAGCTATGCCCATCATTTTAATCAGGCCGTTTTGTTTTATTCTTCCACCCCGTACAATAAAGAGGTTCTCGAAAAAGTATTTCTCAAAATACAGGAACATCACGATGCACTCCGTATCACGTATAAAATCGATCCGCGCACCCCATCCGCCGTACAAATTAACCAGGGTTTGGATTATCCTTTATCCCTACAAGAATATGACTTGCGCTCCCACCCCAACCATTTGGACGCACTAAAAACACATATTAATCAACTTCAAGCCAGTATTGATCTCGAAAATGGTCCCCTCATGAAACTGGGCTTGTTTCATCTTGCCGATGGCGACCGCTTATGTATTATTATTCATCATCTCGTGATAGATGGTCTTTCCTGGCGGATTCTTTTTGAAGATATCGAAACACTATATCAGCAAATAAGCAGCGGCTTAAACCCCCTGTTACCCGCTAAAACAGATTCCTTCAAACATTGGTCAGAGAAGCTGGCAGAATATGCCCATCATAAAAAAGTAGTGCAGGAGTTTTCTTATTGGCAACACCTCCACTCCCAATCCGTACCACCCATACCCAAAGATTTCCCAGTCGAGCAGAATATTGTAAAAGATTCCCAGATTATCTCTTTTAACCTCCAAGAAGCCGAAACCGCGCTCTTATTAAACCAGGTTAACCGCTGTTATCAAACCGAGATCAATGATATCTTGTTAACTGCCCTCGGCTTGGCCATCCAAAAATCATTTGGCCATAACCGTGTATTCATCGCGTTAGAAGGACATGGTCGCGAAAATATTCCCGGTGAACTCAATATCAGTCGCACTGTCGGTTGGTTTACTACCGAGTATCCCGTGTTACTCGATGTTTCCCATGCCCAGAACACCGGGCGCCAGCTCAAAGAGATCAAAGAAACCCTGCGCAAAGTTCCCAATAAAGGTATTGGCTATGGTTTATTAAAATATCTCAACCCAGACACCTCCCAACGGAAAATGAATTTTACGGTCAAGCCACCCCTTCTTTTTAATTATCTCGGTCAATTTGATGCGGATATTAAAAAAACATCTCCCTTTCAAATCGCGCACGAGTCTACCGGTGAATCCGTTAGTTTAAACTATGCACGGGAATTTGCACTCATCGTCAGCGGCATGACCGTTAACAATCGCTTAAACCTTTCTATTTCTTATAATACCACCCATTTCAAAGCAGAAACCATCAGCGCTTTTGCCGCTGAGTTCCAATCCCAACTCCAGCTTATTATCACCCATTGTGTTGCCAAGGAAACCATCGAATATACCCCCAGTGATTTTACTTACAGCCAGTTATCTATTGAGTCCCTGCAACGATTGTTGGAAACCTATCCCGATGCCGAGGATATTTATACCCTCTCTCCTATGCAGGAAGGCATGTTGTTTCATTCCTTGTTGGACAAGTATTCCCGTTCTTATTTCCAGCAGACCGGCTTTCGTTTGCTCGGTGATTTGGATATTCCCCTGGTTGAAAAGAGCCTCAATTTTCTCGTTAAACGCCACGATATATTACGCACCGCCTTTGTTCATAAAGATACCCCCCGTCCTTTACAAGTCGTTTTAAAAAATAGAACCGTACAATTTTATTACCAGGATATTTCCCACCTCCCTAATACCCAGGAAAAAGAGAATTTCATCCGTGCGTTTAAAACCAAGGATATCAATACCCCGTTTGATTTAAGCACAGACATATTGGTCCGCGCCGCCATACTCCGCTTGGATAACGCCGTATACGAGTTTATCTGGAGTTCCCATCATGTTCTCATGGATGGTTGGTGTATCGGCATTATCAATACCGAGTTTTTCGCTATCTATAATAGTTATGTCCAGAACCGCCCCCCGGCACTTTCCCTCATCAAACCCTATCGCACGTACATTCAGTGGCTAGAAAATCGCGACCAAGAGGAGTCCCGTTTATATTGGCAAAACTATCTTGATTCATTCGTCGAACAAACCCCCATTTTAAAACCAAAACTAAAGAAAGAAAAAACCCAGCGCGGTTATAATAATAAATCCATCTCCTTCCTAATGGACACAGAGCAAACAATTCGGCTCAATCAGTTCGCTGCCCGCCAGCATGTCACCATGAATACCCTGACCCAGACCCTGTGGGCCATTTTACTTGGGAAGTATACCCAGAAAGAGGATGTTGTTTTTGGTGCAGTCGTGTCCGGGCGACCCTCTCAATTAGAAGGCGTCGAATCCATGCTTGGTTTATTTATTAATACCATACCCGTGCGTATTCGCTATTCACAAACCATGAAATTTAATGACCTCCTCAAACAAGTCCAAGATGACGCTCTCACCAGTGAGACCTATCATTATCATCCTTTGGCTGATATTCAATCCCACACCTCATTGAAGCAAAACGTAATGGACCATCTTTTTGAATTCGAGAATTATCCCATTGCCGCCCAAATTGAGAACTTTGGTAGTAAAAAAGATCAAGCCACCCAGTCACCCCTTCCTTCTTTCACTCTGGCGAATGTCGATGTGGCCGAGCAAACCAATTATGATTTTAACGTCTCTATTGGTGGTGCCGCCCAATTAATGATCGCCTTTCATTACAATGGTAATGTTCTTGATGATGATTATGTCGCAGACATTGCCCATCATTTCCAGGTTGCTTTTGAGCAGGTTCTCCAGCCCCAAGAATTACACATTTTTGAATTAACCATGTTATCCGCCCAGGACAAGCACCGCTTATTAGAAGAGTTCAACAATACCACCTTCCCCTATCCCCACACCAAAACCATTCCCCAATTATTCCTCGAACAATCCCAACGCACCCCCGATGCCATCGCCACCGTCGGCGAAAACACCCATTGGTGCCACATCTCTTACGCCCACTTAAATAACAAAGCCAATCAAATCGCCCACGCCTTAATAACCAAAGGGATTCACCCAGAAAGTATCGTCGCCTTAATAGTCGAACGTTCCATCGAAATGTTAGCCGCTATATTAGGAATTTTCAAAGCCGGAGCCGTTTATCTTCCCATCGATCCCCAATACCCCCAGCAACGAATAGATTTTATCTTAAATGATAGTGCCGCAGAATTCCTCATCACCCCCCAATTCATCCAAGACGTTACTCACATAACTCCCGTTACTCACGTAACTCCCGTTACTCACGTAACTCCCATAACTCCCACCCATCTCGCCTATATTATCTACACTTCCGGCACCACCGGAACACCCAAGGGCGCCATGCTCGAATATCGTGGCATGGTCAATCATATTTACGCCAAAATTAATGCTCTCCAGCTTGATAACACCGCTATTATCGCCCAGAATGCCTCCCAGATGTTTGATATTTCCGTGTGGCAGTTCTTCACCGCCCTTATTATCGGCGGTAGAACCGTCATATTCCCCAATCCCCTTATTCTTGAACCCGTCCCTTTTAGAGAACACATCATCAAGCAAAAAATTACTATCCTTGAAGTAGTCCCCTCGTATCTTGCCATGTTTTTAGATGTGTTTGCCCCCATCCAAACCGATGCTTCCTTTCCCGTCGTATATCTTCTTGTCACTGGCGAAGCTGTTAATGCAACTCTTTTAAAACGCTGGTTTAATAAGTACCCCCATATAAAAGTCGTCAATGCTTATGGTCCCACTGAGGCTTCCGATGATATCACCCATTATATCATTGACCAAGCCCCCCAAACCGATCCTATTTCCATTGGTTCTCCCGTGCAAAACATGCGCATCTATATTCTTGATAAATATAATAATCTCTGTCTCCCCGGCGTACCCGGTGAATTATGTGTAGCCGGTGTTGGCGTGGGTCGTGGTTATTTGAATCGGCCCCAGTTAACCCATGATAAATTTATTACCTTGCCCGCTCTTTCCCAGAGGTTATACAAAACCGGCGATTTAGCCCGGTGGTTGCATGACCGGAATATTGAGTTTTTAGGTCGTTTGGATTTCCAGGTTAAAATCCACGGTTTCCGAATCGAACTCGGCGAAATCGAAACCCTGCTCAAAACCCACCCCCAGATTAAAGAAGCTGTTGTCATTGATCGAACCGAAAACCAACGCCAATATCTATGCGCCTATTTTACCACCACGGAAACCAACCGCGAAATCACCCGTTTAAAAGAATTCCTTGATGAAAAATTACCCCCTTACATGATTCCCAGTTATTTTATTAAATTAGACAGTATTCCTTTGACCCCCAATGGAAAAATTGATCGTCTTCGTTTGCCGTCTCCTTCTGGCACCGATTTCCAAACCACCCATTCCTTTCTCGCACCGGTTACACCTATCCAGCAAACCATTGCCGTCATCTGGCAAGAAGTTCTAAAGATTAAAAGAGTAGGTCTTCAGGATAATTTCTTTGATCTCGGTGGAAATTCATTGGATTTTGTCCGGGTTGCCAATCAATTGCGCGAAAAACTCGGCAAGGATGTACCTGTAGCCACCCTGTTTAATCATCCTACTATTGCGGGCCTCGAACAGTATTTAACCCAGGCCGAACTCTCAGATGCACTCACTGTTATACCCGAAAACTTTGTTTTGTTAAATGGTGCCCCCGAATCTATGGCCAACATCTTTTTCGTTCATGAAGTATTGGGTGATGTTGGCGCTTACATGGAGTTCTGCAAACAATTGGGCACGCAGTTTAATTGTTGGGGTATTGAGTCTGAAAAATTAATTGATTATATTCCACGCAATGAAACTGTTGAAGAGATTTCCGCCAAGTACATCCGGCAGATAAAACAAATCCAGCCCCATGGTCCTTATAATATTGTCACTTGGTCGTGGGGTGGTCATTTAGGATTGGAGATGGCCCTGCAACTCGAAAAAATGGGGGACACCTTATCTTTCCTTGGTTTCTTTGATTGTTCCGGTCCTGAAAATCAGGCCGATGCCGTCATTGAGACGTTTTCCCTTGAATCTGAACGAAATTTTATCAAGCCATTTCTTTTAGCGACTGGGAACCCTACCGATTTAAATCAGATAGATGATCTTCAGCAGCTCTGGAAATTTGCCGTCGATTTCTTAGCCAGTGACCCTTCACTTGTTGAGCAACTCAGGCAATTGCTGATTACCAATGCCTTGGCGCTCCCCAATTATTTTGGACTTACCGGGAAAGAGTTGATTAAATATCTCAATTTAAACCGTATTCATGCCAATGCCAGTCCCCACTATTTTCCAGTTGGTAAAATTAATGTTCCCCTCCACTTTTTCTTAGCCAATCAGAACCCTGACCGGACAGAATCCTGGCAAGACTATTGTGTTAATCCCGTCATTTATGTCGAAATAAATGGTGATCATCATTCCATATTCAGGGAACCCCAACAGATCAAAGATTTCGCCCGTATATTTAAAGACGTCGTTACCCCTATAATAAAATAAACCAACTCCCGATACCCCTGTTTTGGTGAATACCGAAAAAAGTAACAGGTCAAGCTATGCTTTAGGAATAAAAACATGGCTTGACCTGTTTCTCCCTGTTATCATATGGCACTCAGTTGCGGTTCTATGGAGGAAGGGGAACAGAAGGATGGCCAGGATAGAAATCTTCTGATTGATAATTCTCTATTCATCGATCATTCCCCATTCATGCAAAAGTTCTTCAAGCTCTATATAGAATTTATTAGCTTTATTTTTTTCATCCAAAGACTTGAAATAGTTGGATATAAAATCTTTTGTTTCCTCAGTGACGCTGGGGGTGATTCCAAAGTGCTTTATTGCTTCTCTTTTCTTGAGATGTGTACTATAATTAGACGTTAAATCGCTTAATTTTTTTTGATTAATCACCAAATCATTTATCGCTTTGAGAGAGGTGCTTATATCTTTTTCATGGGAGTTTTTTGCTTTCTCCAGTTCGATTTCTAAATACTCGATTTGCCTTTCACATTCTGAACGAAGTTTATCAATTCGCTCTTTTTCTGAATCAACGTTAGCATTAAAAATGGAATATATACTAATTGCTGAGAACGCAACAAGAAAACCCGCAATTGTGATTAAAGTTTTCACATAAGCTTCAACTGATTTAAATTCCAATTTTAGAGTGCCACTGGAGATTTTTAACCAATTGCCTAGGCTCAAGCCTATAAAGCCAATCACTAATACGGTCAAGCAAAAAAGCCATATGTATATTTTTTTATTGGATTGTGATTTTTTAGAAGGTTCTTTTATTTTTTCTGGCATTTGCAACCTCTTTTTCCTTTTTTTAATTATTCTCCAAGTTGTCTTCGGGCAATCTGAATCAACTGGTTTTCATCATTACTTTTAATGACTTTCTCAACCACATTAGAACCCCACGGTTTTTTAAAAATATCTCGATTTTTTGACCAAACAACCACCTTGCCACAAAAATTTCTTAGTAGTTGCTCATATAAAATCCAACCTGTTTCAATTCCTTCGTCTGTTTGTGCGAAGGAATATGGTCTGGGATCCATCATAATATCCAGAAATATGAGATCAAAATCTTTTTTCTGAGATAAGAGATTCACTGCGGCTTCGGCACTAATAGCAATTTCAACCTCAAATATTTCTTTCAATTTATAAATAAAACGGTAATTCATTTGTTGCTCATCTTCAATGAGCAATATTTTCTTTTTCACGATACCTCCTTTTTTTACTTAATTTGCTTGGGTAATACTATCGAAAATTTCACGTGACTTATTGGCACACTAACCTCTCGGTTAAATATAATATCAAGAGTCTCATTCCCATCAAACCGACTTTTTAAATATCGCTTGATCAAATCTGTATCTGACCTATCAGAATAGGAAACCAAAAAGTCTTTATAAGTCTTATTAAGAATCTCACTTTCTTTATTGTTAAACATCAATGATTCTTTAAAGTGCGAATAATCCGTCTTATTTATTGAGTTTTGATTAATATACTTTTCTCTTTCCTCATCGGATTTCATGGCATCCAATATCCGCCTTATTTCAGAGATTCCGAAAATATTTCTATCACATAGATTATTCTTAGCTTCGGGAATAATGTCCCCACTATGTGCTTTAACAACACTTTTGGCCAGTGTAAGTCCAAAGCCTGTTCCTTTGAAATACTTTATTTTGGCTTCAGGACTCCTATAATTTTCTTCAAATAATTTTTCTGTAATTTCCTTTGGGATAGGAATACCAATATTCTCAACATTTATATAACTACAACTGAGACCGTCAATAAAGGTAATCAGGACATTCGTTCCAAAATAAGAATACTGAATGGCATTGTTGATCAAATTCCATATAGCCAGTTGGATCAGAGGGTGCGCTTCAATGATAGAATTTTTTTTATGTGGCAGTTCATAGATGAAACGGAATTCGACAAATATCCCATGCGCCTCTGCATTTAATCGAAACCCTTCTATGATAGAGGAGAAAAAAGTTAACATATCCAGATTCTCTATCTCTTTTTTTAGATCAATCATATTTAGTTTCTCACATCGTGTATATTCTGCATAGAGTTGAACCTGATAGGCTGCATGACGTTGGTAGTGTAGTAGATTTAAAATGCGTTTATACTTTTTATTGTCAATCGAAATTTTCTCGCCAGTATAGCTAACTTGTTTTTGAACATTATTCATAATTTCAAATAGCTCATCCTTAAATTGTTCAGCATTTTGCATGATATACGTCGACTGAGTGGGAATTTCATGGGCCAATCTTTTTAGCAATTTTTTATATAGTCCGGCATGGTTAAATATTTCCACGTAAGTTCCAATTACTTCGGCGCCAATGGAGGCAATTTCGTAGTCTTTAAATGAAAAAACTGATCTTTCTTTTTTGGCATCAGTATCAATATTTCTCCAGTTATTAAGACATATTAAAACCCCTGTCGTTGGGTTTTTAGCTGCTCCAATGGGAATAAGCATGGCCGAATATAAACGATTATTCTCGTTTTTTTCTTCTAATGCAGCAAAATCCTGACTGTACCATCCGATATGTTCGGTTGCATTGGGATTATGCTGTAATTCTTTAATATATTCCAGAATTTTTTCGGCAAAATGACTCTCTTTTACAATATCAAAAAGAGTATTCACGGATTCTAAATTATCAATATCAAATAACTTAGGGAATTGATAGATGTTTTCTGGCGTTTTTAATTCCAGTTCTGTTCTATTTTCACGAAAAATATATATTAAGCAGTGTTCAAAGTCGACCTTTTCTTTTAATACAGAGGCGGCCTTTGAAAAAAAGGACACATCATTCTTGAGTGTTTGTGATATACCTTCAAAAATGGATTCTCTGATTTCCCTCCTGGTTTTTTGAATCACAATCTGCATGTTTTCATAGATTTTATGGGACATAATTTCAAGGAAATTGGCGTTATAATAGTAGGAGCAAGTGTTTTTGTCAAAATATAGGATGATCAGACCGATACGTCTGGGTTTTTTACTGTCATTGATCGTAGTCTTTCCATGATCTTTTTCAATATGAGCGGTAATGGGAAAAAGAACCACGATATCATCGTTATCTATATTGGATGAACTTTTGAAATTTTCTTTTTGATAGAAACGGTCACCGATCTCGCTGAATCTTTTGATTTCAATTAGCTCTTGAAAAGGAACAGAACTTTCTAAATTATTTATTTGTTGCATTTTTTTGGTAATGAATTCATAAAAATAATGACAATTACCTGAAGTACCGATCAGTTTATTTGTGATAATATTTGTGATATCGAGGGATTCGCTGTGGACATTGAAGTTCTTCTCTTTGACCAGGAATATATTTTCTGGATCCTTATCATTGAGTGTCCATATTGAAGCATGTTTGAGCAGGCACTGCTTTAAGGTGGACTTGGTTTCATTGGAGACATAAAGCAGCTTTAATGATTTAATAATTTTATCGTATTCTGTCCTTGAGTATAAAACCGTGCCCACGTTTGAAAGAGTATTAATAAAGGCCTGAAAGGCTTTATTGGCAATTGCTCTGGCTTCCACTGAAATTATAAAACTGATGATATCCGACAATATTTTTAAATCCTGTTCTCGAATTTGGTTCACCTTGGTAAGGGATACTAGAACAATTACGGCATGGAGAATTCTTTTAGGGGTATATTGATTTTGCTGGTCATTATTGATATACACTGGGAAAATATATTCTGATTGAATTCTATGTTTAAGGGGATCGATTTCAATATGGAATTTGGCTAGTTTGTCCTCTTTTTTGAATTTGGCTACATCATTAATTGCCACGTAAATTCTTTCGCTCTCGTAATCCTTTTTAAAATTTCTTGCCACATAGAGATATAACCCACATCCCTCCTGAAGGGGTGAATCAAGATCGGGAATGGAGTTTGTGCAACGCAGTTTTTTTTCTATATCATCAGTTATTCCAATAAAATTCTCGGACTCCTGGGGATATAGACCTCCCAGAGTAAAAGAATTTTTGACTTGGTCGTGCAAGAAGAAGAAACCAAGATCAAAAGAATTGTCTTTATTTTCAACCACTGTTTGAACAATATCCTTCAATTCAAAGGGATTAACTCGTGCTGAAAATTTATCCAACACTTCCTGTACCAACTTAACAATGTATCGCCTTTCCTTATTCTCGGTCATCTTGCTTACTCCTCAGAAATGTCAATCATCTTGTTACTCCTCAAGCCTTTTTGTAACATAATACACCTGTTTATTTATTTTGTCAAGGAAAAAGTTTTTTTTGCCATCACCGCTAAATAACTCCAATTGTAAGCAGAACAAATCAATCAAGGAAGGTCAGTACGGGACATGGAATTTATATACGTGATCCCATTAACTTGGGGGTGGATTTAGGGCAAGTATTGTGGTTGCATTTGAAACATGATTGTGAGATAATCACATGTGCCTCACTGGCAAATTAACAAGCTTAAAAAAGAGGCCCTGAATTCGTAATCGGTCAGGCCATGCTTTTATTCCTAAAGCACAACCTGACCTGTTAAAAAATAAATTGGAAAAAATAAAATGACAAAAACTATTCTTATTGTCGGTGCAACCGGGTTTCTTGGTGAGGCATTGGGCCGTTATTTTCTTCGCCAAGGGTATAAAGTAAAAGGATTGACACGAACTCCTCAACAGACCGAAAGATTGCAGCGCATGCAAGTAGAACCTATCCTGTGGGATGGTCGCACCCTAACGGGTTGGGAAAAGGAACTGGAAGGGGTGGAAACAATTATTCATTTATCCGGTGAGAATATTGGTTCTGGGTCTTGGACGGAATCCAAAAAAAAGAAAATACTAAGCAGCCGTGTCGAATCGGGCAAATTGTTGGTTCAAGCTCTGGAAAAAGTAACGCAAAAACCAACTCTATTTGTTCAAGCTTCCGCAGTCGGATATTATGGAGCGCAGGCAGATGAAGAAATTAATGAACAGCATTCTTTCGGTCAGGGTTTTTTAGCTCACGTGGTCACACAATGGGAAGAATCCACCCAACCGGTGGAACTTATGGAGATTAAACGCATTGTTTGTCGTTTTGGGATAGTGTTGGGTAAGGAGAAAGGGGCATTAAAACAAATTGCTTTGCCGTTCCGTTTTTTTCTGGGCGGAAAGATGGGGAATGGGTTGCAGTGGATGTCATGGATACATATTGACGATTTAGTGCAGAGTCTCGCGTTTTTAATCCAACAGGGTAGTCAAGGTATCTATAACATTACCGCGCCCCATCCCGTGCGTAACATGGAGTTTGCCAAAACTTTGGGAAAGATATTAAAGCGTCCATCATTTTTTACAGTGCCCCGTTTTTTGCTGAAGTTGATATTGGGAGAGATGGCCCAAGAATTATTATTAAGTGGGCAACGCGTAGTGCCCACGAGATTAATGGAAGCCGGGTTCTTTTTTTCTTTTCCAACCCTTGAAGCCGCACTCCAGAATATTTACCAAGCCAAGTAGAAGCGGCATCTTGCCGCTTTATCCTGGTATTCTTTGTGCCTTTTTTTACAAGCTGAAAAAATAGAGATACTATTCCCAGAATTCGCCGGAGACAGTCTCGTAGATATTTTTCAAGCGGTCATAATACTTGATCAGGTCTTTTCTTATTAGCAAAGCTTTTTGATCATCAAAAACGAAATCAGTATGGCCCTCTTGTTTCGATCTCAGAAACTTCTCACCTTTTTATTGCAGAAACCGTTTTACCGTTACAGTTCATATTCAAAAAGTTTTTGATTGAAATCCTCTGTTTCCGTGCTTTTCCTGCGGTAGCAGCAAACCCGATTCTCATCATCCTCGTTTTCTTTGACAAATATAATATGGTGTAGTGAGATAGAAATTGAAATCACATGAGTGGTGGTAATCTCTTTTAATGTTTTGCCAGACATATCCAACAACCAGTATTTACGAATTCTTGTCTCTTCATCTATATAACCTTGCACCAGTAAGTTGCCATCGGGGGTAATAGATAGATCAGAATAGATTGGCTTTCGTGGATGGATGGATGTGGTGTATTTTTCGATTACAGTGTACGCCTTGGCGTATACCTCGTTTCCCCTCTTCTTGATAATCTCGGCTTTTTTTTTGGTCCGCCACTCATCCAGGTCTTTTCCTGTTACCGGAGTGCTATTGGGGAGCGAAGTATGGATTTTCCCCTTCGGGATTCCATTGAAGTCAAATATCTGAAAATAGTTGACCGTACCATCGGAATAGATAATATTATAATTCTTATCCACGGCCCAAAGGAACTCTGGGAAAAAAGGAATCTTACAATCTGCTTTGTCAGGTGATTCCCTGATGCTTAAAACCAAGTCTTTTTTAATGGGAGATTTTTCAATTTTTCCACTCTTATTAATAATAGCGAGCCATTGTGGATAGTATCCAACCGAAAAACTTCCATGTCTCTCATAATCCCCAAACTTATGAACTTCCCCTATAATTCGTCCATCCGGTAACATAACGGATCGCCAAATGCCAAACAGTCCAGAAATATTCAATTTCAAAGTTCTATCCAGTTTACCGGATAATTTTAGAAAGGTTATCCAGGGGTTTCCATGCATCATTTCAGTAAAAAAAAGCGTATTGTCATCACTGAAATTAAAATTGCCAGTACGGGACATCAAACCGGGTCCATAACCTTCTCCGCCCATCTTTCGCAGAAACTTACCATCCGGGGAATATACCTTGATGAAGGAATCCTTGTCATCTAATATATAAATATTCCCATCCGGACCAACTTTAATACTTGATGGAATATAGATTTGTTCCTGGTTTTCTTTGTCCCCTATGATGACAATATTCCTGGTCTTCGCAGCTTGGGGAAAAAGAGCAGTTGTTGTTAATATGATACACGCACAGGCAAAAATTATTTTTTTCATAGCACTCACAACTCCTAAAATGAATTTTGTTAGTAAAAATATATACACATTTATATATTAACAAAAAACAAGGAGTAAGTCAACATAAAATTTTTACTCCTCTCAAAAAGCAATAAAACCAACTCAATTGCTCTGCAATATATAGACAAATTAGGTGTAAACCTAGGATATTTGCAGTACTTTTTAAGGGAAAAAAATAATTGTTGATCATACCCTTTTATATTTTGTCTGTGGAGTTTTTTTGAGTTAATAGCTTTCCTGATGGTCAATAATTTATTTGGATTTCCTATTAAAGTATTAAGAATAAATTGGGCAAATGGAGGGATTACCCTCCATTTGCCTTGTTAGTTCTACTTGAATTTACTTATCGCAACCACAGCACATCGTACCACGGTCGAAGTTGTCTTTGTAATAATTTGAGGTACGCTCAGCCTCCAGGCTTAATGTACCCATTGAATCGGGAATAAACTCAGCAAAAGTAATTGAAAATGTTTCATTTGTTAACATGGTATTTCTCCTTTTTTATTGTTATTGTTTTATATTAGCATTGTTTTGATGCATGTCTAATTTAGCTCCCTCCAACCAAAGGGTTATTGGGTCATCGTTTTCTTCGCGGTCAACTGTTCTCTGACAAAGTTCCATTTTATGTTCTGGTGTGCAAAGTGGTACGAATAGATTGTTGTTTCTAAAAATATTGTTGAGCCGACAACCTCCAAGACAGAATACCTTTAAATCGCAATTCTTGCAAATTTCAATATTTTCAACTTCAACCCGTTTCATGTCTATTTGAATCTTTTCCATAATTTCCAACAGGTCATTATCTCTAAGGTTGCCATACTTGGTTCTCTCATCATAAAAATTACAGGGGTATACGTCACCAGTGCTTGAAATGACAATCGTTTCGCCATAACCACAATTATTCCCCCTGACATTTTTATCAAAAGTGGGAAGGATTTTCAAATGCTTTCGGTATAACTGGGAAGTAAATTCCCTTACCTCTTGCGATCCTTTAAGCTTTGATGCGAAGATATGTGATTCATTTGCACGGCCTTCTTTATTAAGAGATGAGGTTCTGATATTAACCTTCGGTCCAAACATTTTTACCAGACTCTCAATATTATTTTTTAAGTCTTGAACGTTTTGTGGCATTATAGAAATTGCTATATCCAATGGTATACCTGCTTCATCAATCCATTTGGCGGCCAGAATGACCTGATTAAAAACGCCTGCGCCACGGATAAGATCATTTACCTCGGCGGTGGCTCCATCCAAACTCATCTGAATCTTATCTACTAATTGGGAAAGTCTCTTGATAATGGCTTCATCAGTAAAATAGGTACCGTTGGAGAAAAGTGTCACTTTGAGACCCCTTTCCTTGGCTCGTTCGAGAATTTGGAAAATGCCGGGATGCGTCATCGGCTCGCCACCGCTGAAACATACTCCGGTTTGATATTTGGAAGTGAATGTATCAATTATTTTCAACCATTCCTCGGTACTCAATTCATTGGGCCTTTCTTTTCCTGCATTTTGGAAACATTGTGGGCAAAATAGGTTACATTTCAAGGTCAAATCAAGATGTAGAGCGGGTTGTTCTACATGAAAATCTGTAACCTCGGCATCCTCATAGAATCCTTTTTTCTCAACTTTAACCAAGAAGCGATGCAACTGGGATACGATAGTTTCCTGATCAATACCATCATTCTTAAATGCGTTGATAACCTGTTCAATCGTTTTCCCATCCTTGAAAAAGTGTAAAATACGCCATCCAAATTCGTTGGTCGTGAGAAAACTGGCTTTCTCAGGGGCAATAAATAAATAAAAATCCCCCACCTTACGTTCAGTCACGAGCTTTGGTAACCGAATTCCTTCTTTTATATTAAAATCTTTCTTGCGTTGGACAATTTTCGTATCACTCATTTTTGACTCACACTATTTTTTTAAGTTTGTAAATACATTAAATATTATTATAACAAAGAAAATTAATATTGTCAATTGAAAAGTGGGCGTTTTTTTTAAGTTTTTAAAAACAACATCAACTCTTTGGGAACCGGCATCATAAGAGTTTTTAACCAACTCCAGTACGGCAATATTATCATTATTGATTAAATCTTTGCCGATGATGCTTTTTAATTGGACATTGGTTTTGAAGTGGAGGGGTTGATTTTTTGATATCATCTTGCCACCAGTTCTTTTAAAACAATTCCGCACAATTCTGCGAATAATGGAGGGATCGCATTTCCTACCTGAGAATAACGGGGCACGGTATGTCTCCTTATTTTGGAGCCCGTGGTATATTCGCCTTTGAATTCAAACCAATCAGGGAAAGATTGAATTCGGGCATATTCCCTGACTGTCGGAATCCTTGGCTCTGCATAATGGACAAAGTCGTCCGGGAGGGTGGTGAGAGTAAAACAAGGTTTATCCGCTCCCAATAATTGAGTACTGGTTTTCTTGGTGCCATATTTCTCTCTGATCTGGTAATTGGATAACCGATTGGCGATAATATCATGGAATTTATTAATAATTCTTTTACTATGGTTGACAAAACGGTGACTATCAGGTTGATCTGAAGAGCAATCCTTTCGCATCGCTTCCTGATACTTGCTCAGTGACTGCGTTCCCCTAAGACCCGCTTTGAAATGCAGGGAATCTGGGGAATCCACCTCCCCGTGCTTTCTCTCGATATCTGAAATAGCCTCTGCTAATGTCGTTAACGCATTGATTCCCTTTTTTGCCAGAAATCGTTCTCTCTTTTCCTCTAACAATTTAAAAAAACTGGCGCTATTACCGGCTAAGGTACCCACAATGATAAACCTTCTTCTCTGCTGGGGGATACCGAATCTAGAAAAATCAATGATTCGTGATTCAGCATCGTTATACCCCATTTCTTTGAGGCGCTCAATGACAATGTCAGAATAGGGTCGGCCTCGCTTGCCAGTGCTATTTTTGAATCCAGTACCAAACCCTCTCACATTCTCAAAGAGAATAATTCTTGGCTTCACGAGTCTGACGAAATCCAGATATGAATTGGCCAAAAGATTTCTGTCGTCATTTTCATCTCTTTTACCGGCCAAAGAAAATCCTTGGCACGGTGGGCCACCCGCTACAAGCGCGACTTCTCCGGCCAGAAGTTTCAACTCTTTGTGGTTATTTTTTAAGACTTCATCAATATTATGGTTGCACTTCTCCAACCAACTTGGCCAAGCGAAATGCTTCCGCTTTGTTAATAAGTTATATTCGAGAGTTTTGAAGGCGCTGTGGTTCTTTTCGATAGCAAACAAGCCTTGCCATTTTGCAGCGTGAAGTCCCAGAGACAGCCCACCACATCCAGCAAATAAGTCTATATAATTATAAGCAAAACCTTTTTCTTTTTCCACGATGTTATTCTATCATAGAATGGTACTATTTCTCAATACGTTTGCCATTTGTTTTTCAACTTTCCTTCAGCTTGGAAAATCAAATAAAATTTATTTTGCCCCTCAAAATGGTGGAAATAATTCTTTTTTGATGTATAATTATAGTGACTCTCGGTGCCACTTTCCCTTGGTTTCAAAAATTAAGTGCTTTTGGCGAAATTATTGAACATCCCGGGAAAAACGACTCCAGAACCAAGGAAAACACGGACAAACCTGGGAAAAGCGACAACAAACCCAGGAAAAAGAACGAGAGAACAGGGGAAAACGATAAAAGAACGAGGGAAATGAACAACAAACCGAAGAAAAAAGACGAGGGAACCAAGAAAAAAGACAAAAAACCCAAAGAAAAAGACAACGGAACCAGCTTTTTAACACAAAACAGAGGTGCAAACACTAAAAGCAATACGATTATAGCTTAAAAACGGTAAAACATTGATGAAAAAACAAAATTATTTCTCAATCTACCCCGGACAATAGATGTTTTTCCCTATTTGTCTCTTATTGGCAAATTTTTTAACACGATGTCTGCCCGCCAAAGGAAAAAACCCTTTGGTTTATACATGTTGTGGCTTGTTTCCTACCATTCCGATGCTGTCAGGAGTTAACCTTTCTTCAGTTTGGAAATAAGGATATATAGAAAGAAAGGCGCTCCCATAAAAGAGGTAATAATACCCACGGGAATTTCCACGGGGGGAATAAGAATGCGCGCTACAAAGTCGGTGACTACCAATAATAACCCTCCAGTAAACAAAGTGAAGGACAACACGGCTTTAAAATCATCTTTAAATAACAACCGGGCAATGTGCGGCACAATTAACCCGATGAATCCAATAGGACCAGCTATAGATACAACTACGCCAACCACTAATGAGACTAATATAAATATAAATGTACGGAACTTCTTCACATCCAACCCCTTGGAAGACGCAAATTGATCGCCACCTGAAATCAAGACGAGTTCGTTTCTGACTAAAAAGGTTGTCACGACAAAAAAAATGTATAAAGGCAATAGCACGCCAATCTCTAAATACCCGGTCACTGAAATCCCACCCATCAACCACCGCAACACGCTCACGGTTTCGGCGTAATCGAGGAGATACTGGATCAAAAGGATCAAAGAAGAGAAAAAGAAATTCAACGCGACACCGGACATAAGCAAAGTGTAAATAGAAAAACTCTTGACAATGCGTGCGATACCAAGAATAATAAAAATGGTTAGCAATGCACCGGTAAAACCAAAAATAAACACACTATTCAAACCAAGAAACATGATGGAAAGCTTCAATTTCATAGCCAACACAGTACACGCGGCAGCTCCAGATGAAACTCCCAAAGTATAGGGAGTGGCTAAACTGTTCTTAAATATATTCTGGAAAATCAACCCGGAAACAGCAAGCGACGACCCGACTAAAAACGCTAACACGGTGCGGGGAACACGCAATTGCCAGAAAATAAAATTACTGGAGGTCTGCTCCATGGAAAATAATGATAATATATCAATCTTGATGATCCCAATAAATGGCAGTATCACCAATACCAATACCCCAACACCAGCTATCCATATATATTTTTTATCCATGTCCATGTCCCATCGGCTAATCATCCAAGAATATAATCTCTTTTGAACCAAACATGATCTTTTCAAAGGCGGTATTGTAGGTTTGCTTGAGCATGGCTTTATCAAACACCTTGTCCCCAGCATACACGACCTGCCCTTTTTTTAGCGCTAATATTTTATTGACAATGGGATACATGATCTCAAAATCGTGCGAGACTACTATCAATGTTTTGCCCATCCGGTTCATTTCGATCATCATTTTTTTCAGGTTGGAAATCGCTTCCGGGTCCAAGAAGGTGAAAGGTTCATCAAAAACAATAATATCGACATCTTGAATAAACGCGGAGGCAATCATCACTTTTTTTCGCTCCCCACCACTCAATGTCGTGATATCGCGGTCTACAAACGACTCCAATTCGAGTTTTTGCACGACGTGGTGGTATATGCGGTAATCTTCGCTGGAATAATCTTTGAAAAAAGATTTGTATGGATAACGACCGGCCAAAAGTATCTCTTTTATTTTAATAGGCAGGGGGAAATCATCGAACTGAGGCTGATATGAAAGATATTTGGCCATTTCTTTAACTGGAATTCTTTTGATTTCCTGTCCCCCTATACGGGCGTGACCGAGATAATCGTGAATCTGACCACAAATGATTTTGAGCGTGGTTGTTTTGCCTGCTCCATTGGGACCGATCACCAACCAGAAATCACCGGGCGTGACCTGCAAATCAATACGATCAAGAATGGTCTGTTTATTTACAGTATAACGAATATCCAACAATTCAATCATTTTTTTCTTTTTGGTTCCTTTGTTTGGGTGGTCTGATTTTTGGCGAAAAAGTGACAATAGGGGGTGATTTGACATAACTGGCACAGTGGGCGAACGGGTTTACACAGAGTTTGCCCGAATCCGACCAATGTCTGGTTGATGCGGTTCCATTGTTCGGGTGGGAAGGTATTGTTTAGTTCTTGTTCCACTTCTGCCGGTTTTTCTGCTGTGGCCCAGCCGAGGCGACGACTGATCCGAAACACATGGATATCTACTGCAATAGCCGGTTTTCCAAACGCCAGTGCTAAGACCAGGTTCGCTGTTTTTTGTCCTACCCCTGGTAATGCGGTTAATTCTGCCAGAGTGTTGGGTACGTCGCCGTTGCTTCCGGGAGAAGCGGTCAGAATAGCGGCGATTTGTTTGATATGTTTCGCTTTTTGTTTATAGAATCCTACGGGGTAAATATAGGTTGCGATCTGGGTTTCCGTTAATTCATTCATGGCTTTGGGTGTTTCGGCCACGCCAAATAATTTTTCGGATGCTTTATGGGTGACCGCATCCTTGGTGCGAGAACTAATCAGCACGGAAATCAGGATTCGGAAAGGAGTTTTGCGAATACTGGTCTCAAATGCTTGAACGGGAGGATGTAAGGGATTAACCATCGCATCAATAGCGTCCAACAAGGCTATATTATCCATGTCGAATTACTTGAATGACGTTTTTATGCTAAACAAGGGATGTCACATCTCTTTGTCATTGATAATCAGTTTATGGGAGAGTTTTACTGTTGGTCTTAGGGTGGCGGAAACGCCGCAGTAGGTTTCCATGCTCAGTTGGATAGCGTGTTTGATTTTATCGGCTACCGCCGGTAATTTTTCTCCTTTGAAGATATAGCTGATTGTGATGGCTTGGATACGTTTCGGGAGTTCTGGTTCCAGTACTCCGTCTGTAGCGACTTCGAAGGATTCGATATCTGCTTGGATTTTCATTTTCCCGAGGATAGAAATGACATCCATGGCTGTACAACCGGCCAGGGAAACGAGGGTTAAACCTTTTGGTCTGGGACCTAAATTGTGTCCGCCTACCGAGGGGTCGGCGTCTATGACAAAGGAATAGTTTTCCAAGTGGGCATCAAAGGCCATGCCGTCTTTCCAGGTTACGCTTGCTTTCATTGTAGTACCTCCTGTTTATTTTTTACTAAGTGTCTATATGTCAGTCTTTTATTATAAGTCTTTAACTGTGCAATTGCAATAGTGATTAAATGGGGTGAATCCAACGCCAGATTTAATGGGAGTTATGGGAAGTCTGGGAATTATGGGAATTGGACAAAACCGCTTCGCGGTAATGGCCTGCGGCCTATT
>CAZCVI010000075.1:0-35829 GCA_964502145.1 uncultured Clostridia bacterium
ATTTTTTTGTGGAAGTTGGCTTCGCGACGCGAAAACTCTAAATCATTATGGGAAGAATGGGAGTGATGGGAATGATGGGAGAGATAACCCTTAACTTCACTCTTTTTCTTTTTTAATCTGTCGAATCCTTTTAATCTGTGTAATCTGTGGATAAAAACAAAATGCAAGTATTCTCCACAGTCGATTTGAAATCGTCAATCACCTGTGTTATACTTCTATCTTTGAACCATCGGAATATTGTGTCTGGTGCATATGGGAAAAATTGATTTTGATTGGATAAATGCTAAAACGAATAGTACGAGAATACAGAATATCATTGAAAGACACTGCCGTTGAAGAGGTGGTGGATTTGATTTTTTTTAGACCGCTGGCTTTTATACTGGTGAAAGCTATATATAGATTCCCTATCACGCCTAACCAGTTGTCCGTATTATCCATGATAGCGGGAATTGTCAGCGGGGTGTTTTATGCGATTGGCAATCGTCAGGGGTTTCTGATGGGGGGGCTTTTTTATGGTCTGGCCCATGTTCTGGATTGTTGTGATGGCATGATCGCACGCTTAAAGAACTGCGGCACGCCTATTGGTCGTATTGTGGATGGCTGGACAGATTATGTGACAGGCACAGCAGTTTATATTGGTTTGTTGATTGGTTTGCTTAATAGTTCCTTGCTTTTACCAGCTTCACCTTGGGTACTGATGATTCCTGCGGCTATTTTCTTGGCAATACATTCAATGGTAGTGGATTATTACCGGTTGGAGTTCTTGGCGCATGGATTGGGCAAAGCTAATTCTATCCGCGAAGATATGGAAACCTTTTCGCGCCACATGGAACAATTAAAAAAAGAAAAAGGTCACTATCTGGAAATTCTGCTGCTGGCTTTTTATCTGGGTTATACACGAATCCAGGTGAAACATGCAAAACCAGGGAAAAAATACGCGATGGCGGGATACTATGACGCGAATAAACGTCTGGTCTTCCTGTGGAACTGGATCGGCGCGGCTACGCATATCTTTGTATTGATTGTGGCGTCACTGCTCTATGAACCTAATCTCTTTTTCTTTTACATTCTGGGCGTGGCAAATGTCTGGATGCTGATTATGGGGTTTATCCAGATCAAAACGAATCGTCATATCCTGGTAATGTCATAAAAAAACGTCCCCACGAATTACACGAATTAACACGAATTAAAACTTTTCTATTTACTGTAAAGTCTCACTTTGATAGGAGTTGAGGAACCTGAGAATGCATAATTTACCGGTTACAACTAGGGGCGAGGAAAATTTTAGCGACTATGAATCGTTTGCTGCTTATTTGGAGACTCTAAAAGGGGAACTGGAAACATGTTATATCACGCCGAAACTAATGGAAACAAGAACGCGGCAGGATATGGACGATGAAATGGAACTGGGCATGATGCTGAATCTGTTCGAGGATAAAAAACTGGCTCTGGAAATCGAACGGTTCATTAAACGGGAACGTGTGATTAGCGGGGCTACACTACTACAAAATTACCACCATCTGGTGGTAGTGGGAGGACGGGGAACAGGTAAAACAACATTACTAAAATACCTGGCCCTGCGGTGTCATGAAGAGAATATAGAAAAAAAGGCACGGGGAATGGTGCCGATTCTGCTGCCACTGGGTGTACTGATAAAAAACAATGGTCAGAGTTTAATAGCAGGCATCAATGCTGTCACAGCACATGTGGGGGAAAAGATTTTACAGAGCGGTAAATGTGTGCTGCTGTTGGACGGTTTCGAGCAATTGCTGACAACAGAGAACCGCCAACGGGTGGCTAAGGAGATTTTGGGTTTGGCGCACGATTACCGGGAATGTGCGATTATCGTTACTGCCATGGAAAGCGACTATTTGAACGAATTACCGGGGTTTCATAAATTGACGCTGTTGGGCTTCAATGAAAAGCAGATCAAACAGTTCCTTAACAATTGGTTTGATGTCTCCAGATCGGACGATGTACGGGGTATGGTCTCATTGCTAAATAAAAACGCATCACTGGGACAACTGGCGCGCAATCCCTTGATGATGACTATGCTGGCAACTATTTACGAGCGGGACAAAACACTACCCACAAAACGCACGGAACTGTACGGACAGATATCGGAAATAGCGCTGCCTGGGTGGAAGAACCTGCAAAATCAGGAGCATACTTATTTTTTTAATGCATCATGGCAGGACTATTTTACAGCACTGAAACTGAAACAAAGTGAAACTAGTTTAAACGTTATCCTGACACATCTGGATGAGCCGAATTGGGCAGGGGTTATTCTGTTTTATGCCGGATTGATGGGAGATGCGACGCTCTTGGTGCAAGGGATTTTAAACCGGGTGAATGAGGACAATTATTACATGGCTTATATTCTGGCTGGCAAGTGTATCGGGGAAGCGGGATGGGTCGATTCACAACTGGTGGATACGATTACAACTGAATTGTGGTCGCTATATCAGGACGATGTGGTGTTGGAAGCTTTGGGTTCGCCGATAGAGGTCTTGGCGGGAATAAAACCGGCGGGGTTGATTGACGAATTAATCGGGCAATTAAAAGATAAAGATCATGAAATTCGCAGTCATGCAGCACATGTGCTTGAATCTTTGGGCGGAGCCAGAGCTGTGCCAGTACTTTTAGACGTATTGGCGCACGATAAAGATGGGTATACGCGGGGTGTGGCCGCAACAGCTCTGGGTTCGCTGGGAAAGAGGGAACAGGTAGTGCCAGTGTTGATTAAAACACTGCAAAAGGATAAAAACAGGTATGCACGCGCAGGTGCAATTGAAGCGTTCCGCTCTTTAACGTGTATTGAAGCTATCCCTGTTCTTATGGATAAACTTAAAACAGATAAAAACGATTATGTGCGTAGCGGAGCCGCAGATGCTTTGGGCACGATAGGAGTAGGCGATGTGATACCGGTTCTGGCCGAGGCATTGGCGCATGATGCTTCAATTGATGTGCGCATGAGCGCGGCAGAAGCGTTGGGTGCGCTAGGAGATGGGAAGGCGCTGTCGGCATTGACTGAAGCACTTAAAAATGATGCTGATTGGCAAGTGCGGGTTCGTGTTATTGGGGCTTTGGAAGAGTTGGGATATGAAGATGCGATTCCTATTTTGGCGGAAGCATTAAAACATGATAAAGACTGGAAAGTTCGGGTTAATAGTATAGCTGGACTCTGCGTGTTGGGTTGTGTCGCAGCAGTTCCTGCATTGGTGGAAGCATTACAATGGGATCATCACGGCTTTGTCCGCTACCGTGCAGCAAAAGCATTGGGAAAAATCGGCGACGAAAGAGCCATTCCTATACTAAAAAAAGCCATGACTGTCAAAGGTACAGGTGTAGATAAATTTATTAAAAAAGCAGCCCAACAATCATTCGAAAAAATTAGCTTCCGCTTAAGGGAAGAGAATTGGATTGAATAATCTTTTGAATTATGATATTTTATACACATGCAACAGGATAAACAAAACGAAAAAACTATTTTCTTGACCGGTATATTATGCTTTGTTTTTTTTCTTTCCGGGGCTTCCGCGCTCATTTTTGAATTATTATGGTTCAAATTAGCCGGCCTGACTTTTGGGAACAGTGTCTGGGCAACCGCGTTGGTGTTATCCGGTTTTATGGGTGGATTGGCATTGGGCAGTGGCTGGGTCGCCTTTAAAGGACATCGGATTGAACAACCACTCCGTTTTTACGCCTTGCTTGAAGTCACTATTGCGGTTTTTGGATTCTTTTTAGTGCTTATTTTTCCCCGTTTGACCCAGACCTTTCTGCCTGCCTATCGAGTGCTCTCGCACCATCCCTTTTTACTTAATTCCTTTCGCACTATAGCCGCATTTATCCTGCTGGTGTTACCAGCCGGGGCCATGGGTGCCACATTACCATTGTTAGTCAAGGCTTTATATAAAAAAACACCCAGTTTTGGGCAAGTGTTGGGCGTGTTGTACGGCTGGAATACTTTCGGGGCAGTGGCAGGAGTGCTGGGCGGCGAATTGTTTCTGATTAAATTCTTCGGTCTGCGCGGCGCAGGGTTAATGGCCGCTTGCTTAAACCTAACAGCGGCTTCGATTGTCTTTATTATTTATAAAAAACAAAAAAACACACAAGCGGCTACCACCACCCCGATAGCCGGGAAATTTATCTTCTCACGTGTGATAATCCGTGTCTTGGGGGCCAGTTTTTTTTCTGGGTTTATACTGCTGGCGTTGGAAGTAATATGGTTCCGCTTTTTAGTGCTGTTTTTTATTGCCACCAGTTTGAATTTCTCCATCATGTTAACCATGGTTTTATTGGGAATCAGTGCCGGTGGCTTAATAGCTGGAAAATTATACCGCCGCTATCCCGATGCCCATCGCTTTCTTGTTCCTGTGCTCGCCTTTAATGGCATACTGATCATTTTACTCTATACCAATTTTAACTCTGTTTATTATGCTAGCTTGGGTTTGGGGAATAATCTGCAACTCGTACTGGCTGCTCTGTTTTTAATATTTCCCGTTTCCTTTATATCCGGGACTATTTTTATTATGCTGGGTAAAAAATTACATGAACAGATTCCATTGGAAACAAGTGCTTCAGGGTTCTTAACAGTCGCCAATACAACGGGGGGCATGGTGGGGTCATTGGTGGCAGGGATGGTTTTGATTCCTTATCTGGGCATAGAAAAATCTTTTTTTGCACTGGCGCTGGGTTATGGTGTTGTCATTTCCCTGCTCTATTCGCGCCAGAAACAGGAAAACTCGCCACGGACTAAAGTATCGCTGGACGGGTTGTTGATTGGGACGTTTTTATTATGTCTGGTTATTTTTCCCTTTGGGTTCATGCATTCGAAATATCTAAGGATACCAGTGGCACCCTTTTTAGCGGGCGGAGAAAAACTGATGGTGATTCGGGAAGGGTTAACGGAAACAATTCAATATTTACAAAAAGATATCTTCAATAAATCGTATTATCACCGGTTGGTGACCAACAGCCATTCCATGTCTAGCACGGGCTTAAAACCAAAACGGTATATGAAGTTATTCGTTTACCTACCCACAGCGATTCATCCGGGAGTAGAGGATGCGTTGTTGATTTGTTTTGGTTGTGGGTCCACAGCCAAGGCGTTGACAGATACGAAGAGCTTAAAAAACATCGAGATCGTGGATATTTCCAGGGATATAATCAAAGAAAGCCAGGTCGTTTTTCCTGACCCACGCGAAAACCCTGTTTATGATCCACGTGTCAAGAACCATGTGGAAGATGGCCGCTTTTTTCTATTAACACGTGAGCGGAAATTTGATTTGATCACAGCAGAACCTCCGCCACCGAGTGATAGTGGGATTGTGAATCTATATACGCAGGAATATTTTCAATTGATCTATGATCGCTTAAAAGAGGGGGGTGTGGTTACCTATTGGTTACCGGTTTACCAATTGAGCGTGGCCGAATCCAAATCCATATTAAAAGGGTTTTGCAATGTGTTCAAGGAGAGTTCGTTGTGGAAAGGGTCGGGTTATGAATGGATGATGGTCGGCGTAAAGAATCCGCAAAAGGCAGTTTCCGTGGCACGTTTTAGTCGTCAATGGGTGGACCCGGTAGTGGCAGCAGAAATGCAAGCGCTGGGATTTGCAAGTCCCGAACAATTGGGCGCGTTTTTTATTGCCGATGGGCCGCGTTTACAGGAGTGGATTTCTGCAAGTTTGCCTTTAATTGATAATTATCCTCAACGGCTCTCTTCTGACGTTAAAATTCGCCCGGATGGCGAGTACCTTCGTTTCATGGCGAGTAATGCAGCCAAGGAAAACTTTATGAACAGTCCTTCTATTGCCAAAATATGGCCGGCTGAGTTGCGGGAAAAAACCGGTGCCTATTTTGCAGCGGCGCATATCATCAATGAACTGGTTACGCCGCCAGAGTGGCGGCAATATACAACGTCTTCCTATTTGCATCAATGTCTGACCGACCCCTTGTTAGCCCGTTATGCGCTTTGGGTATTGGGCAGTGATTTATATGCGCAGAATATTCTGACCCGGTTCTTGGCAGAGAATCCGCGTAAAAAAAAGCCCAGTCCTGAAATGTTTATTCATCTCGCTTCGGCGGCATTGCAAAACAGGGATTTTCCTCTGGTGGAATACTATTTAAATTTGCAGGTCTCTTTTGGGATGGTCACGCATTCATTAAATGATTTTTCCTCTTTTGATCTGTGTACGGTTCGTCTCTACTTATTATACCTGTCAGGGAAAAAAGCACAGGCGCCAGCCGTGGTCACGGAGTATCTGAATTATGTTAGGAATAAAAGCGGCCAAGCCGAGATGGAGAAATTAAAAGGCATGATCACCCAGTATCTCAACTGGCTGGAACAAAATTTTAAGTAATAAGTAAAAGCAATAAGAAATAAAGGAGTCAAGCGACTGTGAAATACAAGGTTATTCTCATCGAGTCCGACGAAGGAGTGGCAGCAAGTTGTCCTCAATTATGTGGCTGCCATTCCCAAGGTACAACAATCGCGGATGCTTTGGAAAATATTAAAGATGCAATTAGAGAATGGTTGGATGCCGAGAAAGAAGAAATATGTCTCTTATGACCAACCTTGCAATTTGAATGTTTCTGTATTATGTCGAGGCATTTGAGGTCGTCTTGGAAACGGCAGAGCGTATAATCGGATTATTTCTTATGCGCTTCAAATTAAATAATAAATAACCAACCGTCATCAGTAAGAACAGATACGGTAGTCCTAGCACTATTAATGGTTGGGAAAAGGGGATCCACTTTGTACCACTATAAATAAACCCAAAGATGGGCGAGAAGACTGAAATAAAACCAAGAATAGCCATTGATAACATTGAAGGGCCAAACATTTCATCTCTTGGTAAAAGACCTGACCAAAGCGATGATTCCCATGAAAGTACAAGGCGGCCAAATTTTGCATTTATTCTGGCCTCTACTTCTGAAGCGATGAAATATGCCACACGGTGACATCGCATGGCCTCACCAATCCAAATCAATAGAATGAATGAACATAAAAAAGGAACTATCCCTGAATAAATGGTATAAATCAAAAATTTTTTCCCAAGCGGATCATTGATCGTGAGTGAACCACCTATGATTGCGCCGATTGCAGCAATTCCTAAAAGCATAACTTGAGTACGATTGTTAATCGTATTAAGGCTTTCTTGCCGCAAGCTTTCGTACTGGGCGATTAGTGCTAGCGTTTCTACCGTATCCTGTTCTTCCCATTTTTTTCCTGAGTCCTTCTCGTAATCAACACGCCGTGCAGACAGTTGAGATATAGTCTGAAATTCCTTTTTGGTGCGGACAGTGAACAGCGACAAAAGTCGATTTAGGTTATTTTTTTCATCCTTATTTAAGTCGGTGGCCGAATAATCACTTGAAGCATTCGCAATTGGCACATCTTCATTTGAAATTTCTATAGTAGATGAAGGTCTAGTCTTTTTCTCCTTGGTTGACGGCTTCAAAAATGATGCCCAAATATTTCGGGAATTTTTCTTTTTTGTTTTCAAAACGCACTCCTTATTGTTGTTCAATCCAATTCAATTTATTGAATTCTTTTATAAAAATCTATTCTATCAGTTTTCCCATCTCAAATCAAGAGTGTAGAAAGTAAAAGCGGCAAGATGCCGCTTCTACTTTTCAAACAGATTAATTCCAATTCATCAGCACCGGTGGAATCAACAGAATAAATCCTACCAAAAACAAGATTAACAACAACGGCAAGAACCACTTGGCCCATTTTTCCCAAGAGATTTTTGCCATTCCCAGCACCGCCATGGTCACACCGGAAGTGGGTAGAATAGGATTAACAAATTCACAAAGCTGAAACGCCAACACCGAGGTCTGCCGCGTCACTCCTACTAAATCACTCAACGGTGACATAATCGGCATCGTTAATGTCGCTTGCGCCGTTCCTGAATGAATGAAGAAATTAATCACCGATTGCGTCAGAAACATCATCTGCGCCACCAGTATCTTGGGAAATGACGAGAGCAAGTTAGACACATAATAAAGAATCGTATCCAATATCTGCCCCTCTTGCATAATTACTAATAAAGCGCGACCACACGCGATGATAAAAGCCACGTTCATCATGTCTTTCGCCCCGTTAACAAAGTTCGTGGCAATTTCCCCCGCATTCATCTTGCCCAGGAACCCCGAGATAATACCCAAAGCCATAAATAATGCCGCGATTGGCATGATGTACCATTTTTCTACCAGCACTCCATAAATCAATAGCAGAATACCCAAGCCGAACACGATTAAAATAGCACTGTGTCTCCAGTTCCATTGGGACGTGTCGATTTGATTCGTTTCCGCGTGAAAAATCCATTGTTTATCCTGTTCATAGACTGGACTCGCTTGCGGGTTCTTTTTGATTTTATTCGCATAGACCATCACAAAGGTAATAATCACCGAAGTACCCACGACCCACACTACTAAACGATATGCTAATCCCGAATAAATAGGTAAATCTGCCAAGCCCTGGGCAATACCCACGGTAAACGGATTAAAAAAGGCTGCCGCAAACCCTGCGGCTGCTCCTAAAAAAGGAATGGCTACACCTACAATCGAATCATAACCCATAGAGATCGCCAGGGGAATAAAAACCAAGACAAAAGGAATCGTTTCCTCGCACATGCCAAAAATCGCGCCAGCCAGGGAGAAAACTACCATCAATGCCGGGATGACAAAATGTTGCAGTTTCGGACGCGCCGCAAAAGAATCCGCCATACGTTTGATCGCCATATCAATAGCGCCCGTTTTTTGGATCACCATAAACGCCCCGCCAATAATAAAAAGGAAGGAAATAATCTCTATGCCACCACTAAACCCTTTTATCGGAGCCAGTAGTAGTTCTTCAGGGCCAACCGTTTTCTTTTCCACGAATTGGAAAGAGCCTGGTACAGTAAGCGTGCGATTGGTTCCGTCGATTTCCTTTTCCACTCTCTGGAACGTCCCCGAAGGAATGACCCATGTCAGTGCATAGACCATAATTACCAGGATATAGATCAGAACCAATGTATGCGGCAGTTTAAATTTTCGTTTCTTTTTTTCTTCGTTCATCTATTCATTATAGTAAAGATATTCGCTAATTTCAAGTCTAAATTTTCCCTGGATTCACCGCCAACTTAATGGGAAGTATGGGAGTTATGGGAGTTATGGGAAGAATGGGAATGTTTTTGGTTATCCCATTCTTCCCATGTTTTTTATATTTCCATTAACTAGGCAGTGAATCCAGGGAATTCTCTTTAATTTTCTTGGAAAATGTATTATAATAGTGTTTTAATAGATTTGTTGGGAAACAGAAATCAGTGCCCACTCTAGAATAAAAGGAAGAACACATGCCTAAGAAAATATTGATTCGAGATTTGACTTTACGAGACGGTCAGCAATCCTTATTTGCTACCCGTATGACCCAGGCCCAGGTGGACCGGGTGTTGCCTTATTATAAACAAGCTGGCTTTTATGCCATGGAAGTATGGGGTGGCGCAGTGCCCGATTCTATCATGCGTTATTTGGACGAGAATCCGTGGGTACGGTTGGAAAAAATAAAAGCCGCACTCGGTGATACTTCCAAATTAACCGCCTTATCACGCGGACGCAATCTTTTTGGTTATACCCCGTATCCCGATGAAGTGATTGAGGGATTCTGTCGTAATGCTGTTCGTTGTGGCATAGATATCATGCGTATCTTTGATGCCTTAAACGATATCGACAACATGAAATCCACCATCAACTTCATCAAACAAAACGGTGGCATGGCCGATTGTGCCGTGTGTTATACCGTGGACCCCTATTTTTCCACGGGTGAACGGATCAAAGCCTTTTTCTCTGGGAAGAAGTTACCCCGGAACCTGTTTACCATAGATTATTTCGTCAAAAAAGCCAAAGCACTGGAAAAACTCGGTGCCGATATGATTACTATCAAAGATATGGCCGGTTTAATTGATGCGGCTACTTCGGCCACACTTATCAGCGCGTTAAAAAATGAAGTCACTATCCCTATTAACCTACACACCCATTGTACTCCAGGTTTTGGACTCGCTTCGTTGTTAGTGGCCATCGTGAATGGCGTGGATATTATAGATACCGTCATCATGAATTTCAGTGGTGGCCCTGCTGCCGCAGCCTTTGAATTGCTGCAAATCTTTTGCACCAAGATGGGCATAGATACCGGCGTGAATATAGATGCGGTGGTCAAAATTAACCATGAATTAAAAACCATCCGCAAAGAACTGGAAAAGTTCGACGAATATAAAGAGCATATTCCTATTGATTTTGATATCACCCGGGATAAATTACCCGCAGAAATAGAGGTTATGTTTGATCAGGCTATTGTCTATGCGCAAAAGGGAAAAATTACCGAGATGGTCACCCTGTGTCAGGCCATAGAGCGTTATTTTAATTTCCCTGCGCCCGATGAAGCCGTTCGTTTGGCGCAGATTCCTGGTGGCATGTATACCAATATGATGGCGCAGATGAAGCAGGCTAATTTAGGGCATATGTTTGATCGTGTATTAAAAGTTGTGCCGCAGGTGCGTGTGGATTCCGGGTGTCCCCCGTTGGTCACACCAACCAGCCAGATAGTCGGTGTGCAAGCCGTCAATTGTGTCATGGATGAAGCCAAAGGCAAACCTTTTTATACCAACAAGTCTACCAACTTCGTTAATCTCGTGAAAGGCACCTATGGCAAGACCCCCTTTCCTGTAGACCCCGATTTCCGTTTGCAAATTGCTGATGTGCGCGAAGAGACTCCTTATGATACCGCACTCCATGAAAAACAACCCAATCCCTATTTAGCAGATTGTGGCAACATGAAACTGGCCAAGGATGAAAAAGAAGAACTTTTGTTAGAACTGTTCCCCAATGTCGCCAACACCTTCTTAAAAAAGCTCCGTGAGCGGGAGTATGCCGAGTATATAAAAGCGCATCCAGTCGTTATCGAACCGGATGAAATCGAAATCGCTGATCGTATGTGGGAGCAATTGCCGCTGTTTGCCTAAAGAAAAGTTAAAAAGATTAATTCTACCCCGTAGGCGCAGTAATTTATCACCAAGATACCATTTGACTGTATCAATTCGTAATTGTTCTTTTAGTTGATACCAAAGTGCGGAATTTAGATTGATAAAAATAATCTCTCCTCTACGGGATAGCGTAGCAAAAAAAGGAGACTCCATTCTGGTCCCCACCCCTTGTTTTTCCCTAAATTCGCTTCAAAATAATCATCAAAAGTCTCAAAACATTTATATAGTGGTGTTTTTGGGGTGACTTCTTTAAATAGCCCAAATTTCAACGATCTGCTATAAAAATGGGTAAACCATGGCTGTTAATTCGCGTGGAAATATAGGCATTCTCTGAGGTTGGCCTTGAAAACTTCTATTATCGGCATTCTTCAGGGTAGCTTGAAAAGAATAAAATTCCTCAAAATTGGGTTGACAGTTATTTCTCATTTAATTATAATAAAAGCAAGAGTATTTATGGCCAGAATTGGTCAGTGGGATGACAAGATAAAACCCATCCCACCAGGGTTATGAATTTTATAAAGAAATTCCCCCAATTGTAAATCTCAAGGCTTGAAAAAGTATAGGCAACCCGATGATGTTCGGAATTATAGCCTATGATTTTGAAATTCTCGCCTATGATTCCCAACATTCTCGCCTATGATCTTCATAATTATAGCCTATGATTTTAAAATTCTCGCCTATGATTCCCAACATTCTCGCCTATAATGTTCACAGTTATAGCCTATGATTTTGAAATTCTCGCCTATGATTCCCAGTATCGCCGCCTATGATTCCCAATCTCCTTTACGAACATTTTTCACTTTCCTGTCCGGGAGAATTATGGTTAAGGCAACGTCTCACCTTTTCCCATTAAAACAGTTGTATTTTCCTGATATCCTTACTTTTTACCTCCAGCAATAACCCAGAAAAGATTAATTATTAATCATTTCCTACCCCCTGGATTCACCGCCAAGTTTCAGAAAAAACTGGACTATCTGGACATACTGGACATTCTGGACATACTGGACTTCACAAAATCTTTGATTTTTCCAGCTTGTCCAGTAAGTCTAGTATGTCCAGTATGTCCAGCCTGCTACGGTTATCCGTGGCTCTTTTTAAAACTTGGCGGTGGATTCAGGAGGGGTATCCAAATTGACTGCGAGAGTTTAAACGGTTATAATAATATCGTATTATCCTTTTCATAGGGAATACGGATGGTGAAAATGCAGCGAAAAGCAGTGATACTTACGGCACTTCAAAAGGAGTACTTGGCAGTACGAGCCCATTTGACAGATATTAAACCGGCCCGACATGAAGCGGGTAATATTTATGAGAAAGGAACCTTCAAACAGGATGGAGAATCAGGTTGTTGTCTCTGGGAAGTAGGGATTGCTGAGATTGGCCCGGAAAATGAAACGGCGGCTTTGGAAGCAGAACGGGCGATTGCTTTTTTCCAACCGGAAATTGTTTTGTTTGTCGGTATTGCCGGAGGTTTTAAAGTAAAAGATGCGGGCTTAGGAGATGTCGTGGTGGCCACGGAAGTGTACGGCTATGAATCAGGGAAAGTGGAAGCCGACGGCATGAAAGCGAGACCGAAAGTGTTTCGTCCTGATCATGATTTATTGGAACTGGTCAAATACCTCTGCCGACAGGAAAACTGGATGGCTCGTATTGTTGGTGGGGTGCCGGAAAAGAAACCGCAATTAATCAGAGGCCCGATTGCAGCAGGCAATAAAGTGATTCATTCTAAAAAATCAGAGATCGGCCAATATATTATCTAGTACTATAATGATGCGGAAAATAGATGAGTAATGTGAGTGGCTGGTAAGTAGACGCTGCATGAGACGGAGCGCCGCATTATTAAATAACGCCAGTTTCCTACTTGCCTTCTTTCCCATCAAGCTGGAAGCTTGACCTACTTTGCCAACAACCTACCAGTTACAGGAATTTTTCAGTGACCGCCATATTCCATGCTTTTATTTGAGACAAGAACGATGTGGACTCTTCTATCTCTGCCACCGGTAAATAATCCATTATCCGGCACCGATCAAAAAGTATACCCGCTTCCGCTGTAAACTCATACCATTGGTTCCTCAATAAACTCTCACTGATAAAAAACAAACGCACTGGCGGAACAGGTGGCATGTCACTAAACCACTTGCTGCAAATCCTGTTGAATTCGTTTCCAGTGGGGACTTTTTCTTCTTTCCATTTCCGTATGAAGATCATAGGCGATATTGGCAATACTTTCCACTACTTTTAAGAGCGGTTCAGAACCATCATAACCCTCGGTGACAAGCCCTTTAGCTTTAACTAAACTTCTCTTGGATTTTAATAGTTCCTCTTCAAAGATATTGGAGACTGGTTTGGTTAATTCGAAGGCATTTTCAATGGTTTCGCCGTTTCTTAATGCAGCCAGTGCCTCGAAGTTCTGGACAATCGTGTCCAATTGGAAGAGATTTGGGGTTTCTGATTGCACCACCGGTTCCATATTCTCTTTTTTACTACCATAGAGCCACTTACATACCTCTCCCAACTCAGTGGTTTTATTTTCAGGCACAAAATCCTTGGTTTGTTCATTCTCATCTTTGAGATTTAGAAATTGGCTGATGCCGGGGTACTGCAAACTGGTATATAAATGGGAAAAGGCGAAATAACTTCTTTTGGCGTCAAAACGCGAAAACACTTTTCCTCTTTCGGCTTGCTCCAAAACCATCAATCCGCGGTAAAGTTTATGAATCGTCTTATGAGTATCGCCAAACTGGTTGGCGATTTGGTCCAAGGGGACATTAAAATCCTCATGAATCTGGGTTATGTATTTGGCTTTGGCATAACTTCCCCATTTGGCAGGACCATTGATGTGTTTAAAGCCAAAATATCGCCACCCTTCTTCTCTTGAAGAGGTCATCACGGGAATTTCCCGGAGTTTTTCTTTTATCCCTTGAGTGACTTCGGGAATAATCGCGTTGATTAAACTTGGGTCTAAAATAATCCGTATTGCAGCCAATCGTCTATTACCTTCAATGACAATATTCCTGCCATTTTCTTGGGAAACAATCAGGGGATCATTTTCAAAATACCCACTGGCTGCAATAGATAAAACCAATTCCCGCACATCCATGGCTTCCCAGAGAATCTCGATTATTCTTTTTTCTGGGGTCTGGGAATTTATTTCGCTAAATTCGACCAACCTTGCATTTTTGGTGTCAAAAATAAGTTCGGTAACGGGCATTCGATAAATTGTATTAATTGGACTCATGAGTATCTCCTCTATTTGGAGTCGGGGAAACGATCATTAAATATTTTTTTATCATGGGTCAATTATAGACCAATTCTCACTGTATTTCAATGAAAATAATGGTATCTTCTTATAATTAACAGATGATGGAAGGTGATTGCGTGCTTCTTCCCGCTTTCAGAATAGGCACGGGGGCCTATCCTTACGATCTTATCTCTGTGTCTCTCGGCCAGAAACAAAAATGCTCCGGGCGGCGAAAGGGTGGAAGTTATAAAACTCCACCGAGAAAGGCGCTACTCGTAGTTCGATTATCACTAAATAGAAATTCCTGCCGAAAAAAATTGGCATCAATTCGAGCCATCGACAAATGTAGCCCAAGCTCTCAGCTTGAAAGGAAAAAACGTTGCCCACCTTTAGCATAGTTCTATTTTAACTCATCAAATATGGTGGGATTGTGTTTTAATATTTCTGCTATTACATTTGCAGCCAAGCCCTTGACGTCGAAAAGCGATTTGGTTTCCAGGAGCATCTGTGGTGTTATGTTTTTTACATCGGTTAAATCAGCTCCATGCAAATTAGCAGCAAAAAGATTCGCACCTTCAAGGTTGGAACCGCTGAGACTGGCATCTTGCAGGTTTGCGTTCTGGAGATTTGCTTTGCAAAGGTTGACCCCCTCTAATATGGCGCTTTGAAGTTGAATTTCGTGGAGATCGGTTTCTTCAAGATTGACATCGGATAGATAGGTATCCTTGAAATTAGCCCCTGTTAATTGACATTCTTGGAGATTCATATTCTGAAAACTGCAAGCACTGAAGTCTACTTGCAAGATAATAACATCCTTGAAATTAAGGGACTGAAAACTTGCCCCATGTAAATTTGCACCTGTAAAATCTGCGCCTGCAAATTGGACCTGATCAAAGGAGCTATCCTCAAAATTGGCACCTTTAAAATCTGCATTACTTAGATCTGCCCCTTTAAACATAGCGCCATGGAATCGGCTTCTTTGAAAATTGGCTCCCCTTAGATTTGTTTCAGTGAAATGAGAACCATCAAATTCTGACTCTGAAAAACAACTATCTGTAAAATCGACTGTTTGAAGATCGGTAAAGCTTAGATTGCAACCCTTCCCTATTGCTTTTCGAAATGTGGTTTCTGTTAAATCTGCTCCTTGGAAGTTCGCACCACTAAGAATTGCCCCATCGAAGATTACTTTTTGGGATTTGCTTTCTGTGAGAATAGCCATTGTCAGGTCAGCATTATTAAAATTGGCCTCGCGAAGATTGGCCCCCTGCAATTCCACCTTTTTCAAGTTGCTCTTCTGAAAATTGGCATTCCTGGTATCTGCCCAGCTAAGATCAGCCTGTTCCAGGTTTACCATTTGAAGGTTAGCGGTTTGCAGGTTGGCGCCCAATAAATTGGTTTTTGATAAATTGGCATTTCTTAAATCAACCCCATACAAATTGGCCACCTGCAAATCTGCTTCTTCAAAGTTTACTGCGGTTAGAAGAACGCCGCGAAAATCAACGCCTTTCATATCCGCTCCTTTTACAAAAGATTCTTTTTTCATGTCGACAGCCCGATGAATGGTCCTCATGATCTTTATATCTTTGAATATTGAATGATCAAATTCAAAAAATCGCCAGCATTCTTTGAATCTGGAGTTGGAGACTAATAATTGGGCAATAAAACTGGTCATTCGTATTACATTATCAGGCTTTTCATGAGGATTGTCCGTGAAATATTTTACCACCAAGAATTCCTGCATACTATAATGGGCAAAACGGTAATAGCCTCCTGAATTTCGATTAAGCAGTGAACGCCCCTTAACATCTTCTGGTTTAACATGCTGAAGGTCGGAGATTGAAGCGATCAATTTATTAAGGTCTTTTTCGATAATATCGTGAACGCCAGACATTGAAAGCCGGACTGCCAAAATTTCACAAATTTTAAAAAGCTCCTTCTTGAATACGTCGTTTTTGCTTTCTTCCCTGCTTAACCAGCATTCCAACAATGCATTGTAAACTTTGTATTCGGTATTTTTTTCTTGGAGCAACGGTGAACTCATCAGGCTCTCAATGCTTGCTAAAAGCATTGGCCTGTATTGCAATGTCCCCATTTGCTGGATTATCATATTGGCTTGTTTGATTTTCGCCCTGTTTTTAAAAATATCTTTTTGCCATGGGAACCGTTTTTTTAAATATTGATCTACTTTTTTATCGTTAAAATAGGCCAGATACCTGACTTGGCAGATATAACCACATAATTCTATCTCCCCATTTCCTTGTAATGGCGATTTTTCTACTTCGGGGAAAAACTGAGTCCGACAGGTGACAATCACTTTAAAAAAATATTGGGTTTTTTTTAATATTTCCAATAATCTCTCTTTAACCCGTCCATAGGCTTTGGGGTCTTCTTCAAGCGCATCCAGCAATAATATGGTATTGCCTTTATCCATATTTGCTTCAAAGGCATCTAAGTTTTCTCTTCCCAGAACTTTAAGGATAAAAAAAGGCTTTTTGGGGATCATAGCAGTTACCTGAAGCAGCTTAAGAATCACCAGCAGGGAGGTTTTGCCTGACCCCGTATCGGATAATATGAACATATGATTGTTACCGGGTTGATTTCCAGGGTCTTTTTTCAGTAAAAATGATTTTATTTCATCATAAATGGATGTACCTGTACAACCTGAGGTGTCGTCTTTAAAGTCGGCTGGATTAGTTATCAAACAATCGGGAGGTATGTAGTACTTTACTAGATCAAGGGGATTGCCAATCATAATATCATTTAACTCTCTCAATTCATTATCGCGTTCTTTTTTTTTAGACCTGAGTTTTTTATATAGTTTTGAAATCCATGTGATCCCTAAACCAAAGGTTAGAAATTCCATCTGCCAATCACCTACTCATGGTCAATCATCTATTTTTGCTCTGTCGAAGTCGACTGGGCAGCCTGATATGAGGAGGGAGAAATGCCGAATTTTTCTTTAAAACATTTCGCAAAATAGGCGGAAGAGTTAAAGCCAACATCCATGGCCACATCCATCGTGTTGCCAAAATTCTCCTCCAATAGCTGACGCCCTCGTTCCAAGCGATAAGACAAGATGAATTGATTGGGGTGTTCTCCCGTTAATGCCTTGATTTTTTTGAATAGCGTCGAACGGCCCATGTTTAGTTGCTCGCATAATGTATCTACTCTAAAATCTGGATCGGACAAATTCTTGTCAATCAGTTCCCGCAACTTTTTAAGAAATAGGTCATCAACAGAGGATACTTTTATCTTATCAGGAACCTTTAAAAATTGGAGCTGCAACGTTTTCTGCAATTCTCTGCGCAATTCAATCAGGTTTTTAATACGGGAAAGCAATATCTTTGAATTAAAAGGCTTGGTGATATAATCATCGGCATGGCTATCCAATCCTTTTACAACACTATCAACTGATGCCTTGGCGGTTAATAGGATGATCGGAATATGACTGGTAGCGATGTCTTTCTTGAGGGTCTCGCATAATTCATACCCATCGATTTCCGGCATCATGACGTCGCTGACTATCAAATCAGGAATGTGTTCTTTGGCCATAGTGAGACCGGAGGTGCCATCGGCGGCTTCAATAACGGTATAGTCGGGCTCAAGGGTGCCACGAATGAATTTCCTGACATCTGGGTCATCGTCCACAATCAGGATCACATTCTTTTCTAAGCTATTGTTTTTGAGTTCAAAACTCTCTTCGATTCCTGTAGCATTATCGTATTCTCCACATGCGTCGGAGTTATCCGTTTGGGGTTGTGCAATCTCCGAAGAGTCAGGGTGATAATCACCCATGGGCAATAGGATAATGAATTCAGTTCCTTTTCCTTCCTGGCTGTGAACATCTACTTTTCCCTGGTGCAAAGACACAATCTCCTTGACGAGTGATAGTCCAATTCCAGTGCCGTCGTAGCTCTGTTTTTTGTGATTCTCCACTTGAAAAAAGCGATCAAAAATTCGGCTTAATTGCTCGGTGGAAATACCGATACCGGTGTCGCTGACAGATATTTGCACATACCATTGGTTATCTTGAAATTGCGTCCTGGAAATTGAGATGGTAATAGAGCCCCCTTCGGGAGTAAACTTAATGGCATTTATTAAAAGATTGTTGAAAACCTCTTCCATCTTTTCGAAATCGAAATGAAGAGATATCTCTTCCTCGGTAGTCTGGAATTGCACATCCAATTTTTTCTGCACTGCCATCAATTGAAAAGACGAGGTCAAACCCTTTAGAAAAGGAACAATGTTTCGATATGCGCTTTGCAAGACCATCTTGCCGCTATCAAAGCGCGAGAGATCCAGTAATTGAGAGATCAGACGCAATAACCGCTTGGAATTGCGCAGGATCATGTTGAGATTTTCCTGATGTCTTTCCACCTTAATCTCGGCAAGCATCTGCTCGGTGGGGCCCATAATTAACATCAAGGGAGTACGGAATTCATGGGAGATGTTGGCAAAGAACCTGGATTTAATTTGGTCCATCTCTTGCAATTTCTGGGCTTGTCTTTCCAATAGTTCATTTTTTTGATAGACTTCTTTGGTCCGATCTTTGACCAATTGTTCCAGTCGATATTTCTCTGTCACCAATTTGCTGGAACGCCATTTGATTATCAGAAATATCGAGACCATCAGCAGCAGGAAGTATACAACAAACCCGATCCATGAGAGATACCAAGGGGGTAATATTTGAAAGGAAAAAACGGCTTCTTGGCTGATCTCCCCGTAGATATTTTTAGCTTGGACGCTGAAGGTATAACGTCCGGATTCGATATTGGTAAAATCGGTTTTACTTTTCAAATCCCATTCGGACCACTTCTCATCATTACCTTTCAGGAAATAACGGTATTTGGTGGCGGTCTCATCCTCAAAAAAGGGAGCGGCAAACTCAAAATGGAAATATTTTCTATCTTCATAGCGAAAAGTGTGAAGGTTGGGCTGTGTTCCTCTATCTGACATATCTGCATAACCATCGAAAATGAGTTTATCCTTGTTTGTTACTCTGCGAATCAGGACGGAGAAGGGCACGTCCCATTTTTTCTTGATGGTCTTATCGTATCGGACCAAACCGTTAAAGCTTGCAAACCAGATGCAGTTCCCGTCTGGGTCGGGATAGATGGTGTTAACCTTGCAGTTTCCGTCTGGGTCGGGATAGATGGTGTTAACCTGGGAGGTTCTAAGTCTGAGAAAGGGTTTGGACGAAATGGTGTAGGATTTGTCCCGGTTGGGAATCGCATGGTAGTTTCTGGATTGGGAATGGAACCAGATATGTTTGTTCTGGTCCTCCACAAGGCGAAAAACCGGTTTTGAATTGCCAGCGAATTCATTGCCCAGGGTCAAATCGGGAATAAATGTCTTGTTTTTCTCTTCAAAGCGGTACAATCCTTTTTGTGTGGCAAATAAAACGTGTCCGGCTACCCAGGCGACATAGATATCCCCTTCGGGTACATCTTGGGAAAGATTAAATTTTCCAATCACGGGAGTTTTGAGGTCGGGAGAAAATTTAATCTGAAGAACTACACCATTCTTAGTGCCCAACCATAGGTTCCCTTTTTCATCCTCGGCAAAACTACGAATACTCTGGTTTATATTGGAAAACCGTTGTTCCTCTGTATACTGTCCGTTCTTTGCCGATAAAACAGTTAAACCGGTGGATGTGCCACACCATATCCTACCCGGAGTGTGCCGGGAGGGCAACAGAAAAAACGATAAATCCTTGGAAATCTCGCGAAGGATGTTTTGGTTATACTGAAAAACCCCGGCATCTGTGGCCACTAAAAGTGAATCCCCGGTAGATAACAAACTCCAACAAGCACTTGGTATATCGGGAATAGGATTAAATTTTTGCTGGGAGTCAAGACGGAATAAGCCATTGGCGGTTCCCGCATAAAGATCATTGCCATGTTTGACTACGGAAAGAACTATTCCTTCCAGGTTAGAACGTGAATCATAGAGCGATAAAGGGGAGGTGTATTCTATTTTTGCAAGACCCTGGTTTAAACACAACCAGAGGTTTTCCTGCTTATCTTGGAAAACGTATTTTATATTGTTATTTTCCAGTCCAGAGGATTGAGAGATGTTTTTTTTTATTCGCCCCTGGGGGTCCATGATGAACAACCCATCCGTGAGAGTAGCAAGAGCAAAATCACTGGAGGATAGACGGATACCGTGGGATATCCTTTTCTCTTTAAAAAATGGTTCTGCTTCGGTAGGGAAAGGTCTCAGTGTTTTTCCATCGTACAGGTAAAATCCATTGGGGCGGGTTTTAATGAGCAGGGTTTGAGGGGTGGTTTTAGTATTATAAGGAATCAGCAGGTCTATTTTTTGATTTGCCAGTGTTTCACCGCCGGGTATGGCTTTAAGTGTACCCTTGACCACCTGCATGAGTGGTCTGCTGTTTTCCTTAATATAAAGTATCTCGCCACAGAGAAATGAAGCGTTGAAAGAACCAGGAAGAGTATGCATCTTTTTCTTGGTAGGTTCCCACCAAAAAAGAAACCTGGTGGTTCTGAAATAGATTCCATCCTGGGCAACATGTGTTTTCCAGACATTGGAAAAATCTCTGACACTTTTATCCAGATAGGGAACCAGGGATTGAAATATTAACGTTCCATTGAGATCAGGGGTGAGATACCCAAATCTGTTTTCCCCACCGATATAAATAGTGCCGGATGGGGCGATGTCCAGTGAACGCACCGGAGCGTATTCAGGATAACCAATGATCCGCCAGGAGAGACCGTCGAATTCCAAGACGCCGCCATTGTTGGCAACATAGATCATACCATTTTTAGCTTGGCTCATTCCCCAATTTTGTGGTTGATGATCGTATTCCTCGTAACTATAATTTTTGATAAATTGATAGCCCTCGGTCTGACCGTATACATTCAACGATGAACCGCAAAAGAGGCAGAAACATCCGAAGAGAAAAAGAAGCATCAGAATGTGAGAGTGGAGGGGTTTTCTCATAACCAGCGAATTCTTCAAATTCTCTCTCTTTTCTGAGTATTTTATCTTCATTTTGTAGACCTGATGCTTTATTCCGTAATACTTATTAATAACACATCTATTGAAAATAATCAAGAGAGGCTCTGGTTCTCTTTCCCTTTTTCATGGAAAAAATCTGATAAACGCATCCATAGTATGTATAATGAATAGAACGAAAAATGGCGGGTACACGCTTCCCACTTCCAAGATAGGAACATGGGCCTATCCCTACGATCTTATCTCCGTATGAACATAGTCGGCGATATTTCTTTGTTCTTGGCTGAATCCGATCCCGATCAGGATGATTGTTTTCGATCTATCCAAGTACTGTTCATAATAGGCTTTATCATTGATTTGCTTCAGCGCTCTTGCCGCGCTATCCATCTTAAACTCTAAGATATATATATAATGGTCTGTCTCAATCACCATATCCATGCGGCCCCGATTGCTGAAATGTTCAGGGTGTACTTTCCCCATGGCCAGCTTCAAGACCAGATAAAACACCAAGTGATAATACTTTTCCACGTCTCCTGTCACCAAGGGATAAGGAATCGCGGCCAGGAACGACTTCATTTTGTCAATAAAGCCGTTGATATCGTTTTTTTCCAGCGACTCTTTTAAGGCATCGGTAAGATTACCATAAATATTCTGTCCTGAGAACTCCTCGACTAGATAATAGAGGAGTCCTTCCTCAACCTCCCGGTTGGGATAGGAAAGGGTATTGATATCACCATCATTTTTTTGGATGGTCAAATAACCCGTTTGAAAAAGCAATAGGTTCAGATTGATATTGGAGATATCGAATTTATCAAAGAATTGTTTGGTCACTTCCAGTTCTTCCCAAGCTCTTACATCAAAACCGGTTGCTCTTGCCAAACGGACAAGAAGAGTGGGGCTACCAGTGGAGAACCAGAAGGACTTAAATTCTTGGTAATAAAAAAAATGAACGATTGAAATCGGATTATACACAAAGGTTTTACCATCCCAGGAATACCCGTAATATTTCTCTTGCAATTGTTTAAACCATTCTTCCCGCCCATAACCAGGAACCTTTTCCACGTTTTTTTGAACATAATCACCAATATACTCATGGAAATTTGCTTCTATTTCCTCGGTGGTATACCCCAGCAATGGCACGTAATCTTTATGAAAGGTGAGATCTACCAGATGATTGGGCAGAAGAGGATAGGACTGGCGGGTGTACCGGGTCACTCCGGTAATAAAAAGGAAATGGATATACTGGCTCTGGCTTTTGAGAACAGAAAAAAAACTTTCGAGGGCATTCCGATGCTCTTCCGCCTTTTTTACGTTTTCAATATATTCGGTAATTGGTTTATCGTATTCGTCAATAAGGATTACAATAGGCTTGTCTTTGGCCAATTTACGGATCAAGTCGTCGAATCTCTCGGAATTATTATCGCCATCACACTGGACCCCATGTTCATTGGCAATTCGGTTCAGCGTATTGGCGAGAGATTTATCGATTCCAAGTTTATCGTGATAGACTCTCAGAAAATCAAGATGAAGCACGGTATACTTCTGCCACTGGATACGATCATATATCCAATACCCCTTGAAGAGTTCTCGGTTGCCCAGAAAAATCTCTTTTAACGTGGAAACCAACAAGGACTTCCCAAATCTCCGTGGACGTGACAAAAAGAATGCCCCGCCTTGAACCAACATTTTATGGATATATTGGGTTTTATCCACATAAATATAATTTTCGCTTATCAATCGCGGGAACTCGGAGACACTGAGAGGCAACTTCTTCTTGTCTGTCATATGCTGTCACTCCAATACCGGGAACCATTACCAGTCCACCAGTATCATTAAAGATACCACTCCTATGTAAAAAAGTCAACCGGATTTGCCCCTCTAAATCGACCGCCAATTGGAATTATGTGATAAACAAAAATATTCCCCTTCCTCCCATTTGCTTTTACGATACTCTCAAAAAACTGGGGATGAATAACAATTGCAACAGGCCAAGCCGAAGCCTGGCCTGTTGCGTTTATTCAAACTAATTTAAACTTAATGTTTATGGGTGACTTGCTTTACAGTGCTACCGCGATTGATGTTACGTTCCCAGTAGGCAGTGTGCAACAATTGATGCGATTTCTTGGAACCAGGTTCACCGAGGAATTTGGCATAAATACCATTTTCTCCCATAACGCTGGGGTTCTCGTGCGACTGACGCATGACCATGGATTTATCTTCATTATAAAGTCCCTGACCACGACGCGCTCTCATAGCGAGATCACTGCCATAAGGCTGTCCACCACCACCAACACAACCACCAGGACAAGCCATGATCTCAATGAAACCATACTCGGTCTTGCCAGTTTCGGCAATCTGCTTGTTGACTTTGTCCAATAACTTGCGGGCATTACCTAAACCATGAGCGACTGCCACGGTAAGAGGTAGAGGACCTAATTCCTTGGTAGGAATAGTGAGAGTAGCTTCTTTGATGCCGTCCATACCTCTGACAACACCAACATTCAAGTCAGGCAAATTGGTGCCGGTCAACAAGAAGTACGCGGAACGAATAGCCGCTTCCATCACACCACCAGTGGCACCAAAAATAGTACCAGCCCCGGTATACTGCCCCATCAATTTCTCGGCTGGAGCTTCTTCAATGGTTTTGAAATCAATACCAGCTTCTTTGATCATGCGGATAAACTCACGGGTAGTCAAAACATAATCGACATCCTGAAACCCGGAATCCCTCATCTCTGGACGACGGGCCTCAAATTTTTTGGCGGTACAGGGCATGATCGATACACAGACAATCTTGGCGGGGTCAATGTTATACTCTTTGGCAAAATAGGTCTTGGCTAATGTGCCAAACATCTGCTGCGGCGACTTGCACGTGGAGGTTCTTTCAGCAAATTCGGGGTAATAGGTCTCCATGAACTTCACCCAACCGGGAGAACAGGAGGTAATCAGCGGTAACGCACCACCGTTTTTAATACGGTTAATCAACTCGGTACCCTCTTCCAAGATGGTCAGGTCAGCGGTAAAGTTAGTATCAAAGATATGGTCAAAACCAATCTTTTTCAACGCGGCATACATTTTACCAGGAGTAGCCAGACCGAGTTCCATGCCGAATTCTTCGGCCAGAGACACGCGGATAGCAGGAGCTTCTTGCACGACAACGATTTTATCGGGGTCCTGAATGGCATCCCAGACCAAATCAACCTCGCTGTTCTCGCGTAATGCACCGGTAGGACAATACACGGTACACTGACCGCAATTCACACAGGGGCTATTGCCGAGACCCTCTTTGAAGAAGGTATTAACATTGACCTCGAAACCACGATCGGTAAAATTGATGGCATGCACGGTTTGACCATCATTACACACGGTAATACAACGACCACAGGAAATACATTTCTTGGGATCACGAACCACGGAAGGACTGGTATGGTCCTCTGGGGTTTCGTCTACTACCAGGCGATATTTATCCATGGTGACGCCCATGTTGTTGGCGATATCTTGCAACTCGCATTTGCCATTGGATACGCAGGTAGGACAGGTGACATCATGGTTGGAAAGAATCAGTTCCACGAGGTCTTTACGCATTTCACGCAGACTCTTGGAATTGGTGGTGATTTTCATTCCTTTTTCGGCGGGAGTGCAGCACGCTCTTTTAGGAACGGGCATACCGGCTAATTCTACAACGCAAATACCGCAAGCAGCGGTAGGATGCAAGTCGTGATGATAACAGAGGGTGGGAATATTGATCCCCAGTTTACCGGCTGCTTCTAATATAGTGGTTCCAACAGGAACCTCGATTTCTTGTCCATCGATATATAAAGTGATCATATCAGGCATATTTTCCTCCTAGTTCTCTTAGTTCGTTTCCCTTTGGGAAGGTTTGGTTTTATTTGTAAATTCTTCTCTGAAATTCTGGATGGCACTTTTCACCGGCATGACCAACGACTGCCCAAGGGGGCATAATGCGGTATGGTACATGGTATTGGCGGTTTGTAGCATCTGTTCGACATCTTCCTCGGTCCCGAAGCCTTCCCTGATCTTGTACACCAGGTCCAACAATTGCTTGGTGCCAATACGACAGGGAACACATTGACCGCACGATTCGTGAGCAAAGAATTTCAACACGGAAAAGAGCATGTCCACGATATCGGTGTCTTCATTCATGACAAGAATCGCACCGGAACCGAGCGCAGCTTTGTTCTCCCTTAAACTCTCGAAATCCATATGCACATCCAAGAGTCTCTCGGAGAGAAACATCCCGGCTGAACCACCGACTAAAGCGGCTTTGAATTTTTTACCCTCTTTAATACCACCACCATAAGCGAAAATAATCTCCCGCAACGGGGTTCCCATTTCCACTTCGATCAATCCGGGCTGTTCGACATGGCCGAGGATAGTAAACACCTTGGTTCCGGTGGACTTGGGCGCACCAAAACCACTGAACCACTGGGCACCATGTTCGATAATGGCGGGAATATTGGCCAGGGTCTCCACATTATTTACACAGGTGGGCCGATTCCATAAACCACAGGTCACGGGATAGGGAGGTTTGATCCGGGGATTGCCCCGTTTGCCTTCCATGGACTCGATCAACGCGGTTTCCTCGCCACAGATGTACGCGCCAGCCCCTTTTTTGATTTCCAGGTCAAAAGAGAAATCCGTTCCCAGGATATTTTTGCCCAGGAGGTTGTATTTTTTGGCCTGATCAATCGCGTTTTGGGTTCGTTGAATAGACAGGGCATATTCACCGCGAATATAGATATAACCTTGCTGAGCACCAATAGCATAACCGGCGATGATCATGGCTTCTACCAGCTTGTGCGGGTCACCTTCCAAGATCAACCGGTCCTTAAACGTACCGGGTTCGCCTTCATCGGCATTACAAATCATATATTTGATCTTACCTTCGGCTTTGCGGGTGAATTCCCACTTTAAAGCGGTAGTGAACCCGGCGCCGCCACGACCCCGTAACCCGGAAGCTTTGATCTCGGCGATCACGGCTTCAGGAGTGATGGAATCGGTAAATATTTTCTCGATAGCTTTATAACCGCCAGCAGAAATAACCTCGTCAATATTGTCGGGGTCGATCTTCCACCCTTTATCCAGCACGATACGTTTTTGCGGACGGGTCAAACCCATGGTATGGTAGGATTTTACGCCTTCCATCTTGCCAGCGATTTGATGTTCCAGTGTTTCCACCACCCGGCCTTTGACAATATGCTGTTCAATGATGGTTTTCACATCGGATTCCTTGACATTGTAATAATGAACGTTGTCAGGGTAGATCACCACGATGGCGCCTTTACCCATAATACCAACGGAACCGGTTTCCAGAACTTTTACCTCGCAATCCAGGTTTAATTCCTTCAGTTCTTTTTGCAATTGCCGTTTGACCTGGAAAACACCGGCTTGAACCGTCCCGTCATCTACAGGGAGTAAAATGTGTGTGCGATAAATACTCATTGCGCCCTCCGCTCTTCGTTAATAATGGTTTTCAGCCGTTCGGGGGTGAGGTTACCATAAACACGGTCACCAATCATCATGGCTGGAGCCGTACCGCATACCCCGAGGCAGGAGGTCATCTCCAGTGTAAATGTGCCGCAGGGGGTGGTTTCACCGAACTGGATTCCTAAAAGCTTCATCAGCTCCTTGGAAATAGTGGTGGACCCCATGAGATGGCAGGGGGGGGATTGACAGATACGGATCACGTTTTTGCCCCGTGGTTTCAAGCTGAACATGGTATAAAAGGTGGCCACGCCATGCACGATGGAATAGGGAACCTTGACATACTCGGCAGCCTCTTTTAAATCCTCTTCGGTGAGATAATTCTCGGCCCGATTGTCCTGAAAATCATGTAAAATGGACAACAGGTGTTCAGAAGAGGGAGTGTATTTTTTCAAAATATCTACTCTTGTTAATGTTGTTTTGGTTGTCATTGTATTACTCCCGGTGGTTAGAGCATCTGATCCAATCGTCTATGCCCGACGAATTCTTTTTTCACTGTTTCGGCGGGGGTTTGTTCCCGGTCGCAGTGCAAGCAACGTCTGGCTTCTTCGATGGTGTTTTCGAGGCTCATGCCTTTATTCACTTCCAGGGCCATACTACGGATACGGACTTCAGCATCCTCGAATTCGGCGGTTTTGCGGGTCAGGGTGGTGAGATAGGCTTCTTCGTCATAACCGACTGGCACTGATTTCCGTGGACCGTCAGCGGCAAACAGTTTGCCCTCGTATCCAAGGTACTTGTCAATGGTGATGGCTGCCTGTCGTCCCTGGGCGACGCATTCAATGATGGTAGAAGGATTGACATTGTCACCTCCAGCAAAGATACCGGCGGTATTGGTGGCCATGGTCTTGTTATCAATCTTCATGGAACCCCAGGTACTCTTGGCGGTTTCACCCAATTCGAGACCCTCGGACATCTGTTGTCCTAAACAAGGAATAACGAGATCGGCTTTGACATTAAATTGGGAACCCTCGATGGGGATGGGACGCCGTCTTCCAGAAGTATCAAACGGCCCTTGAGCAGTACGGATGCAGTCGATGCTCTCAACTTTATCTTTACCTTTGATCTCGATAGGATTGACCATACAGTCGATCAAAATACCTTCTTCCAAGGCTTCGCTAACTTCTTCGCGATGGGCGGGCATTTCATTTAAGGCACGGCGATACAACACGCGGACTTCTTCAGCACCCAACCGTTTGGCGGTGCGGGCGGCGTCCATGGCAGTGGAACCACCACCAATCACAACAACGTGTTTACCAACCATCATCTTCTCGCCATCATTGGCTTTATATAAAAACTCGATACCATACATCACGCCTTCTTTGTCGCTGCCCTTGACATCCATGCGGGTGGCAGTATGGGCACCGGTGGCGATAAATACGGCATTATAATCTTTCTTCAACGCGTCAAGGGAGGCAACACGGGAGTTAAGACGAATCTCAACACCGGCTCTTTCGATGACATTGATCTCGGCTTGCAATTTATCTTTGGGGAGACGATAATCAGGGATACCCCATTTCATCATACCACCAGCTTGGGGTGTGGCTTCAAAAACCACGGGTTTGTAACCGAGACGGGTCAGATAGAAGCCGCAGGCGAGTCCTGCCGGACCAGCACCGATGATGGCCACTTTCTCTTTTTTCGGTTTGAATGGTGGCGCAAAACCCATGCCCTTTTCAATTGCCCAATCAGCAAACGAACGTTTTACTTCACGAATCGAGACGGCCTCATCGTATTTACCACGGGAACATTTAGGCTCGCAGAACGCGGGACACACGCGGGCACAGGCAATAGGAAAGGGATTGTTTTTCATGTGGGTGAAGTACGCTTGTTCGAGTTTGCCGTCGCCCATGTAGGAAATATATGAAGCGGCATCGACGTTACCAGGACACGCGTTTTCGCAGGGAGCGGCAAACAGCGCGGCGCAAACTCCTGCTTTACACTTTTTGTCGGTGATGTGTTGTTCGTATTCGTGGCGGAAATATTTTAATGTGGCCAGGATGGGGTTTGGTGCTGCTTGACCGAGACCGCACAGGGAAGTGGCTTTAATCGTATGGGCCAATTTCTCCAGTTTGTCCAGGTCTTCCATCTTGGCGCGACCGCGGGTGATATCTTCGAGGATACCGAACATCTGTTTTAAACCGAGACGGCAGGGGGCGCATTGACCGCAGGATTCTTCAAGGGAGAATTCGAGGAAGTACTTGCAGATATTGACCATGCAGGTATCTTCATCCATGACAATCAAACCACCAGAACCCATGATAGAACCGAGGTCTCTGAGAGATTCATAATCAATGGGAGTATTGAGGAACTGGGAAGGGATACAACCGCCGGAAGGACCGCCAGTTTGCACGGCCTTGAACTTCTTCCCCTTGGGAATACCGCCGCCAATCTCGAAGACGAGTTCGCCGAGGGTGATACCCATGGGAACTTCCACGAGACCGGTATTGCAGACATTACCGGACAGGGCGAACACTTTGGTGCCCTTGCTCTTCTCGGTGCCGATAGCACTAAACCATTCGGGACCATTATTATATATATGGCGTACATTGGAAAGGGTTTCCACGTTGTTGATAATGGTGGGTTTATCCCACAATCCTTTGAGCGCGGGAAACGGTGGTTTGGGTCGCGGCATACCGCGTCCACCTTCGATGGAGGCGATCAATGCGGTTTCTTCTCCGCATACAAAAGCACCCGCACCGACACGGATTTCGATATCAAAAGAAAAATCGGTCTCGAAAATATTCTTTCCCAGTAAGCCCATGTCTTTGGCTTGTTTGATGGCGATTTGGACGCGCTCAATAGCCAGGGGGTATTCGGCTCTGACATAGATGAAACCCTTGTTGGCACCGATAGCATAACCGGCGATAGCCATGCCTTCCAGCACGGAGTGCGGGTCGCCTTCCAGTACGGCGCGGTCCATAAAAGCACCCGGGTCGCCTTCGTCGGCGTTACAGATAATGTATTTCTGGTCTGATTTGTTCAGGTAGGCAAAGCGCCATTTTAAACCGGTGGGAAAACCAGCGCCACCACGACCACGTAGACCGGATTTCATCATGATTTCAATCGTCTCTTCCTGGGTTTTGGTAGTTAATACCTGGCCCAATGCCTCGTAGCCCTGTAAACCGATGTATTCCTCGACGTTTTCCGGGTCTATCTTACCGCAATTGGAGAGCACGATCTTGCGTTGTTTTTCGAAAAAGGGTACTTGTTTTTTCTGTTCTACCAGTTGGCGGGCTTCTGGGGCCAGCCACAGTTTATCGGTTACCGGGCGGCCTTTGAGGAGATGCTCCTCGGCTATGCGCTCGATATCTTTCTCTGTCAGTTTGATATAGAAAGAGCCGTCCGGGTAGACCACCATGACCGGTCCCAATTCACAGGGACCCATGCAACCGGTTTCGATTACATTTATCTCTTTGGTCAGGCCTTTTTCATCAATCGCTCGTAGCAACTGATCTTTCAGTTGTTGGCTGTGGGAGGAGAGACAGGCCGCTCCCCCGCATATTAAAACATCAATCCTCTTGTTCATAGTCCATTCCTTTATGTTATAATTTCTATGGTCTAATCTCTATTAAAAATAACTATTTGATCCTCTTGATTAAAGGGTTTCCAGGACATAATTGGAAAGAGCGCGACCATTGACGATATGTTCGGCCATGATCTTGCGTGCTACTTCCACATTGACGTCGCCGTAGACGATATCCGGTTTGCCGTCTTCTTTAACGGTGACTACCGGTTCGTGGGAACTGAGTCCCCGTTCGCCCGTTTGCAATACCAGCACGTCTGTTAACTGGCGTTTTTCTATCTCTTCTAAAAATGTTTTGAGGGTATCTCGGGCTCCGGCAGCAATGCCGCTGGTTCCCATATCAAGCACCAGTTTAATCCTGGATTTGCCATCGCGTAGACGCATATCCATCTCGGTTTTTTCCCTGATTTTTTTTAAATCTGAAAGCTTCATTTTAACTGATCTCCTTTAGTTAAGAATTCGTATGATTTTGTTTTTTTGACGCAAAAAGCCACTGTATCTCAGTTCTTTTGATTCGCTTGTTTGAAGGTGCGGATCGTTTGGAGTGCTTTTTGTGGATTTAATCGCCCGTAGACCTCTTCATCGATCAGCATCACCGGTGCTAGACCGCAGGCACCGAAGCACCTGGCAGTGGAAAGAGTAAAAAATTGATCGGCGGTAGTGCCACCAACCTTGAGTTTTAACTCTCGCTGCAATACAGTAATGATGTCTTGGGCGCCTTTTACGTGGCAGGCCGTGCCCAGACAAACATTAATGATATGTTCGCCGATAGGTTCGGTCCTGAAAAAATTGTAAAAGGTGACTACTCCGTAAATTTTAGCGTGTGGGACATTCAGCTCTCGCCCCACAAAATGTTGTACTTCCATGGGCAGGTACCCGAAAATTTCCTGGGCTTTGTGAAGCACCTGGATCAATGGCCCCGGAATATTACGGTTCTCATTGATGAACCGTTTTAACTCCCTGTAATGCTCATTATCAGGGATGCGAATTTCAGAAACGTCCATTACTTCCTCCACTTTCTGTATTTTGGGTTTCTATATTTAACATGGCCCGGACTTCTCAGGTCCATTTTGCTGGGGCAAAAAGGGGACTGAAAAGTGGGCATAAATCTATTGTTAGCGATTCCTATACAAACGGTAGGCATGTTTTTCAGGGAGTTCCGTGAAAAATCAAACCACAAAAGGGGTGCGGATTTCCTCTTTGGGTTCATGGCTTTTTTGTTTTTACTCCTGGGAAGTGTTCAGTATAGCGAATACTTTACCTGAGATTTGAAAGGCGTTTTCACGGCAGGACAGCAGATATATCCCTTCTTCCTCTGCTTTTTGAATGACATTGGGATCGGGTTTAGCCCCGTTACCGAAGATGATGCCCGCCACGCGTTTTAATTGGGCCACGGCAATGACGTTCATGTGCCGTTGAATGGTAATCCATAGGCAACCTTCCGGGCAATTGCCCATCACGTCCGACAGAAGATCCGAGGTGTATCCATCGCATACCTCTTCGGCGCTACCTTTTGCCAATACTTCACAACCTAACTCTTCTATAATTTTGTCTACTTTCATTGTCATTTTAACGACCAACTTCGTTCGTCTCTTATAGTATTATCGTTGCGGAATAAATTACGTTTATAACAAATCTTATCACAAAATGGTCAAAAGTCAAGAGTCAGAAGAGACAAAATCATCTATTTATTAACGAATAGCATGTTTCTTTTGCTCAGATGCACAGTTGATCAATGTTTTCTGCAATGTATCCGCGAAGAAAACCGAGAACTTCGGGGTGGTGTAATGGCAGGTCTTCAATTTGTTCCTTGATTTCTGCCAATGAAACATGAAAGCTGCCCAAATCGGTGGTATAGGTAAAATCAAGGTTCAGAGAATCCGTTTCACTGTTGTTATTCTCCGTATTTCTGCCCGTTCCGGCCAGCAGGGTAAGCATGGTGTCTTTGACATCGCCGATGGGAGGGGTGTCGATGTGGCTTCTTTTGAAAGTCGCACGCAGGGTGGTGCCCAAACCGGGTTGGCTGGTTATGGAAAAGGTGCCGTCGCACATCTGGGCGGTCTCTTTGAATAAGGGGATACCCAGGCCAACTTTTTTGAACCCCTTGGTAGTGAAAAAAGGGTTCTGAACATTTTCCATGGTCTCTGCGTCCATGCCTTTGCCATCGTCACGTACTTGAATGACAATGATATCCTTTTGGGAGGACTCTTCCAGGTAGACATAAATATTTTGTGCCCCGGCAGCCACGGAATTCTGAACGAGATCAATAATGTGATAACATAATTCAGCCATCATGAGGAATTCTCCTGCTTGCAGTTTCTGTTTATTTTTTTCTTATTTCGATTTGAAAGCGTTTTTGTTTTACCGCCTCAAAAATAGCGGCGGGTAGAGACGCGCCAGTGGTCACGTCATATATGCCAAAAGCACGGGCAATATCTGGCAGATAGTGGGCATCGGAATTGGTCATCCAGGGGATTCCTACGAGGGCGGGATATTTATTGAAGAATTTTTCCAGTGGGGCGTTATAGGATATTTCCAGGACGCTGTCTGCCAGTTCATCGGGAACAAAACCCATGTTGGTCATGAGCCCGAAGCTAGGGCTATCAATATGGGCGGGTACAAGAAACCCCCCGTGTTGTTTTACTTTTTCTACCAGTTCGCCGATCGAGAGATTCAGCGCGTTGAGCAGTAGTTTTTCTTCGACGCGGACAATGTTCTCTTCGAGGTCTACCACTACTTGGTCGCCGAAAAACTCCGGGTTGTTGGCCAGGTCTGGCAAGTAAGTATAGATATCCGTGTAAAAGTGTTCCGCCTGGTTTTTTTTGTTAAAATAGCAGAGCACGTGGACATCCTCGCTGGTTTGTGCTTCCATGCCGAAGATGACTGTCAGGTTTTCCTTGGCGCCTGCTTCCGCCACGTAGAAGCCGTTTTCCATCGCGTTGTGGTCGGTGACCGCGATCACATCCAGGCCGCACATTTTGACCTGTTGCACCAGTGCGGTAGGCGACATGTCCAGCGAACCGCACGGAGATAACGCGGTATGCAGATGAAGATCGGCTTTTATTTTCATACATTTTCCTTTTTTTGCCTGACTGTAAGGGAATATTTTATCATGTTAAACCCGCCGTGGCAAATTTGGATTCGCCGCCAAGTTTCAAAAGAGCCACGGTTATCCGTGGGACTGATAAAAATCTGGCGGTGAATCCAGGCAACCACTTGAGGTTGACTAAATACTTTATATGGTATAAAATCATAATACTATTGTGGAGGAATTAATGATAGTAAGAGATATTGTAGAAATTCTCAATGGCGAAGTTTTAGCCGGAGAAGATAAATTAGAGCAAGAGGTCGAGTACCTTGGGGCTTCGGATATGATGAGCGACATCTTGGCGCTTTCCAAGCCCGGCATGATGGTCTTGACTGGGCACACTTCGCCGCAAGCGGTGAGGACGGGGATTGTCACGCAATTATTAGGGCTGATTGTCGTGCGGGGGAAAAATTTACCAGAGCAAACTTACGAAATGGCCAAAACCAATAACTTTCTTTTGATCCGGACGGAATTCGGTATGTTTTCTTCCTGTGGGAAACTCTATGAGAAAGGTTTCAGAGGTGGTGATGAATAGTAAAATAAGTCTTGAAAAATATGCCGATATTTTTATGGACCTAAAAGTCTCCGATGTGATGACCAAACAGGTGATCACGCTTTTGCCGGACCGGAAGGTGAGTCGTGCGAAAGAACTGATGAAAATCCAGCAAATCTCGGGTATTCCGGTAGTGGACCGCGATAAAAAGTTACTGGGGATCATCAGTGTTCAGGATATTATTAATGCGCTGGAGTATGATAAGATTGACGAGCCTCTTTGCACGATGATGACCTCGCCAGTCATCACGGCCCGTGTAGAAGAGAGCTTGTCGTCCATGGTGGAAAAATTCAATACTTATAAAGTTCATCGCTTTCCCGTGGTGGATGAGGACAATACCTTGGTGGGAATTGTCACCCGGGAAGATATTTTGCATGGTATTATCGAAAAATTCAAGCTTATTTATGTACATGATACGAAACGCACGTCGACGTTAAATTCCGATTATTCTCCTATCACGGGTGAGCGTTTGACCGTGGACAAGGCGGAGTTTCATTATCGGATTGACAATGCGGATATTGATACAGCGGGGAGTGGGGCGGCGTTGTTGCAGCAGCATTTGAAAAAACTGGAAGTGGACCCGGAGGTCACGCGCAAGGTGGGCATCGTGACCTATGAAGCGGAAACCAACGTGGTTATTCACAGTCAGAGCCAGGGGGATATTTATTGTTTTATCAAGGATGACCGTATTATTGTCCGGGTGCGGGATAGTGGTATTGGTATCGAGGATTTGGATAAAGCGATGCAGGAAGGATTTACCACGGCGGATGAACGGATTCGCGGGTATGGGTTCGGGGCGGGCATGGGGATTCCTAACATGAAACGTTTCGCGGATAAACTGGTCATTCTTTCCGAGAAAAAGATGGGCACGCAGGTGGAAGTGGTTTTTTTCCTGAAGAATTAAAAAAACATACCCGGTGCAACGTCTTTTTTTCACCTCAATCGTGTTAATATCCTAGTGATTCGTGTCATTATCCAGACAAGAAGTCTTAATTCACGTTGTGTTTGTCTTTGAGATGACCGCAGATTTGTTTGTGTTGCTCATGTTCCTGTATATATCATTCAAAATTACTCGTCAACACCCAGAAGATAAATGGTTGGAAAGACTGGGAGATTTTTATTAAAGCGGGTGTGTTTTCTTCTTTACTTTCCAAGCATCGTCAATGATTTCCTTTTTCTCCGGGTCGGCGATGTGGTCAAAAGTGGTTGTGATCGCGCCTTTATCCATATGGTATTCTTGCATGAGGTTCTTGACATTCTCGACAACACGGTCGACTGGACTATTCATAATGGTAAACAAGACCAACAAATCACCGGGATATCTGAACTTGGAGAAAGGCATTAATGCCAAGGCTTGGCTGCAGTAATTGGTGGCTTGGCTGTACTTGTCGGTCATTTGTTGAGCAAAGATCAGTTGGGCCATGTTATTTAAGGCATAGGTTTTGGAGCGATTGTCCGGGGCTTTTGTAAGAGCTTGGGAATACCAATCCAGTGCCTGAGTGGGATGAGTGTTTTTCAGGCAATTGGCTTTAATATTAAGATAATTGAAATCTTTTACCTTCATGCTTTCCAATAATATCTGGGCGGAATCGGCAGCCTTGCAATATTCAAAGAGTCGGGCATAATGAATGAGGATGGTATCTTTCTGTTGGCTAATGGTTGGAATATGGGTAAGAATAAGTTCGAGGCAGGAGGAATCCAACCGGCAGAGAGCATCAATCATTTTGTTGAAAGTAAAATCGGAGAACAGTTTATCAGCAGGGTATGTTGAGAAAAGGGTTAGTAGGGAGGCATGCGGATTTTGTCTGGCAATTTTAATGAGAGTGGAATGGGTGTATTCATTGGGTGTTAAGCGGGCTTGTTTCATGGTGTCTAATATAGGGGTGGCTTCGGCCAAGGTTTGCGCTTTGT
>CAZCVI010000076.1:0-3589 GCA_964502145.1 uncultured Clostridia bacterium
ACCATATTTTAACAAAAAGGAGGTCTTTTTTCAACTTATAGACATTGGCAAAATGACAAATTGTTAATAGGCCGCAGGCCATTACCGCGAAGCGGTTTTGTCCAATTCCCATCATTCTCATTAAGTTGGCGGTGAATTCAGGGAAGCGACCCCGCCCTATGCGCTTCGCGTGTGGGATTATTACAGTACAGAAATTCTTGTAATTCAGAGTTCTAAGAAACGGTAGAATAAATTAATGCGCCAGGATGGCGCGTTTACGTAGACGCGCCATCCTGGCGCATTAATAAGCGGCGAAAACATAGTCTTGGTTACGATTTGGGCATTTTTTTTTGAAGCCCGCCCACGAACGGCGCTACGCGCAGTTCGATTATTACCAGAGAGAAACTCTGGGAATTCATGGTCGGATGAACGCGCGCAGGGTGAACACTCATCCAAGCATAAAATAATAGACGAAAAGGAGAATCTATGAGCGTAGCGGTCTATTATGAATATAACCCCTGGTGGGAAGGGGAATATACACGCCCCAACATTATCGACAGGCCGATGATTCTCATCAAAAGTGTTAGGTGAATTTAATATTATCGATTATAGCAACAGAAATGCCCTATATTCAAACAAGGAAGGCAATAAATCGTAATCAAGCTTTTATTATTGCATTCAATTTATTGTTGAAAAAATGGGACTTTTCGAACAGACACGAATTAACCAGAAAAAAAACTCTTTCTTAGTGTTCATTCGTGCAAATTCGTGAAATTCGTGGGCCACTCTTTTTTTTCAGTCCTTTTTTAAATTAAAAAAAGTATAATCTAACTTAGAAAAAGAGAGTGCAGTTTTGAATTTTAAATTCATTAAAAACAGTGCAGTTTTGAATTTTAATTGGCATTTTCCACTTTTTTCTTGACAATTCCTTTTTTATCTGCCACAATAAAAACAATAAATCCTGTGTGATGGAGAATGAATCATGGCGATTGACTGGATAACTCTTTTTTTATCTATACCTTTCAGTATTGCGGCTAATCTAAACACCGATAAAGTCAGAAAACTATTTGGCATAATAAAAAACAATACCCCACGCACCCTGTTCATGGATACCTTTTATGCGGAACTGGACGAGAAAAAGGAATACGGCCCCTGGGTTAACAAACTAAAAAAAGCCATTCAACAGGATGAACCCGCCTTTCTGTTATGTTTCGCCTTCCCAGAAGCGGGTTATGCGGATTATATCGACGAACTGCAAAGCGGCGATTTTTATTCCCTGCGGGCAAAACAAATCGTGGACCATTTTGCTATCCCCGATGATGATAAAAATATTGCCCATATCGTGCTAACAATGTGTCTTGAAAATTGGCTGGATCAATTCCGCCCAAAAGTGATCAACACCCTTATGCCCACTTATCCGGCCCTCTTTAACGAACTGACGGGGCACTCGGCAACCCAACTGGCGACCTGGAAACAACCTCCGCTAAAGACGAAAAAAGAACGACAAATCAAAATCCTGGCTATCACGGCCAGCCCGGAAAACGGCGCGGACCTCCTATACGAAAGGGAACAGGATATTTTATTGGATATGTTTGCCGGTTTTGACCACCAAGAGGTCTTTCTGGATATGCCCGACCCCGTTAAGAGTTCCTTGACGGAAATCCAGGAGAATCTGCAACACTACCGCCACGATATCCTGCTGATCAGCGCCCATGGCGGTGTCAACAAGAACGGTGCCGGGTTTCTCGCGCTGGAAGGCCCGCAAGGCGAAGAAGTACAGGTCACGGGAACGGAATTACTGGCGGTATTGGACCCGAAACCACAGGTGGTGATCCTGTCGGCTTGTTTCTCCGCCCAACAACAAGCCAACCTGTTGCCGGTGGCGGAAGCACTGTATAAGGGCGGGGTGAAAACGGTCATCGGCATGAAAGATAAGATCAGTCATCTGGCCGCCATCGATTTTAACCAGGGCTTTTTTAAAGCATTGGCTGCGAATAAAACGGTGCAGCAGGCCTTTGCTGCGGGTAAGGCGGAGATGGTAGCGGGGGAACAGAAACGCTGCCGCGAAAACCCGGGCTGGCAGTATTTAAATGAAGACCAAGTGCCGCATATGCAAACGGGTCAGGGCGGGTTAACGCGGCGCGATTTTTCCGCGTTGCAGATTCACAGGCCGGAACCACCGAAACGTTTTGATTTTAAGGGGGCGCAATATCTGGACCGGGGCTTTATTGGGCGGCGCCAGTATTTGCGGAAGATTTATAATCGCATTGAACAGGGAGTGGGCGCACTGCTCTTAAAAGGACCGGGCGGTATTGGCAAATCGACACTCACGACCCGCGCCACGGCGCAGTTAAAAAACAAGGACTATGATTTTATGGTGATCCAGGGCGAGACGTCCCCGGCAGGGATTCTGGACGCGCTGGCGAAAAAAGCAGGGGCGCTGGGTATAGAAAACGCGGCAGCGGTTTATGCGGCAGAGGCGCGGGACGAGGAGAAATTACAGTGGTTCCTGGAGAATCTGCTGAGCACGAACCGGATGGTAGTGATTTTGGATAATTTTGAGGACAACCAGGCGCCGGAGCTGGAGGGGGAGTTTTTAAAGGAGGATTTAAAAGTCTTTTTGCGGTTTTTCCGCGAGGGGTTAACCGGGTTGCCGTCCGTGTTGTTGTTTTCCAGTCGGTATACAGTGCCGGGGATAGAGACGATTAATCTGGGCGAGTTTTCGCGGCTGGAGTTTCGCAAGCGGTTGTTAAATGGGCGGGCGTTACATCAATTGGATGGGCCAGGGGTGGAGCGGTTGGCGGCAGAGATTGGCGGCAATCCGCGGGCAGTGGAATTGTTGGATGCGATTGCCTATGAGGAATTTAATAATGGTGGCTTTACGTGGCTGGAGTTAACGGATTTATTGCCGGAGTTACGGGAGCGGTTAATTTCTGAAAAGGAGAAAGAGGATTATTTTACGCCGTTGTTTTTGGATCGGTTGTTGGGGTACTTGTCGCCGGGGCAAAAGCAAGGGTTGGAGGGTCTGAGTATTTATCGTTTGCCAGTGGGTGAGGTGGGGTTAGAGGCGCAGGGGTTAACATTAGCACGGAAAGACCGGCGGAAACTGGAAGATTTATCGCTGTTGGAGTTCAGCAGTCCGTTGCACACCTATTATGTGCATCGTTTGACTGCGCAATATGTCTTGGCGCAGATGGTGGAATCGGCACGCACGGAGGGACACCAGCGGGCGGCGGAGTATTATGAAGGGATAAAGGATGAAGAAGGTGCTCATGTATTGGATGATCTTATCGAATCCCGCTGGCATTATATACAGGCGGGGGAGTGGAATCAAGCGGCGGAGATCACCTTTGCTTTGGAGGAGTATTTAACCCTTCATGGCTATTGGCAGATGTCCTTCCAATTGGTGGCGGAGATAGCAGAAAATGGCCAGTCCCTGTCGGAAAAAAATCGCTCCATTGTGGATCACCTATTGGGAATGTTATACCAGGGGTTTGGCGATTATGAGAAGGCATTGGCCCAGTACCGGAAGTCGTTGGAAATGAGGGAGAAGCTGGGGGATATACTGGGCGTTTCTAAGAGTTTGCACCAGATTGGCATGATCTATCAG
>CAZCVI010000076.1:3689-35811 GCA_964502145.1 uncultured Clostridia bacterium
GAGAAAGGCGATTATGACGAGGCATTGGCCCAGTACCGGAAGTCGTTGGAAATGTGTGAGAAGCTGGGGGATATACGGGGCGTTTCTACGAGTTTGCACCAGATTGGCATGATCTATCAGGAGAAAGGCGATTATGACGAGGCATTGGCCCAGTACCGGAAGTCGTTGGAAATGTTTGAGAAGCTGGGGGATATACGGGGCGTTTCTACGAGTTTGCACAATATTGGTGCCATCTATCAGGATAAAGGCGATTATGACGAGGCATTGGCCCAGTACAGGAAGTCGTTGGAAATGAAGGAGAAGCTGGGGGATATACCGGGCGTAGCCTTAAGTTTGGCCCAAATGGGCGTCTTAAATAGTGCAAAAAACAATTTCCCAGAAGCATTAGCACTGTTTATCCAAGCATTCCAGATTTTTAAAAAGCTGGGCTCTCCCAATGCTGAAAGAGTCGCAACAGACATCGCCCGCGTCCGCGAAAAAATGCCGGAAGAGCAATTTAATGCCATTGTAGAGAAATGGCTGGGTGGGCAAGAGACTGAAGCCACGGAGTAAAAAAGAAAAAGACGCCCACGAATTTCACGAATTTGCACGAATTAACCAGAAAAAAAACTCTTTCTTAGTGAGAATTCGTGTTCATTCGTGAAATTCGTGGGCCACACTTTTTTTTCAGTCCTTTTTTAATCTGTCTAATCCTTTTAATCTGTGTAATCTGTGGACTTTCTTTTAAAGTACCAAAATAATTTATTTTCGGCAGCGCATTTTTTTGAGTTGAAAAATTTCTTGATTCACTGTATAATAAGCACTGTCAGTGATAATTTCTGCTATTTCATGGCCAACCAACGGTGGCGTTCAAATTCCAAAGAATTCGTAGAAAAACCAACGGTGGCGTTCAATTTCCAAAGAATTCGTAGAAAAACCAACGGTGGCGTTCAATTTCCAATGAATTCGTAGAAAATCCAACGGTGGCGTTCAATTTCCAATGAATTCGTAGAAAATCCAACGGTGGCGTTCAATTTCCAATGAATTCGTAGAAAAACCAACGGTGGCGTTCAATTTCCAAAGAATTCATTGGAAATTCTAAAAAAAGGGTGGAAATTCAAACTTGAACTATCGCTTTTTCACCCCAGCATTGGAAATTCAACAAATCGGTTGGAATGTGTATGTGGTGAAACAATTTTTCACCACATATGTGAATATCCCTTTAAATCTGGCAAATTTAACCTTCCCCAGCCATTTCACGAATGTACACGAATTTTTCCCAAGTTCATTCGCGAAAATTCGTGAAAATTCGTGGGCCACTCTTTTTTCTTTTCTACCGATAGTGTATAATAGGCTGTAGTAAATAATAGTGCGGAGGTCCCATGAGCTTTGTGTTGTACCGTTCATCAGCAGGGTCGGGCAAAACGTATACGCTGGTCAAAGAATACCTGAAACTGGTACTGGAAAACCCGGAAAAATTCAAAAATATCCTGGCTGTCACCTTCACCAACAAAGCCGCCTCGGAAATGAAAGAACGCATACTGCTGGCTTTGAAAAAACTGGCTAAAGGAGAGGACCCAAACCTGGCTAAAACGCTGGCCGAATCCCTCCCCGCCACAAAAAATATCGCCACCAGCAGCGCCCAATTACAAACCCGATTACTACACAACTACTCCGATTTTGCAATTCTCACTATTGACAGCTTCATTCACAAAGTGCTGCGTGCTTTCGCCCTGGAAACAGGTCTGCCGCTCTCGTTCTCCATTGAACTGAACTACGAGCGACTCTATAGCTACGTGGTAGAACGGCTAATCAGCCACGTGGGCCGCAACGAACATATCACCCGCATTATCCTGGAATTCGTGGACGACCGCATCAAAGAAGGAAAAAACTGGAACATCGAAAAAGCAATTAAAAATTTCGTGGGCGAACTATTCAAAGAAAAAAATGCGGACTGGGCCAAAGAAATCCACCGCCTGGGCCCGGATATGTACCAAAACTACAAGGAACAACTGGGCTCCCGCCGCGACGACTTCCTACACAAAATGAAAGAATTCGGCATCAAAGCGTCCCAAATGATCCAGGAAGCCAATTTAACCGTGGATGATTTTTCCTATGGCAAAAACGGCGCAGCCGGTTTCTTTGAAAAAATCGCCAGACTCAAAGAAAGCGGCCTCAACGATTTTAAAATCAACAGCTACCTGGAAAAAGAGAACTGGTACACCAAAAAAGCTCCGGCAAATATCACAGCCCATATCGATTTTCTCCGCTCTACTGGCCTCGACGATATCCGCCAACAAGTCATCGATCTCTTTAACGCCGATTACCGCTCTGCCCTGACCGCCCACTATATGCTGGAAAATTTCTACCTCTCCGCTATTATCGGCGAAATCAAACAACTCATCGAAGAATATAAACAACGCAACAATGTCGTGCCTATTTCCGAGTTTAATATCAAAGTCTACGAAATCGTCAGCGAATCCCCTGTCCCCTTCATCTATGAAATGCTGGGCGAAAAATTTACCCACTACCTCATCGACGAGTTCCAAGATACCTCCAAAATGCAATGGCGCAACCTCTATCCCTTGATTGATAACTCGCTGGCCTCCGGGTACTTTAACCTGGCCGTGGGCGATGGCAAACAATCCATCTACCGCTGGCGCGGTGGCGATGTGGAGATCATGGAATCAGAAATCCGCCAAGGCCCACTACAAATACACCTGCAAGAAAAAACTCTGGACCACAATTTCCGTAGTCGCGCCAATGTCGTGCATTTTAACAACCACTTCTTTACCGACATCAGCGAAACCTACAAGGGCAAAAACACGATGCTGGAAAGTATCTACCGCGACATCGCCCAAAAACCAGCGGCCCAACCCGACGGTCTGGTTTCCCTGCAATTGATCCCGGAAACAGCCAAAAGCACGGACGCGGACCCACTGGTCTTTGAAAAAGTTAACGCGATTATCCGCGAATGTCTAAACACGGGAAAATACGACGAGGGCGATATCGCTATCCTGGTACGAGCTAAAAAAGAGGGCAAAAAAATCGCGGAAAACCTGATGAACCAACCCGAGAATTTCAAGGTTGTTTCGCCCGATTCCCTCGTGTTGGCCAATATCCCCTTGATTCGTTTTCTTGTTGATATCCTCACTTTTCTCGACAATCCCAAGGACCCCATTTCCCGCGCCGCCATTATTTATTACCTCTGCTTACACCGCCACACTAACCCTTTTCCCCCCGCAACTATCGGGCAGTTTTTTGGCCAAAACGCTGATTTGTTTTTGGACCAATACCCCCAGCTAAAAACATTTTTTATGGCCCGTGAATTTCTTATTCGCCTGCCCGTGTATGAAGTGATTGAAGAAGTCATTCGTATTTTTCAGTTGCAACAGACCCTTGATTTCAAAACCGAGGCGTACTTGCAAGCTTTTTTAAATATCGTGTCCAATTATTCCGCAGAGAACAATGTCGACTTCTCCTCGTTTCTCGACTGGTGGGATTCCAACGAGGAAGAGTTCGCCCTCGAAGTTCCCGAAAATGCCAAGGCCATTAAAATCATGACCATCCATAAAGCCAAAGGTCTCGAATTTCCTATCGTGATTATTCCCTATGCCAATTGGACCCACAATCTCGACGATCCGCTGTGGTTGCAAGCCGATCCCGAAGAATTCACTTTGGACCCGCCCCTGGAAATCCCCATGCCGATCAAACGGCGCAAAAAATTGGCGGAATCCTGCTTTGAAAAGGAGTACCGGGCGGAAAAAGTAAAAGTGGAAATCGACAACATCAATCTGCTTTACGTGGCTTTCACCCGTGCGGTGGACCAACTACACATCATCGCCCACGCCCAAAAACAATCATCCCATTCAGGGTCAGACGACACTAACGAGTCCAGTTATACCAATGTGCAATTGCTCTTAGAACTGGCTGCGCCGCGCTTGCAAAAATTGGCAGGTGAGGAAGAGCACTATATCCTCGGTGTGGCCACTGTCAAAGAAGACCCCGTTAAAAAGGATTCTGAAATTGAATACCGCCGGGCCGAGGAATTAATTTCCAGTCAATGGTATAAGAAGATCACCATTCGCCGAAAAGCGATTGAGTTCTGGCGTTTTGACACCCATTATACCCAGGATAAAAAGCGGTGGGGGCTGCTGGTGCATAAAGTATTGGCCGCAGTAAAGAGTTGTGATGATGTGCCGGTGGTCGTGGCATCGTTACTCAATGCGGGCGAAATTGAAGCGATGGAACAACCCTTGTTAATTGAAAAGATCAGCACATTGTTTGCCAACGAAACGGTCAAAGAGTGGTTTAATCCCCAGCACCAGGTGTTTACCGAGTCCCCTATTATCACTGATCGCGGCGTATTGCGTCCTGACCGCGTCATCGTTACCGCAGACCGGGTCATTCTGGTTGATTTCAAAACCGGTGAAAAGAACCCCGTCCACACCCACCAATTATTACAATATCAGGAAGCCCTGTTTGGCATGGGATACCACACAGTGGAAGCCTATCTCCTCTACCTGGACAATGCCCTCATCCAAAATGTAACGCTAAGCCCCCCCCAAACCAAAAATGAGAAAAAACTGTAACTGTTCAGGCCATATTTTATTTTGGCATAAAAATGATATGGAGGTAAAATAATGAAAATGTTTAAGGATATTCGTCTTTGTTTTATGAGTAACAATAAGAGTTGTTACTCTACCTTAAGACTAATGTCAAAAATTGGATTAAGATTTTTTTTGCTCCTACTTGTGGTATCGCCATTGTTTTTTCAAGGCATTCTCTTCTCACAGTTAGAGAGCCTTTACCGTAGTGGAACTATAAAAATGGTTGCGGATTCCGGATTTGGGTTGAAAACAGATTGGAGCAAATTGTTTTTTGATATGAATAAATCAATAACTATCGCACCGGATGGAAGTCTCTTTATTAGCAATAATCGCCAGCATAATATCACCAAAATATCAGCATCTGGCCAAGTGTTAAAAACTTTCGGACAAAAAGGCATGGGTACTACTGACGTAAACTTTCCGCAGCGACTATCTATTCTGGATCAAAAATATTTAGTAGTTGGGGAAAATTCAACACTACGTAGAATAAGTATGTTTGATCTCACAGGGAAATTTGCCAAACTGCTACGGACTAACCATTCTTGCTATTCCCCTGTGGCATTAAAAGACAATCGAATTGCTTATTTTTCAAAAAAAATGGATAAAAAGAATGGGTATAAATGCACGGTCTGGATTAAAGACATTGTTCTGGGAAAAGAAACCGAAGTTATGTCTGTAAACCTTGTTAGATCCGATATCATTCGTCTTAGCAATAACTCTGCGTTAACTGTTGGCAACCATGGTGGTGAAATGATATTGGAGCGGACACTGGAAGGGAATTTGTTAGTTGGGATTTCTGATCGCCCAGATATTCAAATTTACTCTTCACAAGGGAAGTTTTTGCATTCTTTCCGTGTAAATATCACCCCATTACCTATCACCAATAAATACACCGATGCCTATAAACAAGCCATAATTGAAGAAATGAGTATTGGCCAAGGCACTAGTGGCCTAATGCATTTTGTAAAAAAGACCTCTTTTGCGAATCTGTTTCCCACAAAATTCCCTTATTATCGAAATATTATGGTAGATTCAAAAGGAAATATCCTGATTTTTAAATGGTTGGATTGCGTGAAAGAATGTCCAGTAATCTTTCAAGCCTATTCTGCCCCAGGTGCTTTTATCAAGGAAGTGCAATTAGACATGGGACCATTTGCCTTGGAAATTTCTTCTCTCTGGCAAAATTTGATCTTTACAGAGCGTGGCCTCTTTGCTTATGTACAAATCAAGGGTGATGAAGACTGTAATCCTAAAATTATAAAAATAAAAGTTCCAGCTAACTCGAAATAGGAACCTAAAATGGTAAAAAAACAAAGTAACTGTTCAGGCCATATGCTTTGGGATTATGTTGAAATAGTCCAATATTGCTTCAAAGCATATGGCCTGAACAGTTACAAAAAGCGTCCCTTTAGGATTTTGCTTGTCCAGTTTGTCCCGTAAAAATAAAATCCAGGAGTCTTCATGCCCTTTTTAGAACAGATTGCCCGGCGGTATCTTGAGTCCCATGGGAACGAGTTGCACGAGATTGCGTTTGTGTTTCCCAATCATAGGGCTTGTCTTTATTTCAATCGCCATTTAGCCCGTTGTAAAGCGCCCGGTAGCGCTATCTGGGCGCCGCAGGTGTACTCTATCGGCGATTTTATTCTGAGTCTGTCCCCATCGGTCGTGCCCGATCCACTTGACCTCATTTTCCAGTTGTATCAACTGTACCAGGAACGCATCCGCCAATATCCCCGTAATTTTGAGGATTTTTATCCCTGGGGCAAGATGATTCTGGCCGATTTTAATGAGATCGATAAATACCTCTTGGATACCCGCACCCTGTTTCGTTCCTTAAAAGCCTTTAAAGACCTTGAAGAGTTCAACCGCGAGGATAAAGCCGAAATATACAACCGATATACCAGTTTCTGGGAGTCCCTCGGTGAATTGTACCAACAATTCAAGACCCTGCTCAAGAACCGTAGCCAAGCCTATGAAGGCATGATTTACCGCGCGGTGGCCGAAACGATTCAGCAAGAAGAAGCCCTACCGCAATTAAAAGCGAAAAAAGTCGTGTTTTGCGGCTTAAATGCGCTGACCCGCGCCGAAGAAGTACTGATTCGGCACCTGTTAGACGAGGGCCGCGGCGAAATATACTGGGATATGGACCGTTATTTTGTAGCCGATGAGAACCAGGAAGCGGGTCATTTCTTCCGTGAGAACCAAAAACGCCTTGACTTGCATGACCCGCTGTGGGTAGAAGATCGTCTCAGCGAAGAACGAACAATCTCCATCATCGGCGTGCAATCCAAGGTCAGCCAAGCCAAAGTGCTGGGTTTAAAACTAAAAGAACTGCTGGAAAATCCCTACGAACCGGAACAAATCGCGATTGTGTTGCCCGATGAAACCTTACTCTTTCCCACGCTCAATTCCTTGCCTGAAACCATAGATAAAGTGAATATAACCATTGGGTTCCCCCTGTCGCAGACTCCTGCTTACAGCTTGTTTAGTGCTGTGATTGAGATGCAATTGCAGGCGCAAGACCAATTGTTGGACCCGGAACTGGGAATCCAGGGTTTTTATCATAAAGATGTGCAAAAAGTGCTTTCCCATCCTTATATCAAACCCATTGCGCCTGACCAGATCAACCAGGTGCTGGCCAATATCAAAGAGAAAAACCGCGTATATGTGAATGATGATGATTTGCGGGCCTTGCCCACGCATTTGTTGGAATTTTTCCGCCCCCGTCAGAATTCACGGCAGGTGATTGCTTTTTTTCTCGAACGGATGATTTTTATCCGGAAGTTTTATGAAGAGAACCAGCCCGATTTGTTTCATATTGATTACGAGTATATGTACCGTTTTTATACCCTTTTGAGTCGTTTGAATGATTCCCTGGATGCGTCTGCCCTAGTATTGGATATCCGTACCTTCCGGCAGTTGTTTGCAGACATCGTGCAGAACAGCCGGATTCCTTTTACTGGTGAGCCATTGGAAGGAATTCAGATCATGGGCATGTTGGAGACCCAGGCCATTGATTTCAAACATCTTTATATCCTTTCCGTTAACGAGGATCATCTCCCTCCAGGCAAAGCCCAGCAATCATTTATTCCTTACAGTATTCGTTATCAGATGAAGCTGCCTACTTACGAGGATCGTGACGCCATTGCCGCCTATCATTTTTACCGTCTTTTGAAACGAGCGCAAAGTACTACCTTGATTTATACCACGGCGGCCAAGCGGATCGAAAAAAGTGAGAAAAGCCGCTTTATCGACCAGTTGCTCATTGAATTTGCCGACAAGAACCCCAAAACGCGGGTGAATCATTATATTGTTGATTTCCAGCCTGCCAATCAGCCTATCCATCCTATCTCCGTCACCAAATCCCAGGAGGTGCTGGCCAAACTGGCAGAAAAAAGTTATTCTGCCTCCTCGTTGCTCAATTATCTTGCTTGTTCCTTAAAATTTTATTTTACCTATGTCCTGCGTATTCGTGAAGAGGAGGATGTGTTTGAAAGTCCTGATGCCAAATTAATGGGCACCATCATCCACGAAACCCTGAACACCCTGTACCTGCCCTATTGCGGCAAAAGCAACCCCTTAACTTTCAAAGAGATCGAGCATATCAAAGCTGGTATTGAGCCCGTCTTAAAAGCCACCTACCTGAAACGTTTGCCCATCATGGACCTGGAAACCGGGCGCAATAAAATCATTTTCGAGGTGATGCGCAAGTTTCTGAACCGTTTTTTTGATGCCGAGAAAGAGAACGCTGGTTTCCAAATTCTCTTGTTGGAGAAAAAGATTCCCCCCATTTCTTTTCCTTTTGTATTAGCCGATCAAACCTATACTGTCAGGTTAGAAGGCACGGTGGACCGTTTGGACCGTACCGCAGACGACACCTTGCGCATTATTGATTACAAAACGGGAACCACCGCTTCATTAGACTTAAAACCCAAACCCGACCAAGACTTAGAAGACCTTTTAAGTGGTCCCAATGCCGCCGATAAAAAAGAGGCGTTCCAGTTGTTATTTTATCGTTATTTATTGAAGCGTTTAGGGAAATACACGGGTGATTTCAGGTTAGCCATTTATCCTTTCAAGAAGAATGACAATCGTTTAGAGTTCTTAAAAATCGAAGGGTCCGATATCATTGATGAAGCCATGGTGGATCGTTTTGAGGGGATATTAAAAAGTATTTTCCAAGGGTTATTTGACCCCCAGGTTCCTTTCCAGCAGACCCTGAATGAGGATACCTGTCGTTTTTGTGCCTATGTTAACATTTGCAGCCGCGAAGCCGGGCAGCCTTTCGCTGTTTAAAGAAAAAAAAAGACCCCCACGAATTTCACGAATTAGCACGAATTGGTGTTTTCCGTGATTTATTAGATGGGACGATGGATTCAGGGGTGATTCGATAGTTGGCAAAAATTATTTTGTCAAAATAGTTGACAAAAGTATTTTTGTCAACTACAATATCATTGAATTCATGAGTAAAGGAGATGTTGCATGAAAAATGTCGCTGGGCAACCAGCCAGAGGAGAAAATTTCTTCCAACGGCCTGACTTAACGGAGCAGTTTAAGCAAAAAATTCTGTCTGGCAGTAGCATTGTTATTTCTGCACCCCGTCGGGTGGGGAAAACTTCATTGATGTATCATTTGAATGATACCGGTATGGAGGGATACTTCTTCATCTACCAGATTACTGAATCTGTAAACACTAAAAATGAATATTTTAAGCGCCTCCTCCATAAAATCTTCGATGCGGAATTCTTAACCTCTTGGCAAAAATTTTCCAAGAAGGCATTCCAAACGATAAAAGATCGTGCCGCCCGAATTAGTGAAATTGGCGCGGGGCTCAAGTTCGACCCGGATGGAAAAATTGATTATTACCAGGAGTTTATCGCGACTATCAAATCCCTCGATTTAAATGGACAGCGAATTGTTTTGATGATCGATGAATTTTCACAGACTATCGAAAATATTATTATTGATGAAAGTGAACAATCTGCCGTGCGATTTTTGCAGTTCAACCGGGAACTGCGCCAAGACCCGGAAATCAACCAGAAAATCCAGTTTGTTTATAGTGGCTCCATTGGTTTGGAAAATATTGTTAATCGCTTAAATGCCATCCATTTGATCAATGATCTGGATTCCCTTAAAGTGCCACCCTTAAGCACCGAAGAATCCCATCTGTTAATGCAGGCGCTTACCCAAGAGAAAGAAATTACCCTGGACAAATCACTGCGAGATTACGTGTTGAAAAAAATCGAGTGGTATATCCCTTATTATATCCAATTGGCTGTTCAAGAAATTGGTAATAATGTTCCCACCACAACCAAAACGGGAATTACTAAAAAGAATATTGATGAGGCATTTGCGCGGATGCTGGAATTGCGCAATAGTTTCGAGCATTGGCATACCCGTTTAAGAAAAGCATTCAAAGGAGAGGAATATACCTTCGCCAAATCCCTTTTAAGCTTGGTCTCCGAGAACGAAACCATTCAACGGGAAGAGATTCTTAACCTGGCGCAAAAATTTAATGTTGGCGATCATTATAAAGAGATTCTTAATGCGTTGACCTATGATGGTTATCTCAATAACAATATAGACCCTCGGGTGTACCGCTTTAATTCTCCCTTGCTCAAAATGTGGTGGTGGAAAAATGTTGCCTACTAACCTGATCGCCTATATTTACAATCCCCTTAATCTTAGCGAAGAAGAGATACGTAAAAACTTCGTGGTCAGGAGTAATGAGTTTAACAAGATATTTTCTGACCTCAAAAATTCCCCTATGATTCACCCCGAATCGCCGTATATCATCCAAGGGCAACGGGGGCAGGGGAAAACGATGCTGTTGTTAAAACTCTATTACGAGATCAAGCATGATGAAGCTTTAAATACATTTTTGATTCCCATTATTTTTAATGAGGAACAATACCACATCAATAACCTATTTGGGTTATGGGTTGATACGGCGGAAAAGCTGGAAGAGGCGGACACGACCTTTGCTGGACTCAGTCAAAAGATGGAGACATTTACTGAGGATGAGGAAGTGAAATCTTTCGCTCTTCTGGAAAAGACATTAAAAACCCAGCAAAAAAAATTGCTCTTGTTGATCGACAACATCGACCAACTCTTGGACAAACTGACGATTAATGAGCAGCATCGGTTACGCGAGTTATTGATTACCTGTCCTGAATTTCGCATCATCGGCGGTTCTTCTAAAACCTTGGAGTATAATTACGATTATTCCGGGCCTTTTTATGAACTTTTCCAGGTCGTTACCTTGGAGGGTTTAAAACGAGAAGAAGCCATCAGACTCCTTTTGATGCTGGGGGAACAATACGGGCGCGAGGGAATTCAAGACATTATTCAACGGCAACCGGGACGGATAGAAGCCTTGAGGCGCATGACCAGCGGTGTGCCGCGCACGATGGTGCTGTTATTCGAGATTTTTTTGGAACAAAAAGATGGGGGTGCCTTTCGTGATTTGGAAATTATCTTGGACCGCGTAACGCCGCTGTACAAACATCGCATGGATGATCTTTCCCCACCGCAGCAGCAAATTGTGGATGCCATTGCGATTCACTGGGACGCCATGGCCACCAAAGAAATTGCTGAAAAAACCCGTATGCAGAGCAAAGCGGTTTCGGCGCAATTGAAATTACTGGAGAAAAACCAGGTGATCCAAAAGATCGACACCAGTACCAAGAATTTTCTCTATCAAGTTAAGGAACGATTCTTCAATATTTGGTACTTGATGCGTTATGGCCGAAAGCAGGGAAAAAACCGAGTTCAGTGGCTAGTCCGTTTTATTGAATCCTGGTGTGATGAAGCAGAGCTTCAACGGCGAACCAAGGAACATATTACCAATCTACAAAATGATGCCTTTAACCAACTCAGGAACAATGAATTGGAAAAAGCCATAAGTATAGGCAATAATCTATTCATAAATAAAAAATACGGCGAAAAAAGTGAACCAAGTATGGTATGGGTAGAGGACTATTTCATCCTCCTATTAGCCAAAAAGCAATATTACGCCGCCTTAAAAATGTTCAACGAAAGCCCTCTTAATCTTAAAGAGCGATTTAAACCCATCTATTATGCACTGATGTCTTTTTTAAAAGCGGATTTCCCCGATGAGTTCAAGAAAATGGGACCGGAACTTGCCGAGACAGTAGACGAAGTGATTGCAAAAATCAAACAATGGGAAATTGATTACGCTTAATGCCGATTACGAATCTTTCTTTTTAATTCTTATCATGCTGCCGCATTCCCAGAATTTCAGCCTGCGGTGAACAAAGTGTTTACTGTTCGTTCGCCGCAGGCGTTTAAAAAACCTTTACAAAACTCTATCTTGAATTATAGGCGTCAATTGCCTTGAGTAGTATTTGGGCGGCTCTTTCCAATTTTGGGGTTTCCAAGACATAGGCCATACGGATTTCTTGCAATCCTTTTCCCGGTGTCGAGTAGAAACCAGGACCTGGAGCCACCATCACTGTTTCACCATCCACATCAAATTCACCCAGCATCCACTTGGCGAATTCTTCCGAATCATCTACCGGTATTTTTGCCATGATATAAAAAGCACCCTTTGGTTTTTGCAGGACAATGTCCTTGTTAGAAGTCAGGATATTATAGAGCACATCCCGTCGTTTCTGGTATTCCGCCTGGATATCTTTAAAGTATTCCAGGGGCAACTTGTAAGCACCAATCGCCCCGATTTGTTCCAACGTGGGCGGGCAGAGCCGCGCTTGGGCGAATTTTAGAATCGCATGGATCACTTCCTTATTGCGGCAAATTACCGCACCAATCCGCGCACCACAAGCTGAATAACGCTTGGATATCGAATCCACTACAATCGTCCGATCATCCAGACCCTCCAGTTCCAACACGCTGAAATGTTTTTCCCCATCATAGGTAAACTCTTTATAGACCTCGTCCGCGATCAGGAAAAGATTGTGCTTTTTAACCAGTTTCCCCAGTCCCAAAATTTCAGCTTTTGTAAAAACCGTTCCCGTCGGGTTATTCGGGGAACAGATCATAATGGCACGAGTTTTAGCCGTGATCTTTTTTTCGATCTCAGCCATCGAAGGCAGATGAAAGCCCTCTTCCGCTTTTGTTTCTACCGGGATAATGTTCATGCTGGAGAGGCAAGCGTAACCGTTATAGTTCGTATAAAACGGTTCCGGGATAATCACCTCGTCGCCGGGGTCGCCTACCACATCGAAGGCAAAATTTACCGCTTCACTACCACCGCAGGTCACCACGATATTCTCGGGCGTCAAGGGAATGTTATATTTGGCAAAATAATTCACCATGGCTTCTTTCATTTCCGGCAAACCATCCGATGGCCCATAAGAAAGCACCTTCTCGGAATAATTATCAATATCCTTGTAAAATACTTCCGGTGTAGGAATATCCGGTTGACCGATATTTAAATGGTAAACCTTGATCCCCCTTTTTTTTGTAGCTACAGCTACTCCCGCCAACTTACGGATGGGAGAAGCCTGTATTTCTCTCGCCCGCGTTGAAATATTCATCACTATTTCTTTTTCTTTCATACTGTTTTCTCCTATATTTATTTCACATTAAATAGTATTAAATACTATTATAATACGGCGAAAATGATTGGTCAAGAAAAAGCCCGATAAACTACCATTATATTTTTATCTACCGATTACCAGGATTTTCTTCTGGGGGTTGTGTTAAAGTGGGTGTCGTGGTGGGTTCTCTTTTTTTTACGACTTGGGCTGGGATACCCAGGTTCACCGTGTAGCGTTTAATACGTTTATGAACCAGCGTTGCCGCGCCGATGACCGCGCCAGTGCCAATTTTAACACCATCCAATATAGTGGCAGTAGCGCCAATCCACACATCGTCTTCAATGATAATACCACCCTTGGAAATACAAGGCTGCAACCAGATAGGAATATCCGTGCGATTAAACGTGTGATTGCCACCGGCTATCATATAAACCTGACCAGAAGTAAAAACATACTTGCCGATTTTTAACGTGCTTTCGCTGATAATAATGTTATTGGGTCCAATGTTAGAATAATCGCCGATTTCAATGTCCCCACCCTTGCAACTAATCGAGCTATTTCGCCCGACCAACACATTGTTACCGATTTTCAAGCCGTTATTAAACTCACCTTTGGCGTCAATCACCGTGTTATCGTCCAAAATAACATTGTCACCAAGCTCGATTTTTTTTGGGTGACGCACTGTCATGTTCTTGCCAAAAACAACCCCGCGACCGACTTTTTTAAAAAGTCCCGGATAAAACCACTTGCGCAAGGCAAAACCCAATGCCCCGGGCAACCAGGAAAAAAATAACATGATCAGTTCATATTTCAGGAAATAAAAAAATGACACCTGACCCAGGAACATTTCCCGGTACTTAGCCACCGCCCCTTTTCGCTGATCTAAGAGGTCCTTTTGGCCGCCAGTATATTGGTGTACTTCGTTTTCTTTGTTTTTCACATGATTCATTGTTTCATACTACCTTATTTTAATGCAAATATCAACTTTTTTCGCCACCTCTTTTTCTTCCTACCCAGTACGTCCAGATCGAATAGCCAGTCTATTATGGTTTCCCAATCCCCCAAGAATTTAGACGATTTACTAAATGGCGGATACATGGTAAAATAGGATTATGGCAGTAACATTCATATTAATCCTTTGTTTCTTTTTTCCCGGTCGCATGTACGGCGAAAAGGTTGATTATACTATCCTGCGTCAGAACATGGTAAAAGAACAGATTCTGCGCCGGGGCATCACGGACAAACGGCTATTGGCAGCCTTTACCAAGGTAAAACGCCACCTGTTTGTAAAACCAGAGCTGTGGCAGAACGCCTACGGCGATTATTCACTGGACATCGGCGAGGAACAAACAGTAAGCCAACCCTATATCGTGGCCATCATGACATATATCGTCGGACCTGCCTACAATAAAAAGGTACTGGAGATCGGAACCGGTTCCGGGTACAGCGCCGCTATCCTGGCCGAACTGGTGCAGAATGTCTACACCATCGAATATATCGACACCTTGGCTGTTCAAGCCAAAGCCCGCCTGGATTCCATGGGCTATAAAAACATCAAATTCAAAATTGGTGATGGCTATGAAGGATGGGAAAAGTATGCCCCCTATGACGGAATAATCGTTACCTGTTCGGAAGATCATATCCCACCTGCATTGATCGCCCAATTAGCAGTAGGCGGACGGATGATTATTCCAGTCAGCTATTCCACGGAAGTCCAAGAATTGATCCTAATCGAAAAACTAGAGGACGGGACTCTAAAAAAAACCAATTTAATCCCAGTACAATTTGTACCCCTGATACGAGGTAGCAGTAAAAAATGACAAAGGACATGGAACCTAAAACATACGAATTCCTACTCGGCTTGAACCCGGCACAACGTGAAGCCGTATTATACTTCGATTCCCCATTGCTGGTGATTGCTGGCGCTGGCTCTGGAAAAACCAAAGTAATTACCAATAAAATCGCCTATCTGGTCAAAGAAAAAGGCTATTCTCCCAAAAACATCCTGGGCGTGACATTTACCAATAAAGCGGCGGATGAAATGAAACACCGCATCCAATCTCTCACCGATATTGAAGCTCGGTTCTTTAATATATTTACTTTCCATGCACTCGGACTACGCATCCTGCGCGAGTCCGGCGCAGTGATGGGCTTTGATGCGGAATGGCAGATACTTGACGACCAGGACCAACGAAAAATAATCGAACGGATCATCAAGGAGAACTTCTCCCACTATACCAATGATATGCGCGACGCGGTGCGCCGTAAGATCGGTTTTGCCAAAATGGATTTAAACTACCCCAACAATAAAGAATTCCTCCTGCAAAAAGGATTTACCGATGAGGAAGTACGCATTTTCACCCTCTATTTCGCCAGCCAAAAACAGAACAAGGTCTGGGATTACGAAGACCTGGTTTCATTGCCAGTACTCCTGCTGCAAAATCACGAAAACCTCCGGGAAAAATATGCAGAGCGCTTCAAGTATGTTGTTGTGGATGAGTTCCAGGATACCAATCCCAACCAATATGAGCTGTTGACCTTGATCGCAGGCGGCCACAAGAATATTACTATCGTGGGCGATGATGATCAGGCCGTTTATTCATGGCGCGGCGCCAGTATCCGGTTTCTATTTAACTTTGAAGAAAATTTCCCCCACACCCATATCATCAAATTAGAGCAAAATTACCGTTCCACACCGCAGATATTAAATTTTGCCAATCATTTAATAGGCAAAAACACCATCAGGCGCACCAAAGCGATGTGGACCAGTGGTAAAGAGGGCAGCCCGGTATTTGTACTGAATAGCAATTCCAAGGAAGACGAAGCTGCCAAAGTAGCTACCTTGATCACCCGTTTGCGAGACGAACGCGTTGATATTTTTCCCTTGGCCGTGTTGTACCGCATTAATTCCCAATCATTGGCCTTTGAAACTGAATTTTCCCGCCGCCATATCAATTTTAAAATCCTGAAAGGCCTGCGTTTTTTCGACCGTAAAGAGGTGAAAGATACCTTGGCGCTCGTCAAACTGGCTGTTAATTTAAACGATGATCTCTCTTTTTTGCGTTTAGTCGACTGCCTGCCACTGGGTATTGGTGCCAAAACCATTGAGACATTGTCCAAGACGGCCCGCGACGAGGGGTTGTCATTATTCGAAACCATGCGCCATTTCATGGCAGACAAATACAGTGCCCGCGGTATCTTCCCCGCTATTTTTAGCTTGCATCAAAAGTACATGTCCTTTGAACTCTCTGTTTCTGAAATACTGAACCGTTTGCTCAAAGTTTCTGGTTACCGTGACTCGCTTGAGGAACGCGGCGAACAGGACCGGCTGTTAAATATAGACGAGTTAGTTTCTTTTATCGTCAATTGGGAGGCCCTGTCTCCAGGTGAACCCTTTGGAAAGTTGATGGATAATATATGTTTGGATTCCAGCGACAAAAAGGAGTCGGACCATGCCCAGGTGTTCCTGTTGACCATGCACAATGCCAAGGGCTTGGAATTTCCTACCGTGGTAGTCGCCGGGATCAATTCATCGTATATGCCTTTTTTCATGAGAAAGGAAAAGGATGAGTTAGAAGAAGAGCGGCGTCTTTTTTATGTGGCTTCCACGCGGGCGATCAAGCAGCTCGTTATTTCCAGCGGTTCTGAACGCCCCTCCCGTTTCCTGACCGAGGTGCGCCCTGCTTTTTATGCCAATGCCTATTCAATGGATGATATCGTGGATTACTGGGCACCCCATGATGAACGCTTCGGTGCCGGGTTTCTCAGTGCCAGTCTCAATAATAGGAACCTGGAAGAAAAATTTCTCGATCACCCGATTTTCGGACGCGGGAAAATAATCAATGCCATAGATGATGACAAATACATCGTCGAATTTGTCGAAAGAGGACAAAAAACCATTGACACCTCTATTGTACCAGTGACGTTTTTATGATTATCAAAAGCTGTGATGAACTGGAAAAAATTACAATTATATTTCCCCTCATTCGTGTAAATTCGCGAAATTCGTGGGGAATCTTTTTTCTTGTGAATTAAATTAGAAAGTCATAATCGTTGTCGAGAAATTTTTTATCCATGCTTTTGCGTTCGTCTTTCCAGAAGTCAAGTGGTACGGAATGAAAGGCATCAACAATGATTTTATCGAATTGAGTGCCACAATGGGTACGGAGTTCTTGGGAGGCGGTTTCAAAACTAAGTGCTTTTCTGTAGGGTCTTTCCGAGGTCATGGCGTCGACTGTATCGGCCACGGTAAAAATACGTGCGCCCAAAGGAATCTCCGTTTCTTTCAAACCCTCCGGGTAACCGGAACCGTCCCATTTTTCATGATGATGGAGCACCATTTGCGCTGCTTCTTCAAGGAATTGAATGCGGTGCAAGATTTTGTAGCCCATCTTGGGATGGGTTTTCATGACTGTCCACTCTACATCTGTTAATTTGCCCGGTTTTCTGAGAATCGCGTCCGGTATGCCTATTTTCCCGATATCGTGGAGGAGGGAGCCGTATTCGATGATTTTTAACTCCTCTTCGTTTTTAATGCCCATCAAATCCGCCAGTTTCAGTGTATATTTGACTACTCGCAGGGAGTGGCCCTGCGTTTCTTCGTCACGGGTATCCAGCGCCGTTACCAGGGCGCGGAGCGTGAAGATATAGGTTTTATCCAGGCGGTTTAGCGCGTTTTGTAGTTCTATAGTGCGTTTTTCAACCATTTCTTCCAGTTGTATCTGGTACTGCCGATTTTCCAGAACCAGCTTACGTTTTTCAATAGCCTTTTTGGCAATTAAGCCTACCTCGTTTAATTTGAAGGGTTTGGACACGTAATCGTATGCGCCTTTGGACATGGCAGTAATAGCGGATTCAATATCTTTGACCGCAGAAATCATGATCACCATGACATCGGCATCGCATTCTTTTATCTCTCCCAATAAATCCAGGCCTGTTTTACCGGGCATGCGGATATCGGACATGACCAGATCAATATCTTTGGTGGTACGAAAGATCTCTATGGCTTTATACGCATCTTCAGCCAAAATACAGTCGTACCCTTCGGCTTGCAGGTAATCACCAAGCAATTCCCTGATATCGACTTCATCATCAGCGATTAATATTTTACCTTTTTCCATACTATTAATTGGTTTTCCTTACCATTCGTTATTTGTATCAAATTAAATATATCATATTAAAAAAAAAAAACCAACTGGCACGTCATTATTTTTTAAAAATAATATTCAACAATTTTCCGACCTTTAAAAAACAATCGTCTAATCATAAACAGGGAAGGTATCGCGGTGGCGATCCTTCCCTGTTCACAGTGTATTGGGTATTGATATTATTATTGATATTACGCGTGTTTCTTTATGCAGCTTCTTATTAAGCTTCTTTGGCCATCTTTTTCAAGATTTCGACTTTATCGAGACGTTCCCAGGGGAAGGTCTCTCTGCCAAAGTGACCATAAGAGGCGGTTGCCGAGTAGATGGGTCTTTTTAGTTTTAATTGACTCAGGATATCGGCGGGTTTGAGGGGGAATACTTTTTTGATGAATTCCACGATTTTTTCTTCGGGGAATTTACCGGTATCAAAAGTATTGACGTTAATGGATACTGGTTCAGCTACACCGATGGCATAAGCGATTTGGACTTCGCAGACATCGGCCAAGTGAGCGGCCACGATATTCTTGGCAATGTAGCGGGCGACATAAGCACCGGAACGATCGACCTTTGACGGGTCTTTACCAGAAAAAGCACCGCCGCCATGTCTACCCATACCACCGTAAGTATCAACAATGATCTTACGCCCGGTTAAACCGCAGTCAGCCTGGGGGCCACCCATGACAAACTTGCCAGTGGGATTGACATAAAATTTAGTGTCCTCGGTGAGCCAATCTTTGCAAACAGGTCGTATGACCTCGCGGATAATGTCGGCTTCTATTTCATCGTGAGAGTGATGGTCTTCGTGTTGATTGGATACAACGACCGTGGTAACCCGAACTGGCTTACCATTATCGTATTCTACTGTGACCTGGGATTTACCATCCGGGGCCAAGTAAGGGATAATTTTTTCTTTTCTGACTTCTGCCAATTTCATGGCCAGTTTATGGGCTAGGTTAATGGGTAACGGCATATAGTCAGTGGTCTCGTTGGTAGCGTAACCGAACATCATGCCCTGGTCACCAGCGCCTTGTTCGGTGAAGTATCCTTCCCCGTCAGACACACCCATGGAAATATCCGGTGATTGCTCTTCCAGGTGAACCAGTACCGCGCAGGTTTCCCACTCGATACCATAAGAGGATTTGGTATAGCCGATATTTTTCAACGTTTGTCGTACTATAACCGGAATATTCACATATCCTTTTGTGGTCAATTCGCCAGCCACAATGACAACACCCGTTTTGATTAACGATTCGCAAGCTACGCGGGAATCCGGATCCTGTTCAAGGCAAGCATCCAATATAGCGTCCGAAATTTGGTCGCATACTTTATCAGGATGTCCTTCGGTAACAGATTCAGACGTGAAAAGATATTTTCCTTTGATCATTTATAACCTCCAATTGTTAATATAATATAGTACCAAAATTTGGGAACAGTGTCAAATAATACCGCCCCGTATTGTAGGGCGGCGTGCATGCAACCAAACGTCGAATAGTGTTATACTACATACTTATGCAAGATATATATAGCACCTGATATAAAAAATAAAAACGGGGAGTAAATGTTTTTATTTTCCTTCCAGGATACCAATGGCTTCATCCACGGTTTTTCCATGAATAGTAATAGCGCTGATGGCATCGCACATATGAACAGCTTCAGCGAAGGATTTTTGGTGGATATTACGTCCGGTTGCATTTCCTGAAACGCCGCCAATAGTGATCTGGTCATAGAGACCTTGCAAGAAGGCTTTGGGATCAGTACTGGAACCGCCAGCGCAAATCACTTTGGTTTTACCGGCGGCTTTTACAGCCTGGATCAAAAGATCAGCCGAAGCTTTCCCGTCTTTCATGGGGGCATTAACCTTGACAAAGTCCGAACCCAACGTAGCAGCAACGCCGGTAGCACCGGCAATCAAGTTGGCATCTTTTTCATCGGCGATAGATTTGCCCCGGGGATAAATCCACAGTACGCTGAGTAATCCGTGTTGATGGGCTTTATAAATTGCTTGCGCAGCCTCGCGGATCATCTGGTATTCAAATTCGCTGCCCAGGTAGATAGTATAGCCGATACCCAGGATATCCAGATCGGAATTTCTTTTGAATTCAACGACTTGCTCGACATCCACCATTTGCAAGGAGATGGGATCTTTTTGGCTGGTTTTAACCAGGTGGCTTTTGGAATTGAGTTTGACCAGATAGGGAATTTCTGGATAGTCGCGACCGTACATGGAGATGAGACCCATTTGTGCGGCAAAGATACCGATTTCAGCGGTATCTGCAATTTTAAACATGTGTTCGGGATCGTTATCATCCTCGGAAATGCCTTTCCCATAAAAATCTTCGTTTAAATGCTCTACTTTTTGGTCGCCAGCAAAAAGCATTAATCGACCGGACCCTTGTGTCATGATTTCGAAATTATTGTAGTACTCGTTGATGCTTCCGTTAGGAACATCGGCTGGAATATAGATATTTTCTTCCATAAAATACCTCCTATAGTGACTTACAATGTAGTGAATTACAGTGTATCGTATTTACAAGTAAATTTCAAGTTGAATTTAAAAAAAAAAGGGAAGAACGCGAAACGTTCTTCCCCGTTTAACCGCATGAATATGCGGGAGCTCATGCTTTTCTTGATAATTATTCTCTATAATTAAAAGTTAAAAATTAAAACTTAAAGATTAAAAGTGAAGGAAATATTGGGACAAAGCACGTTCATGCCATGAATACCGGGCATACCGCCGTCCAATAATCCCACTTCCACATCTTTGCCGATACCGTATTCGACACTGGCATCAAGGGTCATACTGGCGGTTTTGTAACCGAACCCAACGGTGATCCAGTTATAGGATACTTCGGGCAGCAAGATGTTCTGGGTGGATTTGGGTGATACCAGGGGATCATTATAATATCCGCCGCGTAGGGCAAAAGACTCGGATAATTTATATTCGAGACCAAAACGAATCTGGGTAGCATTTTTCCAATTCAAATGAAGATCGGAAGCGGATTCCAGATAAGTCTTCCAGCCGACATTGGAGTAAGACATGGGGATAACGTCCAATTTTTTCCAGTTGGTGTATTGCGCGTCTGCGGTAATGGTCAATTTATCGTTGGGTTTGAGGGCAATGCCAGCGGCCAGCCACATGGGCAATTTGGTTTCTCTGACCGAATCATCAGAGGGATTTAAGCCCATCAGGGGAGCGCCGGACATTTCGACTGTTCCTTTGAGATTGGCTTTAATGGGGAGCTTGTAGGTTAAGCCGATGCTGATCAAATCGGAAGGTTTGAACAACATGCCCAGTGTGGCGCCCATGGCAAAACCATTGGCATCTTCATGGTATTGGCCCAGACCGGGTTTATCCAATTTCAGCATGCCATAGTTGAAATTAATGGTGGCACCGAGGGTCAGGGTATCGGTAATCTTAAACGCTACTGCCGGGGATATGGTTAATACGCCAAAAAAGCTTTTCCAATCGTAGGATTTCCGACTGGACAGGACTGCCAGATCAGCCCCATTCCACACGGCGCCAATACCCGAGGGAACATAACCATAAATACCAATGACCAGTTTATCCGAGATAGGTTTAAAATAACCAATACCACCGGAAAAATAGTGCTTGGTTTCAGTTGTCGTGTCAATACCCATCACCCCTAATTGATAAGTACCAGTAGGGATAACATCGGTAATAAAAATCGACAGGTTGCTCTTTTTCATTTGAATCAAACCCGCGGGGTTCCAGAATACCGCGGAGAAATCATCGGCTAAACCGACAAAAGCGCCTCCCATTCCAACTGCTTTTGAGCCATTACCGTTCAGGTTCAGGCCATTGCCAAAAAGTCCGCCAGCCAATCCAACCATTAAGACCGACGAAACCGCTAACTTTAAGAAATGTTTCATTATTATTATTCCTCCTATTTTTTTATGCTTTTTAAACGCTGGTGAATGCAACAGTATAATCAAAATTTCATATATTTGCAAGCAGTACGGTGAAAAATTAACGAATTCACGCTGGATTTTAAAATTAAACCGGCAAATCGGCCATTTTTTGCCAGAGTTTTTTTGCCATTTCCCTGGCGTGCGTCAAAATCGTGGTTTCGTTCACGGTGGTCACCTTTTGGTTTTTTACGATTAGCCGTCCGGCGGAGATCACATGTTGGATATGGCGGGATTCCAAGCCGTAGATAAAATGGCCGTAGAAATTTTGGCAGTGGATGGGAGTGGGGGAGTCGTAGTCGCAGATGACCAGATTGTTTTCGCCATCGCCAGTGAAACTATTTTTTTGAAGATAGTGATGAACTCTGCGCAAACGTGTATAGATTTCCTTGGGACTGGCGGATTCTGATTTTTGTCCCACCATGTATGCTGCTTTGGCGCTGCGCAGCATATCGCTGTACATGCCATCGGTGCCCAGCAAGATATTGCCATTCAAGCCGGCTGGAGTAAAAGTTCCCACATTGTTATTGAGGTTACTCTCCGTGTTTTGGGCGATGTACACCGGGGCGTATTGCAGCAGTTCACGTTCCTGGTAATCCAAATGCAAGCAGTGGGCCAGGATGGTTTTATTAAAATTTAGCACGCCCGCCTGAAATAAACGGGGGATCACCCGTTTCTGGTAATTTTTAAGGCAATGGTCCTGATCGTAGGGGTCTTCGGCCACGTGGACGTGGATACCGGACTTGTATTTTTCAGCCAGTTGGACAGCTTTTGACAATAGCTCGTCGCCCACTGTAAAAGATGCATGGAGTCCTACCAGACCCTGTTTTTGGTTTTTCAGATAATTTTCCGTTTCTTCCAGGCCTTGTTGCGCGGACGTTTCGCCATCGCGGTCGGAAAGTTCATAACAGAGCAGGTGGGATACCCCCACTTTATCAAAGGCTGCGGCAATGGTTTCCAGTGAATTTTTGATGCAGAAGGGTGAAGCGTGGTGGTCGATAACGAACGTAACGCCGTTTTTAGCGCAGGCCATGGCAGTGACCAATGCGCTGGCTTCAATCATTTCCAGGTCCAGGCATTTATCCAGAGTCCACCAGACATATTGGAGTATCTCGTAAAAGTTATGGGGAATTTTCTTGGGTGCTCCCATGCCCCGGGCCAGGGCTGAATAAACATGGTGGTGTCCACAGGCAAAAGATTTCATGACCAGTTTACCGGTGCAATCAAGCAGGGTAATACCTTTACCACTGGCGGGTAATGCAGTGTCTTCTTGGAAGAAGCGCAAGCCGCCGTTTATTCCCTCCTCTACCTGGATGTGGCCTGTTTTGAATTCCAGGCTTTGCCAATCAACATATACCGCGTTCTTTAAATAAATTGCCATGGGTTTCTCCTTTTTTAATCGTGCTAGTTATTAAAATCCTATTTTATCAAAAAATGCAGGATAAAACAAAGATTTAGTGGCTCAAAATGAAATACCCTGTCACTGGAGCGCGGGAAAATCTCGGCAATAGTTGAAAATCGCTGGTGGTTGTATTATAATAACCGCATGAAAAATGAAACGATCAAGAACTCTTTAAGGTATAAAAAACATTTTACCTATTGACCAAAGAAGAAAATGTGGATAAAAACAAGAAGGTTTTTTTGTCCACAGATTACACAGATTAAAATGATTACTCGGATTAAATGAATAATAATGGATAGCAATAAAAGATAGGAAATAAAATTACGAAATAAAGAAGGAGTCAAAAATGATAGATATCATCGAACAAGTAGTGGATTATGACATATTAAAGAAGAGTGCGGACAGGTTCCGGGAACGGGGGATTATTCTGCCGACCTTTGCGCAACAACGGAACCCAGACCTGATACCGGGAAAGATCAAGGATAAATTGAAACACATCGGATTATGGGACTTGGATCCATTGAACTTGTTCCGTATCACGTGGAAAAACGAGCCCAAAGACAAAGGGGGGCTGTTTGGTGGTGTTAATTATATCGAGTTGCCATCGGAACTGACTGGCGTTAACGCGCGGATTATCGCGTTATTGGGCAAGTATTTTCCTACTGGCGCTCATAAGGTGGGCGCGGCGTATGGCTGTTTGGCTCCGCGGATTATTACCGGGCAATTTGATCCGACCTATCATAAAGCGGTATGGCCTTCTACTGGTAATTATTGCCGGGGTGGTGCGTTTGATTCTTATTTGATGGGGTGTGCGGCAGTGGCGATTTTACCGGAAGAGATGAGCCGCGAACGGTTCACATGGTTGGCGGAAATTGGCGCGGAAGTGATTGCTACACCGGGCTGTGAATCCAATGTGAAAGAGATTTATGACAAATGCTGGGAAATTCGCAGAACCCGGCCCGATTGTATGATTTTTAACCAGTTCGACGAGTTCGGTAACTCGGCTTGGCATTATAATACTACGGGAACGGCGATAGAAGAGGTGTTTAATGGCATAAAAGGCCCGGACAGCCGTTTGGCTGCCTATATTTCCGCCACTGGTTCGGCGGGTACTATTGCAGCCGGGGATTATTTACGCACGCAATTTCCGTTTATAAAAGTGGTGGCTTCCGAGGCTTTGCAGTGTCCTACGTTGCTGTATAACGGGTATGGAGCCCACCGCATTGAAGGCATAGGCGATAAACACGTGCCCTGGATTCATAATGCCAAGAATACGAATATGGTCACGGCTATTGATGATGAAGATTGTATGCGCACGTTACGGCTCTTTAATGAACCGGAAGGAAAAGAAGTGCTGTTGTCGCGCGGAGTGGCCAAAGAAGTGGTGGACCACTTGCATTTAATGGGCATCTCCTCGATTGCCAACCTGCTGTCTGCTATTAAAACAGCACGGTATTTGGAATTGACAGGTGATGATATTATTTTCACGGTGGCCACGGATTCTATAGAGATGTATTTTTCCCGCGTACAGGAATTAAAAGCTGAACGGGGCGTATACACAACGTTGCAAGGTGCGTTGGATTTTGAGAAGTGTATCCTGGGAACATCTGCGGACCATATTAAAGAGCTGAGTTATATGGACCAAAAATCGATCCATAACCTCAAATACTTCACCTGGAGAGAGCAACAGGAAAAAACGGTGGAAGATTTGGACACGTTGTGGTATGATCGTTCGATTTGGGCCAAACTTTTTAATCAGCCGCATCGCTGGGATGAATTAATCAATCAATTCAATGACATGACTGGGGTGCTCAAGAATCTATAATCTTTTTAAAATATAAACGTTTTCCTTTGGAAAATAATCAAAATGGAGGGTTGATGTCTTCCCTGCTGATTAAAAATGGTATGATCGTCACGGCCACAGATTCTTTTTTAGGCGATATTAGAATCTGTGATGGAAAAATTGTCAGCATTGGCACGAACCTGGAAACGGCTGAAGCGACAACAATTGAAGCCGAGCATTTATTGATATTTCCTGGTGGTGTGGACCCCCATGTGCATATGGAATTATCTGTGGGCGGTGGGCTTGTTTCTGCCGATGATTTTGAATCTGGCACGCGGGCTGCTATCGCGGGGGGAACGACTACTATTATTGACTTTGTCACGCCGACACGGGGTCAGTCACTGCTAGAAGCACTCCACGAACGCCGCTTAGCCGCTGCAAAAGCACTGTGTAACACCCGCTTGCACATGAGTGTCACGGAGTGGAACAAAACCACGGCTTCCGAGCTGCAACAATGCGTTCAACATGAGGGGCTTACTTCCGTAAAAGTATATATGGCTTATAAGCAAAGTATCGGGTTGGATGATCGCCATATCATGAAGGTCATGGACACCGCCGCAGGGTTAGGGATGTTGGTTTTGGTTCATTGTGAGTTTGACGAGATCATCGCGTATTTGCAGTGCCAGTTTTTGGCTGCGGGGTTACAGGCCCCGTTGTATCATTCCTTGTCCCGTCCCCCTGAGGTGGAACGGGAAGCAGTGAGCCGTGCAATATTAATGGCCAAGGTCACGGCTTGTCCCCTTTATATTGTGCATGTCTCCACCATGGAAGCGGTGGCAGAAATCGCAACAGCGCAACAGACAGGCCAGAAGGTTTGGGCAGAAACGTGTCCCCATTACTTGTTGTTGGATGAAAGCCGCTATCATTTGCCGGGCTTTGACGGAGCAAAATATGTGATGAGCCCGCCACTGCGTCCGGCACATCACCAGAAACTATTATGGGATGCGTTGAACCGGGGCACTCTGCACACAGTGGCCACAGATCATTGCCCTTTTTTTTTAAAAGGCCAGAAAGAGCGGGGAAAAGATAATTTTACCCTCATCCCCAGCGGTGTGGGAGGCGTTGAGTTTCGATTGATGTTGCTTTATTCTTATGGGGTGGCCATGAACCGTTTGACACTCCAGCAATTTGTTAATATCACAGCCACACAGCCAGCTAAAATCTTTGGACTCTATCCTAAAAAAGGAACTATTGCTGTAGGCGCGGATGCGGACGTGGTCCTCTGGGACCCGCAAGCTCAGGACACTATCTCTGCCAGTACACAGCAACAGAACTGCGACACAACTATTTATGAAGGCTTTCAAATCAAAGGAAAGCCTCATATGGTTATAGTAAATGGCGAAATAGCCTTTCGTAATGGTCGGGTGGTTTTAGGTAGCTTAAATCAACCGCCAAGTTAATGGGAGTAATGGGAAGTATGGGAATTATGGGAAGTATGGGAATTATGGGATAAACAAAAAAATTCCCATTCCTCCCATACTTCCCATAATTCCCATACTTCCCATTCCTCCCACTTGATTTTATGATACTCTCAAAGAATTGACTGTGAATCCAGGACGCTTAAAATAGTTGCGAAAAAAATCCCTATGGTTTATAATATATATTATCTGCCGCAGGTAAAGCAGGCGCATTCGAATTTGAAGAAAATTTTCTGCAAAAAGGAGTGACCCATGTATTTTGAAATAAATCATCCGTTGGTTAAACACAAATTGACTGTATTAAGAGACAGCACTACCCGCCACAAGCAGTTCCGGGAACTGGTGAGTGAAATTACTCTCTTGATCGCCTATGATGCCATGAAAGATCTTGAGACTATCCCGATCTCTGTGGCCACGCCATTGGCAGCTACCACTGGTGCCTCATTAAAAAATGATATCGTGATCATCCCCATCCTACGGGCGGGAATTGGTATGTTGGAGGGTATGCTCAGCTTGGTTCCGAATGCCAGGGTCGGGTTCGTGGGCATTTATCGTGACCATGATACCAAAGAACCAGTGAGTTATTATGAGAAACTTCCCCAAGGCTTATTGGACCCCTATTTTTTTATTATTGACCCCATGCTGGCTACGGGTGGTTCTATTGTATCAACGATTGATTCTTTAAAAGCCAAGGGATTTTACTCTATCACTGTTATTTCCATTATTGCCGCGCCTGAAGGTATGAAACGGGTGGAAGAAGCTCACCCAGACATCAATATTTATACTGGCAGCATTGATGAATGTTTGGATGAAAATAAATACATCATCCCCGGTCTGGGTGATGCGGGTGACCGTCTTTACGGCACAAAATAAATAAAAAATCCGCTTAAATGGTAGACGCGGCATCTTGTCGCCTTATTTTAATTCTCCGCTTATTCGTGCGACAGGACACCGCGTCCATTGATTCCTATATAGAAATATCCACTGCATCAACTACCCGTGGCACTTCCTTGACCTTAACGTCATGAACTGGAACAGCAAAACAGGTAGAGGTGATTTTCCCATTGAATTGGATATTGTTGTAATTGAACCCATTATTGTAGCGGAACAGGGCCATAATCATGTTACCTGCTTCTTTTTCATAGTAATGTTTCAAGACTTTTAAGCCCAAATCTATGTTGTATTCTTTTTCGAAGATACGGTTAAAATTAATATGCAATGCGTCTTTCCAGACGGAGTATTTCACTTGCATCAATCCATATGCTCCGGCAGAAGATACAGCACGGGGATTAAAATTACTCTCTACTTGAATAATCGCCATAACCAGATAGGGACTAAAACCGTACTGTTGGCTCTTGCGGAACACAATGTCAGTAATATCGGATTGAATGGGATATTTTGATTGAAAGACATTGGCTTTGAACTGGAAAAGCGCTATATCTTGTGGTGTAACGCTTTTTTTTTGCAGATTTCTTTCCACTTCCACTTGCAATCGCTTTACCTTATCGTTTAACTGGCACATTGTTTCCAGGTTTTCCTTTTTTTGTCCTATCAGGTCTACCACGGTAATGGCCAGTACTGCCGATACTAAAAGCATCATAGCAATACTATAAATATTTATTTTATTAAGTTTCATTGATTTCTCCCGATTTGTTTTTATTATTTGTTTTGAATTTTATTGTTTAAGTTACTTAGGACTCTATTATAAGCAATTAATTTACAGATGTCAAGTTTAGGCGAAAACCATTGATATAACAACATCTTATGGGAAAAATGGACGATCTGGACTTACTGGATAAAAATTTTAATTATTTGATGGTGGATTTAGGTTGCCTTAATCCCACCCCATCCAAAGCGAGAAATATTGCTGCCAACAGCGGGAACAACGCCACCAACAGGCAAACTTTCGTCACTCCCAGAACGGGTAAGAAGATAGTACCGATAAAAAACGCGCCTATTGCCGCACCCATATGATCACACGCATTGATTCTTCCGGCTGTACGCCCGGTTTTTCCCAAATGACCCAGATAAATATATACTGCCAAAGGAAATAACAAGCCAACAGCAAAACCAACAGTGATGGTCAGAACAAAAATAATTATCTGATTGAGGAGTAATGAAGCGGCAAATAACCCCATGAGCTTGGGTAACACCATAGATAACAACGAGATAAACAATAGTACTGCTATAATAAACCGGAGCCCTCGCCTGCTACCACTTAGCGACTTAAGGGCGATAAGGCGATTGGAAACCAAAGCACCCAAAGGCAAACCAAACATGAATAAGGCAATAATAAACCCGACAATATAATAAATATCGCCAAAATTATTCTGAAAGGTGTACAAAAGAACCAGTTCCAACGACAGCCCGGCCATCCCAACTGTGAATACCGCGAACAAAACATGGGTTCGCAATACACTGAACCTACGCTCTGAACGACGATGCCAGGAGAAAAAAAGAAAGACCAACCGTGACAGAAAAAATACACCCACGAAAATAAACAGCAAAACCAAATTGATTTTCTCGAAAAAAGCAGACCATCCCGCCATGTTATGCTTGGCATACCAGCCAATAATTTTATTAAAATAAAGACTGGTAATCGGTGTTTCATCCGAGTTTATTTTAATTTTATTATTCCGTAACAAAGCGCTGAGGATGAACCCCGTTTTTTCTCGTGGATAGAGCGATAAAAAGATTTTGCCCAGTCGCCGAGGTTCCGCCCCAGTTTTTTCGTAGCGGTGCGCCAGAACCTGCGGATTGGCGCTGATACTGTTCGGATTTTGCGAGGCAAAGAAGTAGTTTTCCGTGCCCGGTGTCACCACCACGTGCGGAAATACTGACCGGACCGTGTTAAATACCGAGGCCGTGTAATCTCCCACAACCCCTTGCTCATAATTTTCCGACCCCGTGATCCGTAACGCGATCACCCCCCCTGGATTCAAAATGCGCGCCACATCGGCGAAAAATTCCGCTGTATAATAGCGATTGAGCAAGAGCGTCGAAGGTTCCGCACTATTCACATATACCATGTCGAATTTTTCCTGGCTGTAGATTTTGTCTTTCACATATTTCCTGCCGTCTTTGATCACGATTTGAAAGCGTTTATCCAACAGAATTTGTTTATCTTCCGGTGGCAGGAATTTAATGATTGTTTGCACTTTTTCTGCATCCATTTCCACCGACACTACCACCGCGATATTAAAACGGAGCAGGAATTTAGCCAAGCCACTGATTGCATCACCGATAATCAGGATACGTTGCGGGTCTGGGTGTTGGCATACCAGGTGCGCTGCCAAGAGCATGTTATCCTCATCATTGGGAAAGATGGTGGTATACATGGTATTCAAAAACAAATTGCTCTGCCCGAACATACTGGCCACGGCGATATTCTGGTAACGGGAATCGGTGGAATAGGTCAGTGGTAGGGTGGACACACTGCGCCAGCGTGCAGCCACTGTATAGTGTTCCACCCACCCATTCACGGCTGGGAAACAAAAAACAATGTTCAGCAGTACAAGCGCAACAGTAGCGGCCATTGTTTTATAATACCCTCTGTGCCGCAACAACAGGAAGGCACAAACCACCAGTGGCAAGCTGAATGACCCGGCAATGAAGTAAGCACTCCACCGCCCAACCAGAAAAAAGGTGTAAATAATACCACTGCATAATGACCCCAAGGCTTCGAAAATATATATATAAGAAATCCCTTTGACCGCATGGTCAGGAAATTCGAGCGACTGCACCTTGGCTGCAATAGGAAAGATAAAACCAATAAAAAAACCAATGGGAATAATAAACAGGGCGGAATAGGTGAGTGCTTGGAAAAAACCAATATACATCCCGGCCTGGGTGCCGCTGATAATGTGCAGGTAACGGGTGGCTGTGATAGCCAGAGGTAATAGCAGAGACATCGCCAGGATAGACAGGCTGAATAAGAGGCGATTGTTTTTACTTCGCTCTGCCCGTATCCCACCCAGCCAAGCACCGGCGAAAATACCCAGCAACCAGTTGGTTAACAGGAGACCAAAGATTAATTCATTGCCAAACACAACCACAAAGAATTCCCGTAGCAGTATGGCCTGTGCAATCAAGGCAAAGGCTCCCAGGGCAAAATAAGTCAATAAAACCAGGGTTTGGGAATTTCTATTTTTTGCCATTAAAACCACTTTTTGGGCATTTCTTTGGGGACATAGCCTGCTATATATTCTATAGCAGCCGTTGTATTATCCGTAATGAAGTACAGTTCCCGGTGCATTGTTTTGGCGAAGTGTTCTTCATAGATTCGATTGAACATGGCCATCAAGCCCGCGTAAAAATTATCCCTGTTAATAATCACGATTGGTTTATTGTGTAGTTGCAGTTGTTTGGCGGTTATGATTTCGAGAAGTTCTTCCAATGTGCCGAAACCACCCGGCAGGGCAATAAAGGCGTCTGCTTTGTCTTCCATGATAGTTTTTCGTTCCCGCATCGTAGTTGTCACGATCAATTCATCTGCTTTTTCGTAGGCGATATTGTAGCGTTGTAGTGATTCTGGGATGACCCCCACCACCTTGCCGCCGAATTGATGGACTGAGCGCGCTACTGCGCCCATCAAACCAATGGCCGCGCCGCCGTAGATGAGCGTATAATTTTGTTTTGCCATTCCTTCTCCCAGTTGGCGGGCCGTGGCAAAATAGGATTCTGCCACCGCGTCACTGGAAGAGCTATACACGCAGATTGTTTTTATCATGGTTGTTCTTTTCCTGTCGCAGCTTTTCGTCGTTGTTCCAATAGGGCCAGCATATCTTCCAGTGAATAGCCCAGTTTTATGGCTTTGGAAAGATATTCATCCGTTATTTTTTGGAATAATTCTCCCATCGCGTCTGGTTTCCCTGCTGGGCAGCCTTTCACAAAATAACCTGTACCCGGCTGGGCATAAAGGTATCCTTCCAAGTCCAGTTGATAGTAGACTTTAACAATTGTATTGGTATTAATACCCAGTTGTGTGGCCAATTCGCGGATAGGAACCAAACGGTCCCCCTCTTGCAGGTAGCCCGATATGATTAACAGGATGATCCCTTGTTTGACCTGTTCATAGATTGGTATGGATGATTTTGGATCGATGTGAAAGTGTAACGGTTTAAGTTCTTTTTTTTGATGCATACCATAATGGTAGTACAGTGAAGCAATTATGTCAACCGTATGGCAAGTATCTATTCAGTTTTTTGGCACAGCCTCACTTCACGATATCGCAATAAGTTCTTGATTTCTATCCGCTTTTTGGTTTAGGCTATT
>CAZCVI010000077.1:0-35203 GCA_964502145.1 uncultured Clostridia bacterium
AATAAACCTGGCGGTTGAGTTTTGTTTGTGAATCGAGAGCAATAAAACCTGGCGGCTGGGTGTTTTTTTGGGTTAGGCCATCCTTCAACCCGGCCATTGAGTGATTTATGTGTTATTATTAATAAGTATAGGGATAAAATAAAGCGCCAGGATGGCGCGTCTACCCAAATCTATTTTCATTTTTGGGGAAGCGCCGATTCTTTCATCAGACGGGTGACTTGACCTTTTGCCAAGCCGGTTATTCGGAGAATCATTTCTATTGGTAAATTCTCTACCAGCATTTTTTTTGCATTCTCCAATGCGTTCTTTTTAATACCTCTTTTCTCGCCGATTTTTTCAAAACTGGTTACGTAGGACATGATTTTTCCCTCCTTTAACGTTGATAATTCATTGTGAAGTTTTTCTTTGTATCGCTCCGGCAGATTGATGATCCAATCAATAAACTTGACCAAAACGCGGATTTGCTTTTTGTTGTACCCCTTCTTAAAACAATCTTTGAACAATTGCAGTTTTATGTTATATTTTGTCTGGGGGTCGGCGTGCTGGGCTTCCAAGCTTTTTAATTGGGCAAGTATCACCATGGCCATAGGATTTTTGGATGCTTCCAGTTCGGCCAAACGATTTTTATAATCGAGTATCTTTACGATAGGAAATGTCATGATATGATTGAATCCCCAACGATGGACAATTCTCCTTGCCGTTTGTTGTTTCTGTTTTATCATTCCTGTATAATAACGCAAAATGCAATAAATTTCAACTGCCTGGATTCACCGCCAAGTTTCTGAAATCGTTGTGGACGATATGGACTTAGTGGACGATATGGACAAAAAAATGCTTTTGCTTTTGCTCCACATCGTCCATATCGTCCACTCTGTCCATGTCGTCCATGTCCTTTCAAGAATCTGGCGGTAAATTTAGGTAGTGTGCCTCTTGCAAAAATATACCAATATGGTATAATATCTTTCCGCAGGAAGTCAACTTCATTCTGAAATATATTCGCTTCAACTCAATCATCTCGGATTGACATTTTTGTCAATGGCGGTAGCTTAGAGGAAATTTTACCACCCCATAATCCATACTGCTCTATGACAACTTATCCCAATAATAAAAATCAACCAGGGAAAAATGGGCCCACCACAAACAATAGAAAATTATACTAATATAGTATACATAATACATAATACATCATAAATAAATATATATAAGGCAGGAAATCATGATAATCAAAAAATTTGAAGAACAAGTAGAACGGTTCTACAACCAGCCCGCTATAAAAAAAGAGAACAGAGAACTGACCTATGGCCTATTAAACGAATATGCCAATCAAATTGCCCACAGCATTTTTGCCACAAATACCGCTGATGGGCAGGTGGCGTTATTATTCGAGCATGGCATTGATATGATCGCGGCACTTTTAGGTACACTTAAAGCCACTAGAACCTATGTGCCCCTGGATATGTATTACCCGCAAAAACGCCTGCTGTATATTCTAAAAAATTCTGAAACGAACCTGATACTCACCAATACCCTGAATTTTCCCCTGGCACAGGAATTGATCCAACACTCCGAACAAAAAATCACCGTGCTCAACATCGACACGATCACTGACCAAATTCCCAATACCCCGGTGAAACGCGAAGCCACCGCTGACAAAATCGCTTATATTCTCTATACTTCGGGGTCCACGGGGAAACCCAAAGGGGTCTTTCAGACGCACAAGAACGTGTTATACTATACCCGCAACTGGATACAACGGTTCGCGATCACATCGGCTGACCGCATGAGTTTGTTTACCGCGTTTACCCATGACGGTGCGGTTCAAGACATCTTTTCCGCGTTACTCAGCGGCGCGTGTTTGTTCCCCTATTCCCTGAAAGGCGACGGACGCATTGACGGACTGTATACACTTCTGGGCATGGAAAAAATCACTATCTGGCATTCGGTTCCTTCTTTATATCGCTTCTTTGCCAACACGCTCTTTGAAAAAGACCACTTTGAAAATCTGCGCTGGGTGTTATTGGGGGGTGAACCAATGCGCGAGCATGATCTCCAATTGTTTAAAGCCCTATTCCCGCAGGCGTGTCTGGCCAATATCTACGGCCAAACGGAATCCTCAGTCAGCACTATTTGTTGCCTTACCAGGGAAGGCACGTTTGATAATGTGGTGCTGGGTGAGCCGCTGGATGAAACGGAAATCTTCTTGGTGCGCGAAGACGGTAATATCGTGGAGACCATGGGCGTGGGCGAGATCGCCCTGTCGAGCGAGTACCTGGCCCCAGGGTACTGGTTAGACCCGGAAAGCACGGGTAAAATATTCACCCCGGACGAAGAACTGGGACGCATCTATTGGACGGGCGACCTGGGACGGATGACTGCCAAGGGCCAGATAAAAATGATGGGACGAAAAGATTTCCAAGTCAAAGTGCGCGGGTTCCGCGTGGAAACTGGCGAGATTGAAACGGCACTGCTACAACATGCGGCTATTAAGGAAGCGGTGGTTGTAGCCAAACCCGATGGGGCAGGAGATAACTATTTATGCGCGTATCTGGTAGCCGAAAGTACGCTGAACATTGACGAATTACGGAAATACCTGACCACTGAACTACCGGATTATATGGAACCACGCTATTTTATTACGCTTGCACATATGCCTCTGACTGCCACGGGTAAAATCGACCGCCAATTATTACCGGCACCGGAAGAAACAGCGGCTGTTGTGGCTGCATATGCTCCGCCTACGACTGCTACCGAGGAAAAAGTAGCGGCTATCTGGCAAGAAGTGCTGGGCATAAAAAAAGTGGGTATCCACGATAACTTTATCCAATTGGGGGGTCATTCTTTGCTTATTGTTTCTATCTGTGCAAAGATACACCAGCAGTTTGACGTGGAATTGCAATTAAGAGATTTATTCGATAATCCCACGGTTAACGCGCAAGCTGGATTAATCGAGCACTCCAGCCACTCTTTTTTCCAACCTATCGAGCCCGCCGAAGAGAAAGAGTATTACCCCGTGACCTCGGATCAGAATCGCTTGTTTGTGTTGAATCGCTTTGCAGGAATAGGAGCCACTTACAATCTGACCGGGATTATTCCGGTAGCGGAAAATATCAATCCAGAACAGTTGGAACAGATTTTCCAAAAATTAATCGAGCGGCATGAGGTATTCCGCACCTCGTTTAGGGAAATAGCCGAGTTCCCGGTCCAGATTATCCATAAAAAGGTGGCGTTTCACATGTCTTATATTGAAGCGGGCTCAGAGGTGCGCGCCATTGTCAAGGACTTTGTGCGGCCCTTTGATTTGAATAACGCACCCCTGTTGCGCGTTTGCCTGGTTAAACTGGAACACAACAAACACCTGTTATTACTGGATATCCATCATATCATCGCAGATGGCTTATCCCTGGAAATATTGACCGATGAATACTTCCAACTAGACAATGGTCAGGAACTGGAAGCGATAAAATTAAGATACCGCGACTATGCAGAATGGGAGCACAGGTTTTTGTGTTCAGAGCGCTTTAAAAAACAGGCCGCGTACTGGCAAGAGCTATTTCAGGGCGAACTGCCAGTGCTGAACCTGCCCCTCAATTACCCACGCCCTGCCGTGCAGGACTTTAGCGGCGATATACTTGTTTTTGCGCTGGACCAGGATACCGCCCAACAGATTCAGCAACTGGTGCAAGCAACAGGGACATCATTATATATGGTTTTACTGGCCATGTATTATGTCTTTTTATATAAATACACCGGGCAGGAAGATATTATCATTGGCTCGATCCATGCAGGCAGGAACCATGTACACTTGCAAAACGTGGTGGGTATGTTTGTCAAGACACTACCTTTAAGAAACCAGCCCACCCACCACAAGACCTTTGTCACCTTTTTGCAGGCAGTGAAACAAAACACGCTAAAAGCGTTTGAGAACCAGGACTATCCGTTCGGCCAACTGGTGAATCAATTTGCCCTCAAGGAAAATCGCAACCGCAACCCGCTGTTTGACGCTGCCTTTTTTTTGCAGAGCAGAATGTCCGTGGCTGAGAAACCGGCTGTTTCCCTGGCATTAAAAGGGGCCTCTTATGGCTACGAGATGAATACTGCCAAGTTTGATTTAACCCTTGAGGCTTCCGAACGCAGTGATGGTATTCTCTGTTCTTTCCTGTATTGTACTGGATTGTTTAAACGGGAGACCATTGAATTGATGAAGGAACGGTTTGTGCTTCTGGTAGCTGATATATTAAAAAACCACCAGAAGTACCTTCAAGACTTCGACTATACCTTGTCTGCAGAAAAAGAAATAATTAAGCTGGAAAAAGTGGAGTTTGATTTTTAACATGTTTGAAACGTGCTTGAACCGGAGGAAAAATGAGTGACCCAAAAATACAAAAAACACAAAACATAAAAGTTTCGCTTGTGAATGAGTACTGGTTAAAAAAGCTGTCCGGCCCATTGTCCGTTGTATCTTTACCCTTTTTACAGGGCTTAAAAGATGAGACGATATCCATACCCCGTGTCCTGCCTGTTAAATTACCCTTTCCTGAACAGTTAACCCAGCAATTAAAAAAGATCGCTAAACATTCCGCTATTGGGCAGTTCATATTATGCCTGGGAGCCTTGAATATAGTTTTGCACAAATATACCGGTATTGAAGATGTGCTCGTGGGTACACTCCCGCCCAATATTACAGCTAGGGAAGAGAATATATTCTTCTGCCGGGTGGCTGTACCTTCAGATGCGACTGTAAAAGAGGTGCTTGCAGAAACGAATCAACAAATTGTCGATGCGATTAATTATGCCGAATTTTCATTCGCCAGTATTTTAGCTGAATTACAACAAAAGAATAACAATAGTGTCCCGGATATTTTCAAGGTTCTCTTGGTTTATGGTGCCCCACCCGCGCAAAACAAGTTTCTCCAGAAGTTTGATCTCCTGTTGTCCCTCGCCGAGGAGAACCAGCAATTGGTTTTAACCATCGCGTTTCCCTCCTTTCCCGCTGCTGCCGAAATGGTCGCTACTTTTGCCAAGAATACACTCCATTTACTGCATGGTATGTTAGCCAGCACGGCGTCACAGATTGCCAGCTTAGACGTGGTCAATGATGAAGAAAAAAAGTATTTATTATATGCTCTAAATAACACCGCCGCCACCTACCCGGCTGACAAAACTATCCCGCAATTATTTGAGGCCCAAGCCGAACGAACCCCGGATCACATCGCCTTAATCGGGCAAAAAAACGATGGCACGCAACTCACCTACGCCCAATTAAACGAAAAATCCACCCAATTGGCGCACGTATTAATCAAAGAAGGCATTTTACCCGACACCATTGTCGCGATCATCCTAGAACGTTCCATCGAAATGATCATCGGCATCCTGGGCATATTAAAATCCGGCGGCGCCTACTTACCCATTGACCCCCACTACCCAGAAGAGCGCAAACAATTTATCTTATGCGACAGCGCCGCCAAACTCCAACTCACCGCCCAATTCATCCAAGAATCCACTCCCCATACTCCCGTTACTCACGTAACTCCCATAATTCCCATACTTCCCATCACTCCCGTTACTCACGTAACTCCCACAAATCTCGCCTACATCATCTACACCTCCGGCACCACCGGGAATCCCAAGGGTTCGGCTATCGAGCATCGTTCATTGGTCAACCGGCTCCATTGGATGCAAAAACAATATCCCCTTTCTAGCGATGACACCATATTACAAAAGACGACCTTTACCTTTGATGTCTCGGTTTGGGAGCTTCTTTGGTGGTCCATTGTAGGCGCAAAAGTATGCATGCTCATCCCTGGTGGGGAAAAAGACCCGGCAATAATAACCCAGAGCATTGACCGGTTTCGTATTACTACCATGCATTTTGTCCCCTCCATGTTAAGTGTGTTTTTAGATTGGTTAAAGAGTACAAACACAATCCCCCCGGTTCGCCGGTTATCCAGTTTAAAGCAGGTTATCGCCAGTGGTGAAGCGCTCTTATCCGCCCAGGTAGAACTCTTTACGACATTATTACACGGAGAAAATGGGACCCTATTGACCAATTTATACGGTCCCACGGAAGCGACCATAGATGTCTCTTATTTTAACTGCACGGATGGTTTGCCCAGAGATATTATTCCCATAGGAAAACCAATAGATAATATTTGTTTGTATATTCTGGATAAAAATGGCCGGTTCCTGCCTGCGGGTATTGCCGGGGAATTACATATCGCCGGTATCGGACTGGCCCGGGGCTATTTGAACCGTCCCCAATTAACCCATGATAAATTCATCCCCCTGTCCTTAACCCCAACAGAATCCACCCGGGGCTACAAAACCGGCGACTTAGCGCGCTGGCTTCCCGATGGGAACATCGAGTTCCTCGGTCGAATCGACTTCCAGGTAAAAATTCGCGGCTTCCGTATTGAGCTGGGCGAGATCGAGAATCAATTATTAAAACACCCGGATATCCGCGAGTCTGTCGTGTTGCTGAAAGAAGATAGTGGTGGAGATAAGAACCTGATCGCCTATTTTGCTGCCAACGTTGAATTATTCGGTACAGAACTGCGCGAGTATCTATTAACATTTTTACCCGAATACATGATCCCCGCCTATTTTGTCCAATTGCAGAAAATTCCCCTGACACCAAATGGGAAAGTAGATCGGGCTGCGCTCCCCACGCCCGGGGTTAACCTGGAAACATATATCGCGCCGCGAACACCACTGGAAACTACATTGGCCGAACTATGGGCACACATTCTCAAAATGGAGAAAGTGGGCGTCACGGACAAATACTTTGATCTAGGCGGCGACTCCATCAAAGCGATTCGACTGGTCAGCCAAATAAATGAACGCTTAAAAACAGCAATCGGTATGGTTGATCTGTATACGCATAGAACGATTGCGTCCCTGGCCGAAAAGATGGCCCTTAATCCGGCAGTTATTGACCAAACCAACCAGGAACGCATAATCGCCGACATCCAAGCACTGAAAGAACGCATCACCCAGGACATCCAGGTAGGCGAAAACATCGCGGATATTTACCCCATGACCGATATTGAAAAAGGTATTGCGTTTTATTATTTAAAACACTCCGGGGCCGGCGTTTACCATGATCAGTTCGTATACACCCTCAGATATCCAGATTTCGATCTCCCACGCATGGAAAAAGTCCTGGCTTTGATGATGGCAAAACATGCCATTTTACGAACCAGTTTTAATATGGGAGATTACGACCAACCGGTTAATCTCGTGTATAAACACCTCCCCCTGCCCCTCGAATACGTTGACCTTTCCCAGCAAGAGACTACCCAACAGCAAGAATTTATCCTGGCGTGCAAGCAGGCAGATCGCAAAAAACCGTTTAATGTCAGCCACCCCCCATTATGGCGCATGACGTTTTTTTCCCTGGCTAAAGATCATATCCTCGTGTTATTTATCTTCCATCATGCCATATTGGATGGTTGGAGCGTCGCGTCTTTGATCACCGAGATCAATAACCTCTATTTAAAATTAGAGTTCGAACCCAGCTTCCAACCCGAACCCCTGGATTGCAGTTATAAAGATGCGGTGATCAGTGAAATAGTGGAAAAACAACGCGCCCAAGCCGTGACGTTCTGGAAAAAAGAACTGGCCGATTATAACCGCCTGGATATTTTTGAGACAGTAAAAAGCGATGTAATCGCAGAGACCATGAAAAGTATCCGCTATGATCTGGGCGCAGAACTACTGGAGAAATTAAAAACAGCGGCCAAAAACAATAATACATCGCTTAAGAACATTATTTTCGCCGCGTATATTTATTTGATGAATATCTTGTCCAATGAAGCTGATGTTGTAGTAGGCAATGTGTCCAATAATCGCCCGGTCAAGCCAGATGGAGATAAAGTCCTCGGTTGTTTTTTGAATACCGTGCCCGTGCGCGTGCTTGTGCCCCAGGGCAAGAGTTGGCGCGAGTTTATTTGTCTTATCGAAGAAAAGATGCTGGAGTTACGCCATTATGAACGTATGCCGCTCTTTGAAATTGCCCGCGTCATCGGCGAAAAAAGCAAGGATAAAAACCCTATTTTTGATACATTGCTCAACTACAGAGATTTTCATGTGGTCAAAGATATTCTAATCGGCCCCATCAAACCCGTGGCCGAGGCCAAACCAATCCTTACCATTCCCCGTAGCGAGGACACCAATACCCTGTTCGATTTTGAAGTGGATGTCACCCGCGACCGCTTGCTGTTAGAACCCAAATTTCGTGCCCTGGTCATGGATTCGCGCACCGTCGAAAAAAGCTGTCTATATTTTGAACGGATCATCCTCCAGTTCATCAATCACCCCGACGCATTGATGTCAAAGAATGCTATTATTCCCGATGCTGAAAAGTTGCAACTGTTATATGAATATAACCGCACTGAAACACCCTATGCCAGTCACAAGACCATGCACCAACTCTTCGAGGAACAGGTCTTAAGAACCCCCGAACGAGTCGCAGTAATCGACAAAGATGGCATTTACCAATGGACCTATCAGCAATTAAATTCCCGTGCCAATCAATTGGCCCACCTCTTGCGTAAACAGGGCCTCACCCCCGCAGGTTTAGTCGCCGTGATGATGGACCGTTCCATCCATGCCGTGATGGCCCTGCTGGGAATCCTCAAAGCTGGCGGTGCCTATGTGCCCATGGAACCCTATCTACCCGATGAACGCATCCGCAAGATCACTGAATCCCTGGCTATCCAGTCCATCCTTACCAATGAAGCACAACTCCTCAAGGTAGGACGTATCGTGCAGACATTGCCCCTGCTTGCCCATGTGTTTTGTCTCGATTTTCTTGATCCTTCCGCCAGTGAATTATGCACAGGCAAAGAGCTTTTCGGACCCCAGGATATAAAGCGCGAGGCCGTGGATAATCTTCCGCCCACCTCCAAGTCCGAGGATATTTCCTATATCATCTTTACTTCCGGCTCTACCGGGACACCCAAGGGCGTTGTCGAAACCCACCGCCCCGTGATCAATGTCATAGAATGGGTGAATAAGACCTTTCACGTCGGTTACCCCGATAAACTTCTGTTTGTCGCGTCCTTGAGTTTTGATCTTTCCGTGTACGATATCTTTGGGATTCTTGCCACCGGCGCGTGCTTGCGCGTTGTGGCTGCCGAGGATATCAAGAACCCGTCCACCCTCTTGCATATCATCATGACCGAGGCTATCACCTTCTGGGATTCCGCGCCTGCCGCGTTACAGCAATTGGTGCCATTTTTTCATGAAGTCGCCACCTATCCCCATCCCAGTGTTTTGCGGCTCGTATTTTTAAGTGGCGATTGGATTCCCGTCACCATGCCCGATGCCTTGCGCGATGCCTTTACCGGCGTGAAAGTGATCAGTCTTGGCGGTGCTACCGAGGCCACAGTCTGGTCTAATTATTATCCCATTGATATCGTGGACCCCTCATGGCCCAGCATTCCGTATGGTAACCCCATTCAAAACGCCAGATATTATATCCTCGATGCCCATTTAGAGGTATGCCCCTTCCGTGTACCCGGTGATCTTTTTATTGGCGGCCAATGTCTTGCGCTCGAATATATCAATGATGCCCAATTAAGCGCGTACAAGTTTATTCCCAACCCTTATGTTCCCGGCGAAAAAATGTATCGCACCGGTGATATTGCCCGCTGGCTTGAAGAAGGCTATATGCAGTTCTTAGGCCGCAAAGACCATCAAGTGAAAATTCGCGGCTACCGTATCGAACTCGGCGAGATCGAAAGCCAGTTATTGAACCATCCCGCGATCAATGACGGGATTGTCTTGGACCGCGTTGATGGTAGCGGCAATAAATACCTGTGCGCCTATTATGTCTGTAAAAGCGGGGCCGCTATCTTAGATAAAGAAGAGTTAAAAGAGCACCTCTCCCGCGAATTACCCGAGTACATGATCCCCGCCTATTTTATCCCTATAGAAAAAGTTCCCCTGACCCCCAATGGCAAACTTGATCGCAACGCCTTGCCCGAACCCGAGGTGCGTGGCGACAGTGCCAGCGTTTATGTGGCCCCGGAAAATGAAACCCAGGAGAAACTATTATCAATATGGGCGCACGTGCTAGGATTACCCGCCGAATCTATCGGGATTGATGCCGATTTCTTTGAACTGGGCGGTCACTCTTTGAATGCCACCATGGTAATCTCCCGCATTCATAAAGAGTTAAATGTCAAGGTGCCCCTGGCTGAAATATTTAACAGTCCCACCCTGCGCGACTTATCTTCGACTGTAAAATCCTTGTCCAGCCAGTTGTATGATGCTATTGAACCAGCAGAAAAAAAAGAGTATTACCCTCTCTCTTCCGCGCAACGACGGCTGTATATCACCCACCACCGGGATACCGAAAGTTTAAGTTATCACATTCATCATATTTTCTATTTACAAGGTACATTAAAACAGGCTACTTTTGAAAACGCCTTTATGCAATTGATAAAGCGTCATGAAAGCTTCAGAACATCCTTTGATTTGGTTGCCCAACAGCCAGTACAGAGAATTCACGATGACGTGGAGTTTCGTGTTCAGCATTTCAGCATCCCGGAGGATGCATGGGCTAAATTCTCGCGTCCGTTCCAATTATCACGTGCCCCCTTGCTACGAGTCGGGCTAACCGCCATGGAAAACGATAAATATTTGGTTTTGATTGATATGCATCACATCATTACCGATTTTGTGTCTACTCAAATCCTAATGAATGACTTTGTTACATTTTACCGGGGGGAACCAGAAGACCAGAAAAAACCGCTAGAAATCCAATATAAGGATTATGCTAAATGGCAGAACGACATGTACGAATCCCCAGCGATGAAAAGCCAAGAGCAATATTGGTTGAACAAATTCGCTGATGGATTACCCATATTGAATTTGCCCACCGATTATTCCCGCCCCCCGATACAGCGTTTTGAAGGCAATGTCATAAAAGACAAAATCGATGAAACATTAACCGCCAAATTAAATGAATTTGCCCTCCGTCATGGGGTTACCCGGTACATGGTATTGATGGCCGTATTCTCCATATTATTAGCAAAATACTCCAATCAGGATGATATTATATTCGGAAGCCCCATCGCCGGTAGAGATCGACCCGATCTGGAGGCCATCGTTGGCATGTTTGTGAATGTTTTATTGATGAGAAACCTAATTGATACAAAAAAAGAATTTGTAGATTATTTGGCAGCAGTGAAATTCAATACACTACAAGCTTTTAATAATCAGGACTATTCCATTGATCTACTGGCTGAGAAACTGCAGATCAAAAGACAACCTGGGCGAAATCCCTTATATGAAGTTATTTTTGCATTGACAATCCCGGAAAATGCCAACCAACACCTGCCTGATTTAAAAATAACCCCATTCGCATATCCAGACGAAACTATTAAAACTGATCTGCGGTTCGGGGTCGTGGATTTTCACGATAAAATTGAAATAAATCTTACCTATTCCACCACCTTGTTCAAATGCGAGACCGCCACTGAGATGCTTAGAAATTACAAAGATATTTTAATTCAAGTACTAAACCAAGAAAAAATGAAAATAGAAGATATTACACTATCTTATGCGTTGGGAAATGTAAAATCTAATATTTTTCTGGAGGAAGATGATGAAGAGTTTAATTTCTAGTACCTTTATTATAATAACCTATATTAGGAGGATCTATGAATAATCAAAATTTCCAAAAATATAAAAATATTGCGGCTAGACAATTGTTTAAAGAAAAGGAATTCTGGGTAAAACAACTATCCGGGAATATTGAAAAAGGGCATTTTCCCTATGATTGTTATCATGATTCAACCGCAACTGAAGTCACTAGCAATACTGCCCTCTTTGACATCACAGGGAAGCTGTGGACACGATTAATAGAAATAACCAATGGCTCATTCACCAAAATACATCTGGTACTAACGGCTGGAGTGGCGGCATTAATGGCAAAATATGTGGACTACCCGGAAATAATCGTGGGAACCTCCATTGAAAGACAGGATACACAAGAACCCCTGATCAATACAATATTACCATTAAGGATTAGGTTGCCCGAGGAGATGTCATTTAAAACCTTGCTTTTAGAAGTGAAACAGACCATGAATGAGGCGATTAGAAACCAAAATTTCCCCGTGGATACCTTGTCCAGCGAAGAAGAGGGCTTATTCGATGTGATCGTGCTGCTGGATAATATCCAGGAAAGAAAGTATGTCGAACACCTTCCAATCACAATGGGATTCTTTTTCCGGTCCACCACCGAAAAAGTTGAAGGTGAATTGGTTTACAGCACCACTAAATATAAGGACAATTCTATTAAACGAATTGTCCGGCATTTCCTGCAATTACTGGAGAGCGCTCTTTTTAATGTGGATATCCCAATCACAGAAATAGAATTACTCTCCCAGGAAGATATTGATGTCTTGACCCAGTTCAATAACTCTGACAGTCCATACCCTTACCAGACCCCCATCCATGAGTTAATTGCCTTGCAAGCACAAAAAACCCCGGATAATATCGCGATTATCGAGGAAGAGAGCTTTTCAGACCTGACTTATCGTCAATTAAACCGGAGAATCCTGTTATGGGCTCAATTCCTGCTAAACCAGGGTGTTTTACCCCATTCCATCATTGGAATACAAATGGAGCCATCCATTAAACAGGTTTGTGCTTTGCTGTCTATCTTAAAAACCGGGAGCACCTATGTACCCATTGATGTGCAATATCCTATGGAAAGAAAATCCTATATGTTGAAGGATAGCGGAACAACCTTTCTGATTACCCGGCGAGGTTTGGATGCAGATTTGAAATGGAAGGGCAAAATTCTCTATATCGAAGATTTTCCCCAGAGTGAAGATACCGGACCGGAGAACAATGATGGGCTAGGAATATCAGTTCTCCCTTCAGATCCGGCCTACGTGATCTATACCTCTGGTTCTACCGGAAAGCCAAAAGGAGTGATGGTGGGACACCGCGCACTGGTCAATTACCTATGGTGGGCAGCCAAAAAATATGTGAAAAACGAAACCGCCAACTTTCCCTTTTATACATCACCCTCTTTTGATTTGACGGTGACTTCTATTTATACACCTTTGCTAACCGGCAATACCGTGTATATCTACAGCTCTAACACCGATTTTGCCGCAGAAAATGTGATTGCTAAGAATCAAGTGGAGGTAATGAAATTGACCCCCGTCCATTTAAGGTTGATAGAGAAAAATTTAAAACAAATAGGAACCCGATCACGCATAAAACGTTTTATCGTAGGTGGGGAAAAGTTGGACACCCTGCTGGCAAAAAAAATACACGATTGTTTCGATGGCAAAATCGAAATATACAATGAATATGGTCCGACCGAAGCCACGGTTGGCTGCATGCTCCATAAATTCAATCCCGCTGAAGATAATGGCGCATCCGTGCCTGTTGGCGTTCCCGGTGATAACGTGCGCATTTATTTGCTGGATTGCCATGGTAAAAACGTCTTGGAAGGTGGAATCGGGGAATTGTACATCGCTGGGGACGGATTGGCCATGGGATACCTCAACCGACCGGAATTAACCGCTGAGAAATTTATTCCCAATCCCTTTAAGCCAGACAAAAAAATCTACAAAACCGGCGATATGGCGCAACGACTGGCAAAGGGGAATATCGAGTTTTTGGGAAGAGGTGACCTGCAAGTCAAAATCAGGGGCTATCGTGTCGAGACCGGCGAGGTGGAAAGCTGTCTATTAAAATATGATGGTATCCATGATGCCGTGGTGATAGCAAGAAACGGCGATAGCGGATATGATTATCTTGCCGCCTACATTGTTCTGTCCGAGGAATTGCAGCGGACCGGTTTGGATTTCCAGCAATTAAGGGATTACATGTCGGGAATTTTACCAGAATTTATGATTCCTACCTATTTTGTTCCACTGGATAAACTACCGCAAACGATTCATGGAAAAATAGATCGGCGTGTGCTCCCCGAACCATTTTTTGAATCAAAGGGATCGGGGTGCGAGTATCAACCCCCAGAAAATGAAATGGAACAACTAATTGTCAATATCTGGCAAAAAGTGTTTAAAAATCCCAAGATCGGGGTACTGGATAATTATTTTTCGTTGGGTGGTGATTCCATTAAAGCCATCCAGCTATCCTCTTTTTTGCAAGAATGTAATTTGAAAGTGGTTATCGCCGATTTATTTTCGTACCAGACGATCCGCGAACTGGCAAAAGCGGTGAAAAAGAACGATACGGTAATCCCACAGGGGCCCGTGGAAGGAGACGTTCAGCTCACCCCTATCCAGATATGGTTTTTCCGCTTACCTTTCCAAAAAAAGCATCATTTTAATCAATCCCTAATTTTTCACCGGGCAGATGGGTTTGACGAGCCTATCGTGAATGCAACCTTTGTGAAACTGCTCCAACATCATGATGCGCTGCGCATGGTGTTTGACATGGAAGGCGACCAAGTAAAGCAATTTAACCGGGGAATAGGAACACCACTGTTCGACATGCCCGTGCATCATATCGAAGACCACTCTTTTAAAACAATAATCGAGGAAAAATGCAATCACATCCAATCCACCATTGATCTGAAAAATGGCCCACTGGTTAAATTGGCTTTGTTTAAGACCATAAATGGAGATTATTTATTCATCACCATACATCACCTGGTAATGGACGGGGTGTCTTGGCGGATTATTTTGGAGGATATTGTTTCTATTTACGAGCAACTTTTAAAGGGGACAGATATTTTGGCTATACACATGCCATCAAAATCAACATCATTTAAAGAATGGTCTGAAAAATTATCCATCTATGCAAACAGCCAGAAATTATTAGAAGAGATCACCTATTGGAAAAATATAGAAGGAACCCAAGTTGTGCCCTTTCCAAAAGCAAAAATTCCCGGGCACGAAAAATCAAAAGGTCCCCAAACCGCGGCGTTAGAACTTTCGAAAGAATATACCGAGCAATTATTGAAAAAAGTGCATCATGCCTATAAAACAGAAATAAACGATATCTTACTGGCTGCACTGGGGTTAGCCATTACCGATTGCACCGGTGTGGAAAAAGCCGTTATCGAGTTGGAAGGACATGGCCGAGAAGATATTATTCCCGATATCAATGTTTCAAGGACAGTGGGTTGGTTCACATCTGCGTTCCCCGTAGTTCTGGATATAGTCAACCATTACGATCTGGAAACGGTTATAAGTAAGACAAAAGATATGATGCGACGTATTCCCAGTAAGGGTGTCGGTCACGGCATTTTAAAATATTTAACTGCTGAAGAAAATAAAGGAAACATGGTATTCAAAATAAAACCGGAAATCGGGTTTAATTATCTGGGTCAGTTCGGAGAACAAGTGGACAATCCTTTTTTCGGAACCGCGAATATCTCAACCGGGACAGCAATTTGCCCAGAAGCAAGGAGTATATATCCCATATATATCAATGGCTGGATTTCCAATCAGAAGTTGAAAATTTCCGTGAATTATGATACCGATGTTTATGATAAAAAATTAATATCGACTCTCAGTGAAAAATACCTGGAGAGATTACAACAATTAATCGATTATTGTAGCGGTAAGAAAAATACCGAATTAACCACCAGTGATTTTAGCGCCCCCATGGAAGATCAAGAAGCTGAGGCTTTATTTGATCTTCTCGGTCAAATATCAATTGACGATTAAAAGATATTTTCAGAATGAAAGGAAAGAATATGATTAAAAAAAATGATATTGCAGATGTGTGTCTTCTTACACCCATGCAAGAAGGCATGTTGTTTCACTATTTAATGGACAAAAAATCTCCGGCTTATTTTGAACAGACTGCCTATCGTATACAGGGTCAATTGGAGTTTAAGCTATTTGAAAAAGCGTTTATGCGAATAGTTGAAAGGCATGATGTTCTTCGAACCATCTTTGTCTTTGAAAAAGTTCCCAGACCGCTACAAGTGGTTTTAAAAAAGAGAAATGCAACTGTGTGTTATGAAGATATCTCCGGCGTAGCGGACGAGCAGATGGAAAAGGTGATCGCGGAATTTAAAATTAAAGATAAAGCCAGGGGCTTCAATTTAGAAAAAGATATCCTTATACGATTGACCATATTAAAAATAGCGGATAATAAATTTGAAATTATATGGAGTTTCCATCATATTATTCTGGATGGCTGGTGTATCACCATTCTAATCAAAGATATGATGTTATACTACAATTCGTTAATCCAAGGAAAAACAGTGAATTTACCCCCTGCGGTTCCCTTTAAAAACTATCTGAAATGGATTGAAAGGCAAGATAAAAATGCCGGTAGTCAGTATTGGAAAAATTACCTTGAAGATTATACCAAGCATGTGATGGTCCCCCAGTGTCTGAGAGTTGGGGAAAATGAGTTTGAACAGAAAAGCCATCGATTTGTTATTGACCTGATGCTTTTCCGCCAATTGGAAAGAATCGCGGGAAAAAATAGTGTAACGATCAGCTCCCTGTTTCAAACCCTGTGGGGAATTTTGCTGCAAAAATACAACGATACCCATGATGTCGTATTTGGGTCAGTGGTTTCAGGAAGGCCCGAAGAACTTGAAGGCATTCAACGGATGGTGGGAATATTTATCAACACAATACCCGTTCGCATAAAAAGTGAACCGGGGGAACCCGTTATGAAGCTTGCCAAAAAAGTGCAGAATCACATGATTCAATCCCATTCATATGCGTTTGTACCCCTGGCTGAAATACAATCCTTCAGCCCACTAAAAAGGAATATTATTAATCATATTCTCGTTATCGAGAATTTTCCAACCGATGTTGAGATAAAAAAATTGAATGAGAATAGTGCTTTGGCTTTAAGGATAGAGAGTGTCAAGACATTCGAGCAAACCAATTATGATTTAGATGTTATTGTCACATTAGCCGGGCAATTAAACATTCAGCTCAAATACAATGGCATGGTATACCATGATGACACTATTTCCAGAATAGAAATGCATCTGGTACAAATAATGCAGATGCTTGGTATGAATCCCGAAATCTTGATCGAAGATGTTGAAATTATTTCTCCACTTGAAAAAAAGCAATTATTATTTGATTTTAATAATACTGACGCAGAATATCCCAAGGATAAAACTGTCCATCAGTTATTTGAAGAACAGATGGAAAAAACACCTAATCATATTGCTGTTTCCGGTCCTTCTGCACGGGAAGGCCACCACTCTTCTATACAGCTTACATATAAAGAATTAAATGAAAAATCGAATAGATTGTCCCGTTTGCTACGTCAAAAAAATACCCCTCCTCAGAGCATTATTGGCATAATGGGAGAACGTTCCATAGAGATCATTATCGGTATCTTGGGAGTATTGAAGTCCGGGTGTGCCTATTTACCTATTGACTCTTCTTACCCTGATGCAAGAAAAACATTTATTTTTTCAGACAGTGGCAGCAAAATTTTGCTTACGGATAAACATTTTTCCGAAGGAAAGCAGGATATGTTGGCATCACTTTCTATAGACCATATTCTGTTTTTTGACTCCATTGATTCTCAGATGGATTCTCAGATGGATTCCGGCCCCCAGGAAAACCCAGGAGTCTTGAGTATACCGGAAGACATAGCTTATATTATATATACCTCTGGTACCACTGGGATCCCAAAAGGTGTACTCGTCAAACATCGAGGGGTTGTCAATTATATATGGTGGGCTGCGCAAAATTATGTGAAAGGGGAAAGTGCCAATTTCCCTTTATATACATCTATCTCTTTTGATTTGACCATCACTTCCATATTTGCTCCACTGGTAACCGGTAATTCTATCGTGGTTTACGCCGAGGAGAAAAAAAATTTTGTACTGGAAGAAATAACCGATGATAATCGAGTAGAGGTCATTAAATTAACTCCATCTCATTTGAAGCTGATAAAAGACACTAAAATAAATAAAAACACGATCATTAAACGGCTCATTGTGGGTGGAGAAGAGTTGGAAACCCAATTGGCCGAAGATATTTTTCATGTTTTTAATGGCGAGATTGAAATATACAACGAGTATGGTCCAACCGAAACCGCTGTTGGCAGTATGATTTATAGATTTTTCCCAGGATTGAATAATAATAGAACCGTGCTTATCGGAGTACCGATTAATAATACTCGTATATATATATTGGATAAAACCAGAAATGTCCAGCCTGTAGGTGTTCCCGGTGAAATCTATATTGCTGGCGATGGTGTGGCCAGGGGTTATTTAAATAGACCGGACTTAACCGCGGAAAAGTTTTTAGAGAATTCCTTTGAAGAATCTGGACGGATGTATCGAACAGGGGATCTTGCCAAGTGGTTGCCGGATGGGAACATTGAATTTATAGGGCGTACAGACAGCCAGGTCAAGATCAGAGGATACCGCATTGAGTTGGGAGAAATAGAAAATGCATTGCTAAAACTTGAAAAAATCAAGGAAGTTGCTGTGGTGGCTAGTTTTGACGACTCTATCAATAGTGATAAGTATCTTTGTGCATATCTTGTCTACAGAGATACTGGGGGCATTAAAAATAAACAAATATACCATGCTGCGGAATTAAGAGATTACTTGTCTACTATATTACCGGATTATATGATCCCTTCATATTTTATCCAATTAGAGGAAATCCCCTTAACCCAAAGTGGAAAATTGGATAGAAAACTTTTACCCAAGCCGAATTGGAGTCTCACCACCAGTGTTGAATTTGAAGCGCCTACCCATGAAATAGAAAAGATAGTGGCGGAAATATGGAAAGAAGTTCTTGGGGTGAAAAGACCAGGGATAAACGATAACTTTTTTGATTCAGGTGGCCATTCACTTAAGGCGATAACCCTTTCTGCTCTTATTCATAAACGCTTGGATGTAAAAATTCCCATAAACGAATTATTTAAAAACCCCACTATCAAAGAAATTTCCACCTGTATTCGGAACGCCGGGAAAAACATCTATGCTTCAATAAATCCCGTGGAGAAAAGAGAGTATTATCCGCTCTCTTCTGCACAGATGCGGTTGGCAATACTGGATCGCCTTGAGGAAAAAAGTATTAAGTACAATGTATCCTATGTCCTGGCGTTAACAGGTCAATTGGACAGAGTACGCCTTGAAAATGCCTTGAAGGATTTGATTAAGAGACATGAATCTCTCAGAACCAGTTTTCATTTGATTCATAATACCACGGTGCAGATCATTGAAGAAGATGTCCCGTTTGGGATAGAATATTTCCATGAGCACGAGAACACTGCTGACCAAGACAGGATAAATACGCTTTTACATGGTTCATTTATTCGGCCCTTCGATTTATCCCGTGCCCCATTGATGCGGGTGGGCGTGATTGTTACCGGGGAAAATAAATCTTTATTGATGTTGGATATTCATCATATTGTTTGTGATGGGGTTTCTATTGATACCGTTGTCCAGGATATTTCGAAATTGGTCGCAGGGGAAAAGCTCCCGGAATTGCGGATTCAGTATAAAGATTATGCTGTTTGGCAACGCGGCATGAGCGCAGCAAAAAAAATACAGGATGAAGAAGACTACTGGCTGGAGAATATGCGGGGCGAATTACCCGTGCTTAATCTTTTTTCCGATTACCACAGACCCCCTATTTTTGCTATTGACGGTGATCGCTTTGTTTTTAAGATCGATAGGGAATTAAGCCTTAAAATAAAAAAACTGTCCCGCCTCAACCGGGCGACATTATATATAACACTGCTGGCTGTTTATAACGTGTTGTTGTATAAATACACTGGCCAAGAAGACATTATCGTGGGTACACCCACCGCAGGAAGACCTCATGCCGATTTGCAACATATCCTGGGAATGTTTGTTAATATGTTGGCCATGCGTAATTTCCCCATCGCAGAAAAAAGCTTTATTGAGTTTTTGCAGAACGTTAAAGAAAGTGCATTAAAGGCATTTGATAACCAGGATTACCAATTTGAAGAGCTGGTGGTGAAACTTGATCTTAGAAGGGATTTAAACCGGAACCCCTTGTTTGATACTGTGTTTGCCGTGCAGAATATGGAGGTTGGACAAATCACATTACCCGGATTAAAACTAAGCCAGTTTAGTTTTGCAGAACGAACCGCTAAATTCGATCTCTCTTTTTATGCCTATGAAGCAGGCGAGGATATCCATTTTAAAATGAATTATTGTACCCGCTTGTTCAAGCTTGAGACCATCACCCGGATGTGCCGTCATTTTGTTCATTTGTTGGAAGAGGTGGTTGAGCACCCCGAATCACAGTTATATGACATGCAGATTTTATCCGCAACCGAACGGCAGTACCTGCTGTATGAGTTTAATGATACCCATGCCCATTATCCCCGGGAGAAAACAATACATGGACTATTTGAGCAACAAGTAGACAAGCATCCCGATTTTATAGCTATTAAAGGCCCGACTCTGGAAGTGGTTTCCGACTTCACCTTACTGCTTACATACCGCGAATTAAATAATAGGGCGCAACGTTTGGCCTCTTTATTGCAAGCCAAGGGTTTGGGACCGGAAAGTATTGTAGCCATCATGGTGGAACGTTCTGTTGAAATGATAATCGGCTTACTGGCTATATTAAAAGCAGGAGGAATCTATTTACCCATTGCCCCCGATTATCCTGTTGAACGTGTAAATTTTATCCTGGCAGACAGCCATGCCGCCATCATGTTAACCGCCAATGAATTGATGCCTACCCATGAGTCCATATCACCGCTCCTTCCAGAGATAACAGAACATGTTTCACCCCAACAGGCCGCCTATATTATTTATACTTCGGGAACCACGGGAAAACCTAAAGGTGTGATCGTCGATCATTACAATGTGGTTCGCTTGCTGTGCAATGATAAATTCCAATTTCATTTTGGCAGTAGCGATGTTTGGACAATGTTTCATGCCTTTAATTTTGATTTTTCCGTGTGGGAGATGTATGGCGCATTGTTGTATGGTGGCAAGTTGATCATTATCCCGAAAATGGTGGCATTGGACCCCGTTCTTTTCCGGGAAATAGTGAGACAGGAACGAGTTACCGTGTTAAATCAGACCCCATCGGCTTTTTATAATTTTAGCGAGGAAGAACTAAAGCACGGGGAAAAGGAATTATGTGTCCGGTACGTTATTTTTGGTGGCGAAGCATTAAAGCCGCTGAAATTAAAAAAGTGGCGGGAGAAGTATCCGGCAACAACCTTGGTTAATATGTTCGGCATTACCGAAACCACCGTGCATGTCACGTATAAAGAGATCTGTGCCAAGGAAATTGAGTATAACATCAGCAATATCGGTGTTCCCATACCCACCACCTGCACCTATATCGTGGACAAACATTTGAATTTGCAACCAATCGGCGCACCCGGTGAACTGTTGGTGGGAAACGCCGGGGTGAGCCGCGGTTATTTAAACCGCCCGGAGTTAACCGCTGAAAAATTTATAAGCAGTCCTTTCAACAGGAATGAAAGAATCTACCGTTCCGGCGATTTGGCCAGGTTTTTACCCGATCAGGAGATGGAGTACCTGGGCAGGATCGATCTCCAGGTCCAGTTGAAAGGATTTCGGATCGAGATTGGCGAAATTGAAAGTTATTTACTGCGCTATGAGGGGATAGACGAGGCGGTGGTGATTGCCAAGGAAAATGAAGACGGCGATTGCAAGAGTTTGTGCGCCTATATTGTTTCCACCAAAACGATTGATATTTTCTCGTTAAGGGAATACTTGACGAAAAAAATCCCCAATTATATGATCCCCAACTATTTTGTTCAAATAGAGAATATCCCCCTGACTACCAATGGGAAAATCGACCGTGCCAAACTCCCCGATCCCGGCGCAAATATTGAAGTACAAGGAGAATATAGCCCACCCACGAATAATGTGCAAGAAGCCTTGGTTCAAATATGGCAGCGGGTTTTGAACCTGGAACATATCGGCATCAAAGACAACTACTTTCATGTCGGTGGCGATTCGATTAAAGCAATCGAGTTGATCAGTACCATCAATAATCATTTTCTAGCTAATTTAAAGATAGTGGATTTATATATCAATCAAACTCTTGAGGGATTATCCTTGCTCTTGCACAAAAAAGATGCCCCGCAGGAAGAAAACTTTAAAGAGTTGCTCCCTGAACTGACAGAACTAAATGAACGGGTGCAAAAAATAGCCGGGGATCCCGGCAATATTGAAGATATATTTCCCATGAGTGATATCGAAAAGGGGATGGTGTTTCACTATATTAAAGATTCAGGTGGCGCAGTGTACCATGATCAACCCGTATATCAAATGTCTTATGAAGATTTTGATATTAAACGCATGCGACACGCGTTTCTTTTGATGATGGCGAAACACCCCATATTAAGAACCGCTTATATGTTGGACGAGCTTGCCCATATCGTATATAAGAACGTCCCCATGGATATTCCCTATCATGAGATTGCCGGATTAACAAAAGTCGAAAAGGAACGCTATGTAACTCAAAAGATGATCGAAAGTCGTCAGCGCCCCTTTGACATTTCTGTGCCCCCACTCTGGCGGTTGAGCTTCTTTAACCTCGGGAATCCTGAGATTCTTGTGCTATGGGAATTCCATCATGCTATCATTGATGGTTGGAGCAATGCCTCATTATTGACCGAATTAAATAATACTTACCTGGAATTAAAAGATAATCCTGATTTTATCCCACCAATGTTAAAATACGGTTTTAAAGAGTTCATCCTGCAACAACTACTTGAAAAAAGAAAATCTGAAATCATTGATTATTGGAAAAACGAGCTTTTCGACTATAAACGACTCCGTTTCCCCACCCCGATTAAAACAAATGCAGTAGCAGATAGTGGGAAAATTGAATTCAAAAACCTCAGGAAGACTCTGGGTGAGGGTCGTCGGGAGAAATTAGAAAATACCGCGCGTAAATTTAATACCACTTTAAAGCACTTGTGTTTTACCGCCAATGCCTTGATGCTAAATATGCTGTCATATGAGAATGATATGGTCTTGGGGCTTGTAACCAATAACCGCCCTCTAAATGAAGACGGCAATAAAATGATCGGTTGCTTTTTAAATTCTGCCCCCGTGAGGGTAAAAATTCCAGATCAATGCAGATACCTGGATTTTATACAGCGAATTGATCAAAAGATGTTGCAACTTAAAAAATATGATCGATTCCCACTCTTGGAAATCGCTACCATGATGGGTGAAGAGACTAGCGAAAAGAATCCACTGTTTGATACACTCTTTAATTTTATTGATTTCCATGCCTTTAGCCAGGTTCGGACTGAAAACTTCTCCAGTAGAATTTCCGCCAGTGAAATGCTTCATGTTGAAAGTTATGAAAAAACCAATTTTCCCTTTGGGCTTAATGTTCATACTGCAAGGGGGGGATTTCAAATCTCTATCGACTATTCTACTGAGATTCTTAGCCACGGCGATGTGGAAAAATTATTTGCTTTATTTAAAAATATACTTGATAAATTAAGCGATGAACCCGAAAGCCTTTTGGATAAAAACACGATTATTACTCCGGCGGAGAAGCAGGAAATTTTAATCCACTTTAATGATACCCAGGCCGATTTTCCCAGCGATAAGACGCTTCATTCTTTTTTTGAAGAGCAAGTGCAAAAAGTCCCTCATCGTATCGCGGTAATGTTTGGGAACAAACGGCTTACATACAAAGAATTGGATACACGGGTAAACACGCTGGTTTCCTGGTTAACATTCAGGGGCGTGGAGGCTGGGAGTATCGTGGGATTACGTTTATACCGGTCCCTTGAAATGATGGTGGCTCTCTTCGGTATATTAAAAGCCGGATGCGCGTATCTTCCGATTTCACCCGATTATCCCGAAGAGCGTATAAAATTTCTTTTGGCAGACAGCGCGGCTAAAATAGTGCTAACTCCCAATGAATTAGCAGAGGTAATCGAAGGAAAACATCGACAACCTTTTGAAAAGATAAAAACGCACTGTTCACCTTTGGATACTGCCTATATTATCTATACCTCTGGAACGACAGGCAGACCCAAGGGGGTTATGATCTCACACCGGGCGATTGTAAATCGCTTAAATTGGATGCAACGAAAATACCCGCTGCACGGAAAAGACATCATTCTTCAAAAAACTCCGATTACATTTGATGTCTCCGTATGGGAGTTGTTCTGGTGGAGTATTGAAGGTGCTGCCGTCTCGTTTCTTGAACCCCATGGGGAAAAGAATCCCGAGGTGATTGTCCGAGAAATCGAAACACGGCAAATTACTACCATGCATTTTGTACCTTCCATGTTAAGTGCATTTTTGGAATATATTAGCGAGACCCATATCGATTTGGCACGTCTTAAAACGTTAAAACGAGTATTTGCCAGCGGGGAATCTCTATCGGTTGTTCACGTGGAACGTTTTAACAGTGTATTAAATAGGAGCAACGGTACTTCTTTGATTAATCTGTATGGCCCCACCGAGGCTGCTGTCGACGTGTCGTACTTCAACTGTCCCACCGGAGAGATTATCCGGGAAATTCCGATAGGCAAACCGATAGACAATATCCATTTGTATATCTTGGATAGAAATAAAAGAATTCAACCCATCGGCGTGGAAGGAGAATTGTATATTGCCGGGGCAGGATTGGCGCGCGGGTATTTAAATCGACCGGAGTTAACCGCTGAAAAATTTGTATCTTTATCACTGTACGATGACACCCCGTTGTATGGCACCGGTGATGCCGCCAGGTGGCTTCCTGATGGCAATATCGAATTTATTGGAAGAATCGATCAACAAGTAAAAATCAAGGGAGTTCGTATTGAACTGGGCGAGATTGAAACCCTATTATTAAAACATGATCAAATAAAAGATACGGTTGTCTTGGTAAAGGAAGAAAACACGGGGAATAAGAGCTTGGTCGCCTACTTTGTGGCAGATACCGCGTTTTCTAACACTGTATTAAGAGAATATTTATTAAAAGATTTGCCTGATTATATGGTGCCAGCCTACTTTGTGCAGTTGGAAAAAATACCGTTGACACTCAATGGGAAAGTAGACAGGAAAGCCTTGCCCGCACCTGAATTTGATACTGATGCAGACAATTATGCCGCCCCGCGCAATGAAATTGAAAAAAAATTGGTGGAAATATGGGAAAGCGTGCTTGGGAAAAAAAGTATCGGCGTCAATGACAATTTTTTCTACTTTGGCGGCGATTCCATAAAATCCATCCAGATCATTTCCCGGTTAAATCATGCCGGTTATAAACTTGAAATGAAAGATATTTTCCAATACCCCGTTTTAGCCAAGTTGGCGCTCCAGGTTCGGAAAGTTCAGCATACACCCAGTCAGGCTATTGTGACCGGGGTTATCCCGTTAACCCCTATCCAACATGCATTTTTTGATGGTTCTCCAACCGATCACCATCATTTTAACCAGGCTGTAATGCTTTACTCTGCAACTGGATTGGCTGCTAAGACGATTAAAACCGTCTTTGAAAAAATTCAAGAACATCATGATGCCCTGCGCATCACCTTTAAAATTGAATATAACAAAGAGACCACTTCCTGGGATATCCAACAGGAAAATCACGGTTTAGATTATCCCATCGACCTCAAAGAATATGACTTAACTCACCTGGAAGCCAATTCAAATGAGCTCTCAAAAGAATTCAAGGAGAAAATAAACGCCCTGCAAGAAGAAATAAACCTGGAAAAAGGCCCGTTGCTGAAACTGGGGTTGTTTCACCTGTCTGATGGTGATCGCCTGTTGATTGTGATTCATCATCTTGTGATTGATGGTCTGTCTTGGCGAATATTATTTGAAGATATCCAGACATTATATACCCAGATTACCAGTGACCAACCGCCACGCTTACCTGCTAAAACAGATTCCTTTAAACACTGGTCTGAACAACTACACGCATTTGCCTCTCACAAAACATTCTTAAAGGAAAAAACCTACTGGGCCCAATTAAATTCCCAGGCTGTACTTCCCATAAAGAAGGATTTCGATGTGGCGGGGAATGCTGTAAGAGACACTCAATCTCTCTCTTTTTACCTGGAAGAGGCGGAAACCACGTTGCTCTTAAACAAGGTGAATCAATGCTATAACACCGAGATCAATGATATATTATTAACTGCATTGGGAGTGGCCATAAAAAAAACCCTGGGGCAAGACCACGTGTTGATCGCGTTGGAAGGTCATGGCCGGGAAAATATTTCCGGGGATATTGATATCAGCAGGACAGTTGGCTGGTTTACTGCCGTCTATCCCGTTTTAATGGATGTTTTATATACAGATGATATCGGTCGCCAGATCAAAGAGGTGAAAGAGACCTTGCGCAAAATTCCTAACAAAGGAATCGGGTATGGGATATTCAAGTACCTCACTCCCCATGCTACTCCGGAACCTATTGAGTTTAATTTAAACCCCCAACTGATTTTTAATTACCTTGGTCAATTTGATGCAGATGTCACGCAAATGTCGCTATTTCAAATGGCCAAAGAATCAATGGGAGATTTGCGCGGATTAAATAACCACCGGGAATATGAATTGGAGATCAATGGCATGACGGTTAAAAACCGTTTATCCATGACCATTTCATACAATAAAACCCATTTCAAACCCGATACGATCACCGCTTTATCCCATCACTTCAAATCTGAACTCCAGAATATCATCGTTTTTTGTTCCACCCAGGCATATGTTGAACGCACCCCCAGTGATTTTACTTACAATCAATTAACTATCCCGGCACTCCAGCACGTGCTGGATGCTTATTCTGATGTCGAGGATATTTACCCACTCTCGCCCATGCAGGAGGGCATGTTATTTTATGCCTTGTTGGACCAATCCTCTCTTTCCTATTTCGAACAAGCCACTTTCCGTATGTTTGGTCAATTGGATATCCCTATCTTGGAGAAAAGTCTCAATGAACTGGTCAAACGCCATGAAATATTACGCACTGCCTTTGTTCATAAAAATACCCCCCGCCCCCTGCAAGTCGTTTTAAAAGATCGCCCCATGGATTTTTATTACCAGGACATCAGTCACATCGTGGACATTCAGGAAAAAGAGAATTTTATCCGTGAATTTAAACTAAAAGATAAAAAGGCCTCTTTTGATTTAAGTTTGGACACACTCATGCGTACCGCTATACTCCAGTTGGATCAATCCACCTATGAGTTTATCTGGAGCTTTCATCATATCCTGATGGATGGATGGTGTCTCGGTATATTAAATGGTGAATTTTTCCAGATATATTCCGCTTCTGTCTTGAATAAACCCTATCAATTACCCATTATTAAACCCTATCGAACCTATATCCAATGGCTTGAAAAACAAGATAAGGACGAATCCAACCAATACTGGGATCAATACTTGGATTCCTTTGATGAACAGACCAGTATTCCCCGGTCAACCATTGTCACCCAAGAAACAGGCAGCCCTCAATTAGAATCTGTTTCCATTCACTGGGACCGCGAGAAAAAATCCCGTTTGAACCATCTCACCGCTGCCAATCATGTCACGTTGAATATTCTGATGCAGGCCATCTGGGGAATTTTGCTGGGAAAATATAATAGAAAAGATGATGTTCTTTTCGGTGTTGTCGTTTCCGGGCGACCCTCCCAATTGGAAGGGATTGAGAACATCATGGGATTATTTATCAATACTATCCCCGTCCGTATCCGGTTTGATCAAAAGATAAAATTCAATCATTTATTGAAAAAAATCCAGGATGACGCATTGGCCAGTGAACCTTATCATTATTATCCGCTGGCTGAAATCCAATCTCGGAGCACACTGAAACAAAAGTTGATCGATCATATTTTAATATTTGAGAATTACCCGATCACTGAACAAATAGCAGGATACGGCAAGGACAATACGAATAAAATTCCCATTGAATTTGCCAATCCCGAGTTCTTTGAGCAAACCAATTATGATTTAAACGTGATTTTCAGTGATACCCATACCTTACAGGGACTCTTTGAATATAATGCTAATATCTATCACCGCAATGATATAAAACGGATGGTGGATTGTTTCCTCCTTCTATTGGACCAAGTGAGCGTAAATGATCAAGTGGAGATTTCTAAACTGGAATTTTTATCCCAGGCTGAGAGGCAACGAGTCTTATTTGAATTTAATAATACGGCTGTTCCTTATCCAGACAATAAAACGATTTATCAATTGTTCGAAGATCAGGTCCACCAATTCCCCGATTATCTCGCCCTTGTATTTGAAAATCATAGTTTGACTTTCCGTGCATGTGACAATCTCGCCAATCAACTTGCCTGGTATTTGTGTACCCAGCATGCAGTTTTGCCCGGTGCGCCTATTGCCGTATTAATGGATCGTTCTGTCGAACTGATCATCGTCCTCATTGCCGTGATGAAAGCTCGCGCGGCTTATGTCCCCATGGATGTGTCTTTGCCTGCCCAACGCTTGCGCCTCGTGTTTAATGATGCCGCCATGGCTGTCGCCATTACAGAACAAAGGTACCTCTCCAAGATTTCCTCCCTCCAGGCAGAAACTTCCTCCCTTCATGCAGTGTTAGCCATTGAAGATATGCAAAAAGATAGTCAGTCTTATTCCATCACGCCACCCCCAACTGGAACTGAAACTGATCCCGCTTATATCATGTATACTTCCGGTTCTACTGGGGTTCCCAAGGGCGTGCTTGTCGAGCATCGTACCATTGTGAACACCATTATATGGCGTAAAAATAATTATGAATATGCTCCCGGTCACGTTAGCTTGCAAGTCCCCCCTTATTTTTTCGATAGTTCAGTCACCGATATTTTCACTCCTTTGCTCGGTGCTGCCCGCCTCGTGCTGATCAAGGATGAAGAACGTTCCGATCTCACCGTGCTCAGACGAACCATTGTCATAAACAACGTCACTCATTTTATTGTCGTGCCCATTTTTTACAATGTCATGTTGGAAGAGATCGCCCCGGATTTAAAACATATCAAAATGATCTGTTGTGCTGGCGATAATTTCCCCGACCAATTAATCAAAAAGCATTTTGAACGCTTGCCCCACGTCCGTATCTTTAACGAATACGGTCCCACCGAGAACAGTGTGAATACCACGGCATTTGAACTCACACCTCTTACCCCCAGAGCAGTGATCGGAAAACCCATCAGTAATGTTTGCGTCTATGTTCTGGATCCCTACCTAGGAATTTGTCCCATTGGTGTCACCGGCGAATTATGTTTGGCTGGAGCCAGTTTATCCCGTGGTTACTTGAATCGGCCCGAATTGACAGCGGAAAAATTTGTTCGTTCTCCCCTCCCTTTCACTCCTTTTTATCGTACCGGGGACCTGGGCCGTTGGTTGGTAGATGGCAATCTGGAATTTTTAGGAAGAGTGGATAATCAAGTCAAGATTCGTGGTATGCGTGTTGAAATAGGGGAGATTGAGAACCAATTGTTGAAACACCACTCAATCAAGGAAGTTGTTGTTCAAATCAAACCGGAGAATAGCCTGGACAATTATCTTTGCGCTTACATCGTGCCCCATTCTACACTCTCCTTTTCATTTGAACCAGTTGAATTAAAAAACTATTTAGCCCAGTTTCTACCCCCTTATATGATCCCCACTCACTTTTTCCGCTTGGAAAAATTACCCCTGACTCCTAATGGGAAACTGGATAGCCACGTTTTACCCGTTCCCCAAGCAGACGCCGACGTCTATTCTCCCCCACGAAATGAACTGGAGAGAAAAATGGTAGAAATTTGGGATGCGGTGCTGGGGAAAAAGAATATCGGTATTCAGGATAATTTTTTTGCTAGTGGTGGTGATTCCATTAAATCCATCCAGATTTTGTCCCGGCTGAATAGTGCCGGGTATAAATTGGAGATGAAAGACCTGTTCCAGTATCCCACTATCGCCGATTTGTCCCCCAGGATAAAAAAATTGCATCGTGTTCCCGACTTATCTTCCATCACCTGGCTTATTCCTTTAAACCCCATCCAAAAATCATTTATAAGTCATTACCCGCTCTACTTCAATCAAAAAGCATTGCTCAAGGAGATACCCTATTGGACTCAATTGGAATCGCAACTTGTCCCCCCGATCCCCAACGATTTCCCAGTAGCAGGAAAGAATAGCAAGGATATGCATCCAATTACATTCACATTGGATGAGACCGAAACAACACTTCTGTTAGGCAAAGCAAACCGGTGTTATAATACCCAGAGCAATGACCTATTATTGACCGCATTCTGCGTGGGATTTCAGAAAACCTTTGGACAGTCGCCGATTTTACTCTCCTTTGAAGTTCATCCCAGGGGAAATATGGCCACTCCAATTGATATTAGTAATACAAGCGATATGTGTCTGACAGTCCAGTCGTTTACCTCTACATGTCCCGTAATCCTTGATATTTTCCAAGGTGATTTTCCCGGTCGCCAGATTATAGAGATCAAAGAGACGTTGCGAAAGATTCCCAGTCAAGGAATGGGATATGGCATCTTAAAATACCTGACCAACAACACCTTCGACCAGAAAATCGATTTTAAGCTAAAACCACAAATTATTTTCCATGCCCCCGAATTTAGGGAAACCCATGTTAAAAAGATATCCCTGTTTCAAGTCGCTCAAGAATCTACAGGTGAATATGAACTGGAGATAAACGGAAAAATCTCCAACCGTCGGCTAACTCTGACTGTAACCTACAATAAAACTCACTACCAATCGGAAACCATGACTTCCTTGGCCCATTTTTTTCACTCTGAGCTACAGCAGATTATTACTTACTGTGCCTCACTGGATACCATCGAACCTACTCCCAGTGATTTTTCCTACAAGGAATTAACCGTCCAGTCTTTGCAGCAGTTGTTGGATATTTACCCCGAAGCCGAGGATATTTATCCCTTATCGCCCATGCAGGAAGGCATGTTATTTCACGCCTTGTTGGACCAATCCTCCCATTCCTATTTCCAGCAGACCAGCTATCGTTTGCAGGGTGATTTTGATATCCCCCTCGTGGAAAAAAGCGTGAATGAACTGGCTAAACATCACGATATCTTACGTACTGCTTTTGTCCATAAAAATACTCCTCGCCCCCTGCAGATCGTTTTAAGAAATCGACCCGTGGCATTTTATTACCAGGATATCAGTCATTTCATCGACAACCAGGAAAAAGAGAATTTTGTCCAGACCTTTAAAACCAAGGATAAAAATACCTCTTTCGATTTAAGTACTGATATTTTGATGCGCGCCTCCATACTTCGGCTGGAAAAATCTACCTATGAGTTTATCTGGAGTTTTCATCATATCTTGATGGATGGTTGGTGTATTGGCATAATCAGTAACGAGTTTTTCGATATCTATTCCGGTTATGTTCAAAATCATCCCCCTTCATTCCGCCAACTCAAACCCTATCGAACTTATATAGAATGGCTGGAAAACATCGATAAAGATGAGTCCCACCAATATTGGAAAAACTACCTCCAATCCTTTGATGAACAAACCCCCATTTTAAAACCAAGGACAAAGAAAGATGAAATCCTACAGGCATATAATAATAAAAAAATATCAGCCACCTTGGACATCGAGAAAACACAGAAGCTCTATAGATTGGCCGCTCGCAATAATGTCACCATCAACACCATTACCCAGACCATCTGGGCCATTCTTTTGGGGAAGTATAACCAAAAAGAGGATGTAGTATTTGGGACCGTTGTCTCTGGACGGCCTGCTGAACTGGAAGATGTGGAATCCATGATGGGGTTATTTATCAATACTATTCCCGTGCGCATTCGTTTTTTAGGTAAAACAAAATTTCAAGACCTCATCCAAAAAATCCAGGCCGAAGCACTGGCCAGTGAGGCGTACCATCATCACCCCCTGGCTGAAATTCAATCCAGTAGTCCATTAAAGCAAAATTTAATCGATCACCTTTTTGAGTTTGATAATTATTTCATTGCCGATTTAGCCGAGAACAATGGCCATGAAAAGAAAAAAAGCATGGCTCCATCCTTCCAAATGGTCAATATTGAGAGATTTGGGCAGACCAATTTTGACTTTAACATCTCTATCGGGGGCACAACTCGATTGACTATAACCATTCAATACAATGGTAATGCCGTTGACGATGATTATATAGAACGGATTACCTCTCACTATCAGGTAGCCATCGACCAGATTATCCAGAATGAAGAATTGTCCATTGCAGAAATAACCCTGCTCTCCCCCCAAGAGCGGGCCCGATTATTAATGGAATTCAACGATACCGCCGCCCAGTATCCCGCCAAAACCATCCCCCAATTATTCATCGAACAATCCCAACGCACCCCCGACCACATCGCCACCATCGGTTATTTCCTTTCTGTAGCGCCCTCCCACCGTGGTGGTCCTGGTATAGCACAATGCCAGATAACCTACGCCCAATTGTTTCAAAAATCCTCGCAAGTTGCCTATTATTTAAGCCAACAGGGCGTTTTACCCGATGCCATTGTCGCCATAAAAGTAGAACGTTCCATTGAAATGATTATCGGCATTTTAGGTATCTTACTAGCCGGCGCCGCCTATTTACCTATCGACCCCGATTATCCCGAAGATCGCAGCCAATTTATGCTCTCCGACAGCAATACCACCATCCTACTCACCCATGAGTTGATCCAAGAAGTCACTCTCCGGACTTTTATTACTCCCATTACTCCCGTAACCCCCATAAATTTAGCTTATGTCATTTACACTTCCGGCACTACCGGTAAGCCCAAGGGCGTATTAGTAACCCAGGAGAATGTCGTGCGGTTGTTTTTTAATGATCGCTTCCAGTTCAGGTTTAGTGATCGTGATGTGTGGACCATGTTTCATTCATATTGTTTTGATTTCTCTGTCTGGGAAATGTATGGTGCCTTGTTATATGGTGGCAAATTAGTTCTTATTCCCTGTTTGACCGCCATGGATACCGCCCACTATTTGCAGATCTTAAAAAGTCAAGCCGTGACCGTGTTAAATCAGACCCCTTCCGCGTTTTACCGTTTAATGGAAGAAGAGATCAAGGCCCCTGATCGTTTGCTTTGTTTGCGGTATATTGTATTTGGTGGTGAAGCCTTACACCCCGGTAAAATAAACCAGTGGCAGCAGAAATATCCGCACACCCACTTGATCAACATGTATGGTATTACCGAGACCACCGTTCACGTCACTTACAAGGAAATAACCTGCCAGGATATAGAAAACGGTCTCAGCATAATCGGCACACCTATCCCGACCTTGACTATTTATCTTTTAGATAAGTACAACCAACTTGTCCCCATTGGTATTCCCGGGGAAATATTTGTCGGTGGCGCCGGGGTTGCCCGCGGTTATTTAAATCGCCCTGAATTAACCCAAGATAAATTTATCCACCTGTCCACCCTGCCTACATCGTCTACTCCATTATACACTACATTATACAAATCCGGCGACCTGGCGCGTTGGTTGCCTGACGGGAATTTAGAATATTTGGGCCGCATTGACCACCAAGTGAAAATTCGCGGTTTCAGAATCGAATTGGGTGAGATTGAAGCGCGCTTAAAAGCATATCCACCAATCAAAGAAACTGTCGTGATCGACCGCAAAGATGGTGAAAAACAATACCTGTGCGCCTATTATAGCGCTGATGATCAGATCAGATCAACCGCCCAGCTAAAAGAATTCCTGGAAGAGAAGTTACCCACGTATATGGTTCCCGCCTGTTTTGTGAAAATAGACACGATCCCCTTAAATGCCAACGGGAAACTAGACCGTCCCATGTTGCCGCTACCCTTTGAATCGGATTTCCATGGCAGTCAAGTCTATCAAGCACCTGAAAATCCTATTCAGCACGCTATAGTCGAAATATGGCAGGATGTTCTCGGTCGCCAAAGAGTCGGGGTTCAGGATAATTTCTTTGATCTCGGTGGTGATTCCCTGGATTTTGTCAAGGTAGCCAATAAGTTACGGGAGAAATTGAACAAGGAGATACCCGTGGCCACATTGTTTACGTATCCCACTATTATTTCATTGGAACATTATTTAGCCAGTGTCCAACTACCAATGGTAACCAGCGTAGTACCTGAAACTTTCGTAATGTTGAACGGTACACCCCGGCCCATTGGGAATATCTTTTTTGTTCATGAAGTCTTGGGCGATGTCGGGGCTTACATGGAGTTCTGCAAACAATTGGGCACTCAATATAATTGTTGGGGAATGGAAGCAGATAAATTAAAGAATTTTGTCCCCATAAATGTCACCGTGGAAGAGATATCTGCCAAATACATCCAACAGATAAAAAAAATCCAGCCTTTAGGTCCCTATAATATTTTCACTTGGTCTTGGGGAGGGCATTTGGGATTGGAGATGGCCTTGCAACTGGAGAGAATGGGTGAGACACTTTCATTCCTCGGTTTTGCTGATTGTTCCGGCCCCGATTCTGTGATCAAGGGTAGCCGTGGCAAGTTTACACTGGAAACCGAGCGGTTTTTTATTGGACATCTCTTTAAAATCGCTGGCAATACAACCGATTTGAATCAATTTACGGATATTGACCAGCTCTGGACCATGGGTGTGGAGTATTTGACCAGTGACCCCAGGTTGGTGGAACGGTTAAGGGAAATGCTTATTTATAACGCGGTCGCATTGCCCAATTACAATGAACTCACCGGTCAAGAGTTAATTCAGTTTAATAATCTCAATCGTTCCCACAATGCTGCCAGTCCCAAGTATATTCCCTTAGGGAAAATTCATGTCCCCCTCCATTTTTTCTGGGCCAATCAGAATCCCAACCGCGTCGAGAGTTGGCGAGATTACTGTCACAATCCCGTGGTGTATCATGAAATCAATGGCGATCATCATTCCATTTTCAGAAATAAAGAACACATCGACGCATTTGCCAGTACATTTAGCGAGGTCATTGCCCAGGAAATTAAGTAATGTATTAATAACAGTTCAGGCCATAGGTAATAGATGAAAGAAAAAGAAGACCACAGATTACACAGATTTAAATGATTGACACAGATTAAAAGATGACTATGACAAAAATAAATAAACCAATCTGTGTAATCATTTTAATCTGTGTAATCTGTGGTCTTCTTTTAATTTCCTGTTAATTCGTGGGCCCATTTTATTCTTTGTTTCATCTATTAACTATGGGCTGAACAGTTACGAAAAACCACCGCTATCGTTCAAATTCCAGTGAATTCAGTGAAAAACCAACGATAGTGTTCAAATTCCAATGAATTCGTTTTAACTCTAATTAGACAGCTAAATCACGTAGAACATTTATGGAAGCGGGTTTAA
>CAZCVI010000078.1:0-33025 GCA_964502145.1 uncultured Clostridia bacterium
AGCTTTAAAATCTGGCGGTTGATTTTTTTTTTTAGAATCGAGACCAATAAACCTGACGGTTGAGTTTTTTTTTGTGAATCGAGAGTAATAAAAACTGGCGGTTGATTTTTTTTTGTGGAATCAAGGGCAGTAAAACCCGGCCATTGAGTGATTTATGTGTTATCATTAATAAGCAAAGGGATAAAATAAAGCGCCAGGATGGCGCGTCTACCCAAATCTATTTTCATTTTTGGGGAAGCGCTGATTCTTTCATCAGACGCGTGACTTGACCTTTTGCCAAGCCGCTGTATTTGATAATAGTGTCAATGGGAAGATTGTCCATCAGCATTTTTTTTGCTGTCTCGAATGCTTTTTCTCTTAGACCTTTGGCTATTCCTTTGGCTTCGCCTTTGGCTATTCCTTTGGCTATTCCTTTGGCTATCCCTTTGGCTATCCCATTTTTTTCGCCGATTTTTTTTCCTCTTTTCTCGCCGATTTTTTCAAAACTGGTTACGTAGGACATGATTTTTCCCTCCTTTAATGTTGATAATTCATTGTGCAGTTTTTCTTTGTATCGCTCCGGTAAATTGATGATCCAATCAATGAACTTGACCAAAACGCGGATTTGCTTTTTGTTGTACCCTTTCTTAAAACAATCTTTGAACAATTGCAGTTTTATGTTATATTTTGTCTGGGGGTCGGCGTGCTGGGCTTCCAAGCTTTTTAATTGGGCAAGTATCACCATGGCCATAGGATTTTTGGATGCTTCCAGTTCGGCCAAACGATCTTTATAATCCAATATCTTTACGATAGGAAATGTCATGATATGATTGAATCCCCAACGATGGATTTGGTAGTGATCGGGTCGAAAGTCGGGATCATCGTCAGTTAACATAGCCAAACTGATCACTTCCTCGTTATAATGGTCAAAGATACGATAATTGTAAACATACATCCGCAGGGGCAACGTTTTATCCGGGCGACCCTGCACCTCAATATGAATAAACAGGCAACGAATGGAACCATCTTTAAGATGGACTTTCACCAACACATCAGCAAAACGCCTGCCAATTTTATTATCCTTGATAATACGGCGCAGTTCCTTGCTGAGGGACACGGGTTTCTTTCTGAAATCGATGTCCTGGTAAATCTCCGGGCAAAATTCTAAGAGAAATAGTTTGAAAAGATCTTCGATGACATCTTTCCAAGCCGTATCGTAGTCGACTTTCTTGTCTTGGACCGTCTTTTTTAGCGTGTCCGTTGTTAGCAGGATCTGTTTTTTCATGCCTGTATAATAACTCAAAATGCAATAAATTTCAACTGCTGGTGGAGAAAAAAAAGAAGAACTTCATGATCCGAATTTTACAGGTAGCGAATCCGGGACTGTTGGAAGTGTATCAGGTTTTAGGGAAAATAGGTTGTCTGAACCGTGATGCGTTGGATTAATGGATGACCAGGATTTCGGAAAGATGTTGGGTGGCGTGCAAAAAACTGAATAGATACTTCAAGATTTATTGACAAGAGCTGGGTAAAGTGATAAAATGCCTTTTGAATGAGCAATTTTAGAAGAATCAATGAATGACGAGATAATGACGAGATAATGACGAGATAATGACTATATATTGAATAAATAAGGAGTAAACATGAAAAAAGGAATTCATCCTAAATATGAGGATTGCAAGGTAACTTGTTCTTGCGGAAACATTTTCACCACAAGATCAACTGTGCCCAGCTTGGAAGTTGAAATCTGCGCCAACTGTCATCCCTTTTTTACCGGTAAACAAAAATACATTGATACCGCTGGTAGAATAGACAAATTCAAGAAAAAATATGGCTACAAAGAGCAGTGAGAAGTTATTTTCCTATCTCGAAGGCCTGCACCAAAAGTACACGGATCTGGAAGTCCAGTTTTCAGACCCGGAAGTTCTAAACAACCAGACTAAATTCAGGGAGTTATCCAAAGAACTTGCCAGTTTAAAGGTTTTAAACGAGAAATATCTGGAGTTCAAGCTCCTATTCGAGCGTTGCAAAGATACCCAGGAATTATTGGAGCTTTCCGATGATGACGAAATGAAGGCAATGGCTGAAGAAGAGTTACAAGTCCTTGCTAAAAGTATTGATGACCTCGAATTAGAAATAAAAATACTGATGGTCTCCGATCAAACCGAAGATATCCGCAATGTATTTTTAGAGATTCGTGCCGGAGCCGGAGGGAATGAAGCTTCGTTGTTTGCTTCCGACTTATTACGGATGTACACACGCATTGCCGAGCGCAAGGGGTGGAAATCAGAAGTGATCTCCACCACCTACTCTGCTATTGGCGGCATCAAGGAAATCATTCTCTATCTCAAAGGCATGTACGTCAATCGGTACATCAAGTTCGAAAGCGGCGTTCATCGCGTGCAACGAGTACCTATCACCGAATCCAGCGGACGCATTCACACGTCCACTGTCACCGTGGCTGTCATGCCTGAAGTAGATGACGTGGAAATCGATATCGCGCCCAAAGATATCCGCATTGATACTTTCAGAGCTTCCGGTGCTGGTGGTCAACACGTCAACCGCACGGATTCGGCCATCCGCATCACTCACCTTGAAACAGGTATTGTCGTTTCCTGCCAAGATGAAAAATCCCAGCATAAAAACAAGGAAAAAGCCTTAAAAGTGCTGAAGTCCCGAGTGTATGAGTATGAAAAAAGCAAACTTGACCTCGATCAAGCAAGTACACGGAAATCTCAGGTTGGTAGCGGTGACCGTTCGGAAAAAATCAGAACCTATAACTTCCCCCAAAGCCGGGTCACCGATCATCGCATCAGCGAACGAAACTTCAACATCGAAACAGTCTTGGACGGTAATTTTGAAGAGATGGTCAAGATATTAACCGAACAATTCACTCGCCAAACCCTGGAAGACAAATTTAAAGAGCTGATTTCCTAAACTATCGGGTAAGCGGATGCGCTTCTCGGAATTATTTCATCGCTCCCTCAATTCTTTTCCCGATAAATCCAAAGCACTCGACCTGCAATTATTAATCGAAGCCGCTTTTCATCTATCAAGAACAGAATTCTATATCAAAAAAAACGATTCGATAACAGACCCAAAAGGTTTAAATAAATTCTACGGCTGGCGTCGTCGATTGACCGCTGGCGAACCCGTTTCATACATCCTAACCCAGAAAGAATTTTATGGAGAGAGTTTTTATATCAACAAACACGTGTTAATCCCCAGACCAGAAACAGAAATCCTGGTAGAACAAGCCCTTCATTTAATAAACACCCCCATTCGTATCCTGGATATTGGTACGGGTAGCGGTATAATCGCCATTATATTGGCAAAACGGAGCGGATCACATGTGACTGCCGTGGATATTTCCTGCAAAGCACTGGCCGTATTAAAGAAAAACCTCCGCTTACACCAACTCGCAGACCAAGTCACACCATTAAACGCGGATCTGTTCCCTGCGGTTGAAAAATCTTTTAAAAAGTTTGCAATGATTATCTCCAACCCGCCCTATATCCCTGAAACTGAGTGGCGCGAATTGGCGACAAGCGTGCGGGATTATGAACCCAAAATGGCATTGGTTGCAGCCGCGGAAGGTTTGGCTATTATCCGTCGTATCGCCTTCCAAGGACGCCATTTCTTGCTGTCCGGCGGATATTTATTGATGGAAATCGGTTATAATCAAAAAGAATCGGTCCATACTATTATTAAAGAGGCCGGTTATACGGAAATACAATTCGTCGCCGATTATAGTTTTATTCCCCGTGTGCTTATCGCCCGTTTTGCAGGATAGAACATGCGCGTCTTACTGGTTAATCCGTATATTTACGATTTCACCGCCTATGATCTCTGGCTTCGTCCCCTCGGACTGCTTTATATTGCTGCCATTCTAAAAAAATACAGCAACTGTGAACTCTACTGGCTGGACACCCTGGACCGATTCGCGGGAAATGAACGCACGACCATTGGCAATCGTGGCAAATATTTTCGTGAAGTCGTTGACAAACCCGACATTTTCAAAAATACGCCCCGACTTTATGCCCGTTACGGTATTCCGTTCCAAGCCTTTTTGGAAAAACTCGATACTTTGCCTGATATTGATCTTGTTTTGGTGACCAGCCTCATGACCTATTGGGGTGATGGTGTGAATGTCACTATTGCTGCCATCAGGAAACGCTTCCCTGCCGCTAAAATTGTGTTGGGAGGTATTTTGCCCAGTCTTGTTCCCGCGCCCGTGTTACGTGCTCAGATAGATGCCGATTATTATATCGCCGGTTATGGCGAAGCACAAATCTTGCCGCTTGTCCAGGCCTTGGGTGCCAAGGTATATGATACCCCCGATCTTTCTCATCCCGACGCTCTCCCCTACCCTGCCGTTGAATTCTTAACCAATCGCGACGCCTTGCCATTGATGACTTCCCGTGGCTGTCCGTTTCATTGTACCTATTGTGCCTCCGATATCTTAAACCAGAAATTTATCGAACGCCGCAGTGAATCCATTTTAGCCGAGATTTATCACATGCATGAAAAGTTTGGCACTTCCCATTTCGTTATTTTTGACGATGCCTTATTAATAAATAAAAGGAACCGCTTTCTCAATGTGTTTCAGCAGGTAAAAAACACCTTGCACGTTCGCTTTCACACGCCTAACGGGTTACATACCAGCCAGATTGACCAGGAGACCGCAGAAGTAATTTACGGCAGTGGGTTTGAAACCTTGCGTTTGAGTTTTGAATCCACCAGCCCGGACATTTTATCCCGCAGTTCAGACAAAGTCACTGTGACGCAGATGGTAGAAGCCGTCAAGAATCTCGAAGCCGCGGGTTATGAACGAAAAAATATCGGCGTTTATCTGTTGTTTGGTTTACCCGGGCAAAAGGAAGCGCAAATGAAGTCTGCCTTGGAGTTCGTGCGGGATCTCGGAGTCACGCCCAATCTCTCTTATTATTCACCTGTGCCCGGAACCGTGGATTTCCAGAACCTGCAAAAGTCAGCCGTTCTTTCTTCCCCCGTGAATCTGTATGAAACCAATAAAATCTATTTTCTCTACAACAAATCCGGTTTCACGCACCAGCAGATCAAGAACATCAAAGAACTCGCCTCGCAAATTTTCACCCAGATCAGAGCGTAATAAAAGAACATAAGTCCAGTATATCTTCACGCCCGAAGTGTCACCGTGGCTTTGTCTTGCAAGATCAGCAGTAAATTATTCGTGTACTTCGATCGGGAGATAATAAACTTCGATTCCGAATTATATTTATCCTCATCTTTTTCAATCGGCATTCCTTTGAAGCGCACCGTGTGGGTCCCATCCGTTTCCTTTACAAAAGAACCATGGAACCCCGTGCTGAAAGAAAACTCGTAAGCCCCCGGTGCCGTGCGGGTAAAGTCTGCCGTGACACCGTCAGCGTACACCACGTTATATTGGGAAAAATCCTCGATACCCAATTCAATTTTCTGTAATTTTTCATATTCCCGGAGAATTTTAACCGGGTTTTTATAAAAGATCAGTTCTGGCGTCGACCATTCGTCCAGCCAGACAATGTTGAAATGATGGGGGTACTCTATGTGACCCGCTTTTTGGATTTGCAAGGCAAAACCGCCCAGTATCGTCGCTTTATAAGGGACCTGTTGGTTTTTTAATGTCACTACCGCGTAATTTTCCTCGTTCAACGCGATTTTAATCGCAGAACTGCAATATATAATCTCATACTCTGCGTCTTCAAAACCTATTCGCGTGGCAAAACAATTTAATAATGGTAAGTTCGGCGTTTTTTTCTCAGCCACGGCGCTATCATTTGCTTGGTTATTCATCGTTTATTACTCCTATCATAAATTAAATACCAGCCCCTATTCTATGCCAAACACTTTTTTTTTACAAGTAAAAAAACCACTGGTTCTCCAATTGTCAACGATTTTTACCCGCATCCAGAGTGCCTGCCTAGTGGTTTTTTTCAAAAACTGAATAATTACAACCTGGATTCACCGCCAACTTAATGGGAAGAATGAGAATTATGGGAATGATGGGAATTATGTGATAAACAAAAAAATTCCCATTCCTCCCACTTGATTTTATGGTACTCTCAAAGAATTGGCGGTGAATCCAGGACAAGGATGTGAATTGACAAACCAAAAAGGCTGTACTATAATTAAATAGAAGAGATCAGACCATGTTGAAGATGAGCAAGATAAACGAGATCATATTGAAAATTGCCGAGTTGGTTAAACCAAAGAGAATAATCTTATTTGGTTCCTATGCCCGTGGCAATCCAACCGAAGATAGTGATCTGGACTTGTTGGTCATTGTGGAGAATTCCGATTTGCCCCGTCATAAAAGAGCCAGAACCATCCGCCAGCAGCTTCGGGGTATCACCGACGTACACAGGGATATTTTGGTATACACCCAGAATGAAATAGACGAATGGGCCTCTGTAAAATTGTCTTTTGTGGCCAATGTTCTCCAAGATGGAAAAGTCCTCTATGAAAACTAAACAGGAACTTATTGGAAATTGGGTATTAAAAGCTGACAATGATTTGAAAGCAGCACAGCATGAATTATCCTTTGAAGATGATGCAGTCACCGATTCTGTTTGTTTTCACTGTCAACAAGCGGCAGAAAAGTATATCAAGGCATATCTGATCTTTTTTGATATCCCTTTTAAAAAAACTCACGATATAGGCGACCTGATACTCCTTTGCGAAGCAAGAGACCCTGAAATCGCTTTGCTTGAAGACGAGGTGGATCTTCTTGCAGATTTTGGGGTTGAAGTGCGTTATCCCGATAATTTTTTTATTCCCACCTTGAATGAAGCAAAAGACGCCTATAGCTTAGCCCAAAAGATAAGGGAGTATATTAAAACCAAAATTGGAAATATTTTATCGTCAGATCATGGCTGACAAATTGTCATATTCGACAACGGTGCCACCCGCGTGGGAATGATTGTTTTGCCTCTGATGGAAATGGACAAGATATATCCTAAAAAAAGTTTTCTTGTCCACTTCGTCCATGACGTCGACATCGTCCACAACGATTTCAACAATATAGCCCTTTTCCATGATATAATGGAGGGATGCAATTTCAAAAGAATATTTATATCTATAAGAGTCAAATATCTGCCACATTAAAGTTAGCCGTGCCAGTGATAATTGGTCAGTTGGGCCAAGTGATGATGTCAATGGTGGACAGTCTGATGGTGGGTCATCTGGGAGCTGTGCCTTTGGCTGCGGCGGCGTTGGCCAACAGTGTTTTTTTCCTGGTGCTGGTATTTGGAATTGGTGTTAGTCAATCATTAACACCTTTGGTAGCAGAATCTGTAGGCGCGGGTTTACCACACCGATGCGGCAGTTTATTGAAACATGCACTGCTGGTAAACACGGGAACAGGAATCATACTGACAGTTATTTCGTTTGGCACGGCGGCGCTTATTCCTTTCTTGAACCAACCGGCGGCCATTATACCGCAGGCTGTGGCTTATCTTCATATCATGGGAATCTCGGTTATTCCGGTCATGCTTTTTCTGACCTATCGGCAATACAGTGAAGGACTTTCTTTGATGTGGCCAGCGATGATTCTGACACTGGGTGCAAACATCCTCAATGTTCTTCTGAATTGGATTTTTATTCATGGCCATTTTGGGTTTCCTGCTATGGGATTAACAGGAGCGGGGCTTTCCACATTGTTGACAAGGATTGTGATGACGATTCTTTTAATTGTTTATGTTCATAAAGCCAGTGCTTATCGTATGTATCGTGCCCCTATTTTTTTTAGACCGATTGTTTTTGACTGGAAGATGATCCGTAATTTGATTCGTATTGGTTATGGGACCGGGTTACAGTATTTTTTTGAAGTCGGTGCGTTTTCTGGTGCGGCAGTAATGATTGGGTGGATGGGAGCCAAGTATTTGGCAGCCCATCAGATTGCATTGAGTTGTGCTTCTTTCAGTTTTATGTTTGCAATTGGTGTTTCTGCGGCAGCCGCCATCCGGGTAGGACAAGCCAAGGGAGAAAAGAATATTGTGGCGATGAGAAGAGCGGGTTTTTCTGCTTTCTTTATGGCGGCATTGATCATGTTTAGTTTTGGTATCTTATTTATTCTTTTCCGTTTTACTATCCCGCATTTTTTTATTTCTGATCCGGAGGTTATTCAATTGGCCGCCTCGATCATTATATTTGCAGCCTTGTTTCAGGTTTCCGATGGACTTCAGAGTGCGGGATTGGGTGTATTGCGCGGGATGGGTGATGTGCGGGTGCCAACTATGGCGACGTTTGCCAGTTATTGGTTGATTGGTTTGCCCGGGGGTTATTTGTTGGCGTTTCCGTTGGGGTTAAAAATCTGGGGGGTGTGGATTGGATTGTTTTTGGGCTTGACCTCTTCGGCAATCATCTTGACCACAAGGTTTCATTTAAAAACAAAAGAGTAAATGGACAATCAAATACATAATATATAAAAGTTTTTCAGGATGCTTCACGGACAGGGGCGGTCTTTTCAAAAAAGCCCCTTAACCGCCAGAGGCAAAAAATAATCCTTTAATCACCAAAAAGTATTTACCTTGTAGTGGTGAAAATGGCTGTCTTTACTGATTATCGCAATATCTTCAGATATTGCCTGGGCAATAAGCAACCTGTCGAAAGGGTCTCTATGATAAAACTCTAGCCTACTAAGCAACTCAGTATGTTCAAATGCGATGGGTAAAATTTCAAATCCATTTTTTTCGATTTGACCGAGCACATCCTTGAAGGGATATTTTATCTTTAATTTCTCCAGGCTTATTTTAATAGACATTTCCCAGATACTTACAATACTGACAAACTTAAAATTTATGGGGTTTAGAATCTCTTTTTGTGCTCTTTTTGAGAGGCTTTTATCGCCATTGATAAACCAGATGAAAGCATGAGTATCCAATAAGAGTTTCAATACATATAATCCTTAAAATCGTCCAGGGGTTCGTCGAAATCCGGTGCCATCTCAAACATGCCCTTGCAACTGCCAAATTTTGGAATAAACTTTTTATCAATACCCTGCTGCTTTTTATGTTTTTTTTCAAAAAGAAATTCGATAAAATCTACTGCCTCGCGTTTTAAGCTTTCTGGCAGAGCATTAAATTTTGTATCAATTGTTAAATGTTCCATGTATTTATATATAGCATAATATCAAATCTTTTTCAATACATTTTGACCAGAAATTTTCTTACGGCGCTCATTATATCTCCCGTATTTTATCCAGCAGTGTTATGCAATCATGTATTGAAGTAAAAGGGTTCATCAGGGTGGTTCGGAGATAAACGGCGCCATCAATCACGGTCTGTACAATATAAAACTCGCCATCTTCTTTGATGCGGTTGCGGATATTGGTGTTCAATTCGTCTAATTCGGTTGGCTTGGTATTGTTGGGAGTGAAGCGGAAACAGACGATATTGGCAGCGGGTTCCATGGCGAGTTGGAAATCTGGGCTCCGGGTGATCTGTGCGGCGAACTCTTTGGCCAAATCATAGGTTCTAGTGATATAATCGGCAAATAGTTGGGGACCATAGGTGCGCAACAGGGTATATATTTTTACACTCATCATTTTTTTGGTGCATTCCAATGTTTTCGCGGCGATATCGAACCAGTTGCCTTTCTTTTCATTGGCCAGCAGGTAAGAGGCTTTTTGGGCGAAGATTTCTTGCGCGAGTTGATCGTTTTTAAAAATAACCGCAGTGGTCAACGCGGGACATAAGAGCATCTTATGAAAATCAATCACGACAGAATCAGCTTTTTCAATTCCTTTGACCAAGTGTCTGTATTTCTGGGTCAAGATAGCACCTGCTCCATGAGCACCATCAACATGAAACCACAAGCGATGTGCCTGACAAAAGGTGGCCATCTCTTCGAGAGGATCATAAGAACCAGTAGACGTGGAACAGGCATTGCCCACAACAGCAATGACCTGTTTCCCTTCTGTGATAGCTTGCTGATAACAGTGTTCCAACATGTGAAAATCGACTTCTTTTCGTTTATTGAGAGGAATTTTAATGATTCCTTTTTCCCCCCAGCCCATGATTTTAACAGCGCGAGACATACTGTAGTGGGCTTCAGCGGAAACCATGATCGCAAGAGGGCGCGCTGTGTTTGTGCCCTCTTCCCAGATATTATAATCGGTTTGGTGTTGGCGTGCGGCCAAGAGACCGGTCAAGTTGCCACTGGAACCGCCTGAAGTAAGAATGCCACCAGCTTCTTGCCCCATGCCCAGAACAGAAGCCATCCAGTTAACGATCACTTTTTCCATGGCGGAGGAAAGAGGCCCGACTTCATAGACAGCCATACTATTATTTAATAGTGCGCACAGCAATTCGGTTAACGCGGCCAGAGGCACGGGGGGTACAACCTGGTGTCCCATGTATTTGGGATGATGGAGATGAAGTGAGTCAGCGATAACATTGGCGAAAAATTCATTGAGACCTGTCTGGCTGGGCGCGGCAAAATCGGTTTGCCATTTTTCCAGCATATCTGCGGGAGTTTTCCAGGGCAGAGGCTTAAGAGGGCTGTTGTTCATACAGGAGTTTAGATAATCTGCCAGTTGGTCTACGAGTTGATGTCCGTTTTGGCGAAACATCTCAGGGTCAAAGGCGTTTTTTAGTAGTTGGGTCATGGGTATCCTTAGTAATCTTTTTAATCCTCATTTTAATCCATTTAAAGCAATCTGTCAAACACGAGAATCTGCATGGATTAAATTACCAATATATAAGAGCATTTCAAAAAAATATTTCACAAAATATTTTTTTATATTGCAATTAACAATAATTTGTGATAGTATTCCATCATGATAACTCCAATGATATTTGTACTTTTCTTAGAACGAATATTCAAATGCACTTCAGAACGATACTATCCATCAAAATTTCAGACAACGAATCACATCCCAACTGGAATAAGAGCTAGGCAAAATATGTGGGAATCCCTCGCAAAGAATTCAAAAATCAAGAATGCAAAAATAAACCGAATGATTTTATTGGGGATAAAGCCGGAAATCTAAAAATTAAAGGAGACAAACATGCAAGATATTATTTTGATGAATGAAGGTACCGAAACCACCGAGGAAGGAAGCTGCTATTCCTGGCCTCCACTGGCAGATTGGGTTGGTGTTTGCTGGGTAGAAACAGACAAATAACCCTTTGCAAAGAGTGTTAATCCCCCTCATACGGGGAAGATGATTTTCACCATTAGTTTTAAGAGAAAAATTGTAGGACGAATAGAAACAAACAACCGGCTTTATCCCCAACCTAACCAGTCGGTAATCCGTAGTATAAAGTAGTATGAATTTTGGAACAACACAGGCCACAACACATGACGATGCTGTATAATACTTTTAAAAGAAGAATGAGTCGCCGATGCCCCCAGTTAACACGTATCGCTATCATCGCCATCATTTTTTTATATCATTGAAGGATGAAATACGGTTCATCAATGTTTTTTTTCACATTCAAAAAGGATACCCTTCATTTTGTATTTAATACAGCCAAAGTTTCCATCTATCAGGTCCCTAAAATCATATACGACATCACGGAGATGTGGCAAGACAACTCCCCTGAAAATATTATCGAGCAATTAGGGAACAACTACGAGAGGGAATTGCTAAAAAAAAGTATTACCACCATCGAGCAAATGGGATTATTGGAGGGTCCAGTCCTTCCTGCTCCCGGTGCCAATGAGTCGATACCACCACCCCAAAAATACCATCTTCACGAGCTATATTTACAAATCTCCCACGACTGCAACTTAAAATGCAGTTACTGTTACGCAGAAGGCGGCAATTTCGGTGGCCCCACCCTTAAAATGGATGAAGTGACGGCGAAAAAAGCGGTTGATTTTTTTTTGGAACAACTCCCTGTTTCTAGCACGGGGTTTATTAACTTCGATGGCGGCGAACCTTTCTTGAATTGGGGACTTATTGAAACAGTGGTGGCCGATGGGCTTGAGAAAGCCAGAAACATGAAAAAAAAGGTCCAATTTAAAATCGGCACGAACGGCACACTATTAAACGAGGAGAACATCCGCCTGTTAAACGCCAGCCGCTTTTCCCTGGGTATTAGCATTGACGGTGCAGAACAAGCCCATAATGCGTGTCGAAAATTCAACGGCAATACAGGCAGCTACGACGTGGTGGAGAAAAATTTTATCACGTATAAAGATTCCCTGAAGGATTGCATAATTCAAGCCCGCGCCACGATTACGAAAACCAACCTGAACGTGACTGAAGTGGTGAAACATCTGCTTCATCTGGGCTTCAAACATATTTATTTCGAGCCTGTCAGCTCCTCGGATCCGCGATTTGCCCTGACTCAAACTGACTACAACATAATAAAAGAGGAGTGCTCCCACCTGGCAGAATTATATACGGATGCACTGTTACAGGGAAATTCTTATGCCCTCAATAATTTTAATATGTTTATTAAACGGCTTCATTTTAAACAAAAATACCGGTACAAATGCGAGGTGGCACGAACGGGAGCAGCGATTACGCCCAAAGGAGAAATATATCCCTGTTACAAGTTTTCCAATCTGGAGGAGTTCCTAATGGCCCATGTGGACCAAAACGACCATTTGAACAAAGGTTGTATAAACGCGGCAATACAGGAACCGTTTCTTAACAACCATGTGGATAACCGCCCCGGTTGCCGGGAATGTTGGGCCCGTTACCTCTGCGGCGGCGGTTGTGCGTACCTGGGATTCCTTCTGCACCGGGATATCAAGCAAAAGGACGAAAACGAATGCTCTTTTACTCTTCACATGATTACACTGGCCATGCAGATTTATGTGACTGTTAAAAATAAAGCCCCCCATTTCTGGAACGAGTATTTTAAATGAGACCCTGTACTATTTTGGCGAATGATTAACAAGGAAAAATAATGGATAAAAAACAATCAAAGCAACTGTTTCCTTTTAAATCCGGGGAAAATGATTATATTTTCACTCCCGGCAATGTTTCTATTTATCAGGTTCCACCGCTTTATTACGAAATCGCAACATTATGGCAAGATGACGCCATGGATATCCAGAACATGATGATGGGCACACTTTCTTCCCGCTACGATGGGGCTTTAATTGGTTTAGCAGTGCAGAAGTTACAGACGATGCTAAACACCCCGCCCTCCTCGCGGGAAGAAACGGAAACACATGTGCCGGGTCTCAAGGAAATTCACCTCCAGGTCAGCCACGTGTGCAATTTAAATTGCAAATATTGTTACGCCGAGGGTGGCAACTACGGCGGACCATCTCTTAAAATGGATCAAAAAACAGCCCGCCAAGCGGTGGATTATTTTCTGCAATCCCTGCCGGAGGGAACGGTGGGGGATTTGAGCTTCGATGGTGGCGAACCACTTACCAATTGGGACATTATCCAGGAGGTGGTGGACTATGGGGAAAAAAAAGCACGGGAACAAAACAAACGTCTCTTCTTTTTTATCGGCACCAACGGCACACTCCTCAATAAAAGCACCCATTCCTTGATCAAAAATAAACGTCTGGGTGTAGGGATCAGTATTGATGGGGATGCGGATACACAGGATGCGAACCGGAAATACAGGAACAATAAAGGCAGTTACAGCACATTGTCCCGCAATATAAAGGATTTTATCAGCCACATTGGCAACCAAAACCTACAGGCTCGTAGCACAATTACGCGCCATAACCTGAAAGTTTCAGAAACGGTTAAACACCTGTTAAGTTTGAACCTCATGCACCTCTACCTGGACCCGGTGAGCAGCACGGATCCCCACTGGCAATTAACCCCGGCAGAATTGGAGATCATAAATAATGAGTTCACCCTGTTGGCGGATTTTTATGCCAAAACCTTGTTAGAGGGAAAAATATTTATAATCAGGAACTTTTACCTCTTTATCAAGCGGCTTCATTTTAAAAAGAAACTGTTCTACAAATGCGGGGTAGGCAGAAGCGGAGTGGCTATCACGCCTAAAGGGGATATATTCCCATGTTACCGGTTCGCCAGTGTGCCCTCGTATCGCATGGGGAATATCTTTGAGCAGGGTATAAACCGTTCATTCCAACAGCAATTTATCGACAACCGCGTGGATGACAGAGCCGGATGTAATACCTGCTGGGCCAGATACTTATGTGGGGGCGGTTGCCCCTATCACGCGGTGTATAAACAGGGCGACATCTATAAAAATGACCATCAGGAATGCCAATTCCTGCTTCATCTGGTTGAACTTTCCCTGCAAATCTATATCCGCGTGAAAAACAGCAAACCACAATTCTGGGACTTCTTTTTTAAGACAGTTAACCAGCGCTAACATAAAAACCACGGGATGATCCATATGCTGCATAACGGCATTTATTTCCTAGAGGAAAAAGATAAATGTTTCGGTTTGGACCCGCAAAACCTGCTGCTATTCCAAATGTCACCGCTGACCCGTGAGATAATTCAACACTACCCCCATATAGAATCATTAAGTCCCCGGTTCCCCGCAGAAAAAGTTCAGGAAACAATCGCGATATTAAAAAAGAATAATATTATCAAAACCACTCCGCCAACACTCCCTGTTGCGCCACCCTGGCCACCCCATTATAGCGATTTTGCCATACTATTGGACACAAAGGAAGGAAAAGAAACATTAATGAGTCGGGACACTCTCGGACAGACCATTGATTTTTTCTTAAAAGAAACATCTGCCGTTCCGTTGCCAAGTCTTTCTTTTATTATCACGGGAGAGGAGGAACCCCTCATTCCTCTAATCACTGAAGGGATTCAACGGATACGAGGCGCTATCGGTCCAAAAGTCCGTTTAATCTTGAGAATTCCCGGTTTCCCTTTTTCTTTAAACATGCTTTCCCTCGTAAAACAGCACCATCTATTTCTGAACCTTACCTTTTTTCCACCCCCAGGTGTCACCCTTCTTCAGCACCTGCAAGCCCAAACCACCACATGGCAATCCAAGGACTACCAAACACATAGAAAACTATTGGCCACCATAAATCGGCTAACTGTAATCCGCCTGGACCCGGTAGAGATGGAAGATATTCCAGGCATTGTGGGTCTATTTGAAACAAATGGTCTAACCCGGCTTCATCTGGACTGGTTGTGCCAGTGTTGCGAAACACTTCACCCGCACCGGACTACGGCTGAACCCATTGTTCCGGTGGTTCCATTTACTGAAGGCTTGCTCCGTTATCGGTATCTGAAGGATAAAGAAAAAGGTCGTCATGTGGCGGGATTTATGAACCATTTCCCGTTGCTGCAAACCCTGATTGCCTCACAACGGAGTTTTTCCGGCTGTTTTGCAGCCATCGGTTATTGTGTCATCAATCCCGATGGAGAACTGTATCCTTGTCTTGGTCTGGTGGACGATCCCACTTGTTTTATGGGTAATATTGGGGAGGGATTTATCCCCCATCACAGGGAAAAATTAAGCCAGCAACGGGTCGAGTCCCGCCCCTCCTGTTTGACCTGCTGGGGGCGATATGTCTGTGGTGGCGGGAGCAATATCAAGGACATCACCATTTCAAAAAATGCCTGCCACACCTTCCTGTCGTTGCTACAACACATTCTACCTTGGTACGGCTCGTTGGACATGATGGATAAAAATATCATCCTTGACAACCGCCAACAATTGGACCTCTATCTCCCCTATTTAAAAAAATCCAGTGTTGCCCATAGCACCGAATTTAAAGAAACCCGGGTTCTTATGGTTCGTAGTGATAGTATGAAACCATTATTAAAAACAGGAGATCACGTCACAGTGGCACCACTGGATGGGAAAAAACTCAGGATCGGGGATATTATCTGTTACGGACACCCCATTATCTGCCATCGGGTGATTGCCCGCTTCAAGCAGAAAGGGGAACTCTATATTATAGAAAAAGGCGACAGTATCTGGGTAGGGAAAAAAATAGCGGCACGAGAAATTAGCGGCAGAGTGATTGCGATCCGCACTCCCAAAAAACAATACAACATCACCTCTCCTTCTTGGCGGGTGATCAACTTTTTTATTGCACTGGCTTCACGATGTTCGCACCTGGGCACCGTCATGTTTTTTCATTTGTTGCGTCGAGGCAGACCATAATGGAACAAAAATTATCTACCCGCCATGTTCACCTGTTTTCAAAATTCGGATTATATTTGGCTTACGATATTGACCATGTCAAAATATATCGTGTCAACCCGTTGGCCCATTCTATACTGGAACAAGCCACCGGTCAAACCCAGGATCAATTAGAAGTATCCCTTGTAACACGATATCCACTGGAGGATATCCGTCGCGTTTTTTCTTCCTTATTAAAAGCGCGGTTACTGGGTTTTGGTGTTCCTGTACTGCCACAGGAACAACCCGACAAAAATTCCCCGCCCCATATGGGCCTGAATAAAATTGTCTTGGCTGTCACAGATTTATGTAACCTCGCTTGCAAATATTGTTTATCCAGCCCCCCATCTTACACACCCCAGCACCATATGAAACCTGAAACAGCCTGTCGAGCAGTTGATTTCCTCCTCGCCCAGATGGCCGCGAATAGTACCGCCAACATTGTCTTTTATGGCGGTGAACCCCTGCTCAATTTTTTATGTATCCAGCAAACCGTGTTATATGCCCAACAAAAAGCTTTGGAACATCGTAAATCCTTTACTTTTAGCCTCATTACCAATGGGACTTTATTAACCAGCGAGATCAGCAATTTTTTAGTTCAGCACCATTTCGCCATCGGACTCAGTTTGGACGGTGATCATTCCATTCATGATGTCAACCGAAAATTTCCCAATGGTCGTGATACCCACGCCATTGTATTAAAGAACTACCAGGAGTTAATGCAAAAAGGCGCGGATGTCACCCCGCAGGCTGTATTATCATTGGCGTCCCGCGATATCCTCCAGTTGGTGAACAGCATGTTTGCCCAGGGAGTCCGAAATTACAAACTAATCCCCCGTATGCGACCCGATGGTGAGGTCGAGTTAATCGCCGATGAAACAGCCGACTATTGTTATCAATACAGTCGAATGGTAGAGAACAAGTTACAGGAAGGCGACAGTACTCCCGTGTTGCTCCCCATTGATTTGTTTCCCCTTTTAGATAAAATCGACCGTGGCTTAAAAAGCAAATCATCCTGTTCCGCGTCCCTCAGCCAGGTCGCCATCTCCCCTTCCGGTGATATTTGTCCCTGTGATAATTTTCTCTACCAGCCGGAATTTAATATGGGGAATGTCCATGCCGAATTCAAAACAGATTTACAGGAAACCTTTAAAAGGATAGGTGTCGCTAACATTGCCCAATGTCGTGAGTGTTGGGCGCAGCATCTTTGTGGTGGTCCGTGTCCCTATTTCTCATTAAAAAAACATGGCCGCTTGGATACAACGGTATCCTCTGTTTGTATCCAAACCCAAAACACCATGGAAATTGCCCTGGCAGTATATACCCTCTGTAAAGCTAAAAATAAGAATTTCCTGGCCGATTGGCTTAAAAAGAGGTAAAAAAAGGAGTATAGCAGAAAATGAAAGAAACAGAGAAACTACCCCCCGTGAATATCCGCAGTTTGCGAGTTTTTGATATTGAAGTATCCAGACACTGCAATCTCGTCTGTGAATTTTGTCCCCGCGAGGCGTTTAAGAACCAAGGATTCATGACGCCCGATACGTTTGCCAATTTTTTAAAAAACACCCCCATGCGTACCGGCGATCTGGTCGTTTTCTGTGGTCTTGGAGAATCTCTTCTTAATCCCTCTTTCGCCCATTGTTTATCCGCATTGAAGAACCAGTACCCATTGGTTAAAACACAACTTATTACGAATGGAACCCTCTTAACAGCAAAAACAGTGACCATGTTGTTGGATAGTGGTATAAATTTTATCATTGTCAGTTTTAACGGCACCGAGGCCGCCACCTATGAACGGTTAATGAAGGGGGCCAATTTTACCCAATCCATGGCCAATATAGAGAACGCGCTGGCAGAGATTCAGAAACGAAAAGATACCACCGCTCAATTAATGGTGACCTATATTCTTTCCAATGAAAATTTTAAAGAGGAAGAAGCTATCAAAGCCTTTTGGCAGGCCAAAGGAATTCGGACCATCCCCCAATATATGCATAATCGTGGTGGTTTTGCCAACAGTGACAGTATGTCGCCTATCACCGGGAGCGAACCGCCGGAGCGGCCTTGTATCTATTTCCAAGTTTATACTTTTATTGCTTGGAATGGTGATGTATTATTGTGTTGCAATGATATCCAACATTTGCATTTATTAGGCAATATTAATAACGACAGCATGACCCTCATTGAATCCCGCAAGGAACACTATATCACCCAAAATAATTGGCCGGACCTGTGTAACACCTGCACCGCACCGCCCAAGTGATCCCGATTATTATTTCGTATTTCTGGCTTCGAAGATCACTTCGGGGTATTGGTCGGAGGACCCATCCAAAAGGGGTGTCGTTATAAATCTTGATGCAACGTTTGCCGTCGATTTGACGCAGGAATCCAATCGGCTTAAACTGGGCGGGGAAAATGGACATATCAGAATAGTTAAAGTGTTTGCTGCCTTTGATAACTATTCGGTAATCAACCAGAAAAAAAAGATTTTAGCCGACGAATTATCACGAATGATCTGGGACTTAAGGGAGAAATAATTTTAAGGCTATGATATAATATTATATGATATTTTCGGATTAAGAACATCTGACTGGAGGTATTTTATGATTATAGATCAATTGATAAACGGTTCTTTTTATTATTCATTAAACAGTCGCATTGAGGCAGCATTGCGTTATCTACAGGAAACAGACTTCGCGACGCTACCAGTGGGAAAATATGAAATAGATGGTACGCATGTTTTTGCTTTGGTTCAGGAGTTAACGACCAAACCATTGGAACAGGGATTTTGGGAGGCGCATCGTCGTTATTTGGATATTCATTGTGTCTTGGCTGGAGTCGAAAGGATTGGTTTTGCTCATATAGACGGTTTGATTGGGGGTCAGTATGATACGGAGAAAGATTTTCAAGTTTTGAAAGGAGAAGGTGCTTTTTGTACAGCGGTACCGGGTATGTTCGTGTTGTTGATGCCTTATGATGCGCACATGCCCTGCATGGCAGTCACGGACCCGGTGCCACTGCGGAAAGTGGTAATGAAAGTAGAACTGATGAATTGGTAACTGTAAACCGAAAGCGGATCCTGGATTCACCATCAAATTTCTGAAATCGTTGTGGACGATATGGACAAAAAATTGCTTTTGTTTTTGCTCCACATCGTCCATATCGTCCACTCTGTCCATATTGTCCATGTTTTTTTACCAATCTGGCGGTGAATCCAGGTTTTTAATAGATTTGGTGGTGAATCCAGGTTGCTGCATCGACTTGACAATTCTGCCGGGTTGGATTAATATATTATCATGAATAACGAGCAAAAATTAAAACTGATACCCTATGGGATTTCCAATTTTAATGATTTTGGGACAAAGAATCTTTATTATGTGGACAAAACGATATATATCAGCAAAATCGAAGAAAAAGGGTCTTATTTATTCTTCATCCGACCCCGTCGTTTTGGTAAATCCCTTTTGCTTTCTATCCTTGAAAAGTACTATGATATCAAGCAGAAAGACAACTTCGATACCATTTTTATTGGAACCTATATCCAGCAACATCCAACCAGGGAAAAGAACAGTTACCTGATCTTAAAGCTGGACTTTTCCTTGATCGAACCGGAACTCTCAATGATAGCCAGAACATTCTTGGATCAAATCAAATTTGACGCGGAATTTTTCTTGAATAAATATAAGGATTACCTGAATATTGATTTAGGGGAGGCCATTAAACGGGTCAAGTCTCTGCGCAAGGCTTCCACTGTTCTTTCTCTTGTCTTGAATTATTGCAAAATAGCCGACCAAAGGATTTACGTGATTATCGACGAGTACGATAATTTTGCCAATACCATTTTATCTACCGCTGGTAAGCATGAATATATAAAAATCACCCGTGGTCAGGGTTTTTTACGGGCCTTCTTTAATGTACTGAAAGGCGGGACTTCAGGTGGGCACTCTTCCATTTCCCGATTATTTATGACCGGGGTCTCTCCCATTACATTGGACGATGTGACCTCCGGTTTTAATATTGCCACCAATATCTCCCTTGATGCAGACCTCAATGAGATGGTGGGTTTTACGCGTGACGAAGTAAAAGCCATGATTGAATACTACAGGCCAACGGGGAAAATCCCTCACTCCACACCGGAACTTATTGAACTAATGAGTTCTTGGTATAATAATTACCGCTTTTCCAAACACGCTGATCGGGTGGTATTTAATTCTGTACAGGTGTTATACTTCCTGAACGAGTATTTAAAATATTCTATGATTCCCGAAACACTCATCGATCAAAATATCCTCATTGATTACCAGAAACTCCGCCACTTTATGATTGTGGATCAACAAAGCCAATCAAAACCCAATGGGAATTTCTCCATGCTCCAAGAAATCATAAAAAATGGTGCGGTTCATACGACCATTAAAACCCGCTTTCCTATCTCTGAACTTACTAAACCGGAAAACTTTGTGAGTCTCTTATATTACTTTGGTCTTTTAACGATCACGGGCGTGGACGAAGAAAACGATACTATTCTGGCCATTCCCAACGAAACGATCAAAAGATTATATTATGATTACATCAAAGAATCCAACGAGGAGACGGGAACATTTACCCTGGATTTTAATACCTATACACTGGGCATGAAAGAAATGGCCTATAAAGGAAACTGGCAACCTATAATAGTATACCTAACTGAACGAATGGCCCAGTCGACGGGTCTGCGAGATTTTATCACGGGTGAAAAAGTGATCCAAGCCTTCTTAAATGTCTATCTGGGACTGGGAAATCTATACATTCTCCATACGGAGAAAGAAATCAACAAAGGTTTTGCCGATCTGGTGTTGGAACCGGCATTGTTCCAGTACCCGGCCATTAAATATGCCTATCTGATTGAACTCAAATACCTTAAACTCTCGGCAAACAAACCGGATGACTCGCCTTTACCGGACTTAACAGAAAAAATCAAAGCGCTACGCATTGAAGCGGAAAACCAACTGAAGCAATACGCGCTGGACGAAAAATTTCAAAAGACAATTGGGCACACGACATTGATTAAACTGGTACTTATTTTTTGTGGGCACCGGTTGGTGTACAAAGGAGAGGTTAAAGACCAATTAAAAGACGAATTGTTAATTGAAAATTTTTAAATATTAACGTTGACGCCCTGCGGGCCATCTTAATCATCTGGAGTGAAAAGATGGAAGTGATGTAGGGACCTCATTACTCCAGCTCTCCTATCCCTGCGCACAGGTTTCTTGGCCGGGTTTCCCTGCTTTCAAGCGATACTATGAGAGAGCAGCAATTCTCCTTTTAACCATTATCGGGATGAATAGGCGCTGGGTGAACACAAGATTCGCCCCTACCATCGCCCCGGAACCATTTTTTGTGTGCCTTCGTGGCTCACTGGTTTTTGTGGATGGTGTAATAATTGGCCGTGAATTCAGGACTTTCAGCGGGTATTGCAAAAAATCCAGAATCGGATATAATCCCTCTTTAGATGAACAGGCAGGGATATAACCATGGACGAGACAGCACCCATTAAAATTTTTGTGGCCTCCAGCAGCGAACTAAAAAAAGAACGCCGGGAAATCGTGCAGATTTTCCATAATCTTAAAAAATCGCCCACCTGCTTTAATCTGGAAGCAGTGAAATGGGAGACGGATATTGCTTCCGGCAGTTATGAGCGAGAACGGGTCCAGGATGAAATCAATCCGCTAATGCAGGAATGCCAGGCAGTAATCGTGCTCTTCTACTCCAAAGTCGGGCAATTTACCCTGGAAGAGTACCAACTGGCCCGCACCCTAAAGAAAAAGGTCTTTCTCTATTTTAAAAAAGGATTCCGCGCCAAAAACTCAAGGGAAATCGAAAACCTGAAACAAGTCTTCTTATTAAAAGAGGCATTGGGAAAGGAAAACCAATCGCTTTATCAAGAGTATACCAGCCTGAGGAATTTAAGAACAAACTCACCCAGGATTTAATGCGCTATTGTTCAAAAGATCAGGATTCGTTGCGGGAGAGTGTGTTGGCCGGTTCGCGGGCTTTTTACCAGAAATTACGCGGCCCCAATGGCCGGTTTAAACACCTGCATATTTCCGAACTGATTTTACCCCGTTCCCAAGCCCCATGGTTGCCCACCACGGTATGCGTGCAAGGGCAATGGGGGAACCAAAACAGCAGCGTGGCCGAGGTGTTGTCATTGGTATGGGACCAAAAGGTCCGCCATGCGGTGGTGGTGGGCGATGGCGGCATGGGCAAAACTGTCAACCTCCTCTTGCGGTGGGAATCCCTTCTTGTCTTTTCCCGATTACCCGCCACTGTATGCCAAAAATCAAGTAAAAATAGACAATAATACCATCTATGTCCCGGACCCCAACAACAAAAAACAGAAAAAAGAACTCCTAAATATTCCCGGCTTGTGGATGCAGGGTTGTTCCTTTGAAAACCTTGAAGCAGGCAGCCAATGGACAGAGAAAGGCTTGAGGGGAAGTGGGGACAGGCGAAAATAACAGGCGGGAAATTTACACCTTGAAAGAAATAAACGTAGGTATTATAATAGTTCTATGCAATGCTATCGGAAGTATCTTTTATGGAGTATGCTGTTCATTTTTATTCTTGTATCCCTTTTGCCCCTGAAGTGTTGGGGGCAGGAAGGCAATCCTTTTATCCGTAATTTCAGCCGCCGTGAATACGGTGGGCACAGCCAGAACTGGTCAGTGGTTCAGGACAAACGGGGGGTGCTATATTTCGGGAATGTGAACGGTTTACTGGAATTCGACGGTCAGAATTGGCGCTTGATCGAACTCCCCAACTACTCGATGGTCCGCTCCCTGGCCATGGACGAAAAGGGAAGGGTATATGTCGGCGGCGTGGGGGAATTCGGTTACCTGACGCTCTCCACCAACGGCGAAACCATCTATCAATCACTGCTCCCACGACTGGACAAAAAAGAAGAACGCCCGGGCGATATCTGGAGCACCCTCGCCACCAGCCACGGCATCTATTTTAAAACCTATGCCGGGTTCTTCCGTTTATATCAAGGAAAAATCGACGTCATCCGGTTCACCTCTCACAGCCTGGGCTTTACCGTGGGGGCTGAAATCTTTTTTTTGGAGGATGGTCTCTATCGTTTAGAAGGTTCACGGGCACGGCTTTTACCCCATACTGAATCCCTCGCTCTCGAATTCACGGGGCAAGTATTTATCTTGCCTTACCCGGGAAATCGACTATTAATCGCAACACGGAAAAAAGGGTTTTATTTATATGACCTCAACATGCTGAAAAACGAAAAAACAAACGGCATGAATGGTGCTGTATTTGCTGTACCGCCGACTATTCTGGAACGGTTCCCTACTGAAGTGGATACCTATGTCAATGAAAACCAGCTTTATCTCTGTCATCCCATCAGCCCCAACCATTACGCTTTGGCGACTTTTAACGGTGGTATTGTGATCATAAACAACCGGGGCAAATTCCTGCGGCTCCTGGATAAGAAAAACGGGCTCCAGGGCAACAGGGTCCATGATCTTTTTGAAGACCAGCATAAAAATCTGTGGGCGGTTTTAAACAATGGTATTTCTTATATTGAATTAAATTCTCCCATCACCATGTACAATGACAGCAACGGGCTTGAAGGTTCCATCATGCCCATTTTACGCGACGGCGACCAATTGGTGGCCGCAACCCCCCATGGTCTTTTTACTTTAAAGGCCCACGCCAGTCCAACACTGGGGGAACGACCGGGTTTTGTCCCGGTTAAAAATATTCCCTGCTGCTGCTGGGCACTGACCCAGTTCAGGGAGAACTTGTTGGTGGGCGGGGCTTTTGGTGTCAGACAGGTGCAAGCGGGTACAGCCGAGAATTCCTATTATCAAGAGCTGGTTTATAGTTTTGGGAAAACACCGCGCTTTCCCAACCATCTTTTTTTAGGGTTGCGGGAGGGGTTGGTCGCATTGGAATTCAACGCTCTGAATAGGGACAAGGAGGAAAAAGGCGAACCACTTCACGTTCTGAAACAATTCCGTTTTAAAAACCTTGAAGCGGATATCCGTCAAATCGCGACGGATAAAGAGGGGAACTTGTGGTTGATGACCCAATACAACGGTCTCTGGTATCTCAAGTTTAATGGGGGGGATGTCTGGGATTATCAGCTTTACCGGTTCGGCGCGGAACATGGGTTACCCCGGATAGATTGGGATTATCTGTTATGTCTTGAGGAGCAGATTCTGGTGTGTACGCAGAGCGGGCTTTACATGGCGGCCACATTGCCGGGGCGGGGTTTTGATTTGTCCGCGTTACGATTTGAGCCGGAAAAAACAATTTCCCGGGTTTTGAATATTGGGACACTGCCCACTGGACCCCTGCGACAGGGTGCTGATGGTCGCATGTGGTTGGGGTTTGGGGATACTCTGGCTACCTTTAAACGGTTGAAAACTGGCGGGTATTCTTCCGAACGTACCCAGTTCCTTAAAATACGCGGGCCGATTGAAAACCTGTTATTGGAAGAAGATCATCTGGCTTGGATTGCTACCGCCGATGGCTTGTATCGTTTCGATCTTTCCTTTCAAAAAGATTACGCGGCCAATTACCGTGTTTTAATTCGTCGAATCTTGATTGACAACCATGATGTGCTGGCGATTGACCCATCGCCGCCAGGACGGGAACTGCCCTATAAAAACAACTCCCTCTCCTTTGATTTCGCGGCTGCTTTTTATGAGAATCCAGAGGCCACCCGTTACTCGTACTGGTTGGAGGGGTTCAACCAGGAATGGAGTGGTTGGAGCAAAGAGCACCGGGCGGTATTTACCAATCTCCCGGAAGGGAAATATTGTTTTAAAGTGAAAGCCCGCAATATTTTTGGACACCAGAGCGATATGGCGGTGTCGTGGTTTACCGTGGCTCCGCCCTGGTATCGTTCGTGGCCCGCTTATTTGGTTTACGTGGTCGCGATGATGTTATTGTTGGCCGGGGCCTATCGCGTGCATCGCTTTCAGGTCAAACACGCGGTGCTGCAAGAACGAAGCAAGTATGAAAAATGTCTCTTAGAACCAAATCAAGCCAAGATTTATACAAAAAAACTTCTGCAGGTCATGGAAACGCAAAAGCCTTATTTGGATCCCAATCTCAGTTTGGCTTCGTTGGCCAAGATCGTGGGTATCCAGCGTCATTTTATTTCGCAGGTGCTTAATATTGAATTGCAAAAAAACTTTTGGGACTTTATCAAGGAATACCGGGTAGAGGAAGCCAAGAGAATCCTGGATGATCCGCGAAATGCCGATCTCAGTATTTTGCAGGTGGCTTTTGATGTCGGGTTTAATTCCAATGTCACCTTTTCGCAGGCTTTTAAAAAACAAACCGGCGTATCTCCTTCCAAGTATCGCAGTAAATGAGACGGTGTCAGAAGGGGATCGTTCAATTCTCAATTCAATTATTATATGGTATAATAACGGTAGGTGAATGAAGATGAAAAAAAGAAAATTGCCCATTGGCATCGAGGATTTTTTGGATATGAAGACAGGGAATTACTACTACGTGGATAAAACCCTGTTTATCAAGGAGATCATTGATAGCGATGACAAAGTGTTGCTGATTCCCCGACCCCGGCGTTTCGGGAAAACTCTCAACCTCTCCATGCTCAGGTATTTTTATGACTGCTGCCCGGCCATCGGCACGACCCAACCCGCCACACCAACAACAGAAAGCCCGGTTCAGAATACCTATAAAGAGTTATTCACCGGACTGGCAATAATGGAGACCGATCAAGAATACTTGGACAAAATGGGGCAATACCCCGTTATTTTTCTCTCCTTCAAAAACATCAAGGATAATAACTGGAAATTGTGTTATGAGAGTATCAAGTCGCTTATCCAAAGAGAATATGCAAGACATGACTACCTTGCGGAAAGCCCAAAACTGATGCCCCATGAACGGGAGTTTTACCGCCAGATCGCGACAAAAAAGGGAAATCAAAGTGACTTTGCCAACAGTTTGGAAAACTTACTCATATCTTTAAACCGATTTTATGGAAAACGCGTGGTGATCTTGATCGATGAATACGACGCCCCCATCCATGCCGGGTTTAACTATGGCTATTATGACGAGATTATCAATTTCACCCGTATCTTTCTGGGCGGGGGCTTAAAAGATACCGGTCCTTATCTGGAAAAAGGTGTGATTACCGGTATTATGCGTATTGCCAAGGAATCCATTTTTTCCGACCTCAATAACCTCGGCGTGTTCACGTTGTTATCCGAGGATTTTCGCGGAATTTTTGGGTTTACCGAAACGGAAGTCAAAACCATGCTGGAAGATTTCCAGGTGGCAAACCTGTTTGAATCGGTGCGGTGGTGGTATAATGGGTATCTTTTTGGCGACCATATCACCTATAATCCCTGGTCTATTCTGAATTTCTTGCGTGACCGGCGTAAAGAATTAAAACCCTACTGGATCAATACCTCGGATAACAAGATCGTGGATTTTCTCCTGTCCAAGGGCGGCACCGAACTCAGGGAAGAATTGGAACAACTGGTGTCTGGCGAATCCATAGAAAAAGCGATTCACGAAAACATCATCCTCAAAGATATCACCCTGCGTGATGATTTATTGTGGAGTTTCCTATTAATGGGGGGGTATTTAAAACAGACGGACAGAAGAAGGGACGAGGAAGCGGAAAAAACCTATTATATGCTGTCCATTCCCAATAAAGAAGTTAGGGCCACCTATACAGATATCATTGACCGCTATTTCGCCACCAAGATCGAAAACAAGAAACTGGAAGTTTTGCTCAAGGCACTGATTGAAGGCGATATTCATCTGTTCGAGAAAATGTTGCAAACCATCGTGTTGGCGGTATTTAGTTACCATGATTTCGGAAATGAACCCGAGAAAGTCTACCATGCCCTGGTAGCGGGTTTATTAATCTGGATTTCCAATACCCATGAGGTCAAATCCAACCGCGAATCCGGTTACGGTAGATATGATATCATGATTATTCCCAAGAACCCGGCCCAAATTGGCTATATCATCGAATTCAAATCCGTGGACGCGGATAGCAACGAAACCATAGAAGCCGCCCAAAAAGCCGCCCTGGCCCAAATCGAGGCCAAACAATACGAAACAGAACTGCGCACCCGTGGCATCACCCACATCAAAAAACTGGCCATTGCCTTTTTAGGCAAAAAGGTTTCAGTTAAAGAAGGATGAAGAGATTAAGTGATATTGGTTAATTGTTAACCGAAAAGCTGCGCCCTGCGGGCAATATCAAACGCCTGCGGCGAAACAATTAATAAATTATCTACTTTCTTTTCTTTCTTTTTTTTCTTTTTCGCCGTAGGCGTTTATCGAAACGTCCGCAGGACACATCTTTCCGGTTAACCATTAACCATTAACAATTCTCACTTCATCTTTATTTGTATACCTAACCATGTATATTTAATACCTAATTAGTTCGTTATGATTCCACGGTCTGGAGGACTAAGATAAAACTTTGAAGTAACTCCATTTCCGGGCACAAGTCCGGTTTGCCGTGGCGAGAAACTTTTTTCTTAACAATAAAAAGTTCTAATAAAACGATTAGGAGGTTAACTTAAATGGTATTAAAAAAAATGTGTTTGGGTATCCTGGTTCTGGTTTTGACCCTGTGGCTGGGTATTGGATTCATGCAAAGCCAAGATTATGCGGATAGTGATTACCTTGTGAAAACCAGCACTAAAAGTGGCTATCATGGCGACCGTCTGATTATCGAAGTCAAAGACGCGAAAACAGCCAAAGAAGTGGCGGGGTTATATGGGATGGAAATCGAGAAACAATTTAAACACCTCTCCAAAAAACACAATGCCTGGGTGGGTGTGCTGGGCAAAAACACGCGGGCTCTGGAAACAGGCAAAGCCATTGAAGCTATTGTGGCGGAACTGCGCGCCCATGCGGGCGTGGTAAGGGCCAACTATGATTACATGGCCTACCTGACTGTCATTCCCAATGACCCGAAATTCGGGGAACTCTGGGGTTTACATAATAATAATGACACGGATATTGACGCACCGGAAGCCTGGAACATTTCCACTGGTTCAGCCAATGTGGTGGTGGCGATGTTTGATACGGGTATTGACTATAACCACTCGAACCTGGCTGCCAACATGTGGAAAAATCCGGGCGAAATCGCCAATAACAATGTGGACGACGACAATAACGGCTATATCGACGATATTTACGGCATTGATGTGGCTTACCGCGACACCAACCCCATGGATGATCACTACCACGGCACCCATACCGCGGGCACAGTGGGCGCACGGGGTAATGATGGTTTTGGCGTGGTAGGGGTGAACTGGGACGTGAAACTAATGGCCCTCAAACTCTTCGATTCCAGCGGTTCCTGCTATACTTCCCGCGCCATTGAATGTTATGAATACGTGATCGACCAAAAACAAAAAGGGCAAAACATCGTGGCGGTCAATAACTCCTGGGGCGGCACCGATGCGATTCAAGAATTGTTCGATGTCATCAAACTGGCGGGCGAAAACGGTATTTTGTCCGTATGCGCGGCGGGGAATTCCTCTAAAGATAACGATGCGATACCCTTTTATCCCTCTGGCTACGATACGCCCTATGTGATCGCGGTGGCTGCCACCAACAGCGATAATACCCTGGCGGATTACTCCCACTGGGGGGCCACCACCGTGGATCTGGGTGCTCCCGGTTCGGGTATCACCAGTTGCGCGCCGGGCAATACCTGGAAATTACTGAGTGGTACCTCCATGGCTACGCCCCATGTTAGCGGCGCGGTGGCGTTACTGGCTTCGATCTTCCCCAATGACACGGCTTTGCAACGGAAAAAAAGGATCATGGATAACGTGGACCCGCACTCCTCTTTAAATGGGAAATGTGTGACGGGTGGTCGTTTGAATCTGTATAAAGCGGCCACTTCGGGTTGTATGGCCAATGCGGATTTCTCGGTGGCCAAGAACGGTGACCTGGGCCGTATTTTCACGGATAAGAGCACGGGCAGCGGTTGTGAACTGACAGACTGGAGCTGGAACTTCGGCGATGGGGGTACTTCCATCCAACAGAACCCGACCCATACGTATGCCGCCGCGGGATATTACGATGTCACGCTGACCGTGGGCGGTGGCACCAATACCACCAGTACACTGACTAAAAAAATCTGGGCTGGCCCCAATAAAGCGCCAGTGGCCAATTTCTCCTACTCGCCGGGTACTGCTTTTGAATTAAAATTCAAAGACCTCAGCACGGATGCTGATGGTGATTTGGTGGGATGGAGTTGGAATTTTGGTGATGGCACGACCGCCACGCTGAAGAATCCGATCCACACCTATATGTATCCTGGCACGTATAATGTCACGCTGACCGTCACCGATGGCGACGGCAGCACCAATCCGGTAACCAAAGCCGTGGATGTGAATGTGACCTATTGCGAATCCTCCTCCAATTCCGGTGCGCTGATGTATATCAACAAAGTGCAGGTGGGCTCTTTCAATAACCCCTCCACGGGTAAAGCCACTTACACCGATTACACGGCGTTATCTATTGCCCTGCAAACCAGTCAGGCTTATACCCTCACCGTGGGATGCAGCACCAGCAGCAGTAGCAGTTATGTTCGTGTTTGGATCGATTACAACCTGGATGGGGATTTCGACGAGAACGGGGAAAAGGTTTTGGAGAAAAGTGGTTATGGGACGATTAGTGGCACCTTGAATGTACCGGTTTCCGGTGTGGTTACCGGGAAAAAGTTACGCATGCGCGTTTCTGCCAATCAGAGTACCTATCGTGACGTGTGTGCCACGGCTACCGGTTGGGGCGAAGTGGAGGATTATGTGGTGATCATTAATGGTGGTAGCAGCAATCAGGCACCCACGGCTAATTTTAGCACCTCGACCAGTGGTTTAACCGTGACTTGCACCAATAGTAGCACTGATTCCGACGGCACCATCGCTTCATATGCCTGGACCTTTGGTGACGCCACCACGTCTACACTGCAAAATCCTGTTCATACCTATGCGGTGGCGGGTACGTACACCATTGGTTTAACCGTCACCGATAATGGTGGTTTAACCGGTACTGTTTCCAAACAGGTCACTGTTTCTGCTGCCAATCAGGCACCCACGGCTAATTTTAGCACCTCGGCCAGTGGTTTAACCGTGACTTGCGCCAATAGCAGTACTGATTCCGACGGCACCATCTCTTCATATGCCTGGACCTTTGGTGACGCCACTACATCTACACTGCAAAATCCCGTTCATACCTATGCTGCGGCTGGTACTTACACCATTGCTTTAACCGTCACCGATAACGGTGGTTTAACCGGTACGGTTTCCAAGCAGGTCACTGTTTCCAGCGGCGGAAGTGAACTGCCCACCTACTGTACATCTGCTTCCAGTACCTCTTACTTCGGGCATATTGCAGGCGTGGCTGTGGGCGGTTTCTCCAATACCTCCGGTGCCTCCAAGTATACCAGTTATACCACCCAAACGGTGAATCTCACCCATGGTCAAAGTTATAATGTCGCCCTGACCTCGGCCAATGCCAGTGGTTGGTACGGCAATTGGCGGATATATATAGATTATAACCGCGATGGTGATTTTGATGATGCCGGTGAGATTGCCTATCAAGGATATTATAATGGTACGGGTACTTTAAACGGTTCTTTTACCGTGCCTGCCTCGGTGACGCTGAACAGCAAGCTGGGCATGCGGGTTTCGGTTAAATACAGTACTTCCTCCGGCAGTTATCGTGGTGCTTGCGAGACCGCAAGCTGGGGCGAAGTGGAAGATTACGCGGTTGTTATCCTTTAATTAGTTTTGAATAACTCCGGCGGTAAAACGGTGAATTGGTTTTTTTGCTTCGCACCGTTAAACCGCCGGGGGGATTTCAAGGGAAAAAGGGGACAGGCGGGAAATTTCCAAAAATTCTAAAGAGATGACTTTTTATATTTAATGGTGTATACTGTTCTTTAACAAAAAAAAACAAAGGGGTTGCCCATGGGAACAGTTTTTATCAGTTATAGCTGGAGTAGTACGCCAGAACATGACGACCGCGTTCTGGCTTTAGCCAATCAATTAAGGAAAAATGGTCTGGATTGTAATATTGATAAATACGAAACCAGCCCCGCTGAAGGCTGGCCCAAATGGATGGACCGTCAAATAGAAAAAGCAGAGCACGTCATTGTCATTTGTACAGAAGACTATTGGCAAAAAGTTATAGATGAAACTCTGCCAGGTGCCGGTAAAGGCATTAAATGGGAATCCTTGCTGATCTATCAACACGTGTACCAAAACAATTCCCATAACTCGCGGTTTATTCCCGTTGTATTTGACCCCAAGGATTGCTCATTCATCCCAACACCATTAAAAGCAGCCACCGTTTATTGTCTGAGCTCCCCTGGAGGGTATGAATCTCTTTACCGCAGCCTCACCCAGCAACCGGAAGTGAAGAAACCAGAACTGGGCCCCATATTAATACTTCCACCCAAAGATGTGGCACTGAATTTTCCTGCTCCCACTCCCCCGCCCAGCACTGACAACATCTCCCTAGATCGCTTACCCTCCACCGGCGCACACCTTTTCGGCAGAGAAAAAGAACTCACCCTCTTGGATGCGGCTTGGGCGGACAACAACACTCATATTTTCTCCCTCGTCGCCTGGGGCGGCGTCGGCAAAACGGCATTGGTCAACCAATGGTTGAATCAAATGGAGCGGGATCACTATCGGGGCGCACAAAAAATCTTTGGCTGGTCTTTTTACAGCCAGGGCGCCACCGAAGGCAAACAGGTCTCTGCCGATGAATTCTTTATGGAGACCCTGTTATGGTTCGGCGATGCAGATCCCCAGGCCGGTTCCGCCGTGGACAAAGGCCGCCGCTTGGCGCGGCTGGTGCGGCAGCACAAATGCTTGCTGATCCTGGACGGCTTGGAACCGCTGCAATACCCACCGAACGAAGTAAAAGGCCTGGATGGCAAATTAAAGGACCAGGGGCTGGCCGCACTCTTAAAAGAGTTGGCTCTGGGCGGGGGCAGCCAGGGTGGCTTGTGTGTCATCTCGACACGGGAACCCATCACCGACTTAAAACAGCGGCTGAACTACGGCCACCAAGAGATTCCCCTGGAACATCTGTCCACCGAGGCCGGTGTGTTATTGTTAAAGAGTCTGGGGGTGACCCTGGGTGCGCCGTTGGATTTCCAGAAGGCCGTGACGGAGTATGGGGGTCATGCGTTGGCGTTGACGTTGTTGGGGTTGTATATCAAAAACATGCACCAGGGGGATATTCGCCGCCGGGACAAAATCAGGCAATTAAACCAGTTAAAAAAGCACGAGGCATTTCATGCGCAGCATGTGATGGTGGCCTATGAAAGGTGGTTCGGTGAATCGGTGGAACGGGATATTCTGTTGCTGATGGGGTTGTTTGATCGTCCGGTGACCGAGGAAGTGCTGGCAGAATTGCTAAAAGAACCCGTGCTTCCGGGAGTCACAGAGCACGTGGTGGGGATTGGTGAAGAGGATTTTCAGAGTGCGTTAACCCATCTGCGCGACGTGTCTTTGTTAGGTGCAGAAGCGGGGCACAAAACCGGCACGTTGGACTGCCACCCGTTGGTGCGGGAACATTTCGGGGCGAAATTGTGTGAGACCAATCCCGACGGCTGGCAAAAGGCACACCTGCGACTGTACCACTATTTTAAGAACCTGCCCAAGAAAGAGTTTCCCGATACATTGCAGGAGATGGAACCCCTTTTCGCAGCCGTGGCCCACGGCTGCAAGGCGGGATTGCACCAAGATGTTATGGATAAGGTGTTTAGGAAACGGATTCATAGAGGAGAAGAGCATTATGGATTAAAGAATCTGAGTGCGTTTGGTTCCGATTTAGCTGCCCTTTCTCATTTTTTTATTATGCCCTGGAGTCAACCTGTGTCAAATCTGTGCAGCAATTCTATTTTTGAACCGCTATGACGGTTCACCCCTAATTGAGAATCAAAA
>CAZCVI010000079.1:0-32983 GCA_964502145.1 uncultured Clostridia bacterium
GAACAGTCAACTATTAGTTAAAACCGTCAGGTTCAGGAACTGAAACTCCCTTTTTTTTGCTACTACGCTTAACAAATTGCAGCAAATGTGGCGCAAATAGGCCGGGGTTTTGGGGAAGGATAGTGCCATCCAAAAAAACTGAATAGATACTTTCTAACCTATTGACATTTGTACCCACACTCTTTATAATCCCAAAATGAGCAAGAATTATAATCAAAAAGCATATTACTATCAAAAAGCAGGAAAGGGCGGGTGTTATCACAATGATACACAGCAACATGAATTGTCCTTTCTTTAGGAGGTTTTAATGAACATTGGAATTCCAATGGGGTGTTTAATCGGATTTATTGGTTGGTTCTTGGTACGTTACCTGGTGGCAGGATTATACACTGTCAACCAGAACGAGCGGGCGGTAAAAACTTCTTTTGGTCGTGCGCAACGGATAGGAGATGCAACGATCGCGGAAGATCCTATTTCCCAGTCCCTTAATGCCGACGAGAAGTTACGCTACAATTATCCCCAGGTGCGGGTCATCCCGCCTGGAGGTCCCTATTTTAAGTGGCCATGGGAACGTATATACAAAGTTTCTATTGCGACTGAGACCGTGAGTATGGCCATGGACCCAATCAATCCCCATGCCAACAATGGCGGGACTATTTTAGAGGCAGTGACCAAGGATCAACTGAATACAGGTTTGACCGGGCAGATACGGTTTAAGGTCAGTGAACGTAATCTTTATGGCTACATTTTTGGTGTCAAGAATCCCATCGCCCATATTCTGGGTTATTTTGTCTCGGTATTGCGCGAGCGAATCGCCAATTTTGAGGCCCCCGCTGCCGCAGATGGCACACCCGCTATTCAAACCGGGATTTCTATCAATGATCTACGCAAAAATTTGCGGGATATCAACGAGCATATGGATTTGGAATGCCGTTCCTCTGCGGCCCGTTATGGTATTCAACTGGATGCCTCGTTAATTACCAGTATTGATCCCCCACCCGAAGTAGAATCGGCTCTGGCTGCCATCAACACGGCACATAACCAGGTGTCCTCAGACATCAGTTTGGCCCAAGCTTCCGCCGATCAAAAGATCGTGCAGTCCCGCCGTGCAGTGGAAATCGAAACCCTCAAAGCCCAGGCAGAAGTGGAACCCTTGATACGCCTCGCCACGCAACTTGTACAGCTCAAGGCAAATGGTGGCACCCGCGCCCTGGATGCCTATGTCAGAAACGTCAAGCTGGGGCTTTTCTCCAAGGCGGAACGTATTGTGATGGAGGTGAAATAATGGAAGACTTTCTCCCTGTTATCATTCCTTTTTTCGGATTTTTTATTCTGATACCGTTGCTTCTTGGTTTCGCCAGACTGTTGGGGATTTACGCGATTGTTCATGAGCGGCGTTGCCTTGTTTATGTGTTATTTGGCAAGGTAGTAGCCGTGTTGGATGAACCCGGTCTGTATTTTTTGTGGTTGAAGATGGGGTGGCGTGCGCCTGTGACTACTCTTTTTGGGCGGTGCTATACCATAGATTTCCGTTTGGATCAGGAGTACCTGCGCAGTCAGCCTGTCAATTCAGAAGAAGGTGCGCCCATGGGGATTGGCATTTGGTTTGAGATGTATATCAGCGATCCCGTGTCTTACCTTTTCAAGAACACCGATCCCCGTGGTTCATTAGCTGCCAATGTCAGTAATTCTACTGTCCGTTGTTTGAGCAACATGCCTTTAGCCAATATGCTTTCCAGTCGCCACACCATGAGTCAGACCGTGCGCACGGAAGTCTCGCCGCAAAGTCATGATTGGGGGTATCGGTTAGGTTCTGTTTACATTCGTAAGGTTCATTTCCGGGATGTAGACATGATTCACCAGATCGAAAGCAAGGTAGTGAACCGTCTACGTCAGGTAACTTCGTCTATCAAGCAGGACGGCAACAACCAGGTAAATGTCATTACGAGCACAGCCGAACGTCAAGCTGCGGTGGAGTTTGCCAAAGCCGGGGCTATTCGCCCGGAAATTGTGGGCGACGCGTTGGACCAGATTGGCCGCGACCCGGATGTAGCAAAAGCCCTGTTCAGCATCCTGGAAGCCCAGCGTATTTTGGAAGGTGGTGCTAAATTAACCCTCACCCCTGAAAACAACCCGTTACTGGCCGATCTTTTAGCCGCCTCCTCCTTGAACAGCCACGGCCAAGTATTGGCAAAAGCTCCAGCTACCGTCCGCTAAGGGGGTTAATGTTTCTGAAGGGTAGAGACGTTGGGTGTAACGTCTGCCTGGATTCACCATCAGATTCGTGAAAAAACATGGACGATATGGACGATATGGACTTAGTGGACGATATGGACGATGTGGAGCAAAGACAAAAGCATTTTTTTGTCCATATCGTCCACTAAGTCCATATCGTCCACAGTTTTTTCAGAAACTTGGCGGTGAATTCAGGCCTCTACCTCCTATTTTAATTTAGTCCTATTTGTGGTATAAAATGAATATGATTGATGGCTCAGATGGTTTTTGTGTTTTTCTTTAATTGGTACGGCAATACAGGTATAGTTTAATCGGGCGCGACACACTCCCCAATGCTGCCCACCCATTTTTTTATAATTATCCACCAGCTTATATTTTGTTAAAATAATTGAAATAAAATCATTTTTGTATTATTATATACCGCAGGAGAAAAAAACATGATAACGAATGAATTAGACCTTACAGGTGAAACATTAAACAATTATAAAATAATAGGCAAATTGGGACGGGGCGGCATGGCCACGGTGTACAAGGCCCACGAACTGTCATTGAACCGGGTAGTGGCTCTCAAAGTCCTATCCAATCAACTCGCAGTCGACAAAGAATACATCCGCCGTTTCCAGCGGGAAGCGCAATCCGCCGCGCAATTGAATCACCCCAACATCGTGCAAGTTTTCTCCATTGGCGAGGAAAAAGGAATCTTTTACTTTGCCATGGAGTACATCAAGGGCACCAGCCTTGCCGATATTAAAAAAGAGATCGGCGTCTTCATGCCCGAAAAAGCAGTCAACATCATCAAACAAGTGGCTGATGCTCTGGGTCATGCCCATGAAGCTGGCTTGGTTCACCGCGATGTCAAACCGAGTAACATCATGATTGACGCCCAAAACCGGGCCAAAGTCACCGATTTTGGTATTGCCTATGTATTGGCTGCCGAAACCAAACTCACCCGCGAAGGTTCTATCATCGGCACACCTGAATACCTCTCCCCGGAACAATGCGAGGGAAAAATAGTGGACCAACGTAGCGATATCTACTCGCTGGGCGTTACCTTTTACGAGTTGCTGACTGGCAAAACCCCCTATGAAGCGGATACTCCGGTCAGCATGTTAATGAAAATTGTCAAAGGCACGTTCCCACCTATTTGTGATGTTAACCCCAATGTTCCCGCGCCCCTGTGCCGCATCGTTGAGAAGATGATGAAGACCGATGTCACCCAACGCTACGCGACTATGGCCGAAGTTTTAACAGACCTCGCGGCCACGGGCATCGGCGAAACGCTCCCGCCTATCCCCACCCCGTCATTACCGCCCATTGAAATGTTATCTCCCAAAGCCCAGCCCATTTTCGAAGTCGCGCCAGCAGGACCCCAACCCGCCGCAGTAGCGCCCGCCCCAAAAAGCAATAAATATGCCGCCGTTATTGTCACTGCCATTATTGTATTGTTAATGGGTGGAGCCTTTGCCGCCAAGATGCTCTTCTTGGACAAAAAACCAGCCACCACCAGCGAAACGACCACCACTGCTGCTGCAAATACTACCCCAGCAGACCCCAAAGCCGGTTTTTTTGGCTTCGGCACCGGGAACACGAACGGTGAGAACTCATCCGGCGGCACTGTCACGGATGGAACCACCACCAGTGGGGAAGCAACCACCACCCCATCCAGTGATGACTCCAGCAGCCAGCTTGACGATGCCTCGGCTGGTATCAGTGGAGAAGAGAGCGTAAACTCGGGGGACAGTGCAGCTTCAGGTCCAGAAACCAATACCTTCACCCAACCGGAGAAGCGTATTTCCGGTGCAACATCCACTGGACAAGGCACATCTTCCACGACTTCTTCCTCAGCCGCCAATTTTTCTGGTGGGTCAACCCGTTCGCAGAGTACCGGTACACCCATGGCCGTTCATGCCGGACCTCCAGCCAATTCCTGCATTGTGAGTGCTGTGGGTGACAGTGACAAAGCTGATTTGGTCAGTTCATATATAGAGCAAATCCTGGCTCGCAAAAAATACACCATCATTGATGGTCCCACTGTATCCAATCGTAGTATCGCCGATGTCGCCCACAATCACATTGTCATCAGTGCCAAACAACTGGGTACTACCACCTTGAAGTATTACGGTTCCTCTTCCGAACAGTATACCGTGGCCCTGACTTTAAAAGTCGTTTCCCCAGCCACCGGCAAAGTAATAACCGGCCCGGTCAGCCAGACAGTCAAGTATACGGATCTCAACGCCGAAGAAAACCTCAAGGAAGCTGTTAGAGCAATGGTAGCAGCACTTAAACTGTAAGGTAAAGAAAACCACAGATTACGCAGATTAAAATGATTAGACAGATTAAAAGAGGACTATTGAAAAAAATTGGCCCGCAAATGATACGTCTTTTTTCTTTTTAATCTGGGTAATCCTTTTAATCTGCGTAATCTGTGGTTAAAATTCTTTTAAAACTCAAGGCCAAATCTATTTTTGCAGGCCAACACGATCAAGATGACCAGAATGAGGTTCCAGATCAGCCAGTTCATGGTGATACCAAGAAAGGTGATACTTTTGCCTGGATAATGAATGGAAATACTGGAGATTTCGCTTTCTGGGAGGAGAGGTTCGGCGGGATAGATGAAATGCGCGAAAGAGGATTGTTTCAGCTTTTGGTTGGAAAGGGGGAGACGAGTAGGACCGATAGTTAACTGTTTGGTTATGGTCTTGTCATTTAGTTGAATGCGGATTTTGGTTGCACCCGGTTTGAGGGTTTCCAATTTCCAATTGACTTCTTTTAAGGCTTTGATGAATACCGGATTCATTTTCAGCTTAAAATGGGCGTCGTCTAAGAGTTGCATGTTAAGACTTTCGATGGATGAAGCGAAAGCGGCTTTTACCACGACTGGGTCACCCACTTTGAAAGCATTAAGACCATAACGGATGTCCATCTGCACAAAAACGGGAAATAACAGAGGCGCAATGATCAACACGGGAGCAAAATTCAACAGGAAATACTTGCCCGTATAATAGAGACTCTTGAAAAAGGAAAGCAAAATGACTTTCCATAAATCTTTATAAATACGGATCGCCAGGATATTGGCTTTGATTTGATTCTTGGTCTTTTTGACAGTAGCGGGAGAAGAAACCCATTTATAAATATACAAAACAACAAAGGACATGAGTATACTCAAGAAAAGAATTCCCCAGAATTCAGCAATGAAGGAAAAGGGATACAACAGGATATCGAACAAACGGGTGAATAAATAATTCAGTTTATGTATCATGAACAGTCAACTCCTATTTTAGACGAACGAGGTGAGTGTAGGATATACTGACCTAATACTCACCTAATACTCACCTGACGCACCTAAATTTTCTCTATGAAATATATCCCAGTCCACTGAGTGCTTCGGCTTGCTCGTCCTTGTTGTCTTCGGATTTGATTTTTTCGAACTCGTTGTTGATCAAGTTCTCAACCAATTCATCGAGGGAAGAATAACCATGAAAGGCAATAATTTCATCGGCTTTGGCCGCAGCTTCGTTACTGAGTTTTGCTTTCTTTGACATCGGATTCTCCTAAATTAAAGATTTCCCGGACATGGCAGGGAATTGTTTTATCCCGAAATGAGTCAAGATCGTGGGCGCCATATCCTTGATATCGGGAACTTTTTTATTTATTTTAAAATTGGAAATAAACGTGGCTGGCACATGGATAGGATTCATACAATGATCTCCAGCCCACCAATCCATGTTGTCAGCAAGAATATCGGGATGTAATCCCCCAATGGCAGACTCGCCACTGGTGCGATACCCAAGATTAAAACCAGCAATAATATCAGGAGCACGAAACCGGAAATCAGAGGAAAAATGATCATCGGCAATAAACGCTTGGGTGACCACTTTCTCCCCATTCACTGGATCAGTCAATAACTCCAGTTTGGCTTTGATCTCTTCGAGAAGTTTCCGCCGTTCGTTTGGGTTCACAATACCGTTGCTTTCACGGTCCTTCATGTTGAGGTAAAGACCATTTAAACCGATAGCATACGCCTTGGTATTGCTCCAATCGGCATGGTCATTCAAAGAAACACCATCGCTGAGCTCATTGACGGAGAGTTTGAGATAGCCTTCCTTTTGCAACCACGTATTGAGGTTGACGGTGCGGCGGAAAGGAGCAAAACCATGATCAGACATGACAATGAGCCGGGTATCCCTGGGAATGCGCTGCAACACATCACCTAAAATAGTATCATGTTTGCGGTACAATTCATCGTTCATAAACCCATACTTGGCAGCAGCCGCTGCATTGTAATAGGGATGCAATTTATCGTGCAACGCCCAAAACATATGCTGCCCCTGATCAAGGGAAGAAAAATAGAAGAATAAAAAGTCGCCTTTGCCACTTAAAAACCGCTGGAATTCATATTGGAAAATGGTTTTACTCTCAGTGAACACGGACATAGACTGCTCAATAAATTGACTCATATCAAAGGTGTGTTTGCTCAAGGCATGCGTGTCACAAGGCAAACTGATAGTATGAAACAACCCGCAGTGCTGGACCAACTCCGGGCCATAAGAATCGGGAGTACATATAGTGATGGCAGGATGTTTAGGACTGATATGAACAGGAGAAATGTAAAGCCGGAACTTCTCGCCCATTTCCAAGAGATAGAATTTAACCATTCCAGTGATACTGCTAATTCCTTTAATCAATGAAAAATTCAACTCTACCCAATTCGAATACTCGCCCTCGGCGATGAGTATTTCATTATCCTGAATATCAATGCGGGCCGTCTTATGAGTGTTGTCCAGATAGACTTTAAAGGGAATAGAGGTTTTGGTGGGGTTTCCTTCTTCATCCAACACCAGATCATTCACCGGCCCTTCCAAAACACCTTCTTCCAACACATCGTTTTCGTTAATATAGGCATAAAGAACAGTATGGGGTGAAATGTTCTGCTGCGATTCGATTTCATCCGAGGTATACAAAGTATAGATACCATACCCATCTATTAAACTGGGCGTACCCATGCCGGAGATAGTGCGCTGTTTACTTTTTGAAGGGGGAAAATTGGCGGGGATTTTAAAGATAGTGGCATCCAGGTCACGATCTTCAAGGTAATCCCAGAACGGTTTTCCTTCCCGTTTCAAATGAATTTGCGCCCCTTTTAAAGGGATATTATATTTCCCCAACTTGATGTGCCAATCGGCAGGCACCGTATCGGATTGGGAAAACTTGGGAACATACGATTGCGGGTCACGATGCAAAAAATCAAAGATACCATGTTTGCCGGGATCGGCACCAGTAATAAAACTTCCCCACGCTACCGGGCTTTGCGGTGGGATAGTCGTGTTCATCATAGTAAACACGCCCATCTCCGCCAGTTTCTGCATGTTGGGCAATTGGCCTTTTTGCATCAACCGGTTAACGGTTTTCGGGTCCATGCCATCAAATCCCAAGACAATCATCCTTGGTCTGGGGCCATGGGCTGCAAAATTCATAAATGGCGCGGCAGCAATCACTGCGCCTGTATTTTTAATAAACTCTCGTCGTTCCATGTAGTCTCCTTAAGACCTGCTTACACTTGTAAATCCTTGCCCTCAATAAAAGCTGGGGGCTGTATCCCAAAGGCTTTTAATATAGTAGGTGAAATATCAGCCAAGGAAGGGTCTTTGTGCTGGATTTTTCGATTGCAATAAAAAATACCGGGCACAGCGTCACGGGTAAAGGCATGATCGCCACTCCAAAAGCGGATGTTATCGGAAAAAAGCCGCTCACCGACAAAATTCACGGCGGATTCCCAGGAGACGCGGTAACCGACTGTATAACCGACCACCACGTCAGGTGCATTGGGAGTATAAGGCCCACGATAGATGTCCTCACGTTTGAAAGCCAGTTTCACCGGACTTTCGTTGTATTGATCATCTTTCACCAGCACGATTTTTTTGACAATCTCTTCTTTTAATGCCTCTTCTTCTTTCCCTGGGTGTACAATGCCGTATTTTTCCCGGCCTTTGACATTTAAGAAGATACCGTTTAAACCCTGACCATACGCCCGTGATTTCGACCAATCCACATCCGCATACCATTTGTCACTGGTTTTTTTACCCTCTTTGAGCACGAGATACCCCTCTTGAAACAACCAGGTGTTGAGATGAAATTCGCGGTTAAAGGCATTGAAGCCATGATCAGATACAATCATCAGAAGATCGCTTTTTTTCATCACCTTGAATAATTTGCCGAGGAAATCGTCCATGGCTTTATAACAATTGGCAATCGCATCCACGATTTTTGGGTCTTCGGTTAATTTTTCAGCAGGGGAGTTGGCGCCTTTTAAATAACGCCAGAACATATGTTGCATCCGGTCCGTGGCTTCAAATACCTGCACGACCAGACCACTTTTATATTTTTTGAATGTATCAAAGAAAACCGCTTCACGTTCTTTTTGCACGCCATACACTTGCTGGATAAACGCATCTTCAGAAAGCACGCGCTCATTTAAGGCCCAGGTATCCTCGGCCATGCCAAGCGTGGCATACGAACCAAGGAGCTTGCTGAGATAAACAGCAAAAATACGGGGATGGGAAATCGGCATGACTGGACTTTCGGGATCAATGTTAATCGGGGAGAGATACAATTTAATCGGCTTACCCTCGGTTACTTCTTCCAATACGCCCTGCATGATACCAGAAATCTTAAGAAACCCAACTTTAAAGCGGACAGTGAACCATTCACTCATGGTTCCTTTTTTTAAAAGAATGGTTTCCTTAGCCAAACGGAGTTGAGCGGTTTGATTTTGCCAGTCGACCTGGAGTGTGAACGAGAGTTCCAGCAGTTTGTTTTCCTTTAGAAAGGGATTGGCTGGTCCTTTAAGGAATCCTTTATAGGTATTGGCGGATGTTTTTTCCAATTGTTCAAATACCCCATCAGCAATAGCGGAGGCTTGACTGGAGTCGTCGGAGAAGAAGCTGAAACTGCCCTGGGTGCCACGTAAATCAGGTGTACCAAGACCCGATAACATCAAGCCAGCGAATCTTTCGGGGGGGAAAGTGAAAGGTACGCGCAACACCGAGGAGAAAATACCTTTACTGGCTACAATTTTCCAGAAGCTTTGGCTTTTACGTTTTAATTCGATCTTGGGTTTGGAGATAGGAATCGCGTATTTGCCGATATTCAAAACTCGTTTGGGTGGGCGGATATCCGAACCCGCGAGTTTGGGCATATATGTATTGCGGTCGGTAGTTAAGAAATCGAAAATATTATGTTTGCCCGGGTTCACCCCAGTGGAAAAGGTGGACCACGCGACCGGGGAAATAGGAGGCTGGGTGCTCCAGAGCGGGGCGAAGGTTCCTTCTTTGGCTAATTCCTCGAAATGGGGGAATTTTTTTCCTTCCTTGCTGAAACGTTTGATGAGGTTGTAATCCATACCATCAAAACCAATGACAATGACACGTTTATATTTCGCATCTTTCAAATTTTTGAGCCGTTTGAAAAATTTGATGAGGGCGCGAATAGGGAAGGTCAGGAAGTTAAATATGGCAAGGAAAAAGGCGACAAAAATAAAAAGAAATGAGCCGGCAAAAGCAAAACCGGCCCCAGGTCCAACATAAGCGACGAGAGGCAGGGTGCAACCAAGAACCAAAACGAGTAACAAGGCAAAACGTTTGGCGCGTATATTCATGATTCTATCCAAAGTATTATATTTCAATTCAACCAGTTAAAAAAATACCCCCACGAATTAAAGGGAAACAAAAGCTCCTTCTTAAAGAATCCGTGTTAATTCCGGTAATTCGTGGGTAAATCTTTTTCTTTATTTTTATTTCATCTATTTTCCAGCGCTGAATTCATTGATTTTGAAGATGTGGGTGATTTCTTCCTGGATAATTGTTTCCACCGCGAATTGTTTTTCGTATTGGATGTATTTTTTCAGAGTCGTGAAGAGAACAATGCTGTCTTTTTCGAAGTCCAGAGCCACATTGATCGCGTCTTGGATGGTGTTGATGCCCGCGATTTTTTCTTTTAACATGTCGTCATTCGCCAGGGCGTGGTTGGAGAGGAAATGTTTCATATAAGCTTGGTACTCCCCCGGGTAGGATTCGTGGGGGGTAAAGTTACCCACCTCGTTTAACAATCGCTTAAAAGTCGCTTCATGTTTGAATTCCTCGTCCGCCAGAAACTGGAAAAGTTTCATGAAACGGGCATCGTTGAATTTTTTCAAGGTTTCGACGTAGAATTTATAGCCATTTTTTTCAATATAAATGGCAAATTCTACTACTTCGCTGATATTCATTAAATTACCCATGTGTATCTCCTTTAAAAAAAATTTGTCATACACTGCATTGTAACAATTCAATATTCAAAAGTCAAACAGAAAGATAAACCTAAAGCCACTGCCAAATTATTGAAATCGTTGTAGACTATGTGGACGATATGGACTCAGAGGACAAAAAAAACATTTCTTCTGGATCTAAACCGTCCATATCGTCCACTCTGTCCACGTCGTCCATGTTTTTTCAAGAATCGACGGTGAATTCTGGATCAGGAAAAAAAAATCCCAGACACCACCCCATGAAAATATTTTTCCAAGCCCGGGAACCTCTTGCAAAAGGTGCTTGATCGGCGACCGCCTATAGGAACTTCCATTTAAAACAGGCTTAAGCCTTGACAGTAACTGCTTTAAATGCTACTATCCATAGTTAAACCGGAAAAAAATGAGTGTCTCATTTTCCTTTTGAAAAAATCATGTGAGACCATACGAGGAATTAATATGAAGAAGAAAGAACGAGAACACCTAAAAGAAGACCCTTTTCAACATTTTATTGAGAAGGCATACGAGACCCTGCGAAAATACCAGAAGATGATTCTTATCGGCATTGGCGCTATTGTGGCCGTGATTATCATCATCATCCTGGTCGTGTTCATCAAATCCAACATCGCCAGCGGTGAAAACCGCACCTATTCGTACGCACTGCGCATCAAAAATGCGGAATGGTTGAACGTTGATCAGAAGATCGAAAAATTAGCCAAATTGAACTCCAAAAGCGGCATATCTGCGGCGGTGAAATTATTTCTGGCCTCATTGTATTTTGAAAAAGGCGATCTGGCCAAAGCCAACGAGGTGCTAAAAAGCTTCTCCAAAAGCAGCAGCGGTCTGATCAACAGCGAGAAAAAATTATTGGAAGCGGAAATTCTTAATGCCTCTGATAAATCCAAAGAAGCACTGGATTTACTCAATACCCTGTTCGTTGACCCCAAATCCGAGGTACCCAAGGATTTCACCCTGTTAAAAATGGCTAAAATCCAACTCAAAAACGGCCAACTGGAAACCGCGACCACTAACCTGAACAAAATTCTCGATGACTATCCCCAATCTTTTTACACTACTGAAGCCAAGAATCTTTTAAAAGGATTGGCTAAGAAATAGTGGTTTTAGCGGTCAAAGCACCCGTACAGCTAAGAAAATGAAGGAAAAGGCGAAGCCGGAAGGTTCTTTAATCAGTTATTTCAGCAACCTTGTCAAAAAAGAGGGTGGCATTAATTTAGCCCAGGGAACACCCGGCTTTTTTCCTCCCCCACTATTATTGCAAACACTGGAAGCAGCCGCCCAGAATCCATCCCTACACCAATATGCCCCCGGTTCCGGGAATTTCCAATTACTCGACTTGATCCGTTTGGCCTATACACCCGTGGCCCCCATTGAACCCGACAATATACTGATTGTACAGGGCGCCACCGAAGGGATATTTCTTTCTTTTTTCTATCTCACTACCCTGTTGGCACGTCCCTTTGCTGCGCTCTCCTTCGATCCCGTGTACGAAAGCTACCCGGTCCTGGCCAACATGTTCGGTATCCCATTTTTTTATGGCCACCTGGGTCAAAATCTGTCCGTGGATTTTTGGGAACTGGAAAAAACGATTGAAGAACAGAATGTCAAGGTCGTTTTTATCGCCTCACCCGGCAATCCACTGGGGAAAGTCTGGACCAGGGAGGAACTGGAAAAACTGCTCGCCCTCTCCAAACAATACGAATTTTATATTCTCTTTGATGCCGTGTACAATGAAATCTATTTTAACCAGCCGCCATTTAATCCCCTGTCTTTTCAGGATGAACGGTTGTTTTACATCAATTCTTTTTCCAAGACCCTCGGTATTACCGGTTGGCGCATCGGTTATCTGATCACCCACCGCGACCACATGAAACATATCCGCGAGAAACACGATTACACCGGATTATGCGCCCCTTCCGTGTTACAGAGCACGATTGCTTCGTATTTGGCCAATTCCGAGTTTGGCAAGGACTATAGCCAGACAATCAGGCTGAAATGCCAGCAGTCCTATAACTATATGAAAGGTATTTTGACCCCACTGGGATTTAATGTCGTTTCCAGTGAGGGTGGTTATTTTTTGTGGGCCCAATTGCCCGCATCCATAGAAGATGCCTTTTCATTTGCCCTTGATCTTTATGAGCGGAAGCGGGTCGCCGTGGTGCCCGGTGAGAATTTTTCTCCCTGGCATACCAATTATATCCGTATGAATATTGCCGTGGATATGCCAATCATAGAGGAAACCGCACAGCGGATAATAAATTTTTGCCAACAGCCCACCCATGAACTGCAAATACCCGGTGGTCTTCTTTAAAATTATCCATACTACAAACAAGTAAAAGTGTAGACAATTAAAATTTGAAGATAAGCAAATGTTCCATGGCGTATGCAATTTTGCAATGGAAACGATCATTTGACTATTTTCTGATGTTCACCAATATAAAATAGTTTAGGAGGTTTTATGGACCTATTTGAAAAATGTTATAAGTTCACCCGTGCCGATGAAGTGAAAGCCGCAGGATTTTATCCCTATTTCAGGCCAATCCAAGAGAATGAAGGCCCTGTAGTGCAAATCGAAGGCCGCAAAGTGGTCATGGCAGGTTCCAATAATTACCTGGGTTTAACCGCTCACCCCAAGGTGAAAGAAGCCGCTATCAAAGCCATAGAAAAATATGGCACAGGCTGCTCGGGTTCCAGGTATCTGACCGGTACTATCGATTTACATATCGAATTAGAAGAAAAAATGGCGAAATTTTTTAATAAGGAATCCGTGTTGTTGTTCAGCACGGGTTACCAGACCGCGCAAGGAATTATACCCACCCTGGTGCAACGGGGCGAGTATTTAATTTCCGATAAGGACAATCACGCCTGTATTGTAGCTGGCAATTTGATGGCCAAAGCCATTACCGCCAATGTGGTGCGCTACAAACACAACGACATGGAAGACCTTGAGCGGGCGATAAAACGTATTCCTCTGGAAGCACATAAACTGATCGTCAGTGACGGCGTGTTTAGCACTGGCGGCGAAATAGTTGAGCTTCCTGAATTGAACCGCATTGCCAAGCAGTATAAAGCCCGCATTTTGTTAGATGACGCGCATTCCGTGGGTGTTATCGGGAAAGGTGGCCGGGGTACAGCCAGTGAATTTGACCTGACCGATCAAATCGACCTGACCATGGGCACTTTCAGCAAGACATTTGCCTCTCTGGGTGGTTTTGTGGCCGGTGATGCCAAAGTGATCGATTATATCAAGCATCATGCCGCTGCATTGATCTTCAGTGCCTCCCCCACGCCCGCTTCCGTGGCTGCCGCTTCTGCGGCGTTGGATATCCTGATCGCCGAACCCTGGCGCGTGGATAAATTGATCGCCAATTCCGAGAGGGTCCGGTCCAAATTACGGGAAGCTGGATTTCACGTGTTAGAGGGTCGTACTGGTATCGTGCCCGTGATTGTGGGCGATGATATGCTCGCTTTCCAGATGTGGAAAGCCCTTTATGACTCCGGCGTGTTTGTCAACGTGTTTATCTCCCCTGGCGTTCCCCCCGGTCGTCAGATGATGCGCACCAGCTATATGGCCACCCATGAAAACGAACACCTCGATTTTATTGTCGATGCGTTCAAAAAGTGCGGCAAAGAGTTGGGGCTGATCTAAAAAAAGAATTCTAAAACAACTATAATAAATCAGTATAACCGGAGACATAATCCCACAGGAATTTGTCTCCGGTGGCAGGGAACCTTTGGGCAGTGGAACATTCATAGAACGTCATACCCCAGAGGTTCCCAAACCACCATTTTAACCCCTTTTCCACTGATATTATTTTTATTCGTCTGTATCCTCGCCGTTTTCCGTGGCCAAGAGCGCTTTCACCTGTTCTGTTACCGAGCGGAAGTCTACTTTACCACTGCCCATTTTGGGAAACTCTTCGATGTGGATGAATTGTTTGGGTAACGCAATCGGCGGTAATTGTGCCGCCATTTTTTTGAGAATATCTTTTTCATTGATTTTCTGCGTCACTGTGGCCACGATTTTGGCCCCCTTTAAGAAATCCGGGACTTCTACCACGCAACATTCAATTTCATGGGGTAAAAGACCCTGGAGTACATTTTCCACCTTGACCAATGACACCATTTCGCCGCCGATTTTAACAAACCGTTTCAGACGTCCGCGGTGCCAGAGAAAGCCATCTTCATCCAGGACGCCCATATCGCCCGTGTCGTACCAGCCGTCTTTCATGCGATAGGATGTCTCTTCCAGGTCATCGAAATAGCCTTTCATGACCAAATCGCCCTTGACCAGGATTTTTCCTTCGCCACCTGCCGGTAATGTTTCACCCGAATTGATATCCGCGATTTTAACCTTGACACTGGGCAGTGGTTTGCCAATACTGCCTGGGCGGCTGTTTTCTCCCAGGCTCAATGAAACTACCGGACTCGTTTCCGTGCAGCCGTAGCCCTCGCCTAGCGTGATGTTGTGTTTCTCTTTATAACCCTCGCGTAGCCAGTCTTGCGCTCTGTCCGCGCCCGCGACCGCGATCCGCACCGAGCTTAATTCTCCCGGTTCCGATTTGCGCAGATAGCCCATAAAAAATATCGGCGTACCTACCATCAACGTGACCCCTTCCTCTTTGACTACTGAAACCACTTTCCGGTATTCCAGCGGATTGGCATAGGTCACCGTGGTGATACCGCGCAGCAGGGGTAACCAGAAATTGGTATTATGACCGAACACGTGGAACAACGGCAGATTGCCCAACATGATATCATTGTCTGTCAGTTCCAAGACTTCCAAGATATCCATGATATTAGAGCCGATATTACGATGGGTCAGTTGCACTGCCTTGGGGTCCTTTTCACTGCCGCTGGTGAACAGAATCACCACATTATCGTCGCTATCGCCCCCGTGAATGGTTTTAAGTAGCAGCATCGTGGGCATTTTCGCTTTTAGTGCCGCCCGCAATTTATCTTTGATCGTCAGTTGCGCCATGATGTCCTCGATAAATATCATGCCTGGAACCAAGCGGCAACCGATCTTTTCCAACAGCGCACGGGAAGTGATTATGGTTTTAAAGCCGCATTTCTTCTTCGCATACTCGCAATTTTCTGCCGCACCCGTCGAATAATTGATCATCACCGGGACTTTCCCAGCCATAATCACACCCAGGATACTCAACATCGAACCCGCTGAATTGGGGATCATAATGCCAATAAACCCATCCTTGAAATGTTTGAATCTCTTTGACAATAACAACGATGCCATCAGCGACTTTCCAAACGTGACTCGTTTCTCCGTGGAACGGTCTATTATAGCAAGCTTCTTCCCATTCTTCTTGGCGATTTTAACAAATTCCTGATGAAGTAACATCACTCATACCTCCAAAAGTTTATTTTTAACTTTATTTTTAACTTTAAGATGGTAATATACCACAAAAAGCCTTTTTTTTGAAATATTTTCCCTATAAATTAAGACAATAAAATTATTTTTTCATCAGACGGTTGACAGGCGCAGAAAAATATGGTAAATTATTATCCTGCAATGATGAATGTAAGTTCATCATGAAGGGACGTTAGCTCAGTTGGCAGAGCATCGCCCTTTTAAGGCGGGTGTCGCTGGTTCGAGCCCAGCACGTCTCATGTTTGGCCCGTTCGTCTATCGGTTAGGACATAGGGTTTTCAACCCTGTAAGAGGAGTTCGACTCTCCTACGGGCTAAACTTATCCCACCCCCTCTTCACTAAACTCATTGATTTGTTAATTGACATTGATAAATCATTAATATACTATTAATAAACAATGAATCAGTGTCAATTAACAATCAATCATCCCGCCCTTATTTCCCATCTTTCACATTACTCCCATTTCAAGAAGCTTCCTGAATCCACCATCAGATTTTTATCTGTCCCACGGATAACCGTGCCAACTGGACTTTCTGGACATACTGGACTTACTGGACAAGCTGGACAAAATTTACAGGTTTTGTGAAGTCCAGTTAGTCCAGTAAGTCCAGTATGTCCAGATAGTCCAGTTTTTTCTGACACTGGGCGGTGAATCCAGGGCTTATTCCCTTATTGACATTTACATGGCAATGAGATAAGATTTTTCCATGAAAAAGAAAATCGTATTACTCGTGTTCCTTTTTTGTGTATTGGTTGCGGTGGGATTTCCCAAAAAGGATCAGCCCAAATTATCTCACAAAGAGCAGCAAGCGGCGCTCAAAACCCTCGATCCCCTTTACCGGACATGGTATGATATGATCACCTATATCAGTCTGAAAGAAGAACGGGATGTTTTTCTGTCTCTGACTACCCAGCGGGACAGAGATATTTTTATTCGCTCATTTTGGCAACAACGGGATCCCACGCCTGGCACCCTGGAGAACGAATACAAAACCGAAATTGAACAACGGTTTCTTTACGTGGAGAAGTACTTTAAACGTGGTTCCTCCAAACCCGGTTGGATGACAGATATGGGCAGATTTTATATGATCCTCGGTAAGCCCAATAGCATCGAGCGGTTTGATAGCAAGGCCGGTTTATTTCCCGCCCAGGTGTGGTATTACTTCGGCGACCAAAGCCTCGGCTTACCCACCTATTTTAGCGTGATGTTTTATAAACCCAACAATACCACCGAATGGCAATTCTACAACCCCAGCGTGGACGGGCCGGCGGCATTGCTGATAAAAACCGAAGAGGTCAATGATACCGATTTCGAGAGCATTTACGACAAGATCAAAGAACTCGCCCCCGCCTTGGCTATGCCTGCCATGAGCATGATCCCCAATGAAATCGCCACTGGTTTCCAACCCTCCTTGCGCAACAATCTTATCCTCGCCAATATCCATGAATTTCCCACCCGCAAGATCAACTTGTCCTATGCCACCCACTTTCTCAATTATAAAGGTTATGTCGACCTCGAATCCTCGGCCAATTATGTGGAAAATAGCCGGTTGGTCAGTATTACCCGGTATGATCGTTTCGACTTCAACTTTGTTACTATTTCTATTAAACCCGCGAGAATATCTGTTGGCTACAGCGAGGCTAAGAACCAGTATTATTTTAGCTATGATTTAAGCATCAATTTAAAAAAGGGCGAGGAATTCATTTTCGAGGATAAAAAGCACTACGATTTTTATCTTGACCCCGATAAAGTGGAGGGGTTAAAAGGTTCTGGCCTTGTCATCCACTACTCTTTTCCCGTCATACCCGGCAAGTATACCCTCACCGTTTTGGCTATGAACACTGTCGGAAAAGAGTTTTCCTATTTTGATAAGGACATTGACGTGCCCGCACCAGCCAGTGCCCCTGTATTAGCTACCCCTGTTGTCGGGTATAAAACCGAGGACCAAGTTGACAGTTTTTTCTTCCCCTATCGGTTTAACGATCAAAAACTCTTTGTCGACGTCAGTCAGAATTTTAAGTTGCGTGAAACCCCGCTGGTTCTGGTCGGTGTTTATAACCTTGATCAGAACCTATGGGAAACTGGAAAAGTTCGCTTGAACTTGAAAGGAACAAACGAACGGGCAAATTTTAATAAAACCATTGAAATCCCCTTGAAACTCTACGCCTACAAGCCAGATATAAATGTGCTTAAGAGACTGGGTGAAGAGGGTTTGAATCCCGATTATTACGAGCTGGAATTAACACTGTTAGATGCTAATGGCAAGATACTGGATACCAAGACTGCCAACTTTTCCGTGTCTCCAATCAAGGAGTTCTCCTATGCCATGGAAACCTTCAACAAAACACGCGCGGAAAACCCTTTCATCTTTTACTCCCAATTAGCCGGGCAGTACGACAAAACCGGGGCGCTACCAGAGGCGGAAAAATATTACGCCAAATGTATTGCGAATAACCTCGCGTATTTTGATGGTTATATTCCCTATTTGAGTGTATTGAACAAGCTTAAAAAATATACCCAGGTGATGGTGGAGGTGGAAAAATTGCAGGGCGATGCCAAGTTCGCTTTTGATTACCATCTGATCAAAGCCACCGCCCTTTTTGGCATGAAGGATTATCAGGAAACATTGAACCAGCTCGTGGCTGCCAATAAAATCAACGACAGCGATATCCGCGTGTTGAATTTGCTGGGGTTTACCTTTTTGAACCTCAAGGACTTTGATGAGGCTTTAAAAGTGTTCAATGCATCGTTAAATCTGGATAACAAGCAACCCTTGATTTCAAAAACCATTGCTGAAATCAAACAAAAAAAAGGGCTGAAATAACCCTGCCTCTACCGCCAGAATTTTGAAATCGTTGTGGACGTTTTGGACGATGTGGACGTTGTGGACGACATGGACAAGAAAATAAGTTTTTATTTTAGGTCCACATTGTCCACATTGTCCACATCGTCCATATCGTCCACTTAGTCCACCGTGTTTGGAGTAGCGTATCTGTTTTGAGACAGGATGCATGTTATTGATATATATTTATTTTAGCTGAATTAACTGGTTATTAACTGGAGGAACCGATGAAAAAAAAAGTGTTCGTGTTAATCGTATTACTGGTGTTTGGATGCGGGAGTGCCCTGTGGGCTGGTGGTTTGACCAGTGGGAAAGGTAAAATGAGCGGCATTGTGACCGATAAAGCCACTGGCGAACCGATTGAAGGTGTCACTGTCAAGTTGTTTTTACCTGAAGTGAATCAGTTCCATACCCCTTCTCCTGTTACCGGGAAGGATGGACGGTGGAAAGTTGTTTTTATCCGCAAGGGCAACTGGAATCTCGATTTTGAAAAAACAGGGTATGAGATTATAAAGATGGGCTTTTTTGTAGATGACACGCCCGGCACCAAAAGTACCACCATCGAAACAAAAATGGGCACATTGGAAGGCCCCGTGGTGGCCGAATCCGTGCTTAAAGAAATTCAAAGTGCCCAAACGTTGATTGCAGCCAACAAAATCGATGAGGCCCTGCAAACGCTCCTTAAAGTTCTCAAAGAAAACCAAACTACCCCCGGTATTGACCTGGTTTATCTTTATATTGGCAATTGTTATGCCTCAAAATCCGAATACGAGAAGTCCATCGACTATTATCAAAAAGCGTTGGACAAATTCCCCAAGAATAAAGAGCTCATCCTCTCTATTGGGAATGCCTATAATAATCTTAAAGATTACCCCAGGGCCATGGATTGGTTTGCGAAATTGTCTATCGACGAGATTAACAATACGGACACCCTCTACAATATTGGCGTCATTGCCTACAATAATGGGAATTTTGAAGGCGCTGTCACCTACTATCTCAAAGCCACTATCATAAACCCTGAATTTGCCGATGCGTTCTACCAATTGGGCATGACCTACACCGCGCTTAGTAAAACCGCTGAAGCGATTGACGCATTAAAAAAGTTCATGCACCTCGCCCCCACCTCCCCCAATTTCGAGACAGCCAAAGCCGTCGTGGAAGCATTTAACGAGGCCAAGTAAATGCTTCGCCTGTTGGGGCAATGGCTTATTCTGCTTTTTAGCGCCTCGCTGTGTCTCTACGGTGCAACCGGAAAAGTAAATCAAAAGGCCTATAATGTCCTCCTTATCACCGTGGATACCCTGCGTTATGACCATTTGAGTATCTATTCTGACAAATACCTTAAAACCCCCAATATTGACCGTTTAGCTGCCCAATCCTTTATATTTGAGCGGGCGTTTTCCCACAATCCCGTTACTCTGCCCGCCCATATTAATATCCTTACCGGAACTACCCCCTGTTTTCACGGTGTCAGTGACAATAGTGGGTTCCGGCTTGATGAGCGGTTCTTGACCCTGGGCGAACATCTAAAAGCCCAGGGCTACCGAACCAGCGCCTTTATCGGCGCGTTCCCCCTTGATTCCCGATTCGGCTTGAACCAGGGCTTCGATGTATACGACGACAACTATGGCACTCACAATGACATGGCATTGTTTTTCGTCGAACGTCCCGCCGAAAAAGTGATTGCCCCCGCTATGCAATGGATCGCCAAGCAATCAGGCAAATGGTTTTCTTGGATTCATCTTTTTGATGCCCACCAACCTTACCTGCCGCCTGCCCCCTATGACAAATTGTACGGTCACGATCTCTATTCCGGTGAAGTCGCACATGTAGATAACAGTCTAAAAGTTCTTTTTGATTTCCTTGCCGCCAAAGGATACCTCGAAAATACCGTGGTGATTATTACCGGTGATCACGGCGAAGCGCTCGGTGAGAAAGGCGAGGAGACCCACACCTACTTCGCCTATAATAATACCATCCATATCCCCCTGATTATTTACGTTCCCGGTGCCCGTTCCCAACGCGTGCGGGAGAACGTCTGTCATGCTGATATTTTCCCTACCCTGTGTGATCTTCTTGCGATCAATACTCCCAACCACATCCAGGGCCAGTCTCTGCTCCCTATTATCGCCGGGCAAGCCCGTAAAAAAGCGCAAATCTATTTTGAATCACTCACCCCCTATCTCAACCGTGGCTGGGCTCCTTTACGAGGCTTTGTGCGTGGCGATATTAAATTTATCGACCTGCCTATTGTCGAGGTGTACAACATTAAAGATGACCCAGACGAAAACCACAATATCACCACCCAAACCAATGTCACCCAATTAAAACGGGACCTGGTGAAACTGAAACTGGATTTACAGGGTAAAAACGTGCCCACCCGCAGTCAAAAGATCGACAGCGAGACAGTCAAGAAATTGCAAAGTCTGGGTTATCTGTCCCGTGGCACCGTGTCTGCGCCCAAAGTATTCACTGCCGCCGATGATCTCAAAACCCTCCTGCCCATGCAAAACCGGATGTTGGCCGCAGTGGCCAATGTTCAGCAGGGTAAATCCCGGTTGGCGCTCACGCAACTGCGTGCTATTGCCCAGGAGAGTCCAGGATTTATCCTGGTGTACCGCCACATGGCCACTATTTACTCAGATAACGGACAGTACACCGAGGCTGTCGATATCCTCGAAACCGGACTAAAAAAGAACCCCGATAATATCGAACTGATCTCCAAACTGGGTATCGCCCTCGTGGAATTGGGAAAACTTGAGAAAGCGTTTGCCTTGCTTGATTTAGCTATTGAAAAAGAGAGTTTTAACCCCGAGAATTATAATTATCTCGGCGTTGCTTACTATAAAAAAGGTGATTTCAGCGCCGCGTTATCTTATTATCAAAAAGCACTGGAACTGGACAAGAACTATGCTTCCGTTTATAACAACATCGGTTCCCTTCATCTCGCCACGTTTCTCAAGGGCAAGGATGAATCAGAGTACCAGCTCGCGCTCCAGAATTTTACCCGTGCCCTGGAAATCGATCCCCGCCTCTTCGCCGCTTATAATGGCCGGGGAGCCGCGTACCGATTCAAAAATAAAATTCCCCAGGCTATCCATGATTGGCAAAAAGCCATTGATATTAACCCCGCTTTTATAGATGCCTATTTTAATCTCGGAATCGCGTATCTCGGCTTAGGCGATCGACCCTCCGCTTTAAAATATTTACAGTTATGCAAGGATCGCTGCTACACAAAACTACCCGCACGCGAACGTTCACGTCTCGAACGTCTGCTCGCAGAAGCTCAAAAATAACCCCTTTTTTTTATTGCAAATATTTGAATTCCTATTCAAATAATTGGATAAAATTCCCGGCGAAAGTCTGAAAACAGCCATATGAATCAGATTCATTTTTGGCAATTAAATTGCAGGCAAATCAATTGTAAGAGTATAAATCAAAAGTGTAAGGAGGTTACATGAGAAAGTTTCTTGTTTTTCTGCTGGCAGTGACATTGCTTCCAGTACTGTCCTTTTCACAAAACAAAGGTGGAGACCTCTACGGAACTGTGGTTCTGGCAGATGGCTCCAGGATTCCCGGTGTTTCTATTACCATTGCTGGAAATTTTGGTAAGAAGACAACCATTACTTCCGATCAGGGTAATTTCCGTTTCTTGGATATTGCTCCTGGTTCATACGAGTTAAAGTGTGAGCTGCAAGGGTTTAAGACCGTGATTCAGAAGGGAGTCGAAGTATCCTTGGGTAAAGCCGTAACTCTGAATGTAATGATGGAAACAACCACATTGCAGGAAGAAATTACTGTTTCCGGCAAGGTAAATGTGATTGACACACGGAAGACCACCGTGGGCGTGAATGTCACCAAGGACATGGTAGATTCAATACCCACCGCTCGTAATCCATGGACAGTTTTATCCGCTGTGCCCGGGATTGTGCTTGACCGTGTTGACATTGGTGGTGCCGATTCAGGCCAGCAGTCAAACTTTATGGCCGGCGGCGGTGACCAGGCTGACACAACCTGGAACGTCGACGGTGCTAACATTACCGATCCTTCATCCATTGGTGCCTCTCCCTCTTATTTGAATGTTAATTCATATGGTGAAGTGCAGGTTACTTTAGGTGCCAATGACATTACCGCGCAAACTGGCGGTGTCCAGTTGAACTTTGTAAGCAAGAGAGCTGGAAACGAAACTTCCGGCGATTTCCACCTTTATGTGGAAGACAAAAACTGGGAGATGAAGCAAGATCTCACTCCCGAAATGATTGCCAGAAATCTGGTTGTGCCCGGTGTTAATCGACTGTACCAGTATGGTATCAATCTCGGTGGCGCCATTATCAAAGACAAGGTCTGGTGGTTCGGTTCATGGGCTATCCAAGACATTCACAAACGGACGGAAACCAATATTGAAGATGCAACCTGGCTTGTTTCCGGGTCTGGTAAGATCAACTTTCAATTTGGCAACACCACGGGTGACTTCCACATGTCCATGGATGCCAAGAAAAAATGGGGCCGTACCACTCTTTCTCCATCCCAGCAGGATAATGGTTCTTTATGGGATCAGGATGGTCCCGGTTACTTTTATTACGGTGGGATATCCCACGTTTTTGGCGAGTTGATGTTGAATGCGAAAGTAGTGTATTCCGATGGTGGCTTTATCCTGGATCCGCGTGGAGCAGACCGGAATCCAGCTAATGGTCATAACGAGGGTGCCGATGCAATCAATCTCAATGGTTATAGCAAAATTACGGGTGCCTATCTGGAGTACAGCACCAACCGGAACTCAATCGACGCGTCCATTGACGGTAACTACTTCCTGGAAAATGTGTTGGGCGGCGATCATGAAATCAAGTTTGGCGTGGACTATTACACTGCCACTACTACTTCCCAATCCTTGTACCCGAACCAGAGAATGGCGTATGTCTACACTGATGGTTCTCCCAATTATCTCAGAATCAATCCTGATTATATTGTGGATGTTAATTTCAAACGGATTTCAGCGTATGTACAAGATACGATGACATTTGGCAAATTAACCGCTTCCATCGGTTTGCGTTATGACAAAGAAACTGGCAAGGTCAATCCCTTCAAATCACCCTATTTCACCTGGTATGAACCGGGTACTCCCTATCACAATGTGCGTATGTTCGAGGACCAGATTTCCGAGTTGAACATCAAGGGTCTTGATGTTCCCGCCGCCTGGGAATTAATCTCTCCCAGAGTCTCTTTGACCTATGACATTACTGGCAATGGTAAAAATGTGGTTAAACTTTCTGTTGGCAGGTACATGTCTCAGAGTGGCAACAACATGGCCACACGTTATATTCAATACCGTTATGGTTATGCTGACTGGACTGACAGCAACCACGATAATCTCCCCCAGTACAACGAGGTCGGTATACTTTACAACGATGATCGCTTTGCAAAGTATAATCCCTCTACCAGTATGGTGAATGTTGGTTTTGATGAAAATTATAACACACCCTATTTGGATGAGTTGACGCTTATTTTTGAAAAATCTCTGGGCGAAGATATCGCTGCCTCTGTGACGGGATTTTACAAGAAAAAAACCAATATGAACAACATCCCCAATACCCGTGGTGAGCTCATTAACGTTTCCAAAGGTATTATGAATGATGGCTCGTTAGAAAAAAAGTCCAACTGGGTAAACACGGGTACTTTTGTGGTTGGTGGCACCACTGTACCGGTGTGGGATCAGCAAGAAGTTCCTCTGGGTGAGTATTTCTACAACATGGAAAATTCTTACCAGGAGTACCTTGGTCTGCAATTCCGTTTTACCAAGAAGTTATCCAATAATTGGCTGGGTGATGTCTCATTCACTATTAGCGATTGGAAACTCCATCTTGATAAGAATGATTTGCTTAACTTGAACAATTTTGACTTCTTTGATGGTGGTCAGGTTGCCCCGGCGACCACGGGTTCCGGCTTAAGAGACATTTGGATGAACTCCAATTGGATGTTTAAATTAAACGGTATGTATCAATTGCCCTGGGGATTTAACCTGTCCGGTTTCTTGCAGGTCAAACAAGGTGGTCCACAACCTTTGCGACGCAATTATAGCGCCAATCAAGGTACGCAACGCATGTATCGTGCCGGGTATAAACTGGGTGACGAACGCTTGCCTACATTCTGGATGCTGAACCTCGGTCTTGAAAAAACCTTGAAAGTCTCGGATAAGGTGAATGCTACTATCGTAATCGACTGGTACAATGCCACCAATAACCAGATCGTGTTAAAACACAATCTGGGTATCGGCGCGGATACACCTACCGGAGACCCTGTACCGCTTATGTGGTCGGGTGCCGGGTTGTTCCAATTCGGTGTCAGGGTAAACTTCTAATTTCGTTAATAGTTACAGAATTTACAAAAGAATTTAAAAAATATGGCCCCTCCCCCCTGGGGGAGGGGTTTTTTTTTGCTCAAAATTATGTTATAGTCCAATCTAAAATAAACTGGAATATGAATTAGGATGGCTGTTATTCCCAGCAAGCGGAAACAAGATACACTATATAAACAATAAAAACATAACAGATCAGAGGAAACAGGAAGCCTACAGCAATGAATCAAAAAAGAAAATATATCTATTTCAGCGTGGCCGTTGCGGTGATAGTGGCGGTGGTGCTATTTTTTTTAATACGCGGCGGAACCGCTGGTAAAATTGCCAGTGCCAGGGGTTTAAACCTGCTATTTATTACACTGGATACCACGCGGGCCGATCACATTGGCGCTTACGGATACCAAAACGGCCAAACTCCAACACTCGACAGCCTGGCCCGCCAAGGTGTGATGTTTGAAAATTGTTATACCTCGGTTCCCCTGACCCTCTCTTCGCACTGCTCTATTTTCACGGGTAGATATCCGCTTGGGCACCTTGTCCGCGACAACGGCGCTTTTTTTCTCGGTGAGAATGAAACGACCCTGGCTGAAAAAATGAAAGAAAATGGACTGGCCGATCGCACTTTTGCTGTGATCTCTTCCTTTGTGCTCATGTCCAAGTTTGGCCTGAAGCAGGGTTTTGATGTGTACGATGACTCTCTCAAAACAGATGAATTGCTCAATACCTACGATTCCGAGATTCCTGCTGATCAGGTATATGCCAAGTTCAGTCGTTGGTTTAAAGCACAACAAAGCCAGTCCGGGAATTTCTTTGCCTGGGTCCACTTTTACGATCCCCATGTGCCTTATAATCCCCCGCCCGAATTTCAAAAAAGATTTCCCAAGAGCCAGATAGGTTTATACGATGGCGAAATTGCCTATACCGACTTCCAGGTGGGGAAAATCCTGGGGGATCTAAAACTGGCGGGGGTATTGGATAAAACCCTGGTAGTGATTACGGGTGATCACGGCGAAGCGTTCGGTGAACACGGTGAATTTGGCCATGCGCTCTTTTGCTATGAGGAAAACCTGAAAGTGCCGCTGATTTTTTACAATACCCGCCTGTTCCCGGCTGGAAACCGTGTTCCGGGGCGTGTTAATCTGGTGGATATTATGCCGACGCTTCTTGATCTTTATGGCATTACCTACCCCGGTAATATGCATGGGACTAGTTTTATCACATTACTCGACCATGGCCAAGAACGGGGGGAACGCACTTTTTATATTGAGAGTATGCACGGTCAAGAAGAGATGGGCTGGGCTCCTTTGACTGGCATTATTGACGGGCCATATAAATATATATCCTTGCCAGAACCGGAACTGTATGACCTCGCGTCCGACGCCAACGAGAAAGTGAATCTTTTCCTAAAGAAAAATCTCCTGGCCAAAACCTTGGATAAAAAATTACAGGGGCTTGTGAAAACGTACTCCAACCGGACCTTGAGCAATAAAACCAATCCCTATTCTTCACGTGCTCTGTCTGAAACGGATAAAAAGCATCTCCAGTCGCTGGGGTATATATCCGCTTTTTCGGGCACGACGAGCACTAACCTGGATCCCAAAAAGGGCATCCTGCTAAAAAACGAGATGGAAAAAATTGATGGGGATATTGATGCTGGACGCTTGGATATTGCGGAAGCTGAACTGGATAAAATAATTGCGGCTGATCCGGGAAAGTGTCTGCCCCAGCATTTTGGTTCACTAAATCGTATCTATCAGCAGACCAACCGGCAGCACCTGGTGATCCCCAATCTGCAAAAAGCGATAACCGTGTTTCCGAAGAACGATAACTTCAAGATCAACCTCGCCACGGAATACTTTAAAAAACAGCAACACCAGGAGGCGGAACAAGCGGCGGTCACGATTCTTAAAAACGATGATAAATTTACGCGGGCGTATATACTACTCGCGAAGATTCGGGAACTGCAAGACCGCGACATTGAAGCTGTGGCCATTCTTGAAAAAGCGTTGCTGGTGGAGCCGCAGAATGTGTCCCTGAAAATTTCTTATGCGCAATTACTGGGTAAAACGAATCGTCTCGCGCAAGCAGCAGAAATTTGCCGGGGCTTGTTGGCGGACCCGGTGGTAACCTCCAATAATGAAACCAAGTCCAAGCTGGCCATCGTGCTCACCGAGATTCACCAGGATGAGCCTGCTTTTAAGCTGTTGACTGAAATAACGGGTGCCCAGCAGGACAATGGCGAGGCGTGGAACCACCTCGGTATTCTGTATTTTCGCCGGGGCGATTATCAAAAATCATTGGCCGCGTACCAACAATCTATTGCCCTGGCAGATCAGGAGGCACCGACTTATAATAATCTGGGCACTCTTTATCTCACGCTTTTTTTAAAGGAAAAGGACCCCCGTCGCTTTGGTCAGGCGCTGGACAGCTTTAATAAAGCACTGGCGCTGAACCCGGACCTTACTTCCGCGTTAAATGGCCGCGGTTCCGCCCTGAAATTCGCCCGCCGCCTCCCCGAAGCACTCCGCGACTGGCAACGGGCGATTGAAATTAAACCCTCTTTTATTGATGTATATTTTAATATTGCTGTGACCTATCTGGAATTACATAAAAAAAAGGAAGCCCTGATTTATCTGCAACGGTGCAAGGGGAAATTTTATTCCCAATTGCCACCTTCAACCCAACAACGTCTCGACCGTTTGATCAGCCAAGCCAGTCAAATTTGAAGCCAAACCAACAAGAGGAACCCATCCATGAGCCACCACAAAACAAAAAAGCAACACCAAACCGCAAGCAAACCAACCGCCGTTACGATCATCCCCTCGCGCCAGAAATTCTGGCGTGGCCTTTTAATTACGGCGGGATGTGGGCTGGTGGTAGCAATAGCCGCCATTATTGTCTGGAGAACTTGGTTTACGCCGGAAAAACCCTTGCGCACTACCGGTTTGAACCTGCTGGTAATCACGTTAGACACGGTTCGAGCAGACCGTCTCGGTGTATACGGGTATAAAACCGCAGCCACACCCAACCTGGACCGCCTCGCTCGCCAGGGTGTGATGTTTGAAAATTGTTTTAGTCCTGTGCCCCTTACTCTCGCTGCCCACAGTTCTATTTTTACCGGCAAGTATCCACTCGGACACCATGTGCGCGGCAATGGGAGTTATGCCCTGCCAGAGCAGGAGATTACCCTGGCTGAACGGATGAAGGATATTGGATATAATACTTTTGGCGTGATTTCTTCCTTTGTCTTGCTAGCGAAATTCGGGTTGCAACAGGGGTTTGATCTTTATGATGATTCTCTCAACTCCCACAAGATGTATAATAATTATACCTCCGAGATCACCGCACCCGATGTGTACAACAAGTTCCTCCAATGGTTTGTCAAACAAGATCAAAAGCCATTTTTTGCCTGGATTCATCTGTACGATGCGCATGAACCTTATGCACCTCCCAGAAAGTTTATTGATCGATTCGGGAAATCGCCCAGTAACCGCTATGATGGTGAAATCGCGTTTGTCGATGAAGCGGTGGGGAAAATTATCGAGGCGCTGGAAAAAAAGAATGTGCTGGATAACACGCTCATCGTTATTATGGGCGACCACGGCGAAGCGTTCGGGGAACACCTGGAGTATGGCCACGGCATTTTTTGTTACGACGAAACGCTAAAAGTACCCCTGATTTTTTATAACCGCCAAGCCTTACCCAAAAAAGGGCTACGCGTCAAGAACCGGGTTAACCTTGTTGATATTTATCCCACACTGTTGGAACTCTTTGGCATGGAACCGCAACGCTCGGTGCAGGGCAAAAGTTTGGCTGGTTTTTTGGCCGGGCAGGAAGAAAACGAGTTACGAAACTTTTATTTTGAAAGTATGTATAGCCAAGATGAGATGAATTGGGCGGCGCCTATGGGCATTATTGACGGGAATTATAAATACATCAACCTGCCTGAACCGGAATTATACGATCTGCAAAACGATGCGGCTGAAAAGGATAACTTGTTCTGGAAAAAGAATGCGCTTGCCAAGGACCTGGATAAGAAACTTGCCCAGCAGGTAGCGATTCTTTCCAAGGGAGGTGTCGCCGCCGATGCTCGCCGTGATCTGACCGCCGAAGATAAAGCCCAGCTCACTACTCTCGGGTATATCTCCTCTTTTGCCAATAAAGCCAGTAGCCTTTTGGATCCTAAAAAGGGTATTATTTTAGACAATAAGATCAAGCATGTGTTTAGCCTTCTTGAGGCTGGCAAATTGGCGCAAGCAGAAACGGCCTTGACTGCACTCATGGCCGAGACGCCGGGAAACAAGATGCAGGTTTATTTTGACCTTTTGCAGCAATTGTATGCCAAGCAAAAAAGAACGGATAAGGTCATTGAGACATTAAAGGAAGCAATCCAAGCCTATCCAAACATCGAACGGTTTTATATTCTGTATGCGTTTGAAATTTTTAATCAGGATCGAATTGTTGAGACGGAGGAGGTGTGCCGGAAATTATTAAAACTGAACCCCAATTTTACCCGCGCCTATATTTTGCTGGGCGAGATTGAGGAAAAGCGCGGCGATGTTGTCAAAGCTCTGGCGTTTTATAAAAAAGCGCTCGCCATTGAACCGCAAAACATCAGTTTGAAAATAAAACTGGCCGAGTTATTGATCATGCAAAAATTATATCCCGATGCACTGGCTTTATACGATCAATTACTTGACCGGCAAGAGGTTTCTGCCAATGCTGATTTTCTTTTCAAGGTCGCCATTTTTAATTTTCAGCAGGGTTTGTTGGACAAATCCGAGCCATTGTTCAATCGGGCCATCACTTTGGCACCCAATGGCAGGTATTATTTTAGTTATGCGATGGCCCTTTCCAAAAACAACAAGCTCAGCCAAGCATTAACCAACATGGAAATAGCCCTGGAAAAATACCCCGCCGATTTAACCCCCCAGCAACACCAATTGGCGCAAAAAGCCATCGCTTTCTGGCGCTCCAGTTTGAATCAAGGGAATTAATCCCAAGCCATTGCGTTGTTTATCTTCGAATCAGAAGCGTCAGTAGAATCAGGGCCGGTTTCTTCGTTTATAGAAAGGTAAAAGGTTCAGTACTTTTGGCCATTTCTTTGAATTCTTCTTTTAGAGTATCCACCATTTTGGTTAGCATGTGTTTTGACATGACAATATTGGCCGTATTTTTTACGACCAGGAGCGTGTGGAAGTGTATTTCTTCCTCTATACAGCATTTAGCAAACACTATGCCGATCTCCGTGTCTATCTGGACCATTTGGACAGGCCCGAATCCTGCTTCCTTGGAGATATTGTCGGTGAATAACAAGGCATCGTGAAATAATGAGCCGGCTGTTTCAAAACTCAAACCCGCGACTTCCATGACACCAGCCAGCATTTTTCCATAGGCATCAAATACCCCTGATGCCAGGTAGCCATTCAACTCCTTAAACATCTCCAATTTTTTCAATATCATCATTTTTTACCCGTATCATTTTAAAAGAGTGCCGTGAGAACCTTTTCGATCTTTTTTTCAAGAAAAATTTCCCCTACATTTTTAAACCGTTCGGGAAAGTCCGTGACAAAGAATTCATCTTCCAGGTCTATTCCAGACTGGTTGAGCCAGCCCAGGCTTTTTAAAATGGAGTAGACTTTTTCCGTGATTGTTTCTGCGGAGTCAATCAGTTTGATCGAGTCGCCTAAAAAAGCCGCGATTGGTTTCTTTAATACCGGGTAGTGGGTGCAGCCCAGTACCAGGCTTTCGATGTTTTTTTCTTTTAGTGGCAGCAGGTATTCTTTGATGACCAAGCGCGTGACTTCATGGTTCACCCATCCTTCTTCTACCAGGGGAACGAACAGCGGGCATTCCCGTGTGAAAATTTCCGTGTCCCTTTTTTTTTCTTTGATCGCCCGTTCGTAAGCACCCGAAGAAATAGTGGCTGTGGTGCCAATGATACCGATGCGTTTATGGTTGAATTGCACTGCCGCTTCTGAACCCGGTTCGATCACACCCAGTACCGGGATATCCAATTTATCTTGAAGATTAGGGAGTGCATAAGAGGAAGCCGAGTTGCAGGCCACTACCAGTATCTTAATGTGGCGACCCAATAAAAAAAAAGCGTTTTCCTCGGAGAAGCGGATAATTGTTTCAGCCGATTTGGAACCATAGGGCAATCGTGCGGTATCGCCAAGGTAGATGACTTTTTCATCCGGCATTTTTTCTTTAATAGCTTTGTACACTGTTAAGCCGCCAATTCCAGAGTCAAATACGCCAATAGCTTTATTGTTCATAGGTAATTCTCCCTATTAATCGATTTATTTAAACTTATATTATAATATACCGCATTTTGCAAGGATTGGCAAGAGACAATCCAGTTTGCCGGGGCTAAATTGGGCCCATTTATTTTAGACCCCGGACAAACCGGTTGGTAATGTGATGAATCGACTTATGAATCGACTTATGAATCTCTCATGTATCGATTCGTGTGTTTCCTTATTCCGTGGGGGGAACTACAGGGGGTTCGACCTTTTCGCTATACTTCGACCTCAAGTAGCGTTTTTGCAGGTCCTCAGTGATCGCGGTGGAGCCGGGGGCGCCTGTTAAAGCCATAATTTTGATGTAACTGTAATACATTCGCGCCGATGAAAAAGAATCCACGCTGGCAGCGAAATAACAGTCATTCACTTTTTGAATCACAGGCAGGAGGATTTGGCGGAGTGCGCGTAACTTGCGTGTCAAATCAAATTCCTTTTTAAACTCGGAAATATCGCAATAGGGGGGCACAAGGTCTGGCCGGTCCAGCGAATATGCCATCGTTTTATCAACGAACATAAACGAGCTGTCTCCCATTTTTGCATATTTCCTGCGTTGTTCCTTGGTGAAATTGACGGCGTATCCCAGGTCCGCATCAAGGCTCTTAATACTCTGAACCATCCGATCAAACTCTTCGGTGGTGATTTCGTGTTCAACTCTAATTTTGTTCATAATTTACTGCTCCTTTTTTTTTAATTTTTTTTTTCTACTGTTTTCGTTAACATTAACGTTAAGCTGTATTGTATATCATTTTATTATTTTTGCCAAACGGTCACAAAAGTGCAAGGGCGGACTCTCGGTTATGATTTTTTAGGCCATTTTTAAAAAGTGTTATATAACGAGTGTTTTGGGATTTTTAAAAAAATATTTTGGAAGATTTTAACCATTGACAGGGGATAAAAAGCGCAATATTTTTGTTAAATTCAGCTCCAGTTCTTCAAGACTATTCTAAAAGCAAGTCCAAGTTATGGTAAGAATGGGACTATTTCTGTTCATCCCATACTTCCCATAATGAATTAGAGTTTTCGCGTCGCGAAGCCAACTTCCACAAAAAAATTGAACTACACCTGTTCGCGAAGCCGACGCTAAAACTTAATTGGACGAAACCGGTTCGCGGTAATGGCCGTCCGATTAATTCCTATTTCGGGGATCGGGCTATGACTTCAACCCTTGGGATTATATAAGAAAATTTTATTTTTGGTATTAATAAGAGATGGTTCAACGCATGATTTTTTGGTTTTCGACATCGAAAGACGCCAATACTTCTTTGTACTTCGGGGTAAAAAATCCATAACTCCTGACTTTATGGAATCCACTGGGTAATACATGCTGAAGGAAGCGGCGGAGAAATTCCTCCGCTTCAAGGGTCATCGTTTTCCATTTATTGGTTTTGGAGTTCTGGTATTTGAACGTGATTTGTCCATTCTTATCGGACAATATCCTGTTATTGGATATCGCGATCTTGAAAATATACCGGGCCAGGTACTCCAGTATCTTTTTCACTCCATTCATAAAGGGTTTGGGGTATACCACCCACCGTTTCTTCCAGATCGATTGGGGAATCT
>CAZCVI010000080.1:0-32366 GCA_964502145.1 uncultured Clostridia bacterium
TTTTCAACAAAAATATGTGGAAAATAATTTACACAAAATACTTGACACAACCTCTTTGCCAAACCGTTTCATCATTTTTCCACCCAGTTTTGCCTCTTTGCCAGACCGTTTCATCATTTTTCCACCCAGTTTTGCCTCTTTGCCAGACCGTTTCATCATTTTTCCACCCAGTTTTGCCTCTTTGCCTAGCTGATTCATCATTTTTCCACCCAGTTTTGCCTTTTTGCCGGGCTGATTCATCATTTTTCCACCCAGTTTTGCCTCTTTGCCAGGCTGATTCATCATTTTTCCAGTCAGGTTTGCCCTTAAAAAATCAAGTTGGACATCTTTTTTAGACTATTATATCCAGATAGTCCAGTTTTTTCTGAAACGTGCCACCAGTTTACCTGGAATCACCGCCAAATTATTGTAATCGTTGTGGACGATGTGGACTAAGTGGACGATGTGGACGATGTGGACAAAAAAATGCTTTTGTTTTCGGTCCACATCGTCCACTCTGTCCATGTTGTCCATGCATTTTCACATATTTGGCGGTGCATCCAGGTCCAAATTCTGCCTTGCAATTCTATTGTTTTTTGTTTAAAATAATCCATGCTTAAAAATAAAAACCTGTTACGACGAGACGAGATTCAGTTATTACCCAAAATAGAGCTCCATGTACACTTGGACTGCTGCCTTAGTTTTGATCTTCTTTCGCAACTTAAACCCGGTATCACCCGCGCAGAATACGCCACTGATTTTGTGGGCCGCCCCAAATTCAAAGACTTGGCTGATTTCCTGAAAATAATCGACCATAGTCTGGAACTGATGCAAACACCCGAAAACCTTCACTTAATCACGGCAGACCTCTTCCAACAATTTCAAAAAGACCATGTGATTTACGCGGAAATCCGCTTCGCCCCCTTTTTACACCTGTCTGGCGGTTTATCACCCGCATCATTTTTTAAAAGCACCACGGATAATCGTGGTAAGCTGGACTTTCTGGACGCTCTGGACTAACTGGACAAGCTGGACAAAATCCAAAGGTTTTAGGAAGTCCAGTTGGTCCAGTATGTCCAGATAGTCCTAGCTTTCCTGAAACTTGGCGGCGAATCCAGGTCGTCTTTTAGGGTTGTAAAAAGATATGTGCAAAGACCCGGGCGTCGGTAATGGTATTCTCAATGGAAGCATATTCATCGGGTGCATGTAAGGTATCATCCAGAGTTGTCCAACACACGGCGGGAAGATTTTTTTCGCGGAAACAAGCCGCCACTGTACCGCCACCAATGCCCATTGTTTTCGCTTCCCGGCCCGTGATCTCTTTAACCGCTTTTTTTAATGCCAGACAAACCGGAGCATGCACCGATGTTGGCGTAGGCGCTGTTTTTTCCTGGGGATAGGAAATAACCAGTTTGACCCCGAATTCTTTTTCAATTTCCGTGGCCCAGCCGTGTATTTTTGCTTTGATCTCGTCCAACGGGTAACTGGGAAGTATCCGGCAATCGAAATAAACCACATCATTCCCTGGAATCGTATTGATATTATCGCCGTTTTTTTCTTTTTTAGTCGGTTCGAAGGTCGAGATCGGTGGATCGTACACATCGTCTTTTTGATTGAATGCTGAATAGAGCTGATCCATTTTTACGATGAAATGTGCGCCAGCGCGATGGGCGTTAATGCCTTTGTCCGGGGTTGAGGCATGCGTATCTTTTCCAATTGTTTCGCATTTAATCCAGAGGATGGATTTCTCAGCTACCTCAATGATAATGCCTTTTGGGTCACCCGCATCGGGAACAAGAATAAAGTCCTCTGCTTTACATAAATCGGGTCGTTCTTTCAGAACATGTTCGATGCCGTACTGGGAACCGGTTTCCTCATCAGCCACCAGAATCAAGCCCACATTGTATTCGGGTTGAATTTTTAAATCGTGGAGTATCTTTACCGCTAACAAAGCCGAAACGATTGCTTGTTGATTATCTTCAGTACCCCGTCCGTAGAGTTTCCCGTCTTTTTCCACCACTTGGTAAGGGTTGCTTTGCCAGCCATCGCCGGGCGGGACAACATCCATGTGCGCCATAATCCAGGTCGTGCGGCTGGAAGATTTCCCTTTTATCGTGTACACCAGGTTTGGGCGGTATTTTGATGGCACGCGGTCATCCGGGGCATTGATCTCTTCCAGCGTGTCGAATTTAATACCCATATCCGTTATAAACTGTTTCAGAAACTCCGCTTTTTGGGTTTCGCCTGTGCCTTCGCTGGTAGGACCAATAGCGGGAATAGCGGTTAAGCCTGTTTGTAATTTAATAATAAAATCGCGGTATTTGTCGTTTACTTCTGTTAAACCGGGAATGGTAATATTAGCCATAATTAAACTCCTCTTGCTTCTTGTTTCAACTTTATTTTTTATTTCATCATGACTGCAATTATAAATAAAAAAAATCCAAATTTCAATGGCAAAAAAAAGATTAGCAGTGTTTCGGTTCACCGTGAAATGGACACCCACATAAACCAAAAAGTGGGAAAGCGGCTAAATTTACATCTTAACTTTGTACTCAAGGGCAACCTCCAGATAATTATCTATTATCATAAATTTTTCCCTGGGTTGTCCATTTCCAAAGGGGAATAAACGTGATTTCACCTTTGGTGCCGTACCATTCAACGGTTTCCCTGTTGTCGTAATCGCCGGTAATGATGGTCAGGTTGGAACAGTGTAAATCTTTAAAACCATGAAGCAAGGCACGAATTTCTCTGCTCCGGGTTTTTTCGTCAGTAACATCATAACATACCTGGATGAGCTCGGTTATTTCCAAACCGCGTTTCACCACAAAATCAATCTCATAACCCTGTGGGTTCTTATAATAATAAAACTCCAATTCCCCCATCAATTCCCTGCGTTTTAATTCCACGGCCACAAGGTTTTCATAAAGTGGGCCGATATTGCCGGTAAAATTAAAGGCACGGGAACTGATGAACCCATTGTCAATAGTATATATCTTTTTATTGGATTTCACCTGCTCCTTGTATTTATAGGAAAAGCCATTCACCTTAAAAAACAGGAAAGCTTCTTCCAGCAGGTCAATATACTTGGTAATAGAACTGATACTTTTTAAGCCAGTCAAACGAGTCAAGGTTTTATAGGAGATAAAACTGGTGGCATTGGAAACCAAGTACCTGGACAAATCCCCCAGGGGTTTAGAAAACCGGATATTATGGCGTTTAACCACGTCTTTAAATAAAATAGCATCGTGCAAGGTGCGCAAATACTCATTGTACTCCAAACCTTTAACCAACGGTTCCGGGTAGCCTCCGGCATACAGATAGTCATGCAGTTTGGCTTTGATCTCGCCACTGGTGGATTCTTCCATGTTTCTGAAAAAGCCACAATATTCGCTGAATGAAAAAGGAAACACGATGGTACAAATATACCGTCCGGTTAAATGGGTGGCCAGTTCTTTGCTCAGTAAATTGGCATTGCTGCCAGTAAGAACCAAGTTATACCCCTGTCTTTGCAGGCGATTTACGAACAGTTCCCATTTGGGGAGGTTTTGGATTTCATCCAAGAACAAGGTTTTTGGGTTATTGTATAACGAGTTGATAGTATCAATAAGATCACTGTAATTCGCCACCGTCACCATACTTTCATCATCGAAATTGATGTACCCGAAATTACCCGCTTTTTTTAATTCATGGATGGCAAAAAAGCTTTTCCCGGCCCGTCTCGGACCAATGATCACTTTGATGATATCTTTGTCCAGTTCTTTTAACGCCGTGTTTCTGAGCACATAGGTTTTTTGGTTAACATTCTCAAGTTCCCGTTTTTGCAAAAGCAACACATCGCGAAAGTTCGTCATTTTGTCCATCCTAATGGATAAAACTTCGAAGTTTTATCCATTATAATTTATTTTAACCGCAAATTTTATAAAAATCAAGCCCTCGGAAAGAAAAATGTTTTGGGGGACAGCCCTATGAATCAAAAAAGAGTTGCAACAAGCCAGGATTTGTCACGTGCGGTCCTTTAGCAACAGCAACACGGGAAAAAAAAAGGAGAGTTGCTGTTGACGTGCGGTTGAGGTTGACAGATTCTTTGTTCTATGTTAAAAAGAACATGATGACTAAGAAAAGCAAATTTCACATGATGATACACTGGGCAATAAAATGAAGTGAAGGGGACTATTCGAAAATGACGCAACATAAACAACCATTGGCTGAGGTTTTTGGGCATCTAATCAGTGATTCCTCTCCCCAGGCGATTCGCTACCGTTCCAATCGTCTTTGTCCCTTCAATAACAAAGTGCCCAATTGCACCAAGGACAAAGCGAAGAATCCCCTCGGTGTATGTAGTGTATTCCACAATGAATCATCTGTTATAACCTGTCCGATACGATTTAGGGAGGATTGGCGAATTACCGATGATGCCGCTTCTTTTTTCTTTAATGAAGGTATGGCATGGACCTCGCTTACCGAAGTTCGCCTGAACGATGCGCAAGGTAAGTCGGCTGGAAATATTGATGTTATCCTTGTGGCATATGATGAAAATGGAAAAGTTTTGGATTTCGGCGCTCTGGAAATACAAGCGGTTTACATTTCCGGTAATGTTCGTGACCCCTTCGAGTATTATATGAAAGACCCGGGGGCGCGAGGACAAATGGATTGGTCTACTCAGCCCTTTTATCCACGCCCGGATTATCTCTCCTCTTCACGAAAACGACTTGCGCCGCAGTTATTGTTCAAGGGTGGAATCCTTCATGCTTGGCAGAAGAAAACAGCGGTGGCGTTGAACAAAAGTTTTTTTGAAACGCTTCCCACCATGGCAACAGTGCCAAAAGCGGAAGCGGATATTGCTTGGTTAATATATGATCTCCAATTAATCAATGATGGGGAACACGAAAGATTTAAACTCATAAAAGTAGATGAAGTCTTTACCGCATTCGAGCCAGCACTTTTGTCAATTACTACCTCTGTGCCAGGGAATGTGGCGGACTTTTTGAAACTACTCCAGGGAAAACTTGACGAGCAGCTTGAAACACCTCCCACCAATAAGACTATTGAACAGCCATTCTAAAATGAAAATGCAAGGGCAGCCAACATTATTTCCAGAAATATATGAATGTCTGGCTCCACCAAGGCCAGTCAATGTGGCTTCGGTTCCGCAGAGAAGTCCTTTTCGTTATCCCGGTGGAAAAACATGGTTTGTTCCCACGTTTCGCGATTGGGTGGATAGTCTTCAGTCAAAGCCCGAAGTTCTAATTGAGCCTTTTGCTGGTGGTGGGATTATCGGTCTCACAGGTTTGTTTGAAAACCTTGTTTCCCGTGTTGTTTTGGTTGAATTGGATGAGGATGTTGCCGCAGTTTGGCAATCTGTGGTAGATGGTCACGCCGAATGGCTTGCCAATAGAATTCTTGCGTTTGAACTGACAAAAGAATCTGTGGTTGCAGAGATGAGTAAATCAAATTCGGATATCAGGGAGAAAGCCTTTCAAACTATCTTGAAGAATCGCACGTGCCATGGTGGTATATTGGCCGAGGGTTCGGGTTTTTTGAAGAATGGAGAAAATGGCAAGGGCATAACCTCCCGCTGGTATCCTGCCACACTGGCCCAAAGGTTCCTCAACATAAAACGTATCGCAGATGGAATTTCCTTTTGCAAGGAAGATGGATTGGAAGTCATCCGCCAATATTCACATCGCCAGGACGTGATCTTTTTTATTGACCCGCCCTACACTGCGGGCGGAAAGAGAGCAGGTAAAAGGCTTTATCGTCATTACGCCCTGGATCATGAAAAACTATTTGCACTCTGTGAATCCATCAAAGGTGATTTTCTAATGACCTATGACAATGCCGACGAAGTCAAATCTATGGCTAAGAATCATGGTTTCCAAATGCGTCTTATTCCCATGAAGAACACCCATCACGCGACAATGGAAGAACTTGTTATTGGCAAAGACCTGTCGTGGATGGATTGTTAACCCTTTAGAAATAAAAGCATATTTTTTCTCATTAAAGGTATTATTAAAAAATAGAACAACAAAATATCAAAGTCAAGTTGTTTAAAAAATATGCTGTCAGGGGCATTTTCGGATTCACAACTCCAGTATGTAAGGCAACCTCTCTCATTCGCCATTATATTTCAGGACATTTTTCAGAAGCCTGTTGCCTTGGCATATGGCTACGATTTCAATGGCTTCTTTTTGAATGCGATACACGATGCGGTAATTCCCGTAAATTTTTTCCCGGAGGTTTTTGTCCTTGCATTCTGGGACGATTCGACCGCTTTCCGGTACAATGGGGATATCTTTGATGATCTGGATTACTCGCTTGGCAAAAAGTCTGGCATAGTGCTCCGAATCTTTGGAAATATATTCGCAAATCTCCTCCAGGTTCGAAGCTGCCAATGGAGACCATATAATTATGAAAGCCATTGCGACAATCTGCTTTCCACCTCTTTGTGTGGAATTCCCTTTCCCTCATCCAATTGTATCAAACCTTCATCCACTTGAATTTTGAAATAAAGTTCCTCCATGATATCATCAATGGTCACTTCATCAGGAAGCGTTTCAACCAATTTAATTACTTGCTCTTTAACACCGACATTCATTGTTTGCCTCCTATGTGTGATGGCAGAATTTTTAAGCCTCACTTTAATATTATGTGCGATCCGTCGTGAAATGTCAATAAAAAAAAGTACGAGCGATTTAGGGATGGATGCGGTTACTTCTGGAATCTTGGGAATGTAGGTGTCCGGCCGCATGTGGCAGGATGCTTACATTAAAAATTAACCATTCTCAATTAATCTTTTTCCGGGTAGCCAATGCCAATGATGAAACAGGTGACTTTTCTTTCATCTTTCAGGTGAACCTGGGGCTTGGTTAATGTGCCAACCAAAGTGGCTGTATCAAAAACAACCAGGAAACCTTCATTGACAGATTCGGTGAGCAAATATTTTTGTGTTACCTGGGTGACTCCTTGCTGGATCAGTCGTTCCATATCGCCGAAATAATTCACTTTGGTTTCAATGATGTATTTCCTGCCTTTCACATGCAAAATAATATCCATGCGACCCAGACCAGTAATGGATTCATAACGCAAATCACTTTCACCACCCTTGACAAATTGGTAAAGCCACGCGGTCAAGAGAAATTGACCGGTTTTTTCATGGGGTTTCTTGCCTTGATAAAAAGCCCGAACTCCGATCTGCGCAATGTAACGGTCGAAATCCAATAAAATGTTCTCCATATCCAGCCTGCCATCGGGCAAGGCGTAAAACTGCGGTGACATGAACGCGTTTTCGGTAACCTCGTCAAAGAACATCTTGATATACCTTTTTTTATAAATATCATTGGCCACAACCGCTTTGCCGTCGATGTTTTTAACCAGTCCGAATTGTTCTAACCAGGTTTGATCTTCTTTACCTGGATTGTATTCCACACCGTCGAACACGATGTCAATAAAAGCTTCTTTGTATTGTTTCGCTTTTTCATCCAGGTTGTCGAAATGAGAGTTTCTTTCCTTAATCAGGATTTGTATTGCTTTTTCCACATCTTCTTCATTGATCGGTTCTACTGTGGCCGGTTTGATATTCACCGTGAGGATAGTTGCCAAGCGGTTAACGAGCCAAGTTTGTCCCCCGGTTTCTGCATGGATTCTTTTAACCGCCTCTTCTGTGAAAGGTTGATTGGTTTCCGAGGTATATTGGTTATACAGATTGCAGACATTATTTAAAGAGAATGAAGGCAGTTCGACTTGGTCGGCAATATTAAAAGGAGAAACTCCGCCCACTACCAGTTTGGTAATATTCCGAATGCCCACGAGCGCGATAGAGTAAAGGGCTTTTCGATTTACTTCCTTATACTTTTGGTATAGATCGCGCAATGTTGCCAGGAAATTTCCCAACTCGCTTAAAGGGATGCCGTCAAATTCATCAATAAAAATAACGATTTTTTTGGTTTGAATGATACGGTTTAATTCCTCGAAAAAATCGCCGAAGGAAAAATAATCGCTTATATGGTTGTTTTCTAAAAATTGTGTGACCGTATCGTATTTATCGCACTCCACTTCTTTTAATCTGTCCAGCAATTGTTCACAGAGCTCATTTCCAATCTTGGAATAGAATAGGTTTTTGTCCGCCCCTTCATATTGCTGGAAATTCAAAACGATACCGATATACGTTCGGTCTTTATGCAATTGATCGCACATTCTTTTAAAAAAGGTCGTTTTACCACTCTGCCTGGGAGCAAAAATAGAGAAGTAACGGCTTCGGTCCACCATGGTTTTAATGTCTTGGTTATCGGAGTTGACCACATTATCAAGCGGAACATAATAAGACATCTTTGGATCGACAGCCCCGCAGTCTTCAAAAAACAGTATCGGCTTTTGATAGGTCTTATCTTTTTTATCGTTTTGTTTTTTGTTCATGTTTTTATTTTATGGCACAGGTCAAAATTTGTCAAGGGCGGTCCCAGAAAAAATCTGTCCAATCCTTCTAATCTGTGTAATCTGTGTTCTTCTTTTACGCTTTCAAGTCGAACAAATCCAGGATCTCTACTTTGCTGAGGTTCTTGAACTTTTGCGAGTCCAAATCTACGGAGATCAACTGGTCAACCAAGTCCATCTTTTTTTGCTGCAAGATTAGCATTTTCTCTTCAATGGAATTGGCAATCACGAGACGATAGACGATGACATTGCGGGTTTGACCAATGCGATGCGAACGATCGACAGCTTGTGCTTCCACTGCCGGGTTCCACCAGGGGTCGAAAATGATGACATAATCGGCAGCAGTTAACGTAATGGCAGTGCCTCCGGCTTTGAGACTGAGCAAGAAGGTTTTTACTTCATCATTGCTCTGAAACTCGGCTATCATCTCGGCCCGCTGCTCCAATTTCATGGAACCATCCAAATAAGAATAGCGAATCTCCTGCTTGTTAAAATGATCGCGAATCAAATGCAATACTTTCACAAACTGCGAGAAAATCAATACCTTGTGCCCCTCGGCTAATATATCATCAATCAACTCCATAAAATGATCGAACTTGGCAGAAGGAATATCATTGTAATCATGATGCACGAGCTTGGGAAACAAACAAATCTGCCGCAACCGCAACAATGCTTCCATAATCTTAATAGAAGAAGCCCCCACCCCTTTGGCATCAATTTCCTGCGACACCTCTTTTTTGAATAACTCGGCCATCTCGCGATATAATGCCAATTGCGCGTCGCCCATTTCCAAGCGCGTGATGATCTCAATCTTTTCTGGCAACTCTTTTTCTACCTCTTCCTTTTTGCGACGCATGATGAAGGGATAGACCATCTTTTTTAGCACGTCGGCCCGTTCCTTGTTCTGTTCCTTTTCCACGGGCACGGTGAACTGACGATAAAACCACTGGCTGGAACCAAGAAACCCGGGAATTAAAAAATCAAACAAGGACCACAATTCCATGCTGTTATTTTCCACTGGGGTGCCACTTAATGCCAAACGATGTTTTCCAGCCAGGACTTTTACAGCGCGGGAGACTTGCGAGGCGGCGTTCTTAATATTCTGCGATTCATCGAGGATAATATAATCGAAGGGGAAGGCTTGGAACGTTTCGATATCTTGGCGTAACGTGGCGTAACTGGTGATGATCATATCCATGTTTTCCCAGTTTTCCGAACTCTTGTCCCGTTTGACCCCCACGTGCAAATGCCACTTCAAACCGGGGGCGAAACGGTTCATTTCCATGCCCCAGTTGGGTAATGCGGAAACAGGGGCGATCAATAAGGAGGTTTTTAATTTACCCTCGCTTTTTAAGGATTGCAACAGGGCGAGGGTTTGCACGGTTTTGCCCAGTCCCATATCGTCGGCCAAACAACCGGCAAAATCATATTCTTGCAAGAAGCGTAACCAGCGATACCCGGAATGCTGGTAATTGCGCAACTGGCCATGAAAAGAATCGCTCAGGGGATATTCCTGTACTTCCTCCATTCCCTCCAATCGTATAGCGGTTTGATGCCGTGCCTGGAGTTCTGGGATTTGCGCTAAGCGTTCATCATACAAACGGTTGATCAAGATAAAATTGCCTGCGGGAACACGGAACACATCATCGTGTTTTTCAGTGTACAAATACAGGCGCTGGAGCTTTTCTAATTCTGCGGGGGTGACCAGATGCAAGTCGCCGTGGGTATCTACTACGACACCGGAAGCCATATCCACCTCGGCGATTTGTTGCACTTGCCCGTTTTGCTCAAGGGTAGGTTTGAACTCCAACCATTGAATGCCATAATTGATTTCCAGGTGAATGGCACTGCCCACGTGGCGAATAGGACGGTCCCAAGCAGTGCTGAAGAGAATAAAGCCGAGTTGGAGATAAAATGCCCCGACAGTGGTCAGCCAACCGGGACAATCGTTGCCTACAAGATCAAAATAATACCCACGCAACGGATTCCACCCGGAACCCTGCGGTTCCATGATCAATGATGGGTCCTGGTTCAAGAAATGCAGGCAAATAGTCTCGAATTCGCGGTTATGCAGGTCGCGATCCCCCTCGTAAACTATCGGTTCCAGACCGGGATGTTCCGCCATAAAGGTATTTAATGGGGTAAAATAGTCAAATGCCAATTTGATACGGGCGGGCGACCCGGTGAATTTATTTCTTTCAATGATGTTTAACACGGGAAGAGGTAAAAAATGCACGCGGTACTTTTTTAAGGAACCGGAAATAACCTGCACGGTCTCGGATTCCAACACTTTCAGCCCTTTGACCACGGCGCGGTACGTGGTGACAGAAAACTCTTTTTGCTGAACGAGAAAACCAAAAAGAGCGTTAAAATCAAGACCGGCCTGGGGAACTCCGAGATACCCCTGTCCATTGCTGCCAATAAAAAAGAGATAGTGTTTATTTTCTATTACCCGTATATCATAGCGCTTACCAGCTTTGATTTCGTGGCCATCGGTGCAGGTCAGTCCTAGGGAAACGGTAAAGAAGTCCTGGCGGGCAACGTCAGGGATAAACTGCACGGACACATGACGGAAGTACACCTTCTGCAAACGCTGATATTTATTTTCAGCCTGACCGACAGGTGCATCATAATGCAAATAATAGGTGCATTCATCATCCATGGTAAAAATCTCGGTGGCCAGCGATAAAAAATAGATTTGATTGAGCAGTTTTATTTTCAACGTGTCATACAGTTTTTCAGCACTGATACTTACGAAACGGTTCAAAAAGTTTTCCAGAAGCACGGGTAGCGCGGCCATGTCGACCTCGTAGGTGGCCAGAAGGGAGCGGGTGGCTTTGCGTGGTTTTCCGACGCTGCCGCTTTTTAGTACCGGAACCACCAGTGGATGGAAAGTGAATTGCATATCCTCTTCCCCTGGTTCAGGTAGGCGGATTTCCAAGCACAGGCCGATGCGGGCTTTCGGGCGTTTTTTGGTGTCATCTTCCTCGGTTATTTCTGCTGGATGTGGTGTTTTGCTGGTGACGAGCGCGGTGAGGCGGGCTTTTAAATCTTCCGGGGTGGTCTCGGCTTTGGGTAAAGGTAATAATTCTTCTTCCATGCGATAATTTTGTTTGAAGCCCTCTGTTGTGAAGAGTTGTAATCGTTCTGCCATTTCTTTGAGTTTCAGGATATGGTTGTCCCGTAACTCTTCGGCGAACCCGCAGGCATGTTGGAGTGTCTCGGGTCGTTTTTTGGCTTTTGTTTTGAAGGGTTCTGAATTGATCGTATCTGCCATTTGATGGCGCAGGAAAAAAACAGCGGTACGGATCAATTTCTCTTTGGCTTCAAAGCTTAATCCTTCCTGGCTGAAATGGATATCAATGGAATTGATCACGTCATGGGCATTGTATAACATTACCACGGCTTCGACGCGGGAAAGGCCGCTGGAAAGAAGGGTATAGATGAAAAGAAAGTAAGTCTCTCCTTTTTCTGTCGCTGTTCCAGCCGCGATGATTCGTTCGTATTCTTTTTCAGCCTTTATTTTGCCGAAATCTGCGGAGGTATCATAATAGAGATCGTAAAGTTTCTTCTTAAACGCATTGTTCATTGACGCCATGACATGTCTCCTTCTGCAAGCAAGTTGTAGGGCGTAGTGTCTCTTCTATAATATAATGTATAATGGCATACGACTCCCTGGTATCCCAAGTGCCGGGGTTTATTGTTAATATGCCGCCTCAATTTGTCCGTGCAGTTTCCTTTTTTCGTGCGAAAAAGATAATAATCACGGCGGGGATCAGAAAGAGGATATCCCGGATCAGTAATCCTACTGGATCGCTACCGCCCTCGCTTTTGAGCGTCGTAAAGCAACCGCAGTCAAAATCCAGGCCGCGTATCAAGTTAATAGAAATAGCGCCGATGAAAAGCAGCAACAAGCTGCCCAGCATGACGGCGCCTGCACGGCGAAAATACCAGGTGACTACACATATGCCACTAATGATCTCCAGCCAGGGCATGGTGATCGCGGCCAGATATATAAATATATCGGGTAGTAGTTTATAATTGTATATGATATCTGCAAACGCCCGGGTATGGATGATTTTATCTATACTGGCATAAATAAATATCCCGCCCAATAGCAAACTGCACACCCATTGTACGGGTAAAGAGGATAATAGATTACTGATTTTCTGTTTCATTTGGAGTTCCTTGTTCCATGCCGATTTTGCCATCTGGGTTGATGATGCCGTTGGGTGTTTGGATTGGCAGGCCCAGGGCTTGCCATTCGTCCATGCCGCCTTTAAACACGTAAATTTCCTGGTGGCCCTTGTTCTTTAATTCCCGTGCCAATAACGAGGAATCAATACAATCGTAGCCGATGCAATACAATACCAGCGTTTTCCCCGCTTCCAATTTTGTACTCACGGACGCATAACTCTGTTCAAAGGTAGTGATGGGCAAACTGAGAGCGCCGGGAATATGTCCTTCCAGGTAACGATCTGGGGGACGTGCATCCAACAAAATCATCATATCGGTTTGTTTTAATGCTTCCAATGTGGGCGCGTCCATTTCCTGGTAATAAAGCGACAGGTCTTCCCCGGTCTCCCGATCTGTTTTTGTATCTGGGATATACTTCTTAAACACGGGTAGCGGCGACTTCGATAATTGATTGTAAGCCAAACCAATACCCATACTAACCAGCAAAATCAGAACCAATTGTATCCACATATTTCTCATCATCGCGAATCCTCTTTTCCGTGATATTAAAACACTGTACACGGTATCTAGATACTTATAATATTACGTTAGCCCCTATTTGTCAATCCCTATTATGGACCTGGAATTGCCATCAGATTCTTGAAATAACATGGACGACGTGGACAGAGTGGACGATATGGACGATATGGACCGAAAGTTAGAGCATTTTTTTGTCCATATCGTCCATATCGTCCACTAAGTCCATATCGTCCACAGAGAATTCTCCCCCCTTGACGTGAAGGCAAAAAAATTGTATGCTTAAGATATGCTTAAAATATTCACAGGACGCTATAAAGGTAGAAAATTAAAAACCGTGGATAACCCGGATATCCGACCCACCACGGCCAAGGTAAAATTGTCTTTCTTCGATATCGTGCAAGAAGAAGTCCGCGAAGCGATCTTTTTGGACGGCTTCGGGGGTACAGGTAATATCGGTATTGAAGCGCTCTCACGGGGCGCAGAGTACGTGGTGTTCATCGAACAATCCCAGGAATTTGTTAAAATCCTCAGACAAAACCTGGACAAAATCGGCATACCCACGGACCACTATCGGATCATCAAAGGCGACTATAACCGCACGATCATCAAACTGGGGAAAGACGGTTTCAAATTTGATATGATCTTCCTCGACCCACCCTATGAACTGCTCACGTATGCCAATCCGGTTAAAGTCATCTTCAAACGCGACATCCTCAAAGAAAACGGCTTCATCATCTTGGAACGACCAGTTAATATGAGATTCGACAATAAATACTTCCACTGTTTCAGAACCCAAAAGATCGGCAACAAATGCCTTGATTTCTTCCGTCACTTTCCTAAACCCACGGAAGAAGAAACCGCCGCGGGTTCCTAAACATCAGAAAGGTGCATCGTGACCGATACACTCAGAACTGACGGTTTAACAAAAATCTATGATCGTGTACCAGTCGTGGACCATATCGCTATTCACGCCAACTCTGGTGAAGTGATCGGTCTGCTGGGCCGCAACGGCGCGGGGAAAACCACAACCTTTTTGATGATCTCTGGCATTGTCAAACCGGATGATGGCCAAATTTACTTGAATGGCATTAACATTGACAACCTACCCTCCCACATCCGGGCCGAAAAAGGATTGATCTACCTGCCCCAACAACACTCCATTTTTATGAAAGCGTCGGTCTACCAAAACCTCTTTATGGTTCTACAGCTCTATTACAATAAAAAAGAATCAGACCGCCGCTCGCAGGAATTACTGAACGATTTTGGTTTGATGCACATCAAAGACTCGATTGCCCACCAACTCTCGGGTGGTGAAAAACGTCGCCTGGAAATTGCCCGTGCCATGATCATGCACCCCAAGTTCCTATTCTTGGACGAACCTTTCACTGGCATCGACCCGATCACTATCCTGGAAATTCAAAAGATTATTACGAAACTAAAAGAACGCGACATTGGCATAATAATTACCGACCATAATGTCAAAGATACCTTTGACATCACTGACCGCGTCTATATCATCCAAAAAGGCAAAGTGCTCAGCGAAGGCCACCCCTCTTTTATTGTCAAAGAAGAAAAAACCCGCGAACTCTTCCTCGGCGACGATTTCCAATGGGAAGGCAGATAGCACTTTTTTTTCTAATGTCCCGTAAGTCCAGCTAGTCCAGCTAGTCCAGATCGTCCAGTAAGTCCAGTTTTTACAAACATAACTACTTGACAAAATGCTCCGATATCAATAAAATTATACCATGACACAAGATAAAGTTACTCTAAAAATACCCCGCCCTATCTATGATAAGCTAAAAAAAGTCATTGAAGGCAGCGGCTTTAGTAGCGTCAATGAATTTGTGGTGTATGTTCTCAGGGATTTGATCTCTTCGGGGTTGGATGAAAAAGAAGACTTCTCCAAAAATGAAATCGATGCCATCCGCCAACGCCTCAAAAACCTCGGATATTTCTAATCCCACGCTACAGAACCAATCCACCTGCCATATTTAATATTTTTCTTGACAATTTTTCGCTCTTAGACTATCATTGTACTATCATCGTAGTCGTTTATCAATAAAGGAGGTGTTTTATGACCAGTAAATCAAGTGCATTAGTCAAAACAGGGTTACTTTTATTCATTTTCTTACCATTAATTATTGGATTCAGCTATTGTGGTGGAAAAAAGGGGGCGAGCAAACCTACCGAAGACACGCTTATCTTGGCAGCCTATACTGTACCCAAGGAAGCTTATCAAAAAGAGATCATCCCGGCTTTCCAAGCGTATTGGAAACAAAAAACCGGGCGGCTGGTGAACTTCAAAGAGTCCTACAATGCCTCCGGCGCCCAGGCCCGTGCTGTAGTCGCGGGTTTGGATGCAGATATCGCGGCTTTATCTTTGGAACAGGATATCACCCTGTTAGAAACCTCCGGTTTGATCACGCATAACTGGCGTGCGACGAAAACCAATGGTTTTGTCACGCGTAGCACGGTGGTAATGGTGTATAGACCGGGCAATCCAAAGAAAATTAAAACGTGGCAAGACCTGACTTCGCCTACTATTGATGTGATCTACCCCAGTCCCAAAACTTCTGGCGGTGCGATGTGGATAGTTAACGCTATTTACGGCGCTGGTATCATAATGGGTGAAAAAGAAACAGGCAAAAAGACCCCAGAACTGGGTGCGGAACTGTTAAGAAAAATACAGGCCCAAGTCAGAGTCATGGATAAATCCGGTCGCGCTTCTGTCACTACTTTTGAAAACGGTTTCGGCGATGTGTTGCTGACCTATGAAAACGAGGCCCTATTAAGACAAATGCAGGGCAAAGATTTCCCCTTTATTCTTCCCGACGCCACTATTCTTATTGAGAATCCAATTGCGCTCGTCGATAAATATGTCGACCAACACGGCTCCCGTGCTGTGGCCGAAGCGTTTATCGAGTTTGTCTATCAGAAAGAATCGCAACGTAGCTTTGCTAAATATGGTTTTCGGCCCGTGGACCAGGAGATTCTCAAAGAATTTGCCGCTAAATACCCCGTTCCGCCGATGCTCTTTGATATGGCTTACCTCGGCGGCTGGCAAGCAGTGACCCCCGGACTCTACGGACCGGAAGGAATCTGGAACAAAATTATTCAAGATATGAAAAATAAATAAACACGGCCCCATGAATAAAAAAAGGCGTCAAGAGAAACCGCACCACGGCATCCGTTTTTGGGATTGGTCCATGCGGGGCGCCAGTGTTATTTATATAGGCTTGCTTGTCATCCTCCCTATCGTCGCCATCACTACCCAGGCCTTTCGTGGTGGTTTACCCCGCTTGTGGCACCAAATTATCCAACCCCAAGCCTTGTACTCTTTGAAATTAAGTTTTATTATGGCTGCCATCATGGTCGTGATTAATATCTTCACTGGCACGCTCACTGCCTGGGTATTGGTGCGTTACCAATTTCCCTTCAAAAATGCCATCAATGCCCTCATCGATATTCCTTTTGCCATTCCCACCATTGTGACCGGTATGATGCTTGTCGTATTGTACGGCCCCAACAGTCTTATCGGTGGCTTCCTCGGAAAACAGGGCATTGCAATTATTTATAATAAACCCGGCATTGTTCTCGCCTTGCTTTTTGTGACTTTCCCCTTTGTTGTCAGAGCTGTTCAGCCCGTGCTCAAAGAAATGGATGCTGAAATGGAAGAAGCAGCCAGTACACTGGGTGCATCGCGGGTCACGATCTTCTTTAAAATTGTCCTGCCCACATTGTTACCGGCTATTCTCACCGGTGCTGCACTCTCCTTCAGCCGTGCTCTGGGAGAATTTGGGTCCATTGTGATTGTCGCGGGTAATATTCCGTTTAAAACCCAGGTTAGTGCCGTGTATATTTACGGTGAGATTGAAAGTTCCAACCTGCAAAGCGCTTTGGGCACAGGTCTTGTGCTTCTGGCTGCTTCGCTCTTGACCTTGATTGTATTAAATGCCATCCAACGCTGGAGTCGAAAATATGAACGCCCCATCTGAACCCACCACACATTCTGAACGCGGGGATATTGAAGTACTCTCGCTGTGGCGCGGAAAAATAAAGAAAAAGCACCTCGGCCAATTGATTTTAACCGCGATGGTGCTCCTGTGGCTTTTATTGCTGATTCTTTTGCCTCTGTATGGCATTATCCATGAGACCGTTAAAAATGGCTGGAGTACTTTTATCGCGTCCCTTAATAATCCCACGTCCCTGCGTGCTTTTTTTCTGACATTGGTTATTACTGTTGTGGCTGTCACTATTAATACCCTTCTTGGCACCATTATGGCCCTTGTTTTTGCCCAGCAGCATTTTAAGGGCAAGTTATTACTTGAAAGTTTTGTCGATCTTCCTTTTGCCGTCTCGCCTGTAGTCGCCGGGTTCATGTTTATCCTTTTGTTTGGACCCCATGGGTGGCTTGGCAGTTGGTTTCTCTCCATGAATATTAAAATCATTTACGCGTTGCCTGGAATGATTTTAGCCACCATGTTTGTCACTTTGCCTTTTGTTGCCCGTGAGATTTTGCCTATCTTACGTGAGTTCGGCAAAGAACAAGAAGAAGCTGCCGCTACACTCGGTGCCACGCGCTGGCAAACATTCTTCTTTGTCACACTGCCTTCCATTAAATGGGGGTTAACCTATGGCGTTACGCTGACTATTTCCCGCAGTATGGGTGAATTTGGGGCGGTACTTGTGGTCAGTGGCAGTATTATCAATCAAACCCAGACCGCGACCCTCCTTATTCACGATCAATTCACCGATTTAAATTATGCCGGTGCGTTTTCAGCCGCCCTGGTTCTGGCTGTGTTTTCTTTTTTAATTCTAACTATCATCCAATATATCTATAAAAAAAAAGAGGTCACCTGAAATGAGCGGTATCCGGGTCGAACACCTTAGAAAAACCTTTAATCACTTCACTGCGGTTGACGATGTCAGCTTTGATATCACCAAAGGTGAGTTGGCCGTGTTGCTTGGGCCCAGTGGTTCTGGGAAAAGCACTATTTTACGCATCATTGCCGGGCTTGATAAATCAGATGGTGGTGCGATTTATCTGACCGATGAAGAAGTCAGCCGCCACCGTGTGCAAAAGCGGAATATCGGGTTTGTCTTCCAGCATTACGCCCTGTTCAAACACATGAACGTCGCCCAAAACATCGCCTTTGGCATGAAGATTCGCAAGATACCCAAAGCTATGATCAAACAAAAAGTCGCGGAGCTGATTGATCTGGTCAAGTTAGAAGGCTATGAGCGACATTATGCCTCCCAGCTTTCCGGTGGTCAGCGGCAGCGTGTTGCTTTAGCCCGCGCACTGGCACCCGAACCACGCATCCTGCTTTTGGATGAACCTTTTGGCGCGCTTGATGCCAAGGTACGTGAAAACCTTGCCGATTGGTTGCGTTCCCTTCATAAACAGATTGCGCTCACTACTATCCTGGTTACCCACGATCAAAAAGAAGCCATTGAAATCGCCGATAAAATCATCATTATCAATCGCGGGAAAGTCGAACAGATTGGCACTGCCCGCGAAGTATACGAACAACCGCAAACCAAATTCGTGGCCAGTTTTATCGGCCAAACCAATGTGCTCACGGCTAAAATGAGCGATGGGAAACTCGTTTTAGAAAATGCCATCATCCCCACCGACAATCGTCAACTACTTGATAGCGCCCATGAATCGGTAGTCTTATTGGTGCGACCTGAAGATATTTTCATCCACAAGGCTCCCAATGGCAATCAAGGTTCATTGCCCGGTATTATCGAACATATTCATTATCGTGGCAATTATTATGAAATCGATATTCACACCAATGAAAACAATATCAAATCCTTTCTGGGCAAACTCGATTTTAGCGCCCAGAGTCTGACTGTAGGCGCGCAAGTATATATTCAATTCAGAGACTTCCAATTTTTTAACGCCCCGGAAGGCGAGAATGAAATCCGCAAAAAGCTTTCCCATCTGGGGTATATCGAGTAATTCTTCACCATACTCACTCCACCCGTTCAACCGGTAAACCCTTTGGGTCCAGATCGTTCATATCTTCCACAGCCTCCTTTTCCCTGAATTCGTTTAAGACATCTTGATTTTATCTCAAAAATAGTATATTTTAAAGTCATGGAAGAAAAACGCTTAACCATTCCCAACGTGATTAGTAGCATACGAATAGTGACCATTCCAGTGATTGTATGGTTGATCATTCATTTTGCTGAAAAATATTACCCCGCGTTAATCGCCCTCTTCTTTTTCGCCATTGCCCTCGACTTCCTTGACGGTTACTTGGCCCGCAAACTGTGCCAGGAATCTGAATTGGGAAAAATGTTGGACCCTATTGCCGACAAACTGATGCTCATTGGTGTCACTATTGCATTGGTAATAAAAACCGATTTCCCCATTTGGTTCGCGGGGATTCTTATTGTGCGCGATTTTATTATTCTGACTGGCAGTACCATGCTTTTTAAGAAAAAACACGCCATTACTTCTTCCCTTTTAATCGGGAAAATTACCTTTGCCCTGTTAGGGGCATTATTGATGATTTACATTATTGATTTATCACAGACCATCCACCTCGAAATTTTGAAACGTTATTTTATTGTCTTATGTCTTTGCTTTATCTTGTGGTCCGTGGTAGCATATATCAATGTCTATCGAAGAGAAAAAAAATGCCTAGAATAAAAAAAGCTATTCTTGTGATTGATGATGAACTCGAAATACGTGAGATGCTCAGGGATTTTCTGCAAGAGCACGATTTTACCGTGACCTTGGCAGAAGACGGTATCACCGCCATGGACGCCCTTGAAAAAAATCTGCCGGGCATCGTGATCGTCGACTTATTGCTACCTGGAGAACATGGGATTAACCTAGTTAAACGCATCAAAGAAAAATACTTCCTCCCTGTGATCATGATCTCTAGTATCTACAAAAAAGAAGAATTAGCAGACTTGATGGAAGACCACTTCGTTGAAGCCTTCTGCGAAAAACCCCTCAACTTGGCCGTGCTGCTAAAACATCTCAAAACCATTATCAACAGTTCCACCGAAAACTAATTGCCACAGATGACAGAACCCTATTATTCTTTCAGTACTTACTTAAAAAAAAGGTTTCGTGGTGTTCCCGTGCGTAAGATACCCATTGATGCTGGTTTTCCTTGTCCTAATAAGGATGGTTCCCTAAGTTTTGATGGTTGTATATTTTGTGATACCTTTGGTTCTGGTCCCATAAAAAGTATGGTGCAAGCCCTGTCCATTCCTGAGCAGATTCGGAGTTTTATCCGTGAGCGTCATGATTTAAAGTATATTGCCTATTATCAAGCCCATTCCAATACTTGTGCTCCTCTTGCTGTGTTGCGCCAGCGGTATGAGATTATTTTTCAATTCCCAGAGATTGTGGGTCTATTTATAGGCACTCGGCCCGATGCTATTGCCCCGGATGTCTATCCTTTATTGCAAGAACTAAATGACCGAACCTATCTTACTGTTGAACTCGGCTTACAATCCACCCATCCCAAAAGTCTCTGCTTTCTTCAGCGCAATCATACTTATGCCCAGTTCTTGGAGACCTTTGCAACGCTGAAAAAGTGCCATATTGATACCCTCGTTCATCTCATCGTGGGCATTCCCGGCGAGACCATAGCGGACATGTTGGCTACAGTAGCCGAGATGAACCGTCTCAAACCCGCTGGTATCAAGTTCCACCTCTTGCACGTGCTGAAGAACACCCCACTCTTTAATCTCTATGAACAAAAGCAATTCACGTTATTGGAAATGGACGAATACGCCGACATCATGTGCCTGCTGTTGGAACATCTTGACCCTGGTATAGTGATTCATCGTCTAACAGGCGAACGTGACAAAGAATTATTTCATGCTCCAGCTTGGGCCATGGATAAAAACGCTGTTATCCAGGCAATCCGTAATAAAATGGTAGCGAAAAATACCGTTCAGGGACTCGCGAAAAAATAAAACCATTATAAATTCAAAAGAGAGCGGAAAAATGAAGAGCGGGGAAATTAACAATTGACAAACCAGCAAAATAAGATTACTATTAGAGTATAGGAGGCAACATGCAATTTCAGCGGATCACGATTGATCAAAATCAGATGGGGGGAGTACCCTGTTTGCGACATTATAGAATCCCTGTGGCCACAGTGGTGTCCATGATCGCCGATGGCATGACCAACGAGGAAATTCTTACTGCTTATCCAGATCTCCAAAAAGAGGATATTCGCGAAGCTCTCTATTTTGCAGCCGTTTCGGTTAAAGAAAAACAGATACCGATACAACTCTCGGCGTAATATTCGGCGTAATAAATGAGATTTTTAATCGATAACGCGCTTTCCCTTTTTTTTGCCCATGAATTACGAAAAGAAGGTCATGACGTCTTGCATGTTAGAGATGTCAACATGCATAAATGTAGCGATGACGAAATTTTCGATTTCTCCCAAAAAGAAGAGCGGATTATTATAACCGCTGATACCGATTTCGGTACGATCCTGTCTCAAAGGAATGATAGTTTTCCATCAGTGATTATTTTCAGGAGAACAAAGTCTTGTAAACCATTAGAATTGGCGTCTCTTTTATTAACCAATCTTAATGATATCCAAGAAAGTCTTTCCAGTGGTAGTGTCATTATTATCGAAGATAAACGGATTAGAATTCGTTCTTTGCCAATATTTCAATAGTGTCCCTTAGCCTCTTTTTTTTTCCGCAGGGTTAATAATTTTTATCTTTCCTCGCTCTTGCAACTCCTTATCTCTCATGCTATCATAACCACATAACATCTTGTTGCACTCAGCCTAACCCTCCCCATCGAGGAAAGGTCTTAAAAAGGAGACGCAAATGAAATCAAGACACATAATAATATTGCCCATGGCAATAGTCGTCATTTTTGTTATATCCCTCTGCTTTGGTTTTTCCTATCCCACCCATGCCCGTGATAACGATACATTTCAAATCAATGCCAATGGCACTATTGTGGCGGATGGCAATGTGTTCCGTAATATGGGCGAATATGTGCGTTCCGATTATTTCAAAACCGCTGGGAAACGATGCGGCACAAATCGAAAACGCATGGAACGTGCCGGTTATCCCCACCCATTCGGAAGTGGTAGTGATTGCACTTTGATTTCCACTACTATCAAGAACGAATATTATCCCACCGCGACTTACACTATTCCCGTTGTGTTTCATGTCATTTATAAGAGCGATGGCACCGGGAACATTTCTACCCAGCGCATCACAGATCAGATTACCGTCCTGAATGAAGATTATGGAGCTAAAGTAGGAACCTTGGGGGCTCTTGGATATAATAGTAAAATCCAGTTTTCACTGGCTGGTATTACCCGTACTAAAAATGATTCATGGCACGATGACGAGAATGAAAAGACCTATAAAGCCGCTCTGGGTTGGGACCAGGACAAGTACTTGAATGTATATGTCAATTCCGCTTCCGGTTATCTCGGTTATGCCTATTTGCCCCAGGATGGAGTCGCAAAAGTGTACCAGGGCGTTGTCTTGCTTTATGAAGCTGTTGGTGGCCGTGATAATGGTTTTGATGTCTATGATCAAGGTCGTACCCTTGTCCATGAAGTTGGACACCATCTCGGCTTATTACATACCTTTGAAGGCGAGGGTTGTTTTAACGGGTTTAATGCCGGCGATCTTATTGCTGACACTAACAGTGAGAATATCGACCATTACGGTTGCACCCAGACTTATACTTGCGGCACAGCCGATCCCATTCATAACTATATGAATTATACCGATGACTCGTGCATGTCTGAATTTACCGATGAACAAGCCAATCGGATGATTTGTTCTCTCGTTCATTATCGTCCGCGCACGTACAACACAGGAACCCCCGTTATTCGCTTGGATCGCGCCCAGCTCAATTTTGCAGTCCTAATCTCCGGTTCAACTACTCCTAATCAGACCATTTTAGTAGATAACTCTGGCACTGGCATCTTGAATTGGACCACTACCAGCAGCGAATCTTGGTTGGGTTGTACCCCTGTTTCCGGCACCAATGCCGGGTTATTAACTGTTGCTGTGAATGCTGCCCCATTAAGTACCGGGACCTATACTGGAACGATTACTATTTCCGCCAATGGAGCCAGTAATTCGCCCCGGATGGTGACCGTGACTTTATCCGTCATCAATACGTCAAGCGATGCCCCACCCATTGGCACTTTCTCCACGCCTGCCGATGGTGCCACCGTGAGTGGCAGTGTTCCTGTTACCGGTTGGGCCATTGATGATGTTGAAGTACAAAGAGTAGAGATTTACGCCAACAGCATCTACATTGGTGATGCTATTTTTGTAGCTGGGACCCGTCCCGATGTTGAAGCCGCGTATCCCACTTATCCCAACAATCATAAAGCGGGATGGGGGTACATGTTATTAACCAATTTCCTTCCCGGTGGTGGTAATGGGACTTACATTCTCACAGCCAGCGCACTCGATTCAACCGGTCATGCCACCCCGCTCGGAGCAAAAACGATTTACGTCAACAATACCGCCGCCGTAAAACCTTTTGGTGCCATTGATACACCCACTCAGGGCGGAGTGGCTTCAGGAGCCTCGTTTCTTCAGTGGGGTTGGGCCTTGACCCCGCCGCCCAACACTATTCCTATCAATGGTTCTACCATCAATGTTTGGGTTGATGGTGTTAGTTTAGGACATCCCGTGTATAACATTAATAACCCAACCTTAGCCATGATGTTTCCTACTTATACCAATCGAAACGGAGCCGCCGGTTATTTCATTTTGAATACCACCCGTTATGCTGCTGGACTTCATACTATTCAGTGGACCGTCACAGATAATGCCGGGAATTCTGATGGTGTGGGTAGCCGTTATTTTTCTATTCTCAATACTGGTGCTGATGCTGTTCAAAATGCCCAAATAGAAATTTCCCCAGCCCCAGCAGAAAACACTCTGAAACAGCCTCTTGTCACTGATTGCGAACCTGTTCTTTTTAGAAAAGGGTACGACCCAAACGTTTCGCTGCAAAATCTTCCCGCCGATGAACAGGGTCTAATTCGTGTAGACATCCATGAATTGGAACGATTTGAAATCCATTTTGCCCAACCCATGGAACTACTATCCCCCCGCCCAATTGGCACCAGCATGGACATAAAGCAGGGTATTTTTTACTGGCAGCCCGGTTTAGCGTATGTGGGGCAGTATGATTTATTCTTCACCGATCCCACCAAGAACATCATCAAGCAAATCAGAGTAATCATCGTGCCTAAAAACGGATAGTTTCATTCCCTATAGTGCAATCCTTCTTATCGGTGGAGAAAAATGAAGAAAAAAAATGAAGACTTCATGGCTGAGTTGGCATCCATGCTGCCCCCTGAAAGAATCGAAAGAGCCCAGATGGAAGCCGAAAAAGAAATATTTCAAATCCGCTTGTCCCAATTGAGAAAAAAAGGTTCTTTCTCATTTTAAGTGAGTAGGTAGAAAGGTAAAAATTCGTTGGAAGTATTTTCGTATTTAAGCCATTTTTTTTGGTTTGAAGCAGAACAAATAAGTAAGTATATGCGTCATTGTGAATGGCTATATTGGTAAATCGTGGGAAAGAGATGTAAAAAGAAATTTCCCTGTTCAGAGCAGTAATGAAATGTCCTTCATTGAAGGTGCCATCCACTGCTTGAAAAATTGAAATCATAGGCTTCTCTTACCTGAATCATAGGCTATGATTACACGAATCCTTGGCGGGAAAAATAAAGTCATAGGCAGGAATCACCAACATGAACGGCTTTAGCAGGAAATTTCAAGCCTTAGGATTTGAATTGCAAGCCCTGAGATTTTATTTCTAAGCCTTGAGATTTACCAATACGACCCAATACCTTCCCAAAATCAAAATTATGATTGAATCTCCGCTTTACTGCCGTCAAACCACCCATTCTGGCAATAAATAAAAACATAAAGTAGTATAATGGAATTGGGAATAATTGTCAACCCCATTCAGAAAGATAAAAAATATTTTTTAACCCCCTTGAAAAGTGCCTATAATAATGGGTTTTGGAGCCAAATTGATTAAATACCCTATATTTCGCTTTTATTTTCTGGCAGTATTTTTTTCCATGGTAGAGGCAGATCGTTGAAATTTGGGCCATTCAAAGAAGGCGTCCTGAAAGCACGGATATATAAACGTTTCGATACTTTTTGAGGTTATTTTTCTGCCTGCTTTAGAGAAAAATAACGGGTTGTCGCTAAAAGGGAACCCGTTGTTTATGCAGGACCATCCCTGTTGGGAATCGTCATTTTTATCAATCTAAATTCCACCCATTTGTTTCATTTAAATCGGTATTGCGAATAGATGCTTGCCAGTGACAATCCATAAAAAAGGAGTGCCTTTAGTTAGAAGCCCTGGTTCCCCTACCAAACAAAACGGTATCACTCCGAGTCTCATTGGCTATGCTTAAAATTGATTATTGTAAAAAGGCTTACCCACTTGAAAGAAGAATGAACCGAAAAAACTATTGGGGGGAGGGTGTTAAGGTCTCAGGATTGGATGGGCCATTGGGAGTTTGACCATTGGCTTTGAAATACTTGCGTAGTTCCGGGGAATGGAGAGAGCGAAGCTGGAAATCGGCCAGTGTTTTTTCTGGTACGACTTCCAGGGGTAGTTTATTGAGCGCTTACGGTTCGTAAATCATAAAACAAAGTCTCCTTGGTCCAAGCATATTCCAATTATAATCAAAAAATGAAAAATTTTAAACCGAGAACTGTGTCCTACTGGCAAGTTTATTTACACCACCATTGAGAAAAAAAGGTTGGTGCCATTGCTGGGGTCTGCAATGGGAACATTTTTCTCAATGGTATGGTGTAGGCTGAAAGGGTTCTCCCAGTTCAACCCGTAATAGCCGTTGGAGTATATTCCTGATATGAATGTAGATGATCTAATTCAGTATATTTTTTCTTTGACATAGGTTTATTAGGTTTCTTCAGTCGTCTATTTACAAGCTTTTCATAGATATCCCCAAGCCTTTCTATTTCGAAATCTGAAAGCCCCATAACCTGCCTCAAAATTATACGGTTTGTATAATTCAAAATTGTTTTAATGTCAGATTTGTTTTTGAATAAGTTTTCCAATCGAAGTAAATGATAGTCGGGGAGATCCTTATAATAGGGAATGGCTAAATATTTATACTCATTCGGAGTCAACTCTAGAACTCCGCCACCATAGTATCTGCCTTCCAATTCCGCTAGGATGAATGTCAATGTATTGTAAAAAGAAAATACCAAATCGGTAATTTTGAAGTCGCCTTTCATCTTAACCCGGTAAAACGAGTCGGTCACATAGGCTCCAGCGTCATTTAATAGCATCTTGGGATATAAGTGAGATCTCTTGATAAACAATCCTTCGGATATCCAAACGCAAGGTACATGGTACCAATTATTCCGCTGTTTGCACTTGAATCGTTGATGAAGTCCCAGTGCCTCCCCTTTTTTTATATATTCCTGCGCAAGGGGATGATGCATTTCGGGCGGTGTGTTGTTGAAATGAATGAGATTGACAGACTTTCCCGAATTGCGAAGGTCTTTGATTACCTGTTCCGTTACCCTGAGCCCGTTTTTGATATAGGCGCCTTTTCCGATTAGTGGTTTGACCAGATGATCGAGTTGGTAGGTTTTCACGACTTCGTCGTTTACGATAAAATACTTGTTTACGGCAGTCACAATACCCACTTCCACTCTTTCGCAATAATCTTTGATCGGCTTTAACGTTTTTCTCAGGTCTTCAATGAATATTAATTCCTCATCAGGTAAAATATAGTTGGTCCATTTATCAAGGGTTTTTCTATGAACATTGTTGAATTTTGTCTTGTATTCATGTTTTGCCAAATCATTGAGGCTTTCTACCTGAAAAAAGGAGATGCCAGTTTTTAAACCGCTTTTTGCACCAATAAACACAATCACATCCTGTTCTATACCTTCAAAAATCAACTGGTTAAAAGCAAAAATTTCTACGCTTCGGAATTTGGTTAAAAGATAGTCCCTGATTTCCTTTGCATATTTAACTTGCAGGAATTCTGACGGCAGCACAAAACAAAGTACACCCTCGTCATCTAACATTGCGACTGAACCCAGAAGAAATCCAGTCCAAATATTTTGTACACTCTTGAGGGGCAACCCAGATTCAGTGTAAATCTGTTGGCATTGATTGATCTGTTCTTCCGAGAGATGAATCTTTTTAATATAGGGAGGATTGCCGATTATAAGAGAATATTTGTGGGCAGGGTTTTTTTGGAAATCAAGGAAATCTATGTTGAAGGGATTCAGGGTGATATTGCAGCTTTTGTTTTGCTCACAGACTCTCTGTGCTTTTTGAAGTTCCTCCAGATTGACATCAAGGAAATCAATGCTAACATGTTGATGGCTTTTCAAAACATCTTCTGTGAATAATGATTGTAAAAACTGTCCATCCCCACAACCCGGTTCAAGTATATTCAAATGGTCAGAGAAAATATGGTTTTTAAAAAGGTGTCGAATTAAGAATTCAGACAACGCCAGCGGTGTATAGTATGAACCAGTTATTTTCCTTGGTGTCATTCTACTCACTTACCCTTCTTACTTGTTCAGTTTTATATGGGCGAGTTTCATCTTTTTTATGAAAGATTTCTTCGAGGGCATCCTTGGTCATAATTAATTTTATTAAAAATTGAATTGCGATATTATCCCCCTTTTCACACATTTTGCCTAATTCATTAACTTGTGACTTGATTCTTGGAATGACCTCGTCGTATTTCTTATTTATAATTATTTCCCTTCTCTGAAGAAGAAGCTGGGGCCGATTCAGATAGAGTTTTTCAATCATATATTTTGATGCAGTATTTTTTCCATCAATAAACGGTGTACCGATGTTTTTAATAAATATCTCACTATAGTCAATTCTGGATGGATCGGGATAGGAAAAATTATTCAACTCTTCTGTGGGATCTTCTGGCCAGTCATCTCCCTTAAAAGAGTTGCAAATTGGGCACGCATAGAACAGATTGGTGAAAACATTTTCTAAATGTGCAAAAGCGGGTAATCCTTTTGGCTTGTAATGTTCCACATGAAAATTTCGTATCCCGCCCATTGAGCCTTCACTAATGGCGCAGTAAACGCATTGATAAAAACCTTCTTCCGCCAATAGTTCTTTCCAATCGTGGTACGCCCCTTTCTCCGGCTGGGTGCTTTTTTCTTTGGGGATTCTTTTCCAATTCATTTGTGTGCATCAATATGAGCCTGAATGACATGGCTCAGTTCATCCAATTCTTTCAGTTTGCCCTCATATTGAGATAACCAGCTTTCTCTATCTGTGATGATGGGAGTGAAAGGGATTTGCAGATTGGCTTGAAGCGTTCCCAACTCAATCTTGTCGTCAGTAGTGGCCTGACCTGCGGCAATTTTTTTTGATAGTTCTGAAAGTCTGGCTAACTGAGTCTGATGTGACTGCAAGAACCTTTGGCCCGCTCGTATAATACGAGGTATATAATCCTTTGCTTTCTCTATAAATGTTTTCCTGTCCCAAATTTCTTCAAACTGGGAGAATTGATTCTGTAAGTCCTCATCATCTTTATAACTTGTTAATATATAGACTGGAAAATCCTTTAACCTTTGCCTTAAAGAAGTTATCAATTCACTGCCGTTATAATCGACATTTGGTTTGTCGGAAGCGCCTTCGTGGAGCTTCTCATCGAGAATTAAAACGGCTATTTCATTTTCCATTATCCAGGAGATATAAGCGTCCTTATTCTCAAAAGGATCAATATCGATGACAGTCCAGTTTACACCCAGTTCTCTTAATTTGAGCTGTATCCTTCTCTTGAGGGATTCTCTAATATCCACCCTATCGTCAACAATGCCAATGATTGAGTTTTCTAGTTCATTGGTAGCCATACTATAAATTTTGCACCTCCCAATTCGGGATCCGTCTCTACTTTTTTTGTACCTTTTAAATCCTCAATAATTGATTTCACTACTGTCAGTCCTAATCCTGTCCCGGTCTCCCTGCCAGTTCGGTCTTTCTTGAGGGTATTTAGAGGCTCCCATATCCATTCCTCAAAATCTTTATCAATAGGCGGGCCTGAATTTGCAACAATTAAGCTGAATCCTTTTTTCCCATCCCAGTCTTTCTTTTCAAGTATAACGGAGATGGTTCTGTTTTTATTGTTTTGCATACAGGCATAATACGCATTGGTTATTAAATTCAAGAGAATGGACTCAATGTCCATTGGAAAGGCATTGCACTCGATCTCATCAATTCTTTTTTCCAGCCGAATATGAACTGGATTGAGCATGGGTTGAAGATCAAGTAGAATTCTTTCCAAGAGAGCTTTTATATTTCTTTTTTCTTTTTTCCGCTTATCTTTTTGAACCCTGGTCAGTATAAAAGCACCCCAGGATGAAACCTGATCTCCATATTTTATGGCTTTTTCCAATTCAGGGAGCGCCTCGTTTAAATTCGGAGGATCCAACTGCAGGTAATCCCTTGCATTAGTAGCGGCTACTTTAAATTCGGTAATGGCGCCCTGAGTTTCATGTCCGAAGACAGCAGATGAAATACCAATCGTGGCCAAACCTGCAAGAACTCTGGAGTGACTTAATTTATCCTCAAAAGCCTTTGATATTTTTTCAGATTGTTGCACAAAATCTTCCATTTTTTCAATTGTTTTTGCTATGGGGATTGGAGCTTTTCTACTATTTGTTCTTAAGAGTCTTAAATCTTCCTTTATTGATGTTATTTTTTCAAGAAATTTTTCGACTGTTTCGATGGGACTCTCTTTTATGTTATTTTTCTTTTTTATATCCTGAAATAATTGGTACCTACGGCTTTCCAACAAGGAAAGCGCGCCCAATACGAGAGCTCTTAAATCATATTGAGCCTGATTTTCCACCAATCCTTCTCTTCCGGCACTATCAATCAAAGTCGGGTTAGTATCCCTCCCGATAAAGACTGCGCCAACCAATTGGTTTCCAACCACTCTGTATTCGAGGCGATCTACACCGGCTGGATTTCTTGAGTGTCGATCCGCCAGTCCCAACCAATCTCCGCCCAACTCGTTTACATAACCGTATGGCTTAACGCTGATATTATCCCGATATATCTTTACTCCAACATTTTTGTTTATAAATTCTCTCAGCTCTGAGAGTGAAAAGATTGTTCCATCTATTAAGGATTTTGTTCTTGGATACAGTAAAAGTCTGATATTGACAGGGCCACAAAGTAATTTATCTGATTTATGATAATCATAGGGATCGATTACTTTGTGCATTAATTCTTGCCAATTAATAATTTTTTCAATTGACTTACCAGGATGGAATTTGTCTTTTAAAGAATATATCAAATCAAGCGATTCACCATCATAATCAATTTCTATCTCAAGCTCTGGATTTAAAAGAGTTGGAGGTTCTATCCTCCCATTAAAATTTGTGGTGATATCATTTTTTATGAAAATTTCAAAATCCTTCACCTCCCTAAAGGGTGGCTTTAAAATGGAAAGTTCAGCGCAGAGATTTTCAATGTTAGCTTCCGTCCAATTATCTCTCAAATTGTTGATAATCAATTCCGTCCCAGTATTTCCAGTACCATCAGGTGGTAATTTGATGGTCGGATTTTCCAAAACATCTATAGGTATTTCAGAAAGTTTTTTGCCATCTTGGTTAAACATTTCCCAGTTTATTGTCATCCCAAAAGGAATTTTATCGGACGTAATAGTTTTCAAATTAAGGATTCCACCAAGGCGGTCAGCCGAAAGTCTGCCAATACCTTTCTCACCTGTTTTCCTTCTATTTCGTGCGGTTGTCCGATTTGCTTTTTTTTCCGAGTAGCCAATTCTTAGCCAGTTCTCATCGATTTCCGTCTCCGTCATCCCAATGCCGTCATCGGCTATTCTTATATAATTTTTTGTCTCCCTCTTGTATATCTCGATTTCCACAATCTTGGCATCTGCATCATAACTGTTTTTCACCAATTCCAATAAAGCCGTGGTATGGTCTTTTATGCTTTCCCTTCCAAGCTGAAGGATTGTCCTTGCGTCAATCGTAAATGTTTTAATCATCTTTTCTCATCATTTTCATTTTATGTCAGACTTAAATGTATATCATTTCTCCCTTTTTGTCAATCGCCAGTAATATATTTCAAGCAGGCTTACCGTTTGCATCCAAGAAAGGGTTTTCATACCGACCAATCCTTCCTGCAATTCCCAGAAAGGGTTTATCACTGCTGTCAGCCGAGCCATAGCTGGATATTAAACGTTGTACATTGTATAATTCGGAGAACTTCCGGTATCATAATCGGGCGTGAAAACCATAAACTCCTGTTCGGCCTGTTCCCCGAGGTTTTTTGTATCCACCAGGAAAAGGATACTTTTGGCATCGGCAAATTTGAGTGAGTGGTAAATAAAGGTGATGGCTGTTTTTAGTGGGGGTATTCCCACAACGCGATGCCTGGGGCAGCACTCCAATTCAATTCTGGTTGCGACTGCACAGCCCAACCAGATTGTCTCAGTATCTCACCAATCTTGTCTCGCGCCTTTTGTTCTGGGGTTTGATCGGCTATGGTAATCCTTTTTGCTCTGTTCTCGTTCACATGAAAACTTTCCCTGAAAAACTGGTGAAAGAGTTCTTGTTTAAAGGTTAATATAGCGCATAAACAGCGAAAAGTAAAAAAAATATAGTGAAACCGGAATCACTGAAAATAAAATTTTGGTTCGTTCTCATTTCAAGTGGGTAAATCTGCTTTTGAAGAGACCAGTTTAGCCGGGAATAAAGAGAATGCGCTATTAAATGCCGGAATGTTGCGAGGGATGGAAGGATTTTATTGGCCGGAATAACTCTGAAATACCTATTTAAATGGAATGAAGTACAAAATTTAGATTGACATAAATAATCATTCCAGGAAATGGCGGTTCATAAAAAAAAACAAGTTCCAGCCGGGCTATACTTGTTTGTTTTTACATATTCCCGGTAGAAAATATCTGATTAAAGTTCCAAAACGTCGATTAATTCGTGCTTTTGGGGCGACCTTTTTAAATGGCCAAAATTTCAACGATCTCTCCTTAAACGACATCAACCAGTGCTTCCATCCAAATGAAAGATTTGCGGCATTTGTGGAAGTTTTTCTTGAAACGTTTTGTTATCAGCATTCTTCGCGGTCGATTTAACGCTGTAGAAACCAAATCCCAGCGCTACGACTCGTTACGTCTTCCTTACCATTTCATTTTTTATTCCTTGCTTGTTGAAATCTTAACCAGAAA
>CAZCVI010000081.1:0-32339 GCA_964502145.1 uncultured Clostridia bacterium
TGGTTTTTTTATGAATGCTTTGGGATTTGAACGCTATCGTTGGTTTTTTTATGAATGCTTTGGGATTTGAACACTATCGCTGGTTTTTTTATGAATGCTTTGGGATTTGAACGCTATCGTTGGTTTTTCAATGAATTCATTGGATTTTGAACACTATCGCTGGTTTTTTTATGAATGCTTTGGAAATAGTACGCCGAGATGAATTCGTGAAATTCGTGGGGGCGTCTTTTTTAACTGGGTGGGAATGTAGTCCCAAGACCAATGGGCTGAACAGTTAAACTGGAAATTCAAAAATAAAGGTGGTGCCATTGTGATGCTGGAGAGTTATGGCACCATTAAGCTGTTTGATGAGCATGTCAATGAGTTTTAAACCGAACCCGGTGGCATTTTCAATGGTGATTCCTGCTGGCATACCGACGCCATTATCGGCAAAACCTATGGTCACTCTCTTGTCTTTTTGGGTGGCGGTGACGCGTATCAACCCCTCACTGCTGTTGATAAACGCATATTTCATGGCATTGGTGACGAGCTCATTCAAAATAATACCGAGGGGCGAGAGCACTTTTGGGGCGAGTAAAATGTCTTCAATCTGGGTTATTATTTGCACGGTATTACTGTTGGGAAATATCGCGGTAATCTCCTTGATCAAGGATGGGAAAAAATCTTGGAGGGAGATTTCATTCATGTTGTCTGCATGATACAACTTCTCATACAAGATCATCATGCTTCTGACACGACTGGCGGCATCTTGCAACACTTTTGCGGTGACTGGATTATCCTGACTGTTGGATTGCAAGCGCAGTAAACTGAATATAGTATTCATATTGTTTTTGATGCGATGGTGGACCTCATGCAAGAGGGTTTCTTTTTCAGCCAGAAGAGATTTGATCTTTTCCTCTGCTCGTATGCGGGAGAAAGCAATACCGATACTGGCACCTATACCCTCGAAGAACTGGATCATTTCGAGGGTGAATTGATTGGGCCGATGATCATTGAACTGCAACAATCCAATGATCTCTTGATCTGCCCGTAATGGGATCAAGGCGACGGATTCATATCCTTCGTTAACGCAACGGTTCCGCAAATGGACGCTACTATCGCTGGCGGTACTAAACGCCAGTAGCGTGGTGGTGGCATTGCTCCAAAAACTACCGCCGGGGGTAAAAAAGGATAAATTGGCATTGGTCCGACCGGTTAAAATAGTGCCACACATACATTCCAGAAAGGGTTTCCCCGTGACGTCGCGTAAAATCTCCCCGGCTTGGTCGCGAGAAAAGAGAGAGCGTTCTGCTTGGACAAAAGTAGTGGGAAACCCGTTGGTCTCGTAATAAGGGAAGTCATCGCCGACTTCCAAGCGTATGCCCACGGCTTCGATGGCCGTGCTTTTTTTGATAATGTGCAGGATATCGTGGATAGTTTGATGGACATCCTGGGAATTGTTTAACCGTTCTAAAATGGTGTTCACGAGTTGGTTGCGCCATTCTCCCTTTTTGAGCTCGGTGATATCGGTGATCACGCCGATAATGCCCTGGATTTGCTTTTGGGCGTCAAGCAGGGAGGCCTTATCAAAGATCACATCGCGAACAGCCCCATTTTTGCGTTGAATCTGCCATTCATAGTATTGTTTGCTGGGGGTGTTGAGGAGTTCTTGGTCCTTTTCGTTGTATTTGGCGGCCAACTCTGGAGGGGCGAGATCATACACGGTTTTTCCAATAATTTCCTCTTTTTTTAATCCCATATACTCTTCAAAGGCGCGATTGCACCCGGTATATTGACCGAGGGTGTTTTTATAAAATACGGGATTGGGTATTGCATCCATGGTAGCCCAGAGTAAGTCGTATTGCTGGCGGAGTTTTTCTTCTGATTGTTTGCGCGAGATACGGATGATATCGTCTTGATGAATATCAATCAGATAGGGAGAGAGTTCGACGAGAGCGCGGTATTTTTTTTCGCTTAAGATCAGTTCATGGTTGGAGACTTCGAGTTGGTGGATGGTTTCTTCGAGTTGTTGCTGATGTTTTTGCACGGTTTGTTTGGCCTGGAATAGTTTGAAAGCCATTTTGATAGAGGCAAAGAGCACGGTTTCGCCGCTATTTTTTACTACATAGCCATACGAGGTGATCTTTTCGGTTTTTTCAACTATTTCTGGTTCGGTGTGGGAGGAGAGGAAGAGGAGGGGGATATCGTGGTCACGGAGGATGATGGCCGCGGTTTCTGTGCCGTCGATACCTTTGCCCAGGTTGATATCCATGAGAATGAGGTCGACGGGTTCTTTTTGGGTTTGGAAAAAAAGGATGGCGGCTTCACCGTTACTGACATGGATGACGTGATAGCCCTCTTTTTTTAATAATTGCATTTCTACCATGGCGATGATGTGTTCATCTTCCACGAGGAGAATGGTTTTATTTTTATTGTTTTTATTACTATTATTGTTATTATTATTCATTGATGATCATCCGTCAAACCGATTTTGATTTTTCTTGGCATTCTCCTTAGACAGGCCAATAAAGCGGGGAAAATATCAAGTACTTCCATTGTTTCGCTCCAAGGTTATGTTTTAATACACATAAAAACAATACAATACACGGGGAAAAAAAACAAGGGGAGGTGAGGATAAAAAAAAAATTAGAGGTCCCCCATAAAAAATAATATTTTGTGGATGGGGTAGGAGTATTGGCAGTGAAATTTAAAAAGCAACGGCTTTTAAAGAGGGGGGTATTGGTATAATAATAAGAGTTCGCGGACGAATGGTTGTACTTTTTCTTTGGTGTGGAGGCCCCATTGGGTATAGTGGGGGAAAGTTAGGTTTTTTTTGATGTTGGGGGGTTCATTGGGATGGATGATTAGTTCGTTTATGGGGTTGTGTTGGATTTCTTTGATTTGTTCGACTGGGATATCTTGTCCACCAATAAAATTTAGCAGGTCCTGAACCTGCTGTATATCGGACACTAAGTCTTCCATTTTAAAAAAAGCGTGTCGTTTGGGGTCAATGGAATGTTTGAAGTGTTCGATGTATTGATGGGTGGTCGCCCATAACCAAGCGAGGCGTTGGATGTGATCCATGGTCTGCCATTGTTGTTGATCTGCCAGTTTAACACGCCCGGATTCCCAGATGGAGTCGTTTTTGTGCCAGCCTTTGCATACGGCACTGCGAATAAAATCGCCGGGATGGCGGACGATATGAACGAATTTGGCTTTCTTGAATAACTGCGCCAACATGGGGGCGAAGAAGGTGAGGCATTGGTTGGATTCGACATAGATTTTGTCTTTGATAAAGACGTCCAATATTAATTCCATGCGGGCGACATCGATCATTTTGGTGAGGGTGTCTTTCTCTTGTTGGTGAATGTAGGCATAATGGGAAAAATATTGGAGAGTGGGTTGGGGTTCATGAAAGGCGGCGAGGTTGGGGGAGTGATTCAGCAACTCGGCGAGGAACTTGGAACCAGAACGCCCGGTAGATAATAAAAATACGGGTTGGTACAGGTTGTACATGTCATCTATGGTTTTTTGATCGGCATGATGGAGGAGTGCAAATTTCATTTGATTATTCCTTTGATAATTTTCCTTTATTAATAGTGTACTGCTGAAAATCAGGTATAGTTCTTTGATCGGCGGTATCCAAGAGGTAGGAACGGACGATGGGGTCAAATGGGTGGTGTTGGGATTCTAATTGGGCAAAAATGGCGTGGTATTGGCGCTGGTTTTCTTGGATGTAGTCGTTAAACTGTTCGTTTCGCCAAGTACAGGGGTCGCCGATATGAAAGGTAAGGTGTTCATGGCGGAACTCTTTGAACTTGTCTGCATAAGTGACGATATTGGCGAGTAAGGCACGGCCAACCCAGGCGGTGCCGATACAGATGTTTCCTAATTGGAATTGGGGGTATAACTGCCGCTTAAATACAAAACAATCGTATCCGTTATGGGACTGGCCGATTTCAGCGACCATGAACGGAATTTCTGCAATAGACTTGTATTTGGTGGTAATGGTGCGTCGATTGATGACAAAAGCATCATAACCCTGACTAATGAAACGATTGACTGCGTTATAAAATTGGGGCAATAATGCGATATCCACATTGGTGTAAATAATATACTGGGCAAAAGAGGCGGCATAAACGGAGTCCAAAATATCTTTTAACAAGGGTAATTTCCGTTTCACTTTAAACTCTCGAATATCCATGACAGAGCGGGTTAAAGGAGGTAGTGTGTTAAAATCTACAGGAACGATATCGGTATCTTCAGGATAACATGCGGCATAAAAAGTAATATCTACATCTGCGGCAGCATGTTTTTTAGCGGTTCTCATGGTTTCAAAGGTGATGGGTTGGGCGAGAAATAAATCGGAAGAGTCATCAACTTTGACGGGGTTGATGATGTGTGCAATAGAGATCATGTGATGGACCTTTCTTAAATGATTAACGGGAATTAGTGGTCAATATAAGGGATTGTATCTTTTGCATGAGGGGGGTGAGTTCGAGTTCGAGTTCGATTTCCTGGTATTCTGCCAAGAGTTGGGGGTGAATGAAGGGAAGTTCGCTATTTAACTGGTGTTGTGCGACTTGAAACGGTGCCACATCAACATCAAGAAATAAGGCCAGTTGCTGGAATACTTGTTCGGGATGATCCCGTAAATGGGCATGATCATAAACAAGGTAGCGATCGGGGGAGAGTTCTTGGGTTCCTTCTATCATTGCGCGCAGATAACTGGCGGCATAGATAACACAGCGTTTGAAATCGGAAGCACTCTGCCAAAGTCTGTTCCATTCAAGGGGAACTCCGGGAGGTGGAATAAATAAACCGGACGGGTTCCTTTCAATGAGCCACCGCTGGTGAAACACGGGAAATTCTGTGACGATATTGCCAATACGAAACATGGATTCGGCAATTTCATAAACGGGACGATAAACCAGCACGAACTTGGCGTCAGGAAAAGAATGGGCGAGTTGGGGAAGTACATGGGTGATTTCTGGAGATTTCAAACACAGACGGATATCGGCGGAAAATTGCTGGACTGGAACATCAAAACGGCGGCGGTCCTTTTCCAAAGGAGAGCGCTGGGTCGGGGCGTAAGGCGTTGCGATTTGAGACACCTGGGAACAATGGGTTGTTGTGCTGGAAGGAGCAGCACCGAGCAAATGGTGCTCGGTAAACAAATAATTGGCGAGATTTTGTTTCACTTGATCGGGACTGATGTGGCCGGTGCGGAGTTCTTGGACAAGACCGGACCGGTCGCGGTAGTGATAGAGTCCCCAGTTTTCATAGACATGGTCGTCAATGGCGGCCACTAGATGGGGGTGTTGGTTCAAACTTTTTGTGGCAAAGGTGGTGCCACTACGGGGTGGACCACCAATAAATATGGTGCGGTTTAAAAGATCGGATTCATTCATGAGTATGTTTCCTTGCTGGGATTACTGGACTGGCTGGACAAGTAATAAAGGAAGGTGTGCCATTTTAGTTTCTGGAATTTTAGTATTGCAAACGTTTTTGTTGTTCTGGGGTAGGGGGGCCGCCCCACAGGATGTCTGATTGGGAGATGCCTTTTTTTTGCAATTGGCGGATGGTGGATAAATATTCGTCCATGCCTACGCCCCAGGCAAAGGCATATAATTGCCCATCGACTTTGTCCACGCGCAGAATGGTCCAAGGGGCATCCTTTTTTTCACCGCGCCATTGCAGGGCATATTCCATGGGCTTCAATTTCTTGTTCTTTTTGTCAAAATAAAAAAGGAAAAGCGGTTGATCCAAAGAAAGCCCAGTCATATTGTACCTTGAGGACCATTTCCTGAATAACGGATCAAAATGATTGTCAAAATTATAATATTCATTGGAATTAACTTTGCCAATTAAACCGGATAGATCGTTCCGTTTTAAGAGAAATTGGAAATATCCGCTGGATCTGGGCCAACCACCATAAAACCCTTCTAAATTTACAATGACTATCTGGGCATGCCAGGGCAATTGGATTTCATTTAAATCCCTGACCATTATGGCAGCGATTCTATTTTCAATAGCGTAATAATTTTTAAGATAAATAGTTCGGGATACCCCGGCTAAAAGAATAATAATGATAAAAATGGCGATCTTTAACTGACGTTTAAGAGGGAATACTTTTTTTAAGATGAGATATATGGCATAAACAAAAAGAGCCTGGGCGCCAAACATGGAAATATAAGCATACCGTGGGGGATAAGGAATGCTCAAAATAATGATGGGGAGAATAGTGGTAATCATCCAGCTTAAAAAAAAGCCATATACGAAGAGGTGACGACCCTTCATTGAAAAACGGCAAAAGAGGGGGCCTGATTGCTGGGGGGGGTGCTTAAAATATAAAAGAAACGCGATAAATACAATGCTGAAATAAATCAGGGTTGCGAAAAGAGGGGGGAGTGCAGGAACAGGGAGCGCCCAGGTAAAATAAAGCCCGATCCGCTGAAAAATAACGTCAAAAGGCATGATACGCATGATCTTTCTGGGGTACATGGTCATTTGGATATATTTGGCTAGCCCGACAAGGGTAAAAACGAGGATGAGGTAGACATGTTTCCGCTGGAATTTCCGATAGCCCCAAAACGCGAGTAAGATGGGCGGTAATATGAATAGGGCCAGTTCCATGATTTGCGTGGCAATGAAAAAACAGAGGGTGGCAGCCAGAAATGGGACCCAATTCTTGGGAGTGTCTTTTTCCAAGTATAAAAAACCAAGGATCAGGGATAACATGGTGAAAAGTAACCCCCAGACGACATACGACATGTTAATACCGGCGGGGATTTGCCACTGCATGGGAAGAATCTGGGGCAAGGTGGCCGCTGCAAAAGCGGTAAGCCTGGGAAACTGGAAAATAGCACGACACAAATAATAAAAACAACAGGATAACGGCACGAGGAGAAACAATACATACACACTGCGGGCTAAAGGCGGGGAATAGGCGAGAATGTTCCAGGCGAGCCATTCTGTATATGGCCCGATAAGATTATACTGTGTCCAGGTGGAGGGGAATTGATGGTTTATTACCATGCTGTAGAATCCTGGCTCATCATGCAAGAGTACTTTAGAACCAAATATGGCGATAAGGTTGAACAGGATAAGGGTCACGGCGATGAGCAGGTATGTCACTCTGTCGGAGTGCTTTTCATTTAAAAGGGATTTAGGCAAGGGAGTCATGTTTTTTCCTCTGGGGGTGGTTGGATTCATGGCCATGGGAATGGGAGGAATGGGAATGATGGGAAGTATGGGAATGATGGGAATGAGGGGAGTTGTGGGAATTATAATTCGATTTCATCGCTGGGTTTGGGAATTGGAATTGTTTTCTGGGGGAGGTAAACACTTTTTTCAATCGTGTTTTCCATGAGCAACGCACCTGCGCCGATTAGGGTTTCGGGTGCTAGGGTAATGCCGTTTCTGATGGAGGCATTCATGCCTATAAAGCAATAGGGAGAGATGTGGGTATTACCGGAAACAACGACGTGGGATGCTAAAAAACAGTGGTCTTCAACGACTGAATCATGGCATATCTGTGTGCCGGACCAAAGAAAGACATTATTACCTATCCGGGCATAGGGTTGGATGATAGTGCCTTCCAAGATGAAACAATTGTCTCCCGGAGGGAACTGGGACAAGAAGATGCTTTTACTGCTGATATAACTGACGAGCTCATACCCTAATTCTTTGGCCTGGAAATATTTGCTTGCCCGGGGTTTGTTCATTTTTTGGTACCCCATGGCAATAAACAGCTTGTGGGTGGTGGGCGGAAAGGTCGTAACGAGGTCATGAAAAGGGATTACTGGCAAATCGAGAAAATGGTCGGCGGTTATATATTCCTGGTCCACGGTAAAGGCCACAACTTCATGCGCACTGTCGTTAGCGAAATAAAAATAGGCCAATTTTGCCATTATACTATTCCCAAAAATAAGCAACTTCGCCATTTATAGCTCCTTTTTTTTAGTTATTAAAACCAAAGCTTTTCATATACTTGGGGGCATTGGGACCTTCATTCAAGAGCAAATCGATGATAGACACTTCATGAACGAATTCACCGTACAACTGATGGTACACGGGATAACCGGAATAATCGAAATAATGCACGCGAATACCCTCTCTGACAAAGAGGGTTTCATCGAGATAGTTTTTGGCGGATGGACCGGTATAATAATCGGAAGCCCCGGTTTGTTTGCATAATTCCACGAGCTTTTCGGTTTTTCCATCACTCAATTGGAAATCCTGGGCATATTTAAACACGGTGGGAATATGGAGTAATTTACAAATCTCTTTTAATAAGAAGACGTTGATTTCCGAGAGATAGAGTGAATCAAGGCCCAAAAAGAGGGGTTCAAAAAAATCCTGGTAGGTTAAAAAATAGGGGGCTTTGGAATAGTTTTGTTTAATGATTTTCCAGTGGGCGTGGTTCCATGCTCCCTGGGCAATCTTGCTCTCGTTTATGGTTTGCAAATACTTGCCTTTCACTGCAACGGGAATGGTCAGCCAACTGGTACCATGTGGAGTTTTAATGCGGTTGCGACTGCGCCAGTCGCGCCGCGTAAATTGGGCGACATCGTAGATGATGATTTCATCGACGGTGTTCAGGGCATCAAAAAACCCTTTCCAGGGGATATAGTTGGATTGGGTAATGGTTACTTTTTTACTCATGGATATTAAGCTCTTCGTCGATGATATATAAAGGTCTGTTTTTGCTCTGCTGGAATATTTTCCCGATATAAATACCGGTGATGCCAATACTCATGAGCATGAGCCCGGTTGAAAACAAGATCAACACAAAAATACTGGCCCATCCGGCTTGAAGATGGTGGACAAAACGGCGAATGATAACCAATATCCCGGCCAGAAAAGAAATTGAAGCAAGAAAAAAACCGAGATAAATAGATATCTTCAACAACCGGTCGGAATTAAAAACCCACCCCTGCAAGGCAAGGTTGAAGAGTTTGGTCATCGAATAAGATGTTTTCCCGGCATAACGTTCATGATGTTCGACAGGGACATATATGGAACGAAACCCGAGCCATTTAAGAATTTGCAGGTATAAGCGGTCTCTTTCAGTGAATTTTAAAAATTCATCCCTGACTTTGCGGGAGAACAAGGTCATTGAGCCGGCGTCAAGATCGTAGTTTTTATCGGAGAGGAGTTTGAATAAAAAATTGTATATTCTGGCTGAAATTGATTTCCAAAAGCCATCTTTCCTTTTGATTCTTTTGGTGAAAACAATTTCATACCCTTCATGGGCATATTTTAAGAGCTGATGAATATCTTCCGGGGCGTTTTGGAGGTCACAATCAATGATCACCAGCCATTTCCCGGTGGCTTTTGCCAGTCCAGCGCTAACGGCATAATGCTGACCAAAATTCCGGCTCAACTTGAGACCTTTTACGCGCGGATCCTGGCGGCAATTTTGCGCGATTTTAGACCAGGAATCATCGGCACTGCCATCCTCGACGAGGATAATCTCGAAATGATCGGTGATTTTCAACAATTCGGTTTTTATCCTTTTGACCAGTTCATCAACAATGCCCTCGGCTTGAAACACTGGACTGATGACGCTTAATTCGGGTGCTAATTGATGCACATGCATGTTTATGCTCCGTTTCCTTTAGTTAAATTGAGCGAATAATTCTTTAATTTTGCTCTGATAGCTCGGGCTGATGGCATGAGGCGTTCTATAAAAGCGGCGGTATTCTTTGTCATATAGTTCCTGGTATTTTTTGATCATGGTGTTCAAGGTAAACTTCTTTAAAACAGAGTTTCGCGCTAGAGACCTGGCTTTTTTTAACTTGGCGGGATTGGCGAGAAAATAGTGAATACCACGGGTAAAATCAGTTTCGTTTTGATATTCTGCAATATAACCTGTTTTTTGATGGCTAATTAACTCGGGAATCCCACCGGTATTAAATGCGATGACGGGTGTGCCACAGGAAAGGGATTCTAATACCACCAATGGGCAATTATCGGCCAAAGAGGGATAAATAAACAAATCAGCGGCAGCATAATATAGCGCCAACTGGTTTTGATCTTCAATATAAGGCAGTGTCTTGAGATAATTGGAATTCATTTCTGCATTCGCCGCTGAATTTCCGATGCTTAAAAGTAAAATGTGCTCTTTGGGTAATCGGTCCAAGATCCGAGGGATCAGATGCCCGCCCTTTATTTTGGACTGCAAGCCACCATAGGCCATAAAAAGCAAAATAAACTTGTCCTGGGGCAGGTTTAATTGTTCCCGTGCTTCATGTTGGGGATAGTTTTTAAAAAGGGTTTCATCCACCCCATTGTAAATCAGTTTTACCTTTTTGTGCTTGAGAATACTTTTTTTTACTTTCTTTTTTAACCATTTTGAAGGACAAACGAGGGAAAAATCGGCATAGTGGTAGACGATTTTTTTTAAGCTCCAGAGGAGATGGGTAAAATCTTTGTTTACTTTGGGGTGTGTCTCAAGATGCGGGCAATTTCCGCAACCGGTTTGCCATCTGGTGCATTCAAAGGCATGGGCGCAATGACCGGTGAGGGCAAACATGTCGTGCAGTGTCCAAACAACGGGTTTCAAACAGGTGAGCTGGGGTAAAGCAAGCAAACTGAAATAGTGGGCCTGAAGATTGTGCAGGTTCACAAGCTGGGCGTGCAAAAATTCGTCCTGCTGGGTGATGGTAAAACTGGAATAGTGAAAAACATCGAGCCATCCTTCGGTGTCTTGAAATTTACTTAAAAATAATTGGTCTGCACTATTCACGGGGGGCAATTCTCTGATCTGGCTAGCGGCAGAGAATTTTTTACTGACTAACATGCTGACGTGGAACGAATGGTTCTGGAGACTTTCGAAAATATGGTAGCACAACTTGGCCGCGCCGCCTCTCAAATCAAAATGATTGATAAATAAAATATTCTGAAGCGTGGACTTTTGATGCGTTGCGGATAATTCTCTCTGGCAAGATTTGATATTTTCGAGATACACGTTTATCTTTTCGGTGAGTTCCAACTGTCCGGTAAATTGAGCGATATGGTGTTTGAAATCATCTATGTCCCAATTTCTAATAATGCGCCGGGGTAAAATAAAACAATCGCTGTCTGCTTCGATGTTACCCTGAATATTGGAAATGCCACAGGTATAACCGGATTCTTTTACCATCTGAATGGTTTCTGGAGTGAAATCGGTTCTTTGACCGTAGGGATAACTAAAACTGCTGATCTGCCGACCTGTTATTTGTTCTAAAATAAGTTTGGATTCGTTTATCTCTTGCCACTGCACTTCTTGTGATTGGGCACTTAAGACTGGATGGGTTAATGTGTGTGAACCCATTTCAAGCCAATCACTGGTCGCGAGTTCGATCAGTTCCAGCAGGTTTACGATACGGTGTGTGTCTCTGCCGTGCTCTCTATCCAGGCCTGCCCAAGCAAACAATTGCGTCATAATCGCTTCCCGTTCCTGAAACGTGAGCCCTTTCAGGAGGCGATGTATCTGGTGATACACGTCCAGGGGCAGACTTTTTTCCGCACTATTCCACCGGTGCTCGTGATCATTGATATTTAAGACCAGTGGTTTTAAAGGTGGCTGTGGAAGTAGGAAAATGCGTTCCAGTTCATCCCACCAGAACTCGCGACTGCTACCGATTAAACTGGCAGTTATAAAAAATGTGGCGGGAACGTGATATTTTTCCAATATTGGTTTGGCATAATAGAGGTTATCGGCATAACCGTCATCAAAGGTAATAGCAATACAAGAATTTATGGATTCTCGCTTGGTTAGCCGAGCCACCATTTCGGTGAGGGGAATGATGGAAAAATGCGTTTTTAAATACTGTATTTGGGCATCGAAACGATGGGGGGAAACAGCGAGAGATTGGGGATCTGCTTCTAGGTCGAAAACACGATGATAAATTAAAACAAAGCTGTTATTCATTGTCTTTTACTTACGAACAACAGCAGAAATGATGAGTTGATAATCATGGTCGATATAATCAAGGTCTTGGGGGGGAACTTCATGAAGTGCTAAACCATATAAGAAATCAGTTGCAATTTTGACATTGCCATAGGTTTTGATGTCAATATTTTCTGGTGGCACAATTCTTTCAAATAGTTTGCGCAGGGATAAATCGGTAAAACTCCAATATTGGCCCCATCGTTCATAGTCAAAACGACTGATTTGGGTGATACCGGGCACGGTAATCAGGAGCACTCCGCCTGGTTTTAAAAGTTTCATGGCGTTCTTGGCAGCGGCAAATACATCGAATATACACAATAAGGTCTGGGTCAAAATAAAACAATCGGCGATATTTTCAGGGAGACCAGTACCGGTTTCTAAATCACCCACAATGTCTGCGTTATGGTGTGGAACGGTATGTAATACCAATGATTGCTGAACTTGTGAGCCGCCAAACTGCTGGGTATACTTTGAATTGGCGACTTCCAAGACAACACCACAAATCAGGTGGCGGTTGTTTTCCAGAAACTTCTCAATATAATACCGATCAATGGCTTCGCCGCGCTCTAAACCAAAACGACGGGAAACGGGTTGGATAGTGTGCAAATTTTGGAGGCTCATGGCTTGATTCTTTTGGCATAAACGAGGTTAAACTGCTTGTACTCGGGGGTGAGCTTAAAAGACAGGGGTGTGGCAACACACGGAACATCTGCCACGAGGTATCGGAATTGATGACGATCAAGGAGGTTTAAGATATGGCCCAGCTTCTGGGGAAAATTGTAAAAGGCATGATATTCGAAAATAATCTGGTCAATCAAAGCTAATATATCCTCGATTTCGTCAAATACATCTCCTTCCATACCTTCTATATTCATCTTTAATAAATCAACGGGACTGTTTATAAAATCGCTTAATTTTACAATATCAATTTTAATGGGGTTATGGTGAATGTGTGCGAGTACAGTCCCACCATCGGCGCCATCGGGAGAAAATTGAAATTTCCCGGCTTTGCTGCCCACACCAGCATTAATATAAGTGGTATCGGTGATGTGATTGGCAGTGATATTGGCTAACAATATCTGACCAATGGTGGGATCGGGTTCAAATACGGTGACACGGGCATTGGGAAAGCGTGTTTTGAAATACAATGTAGATAATCCAATATATCCCCCGGCATCAATGATAACGGGGCTAGCTTGAACTGGGGTAAATTCATAAATGCGGCGGATAAAAATATCCTTGTATTCGTTGTATAATGCGAGCGGGTCATTATAACGAATAGATAATCCGCCAAGTTCAATGTGCCCGGGAGTATAACGGGGTAAATTTTTTAAATTCTCAAAGTTGTTCATGGTTAAAAATTCTCCTTAAAACAACCACGGGGAAAAATCCATCCGGGTGAGTTGCGAGAGCTTCTCTACATCACAGGCATATTGCAACAATAGTCTTATTCGTGTTTTGTTTTTAATCGGGGGCGGCGGACCTGCTTTTAAACCGAAATTTAAGAGCCAGTCACGCACTTCTTTGGTATTATTTATGTGATGGGGATGGTTCAGGGAGAGGTCGCGCAAATGGGCGGTTACTTTTCTTAAGATGATGGCCCCGATTATTTTCTCATACATACGAAAGCCAATGACCAGGGATAATTTGTCCACGATTTCAGTATAGTGGTCTTTGATCGAGTGGTGGATATCACTGAATGGTTTCCCCATTTTTTTTTCATTTAATATATAATTATTGAGCTTGCGTAAAACAAAAGTGAGCTTGGGGGAGTACACGGCACGAGAAGAGTTAAAAATATGGAAAGGAACTTGGGCGGGTGGAATATTCAAAAAAGAACATACTTTTTCATAAGCAGGGGCCGGGTTCATCGCCAAATCCTCGAACGGAATAATGAGCACATTTTCTTTGAATAAATCAAGGTATTTTTTTACCTGGTTACAATAGAGCCCGCTGCGATAGTAGAGATACCCCCAGTAATAATTGGGTTTAAACCAGTGCGCGCGTTTGTCTATAAATCGGGATTCTTCCAGTTTCAAGGCTTCCTCGAAGGAGGGTGCATATTCATAGCCATCTTGAACCATCCAATTGTAAAGCGAATAAGCGCGATCAGCAGGGTTCCTAAGCAAGATAATAATTTTGGCAGAGGGAGCAAAATCATAGATTCTCTGGGCGCTTTCAGGGTCCGTTAAATAAGCGACCGAGGCTTCACCAAGCCATTTTTGCATGGGATTGGCCTCATCAAATAGCGCGAGATAGCTGTTTAGATCAAAGCGCTGGCCACAATCATGGGAAAAATAAGTGGGTTCTTTAAATAGTTCATCCGCTGGCATAAATACCTGGGGGTGGCACTTTAAATATGCCCAGAGTGACGTGGTGCCTGAACGTGCGGCACCGACAATAAAAAAGTTGGGTTTTTTCATGAGTATCCCAATGCTTCAACAATGTTTCCCAAGTGGGTGACGAATGCGGTATTGACGTCTTTATTAAAATAATTCTGCCAATCTCCAGGAACACCTTTGCGATAATGTGAAACGACCTGATTTTCGCTTGCTTGCTTTTGACTGTTGTGTTGCATTTCTGTAAACGAATACTTTTCCATCAAGTATAAAATTTCAGGGCGTGAAAGTTGGAATTGGCAATGAGAAAAAAGCTGGGTAAGTAACGAGAACTGTTGTTCACTGTTAATGAGCTCTTCAAAGCGAAACAATTTGACCAATACGTCGCCTGCCGATTCTGATACCCAGGATTGAAGCGCGGCAAATAAGCCATAATCCTTTAGATACGTAATGCAATAAATCAGTCCTTCAGTTAATGAGGTTTGATTGAGGAATTCGCGGTGTTGCGAGATTTTGCCCATGGGGGGGTGTGAATATTTTACCGAAAAATACCAGGAAATAATAATATCACGGGGGTCCCGGATAATACAAAAGGTCCGGTAAAAGTCTGGTTTGGGTATAGATAAATAGCTTTTATAATCCATGTAAAGGGGCGATAGGATACAATTCACAGGGAAAGGTTCAGTGAAAGTTCGTTCGGTTAGTTTTCGTGGGTCCATTTGATTGGGTAGATGTCTATGGTAAATATAAATGGTCATGCCAGTTTTTGCCAACACTAGTTCATCGGCTAAAATGGCTTTAATCCATTGACTGCCCGTTTTCTGGACGCAACAATGATAGATATTACTCATTTTCATTTCAGTATTCCTTAATCAGGTTGGCTTAAAGAAAAGACCCCCACGAATTTCACGAATTTACACGAATTAAAAGATAAATAAAATCTTTTTTCGTGGATATTCGTGATAATTCGAGTAATTCGTGGGCAAATCTTTTTCTTTTTTTCATCTATTGCCTATGGGCTGAACAGTTACTCGATTTTAATATTAAAAAATTGATCGCAATAAATAACACCGCCCCATTTTAGCCCGGGGTCATCTGCTTCTACTTTAAAGGCGCAAGCATCCACAATTCGATTTAAAAACACACGTTCGCCATTGATAATAGACCCTACTTCTGCGGAAGCATAATACACGCCGGGTAGGAAAAGGCATTTAAAGTGGCAGTCGACGGTTAATGTCGACCCTTTTTTCACTTGTTTTATAAAGTTTTCATTGAGGGTATAGTTGGTAATCATCAAGCCTTTTTCTGTTTTAAACGGCACCCCTACTCCTACTTCTACGGCATCTATATTAAATTTTACTTTAAAAGAATAAAAATACTCTTGGTTGATCATCAAGACATTCACTTGCCTACCATCCAAGGTTTTGAAATGAATATCATAAATATCCACATCAAAGTTTTTGGTGATCACAGTGCTGGTAGGTGTAAAATTAGGAATAAAATAAGCATCTGTTTTAAGTGAAGCTTTATCTTTTTGTAAATAGGTTTTTTCTTCAGTATTCTTATTGTTTTCTTCTAACGCACGTGAGAATTCTATTTTTCTAGGCTCATCTTCATTCAATGCCATAATATCATTCCTCGTTTTTTCCGCGTTTTCTGGATTAACAAACAAGTATTTGGCATAATGAGTCGTGACCAGTTTCGGTGGTCCATCAAGAATAATTTCACCACGATCTAACAGTACGGCACGAGTACAAATTTCATTGATACTACTGGCACTATGCGAGACAAAAAAGACAGTACAACCCGTATTAAACAATTCTTCCATTTTAGCAAAACATTTACGTCGAAAAAGATCGTCCCCAACAGCTAACACTTCATCCACCACAAGCACATCGGGATTAATATTAATCGCCAGGGCAAAACCGAGTCTGGCTTTCATACCAGAAGAATATGTTTTTAGCGGTTGCTGAATAAAGTCCCCAATCTCAGCAAAAGCAAGGATATCATCTAATTTATGGCGCATCTCTTCGCGACTAAACCCCAGCATGATACCCCCGAAATAGATGTTTTGTATGCCATCAAAATCCGGGTTCAAACCTGAACCAAGATCAAGTAAAGTAGATATTTCGCCATTAACGGTCATGTTCCCAGCATTAGGTTGGATCACCCCCGCCACTAATTTTAATAACGTGGATTTGCCAGACCCATTCCTGCCGACTATACCGAGTATCTCACCTTTTTTGACTTCGAGATTAATATTTTTTAACGCATAAAATTCCCGGTGTCGTTTTTTACCGAACGGGTGCAGCGCTTCTTTTAAACGATCCTTGGGAGAATCGTAGAGCTTGTAGAATTTTGATACGTTTGTAAATTTTACGGCTGTATTAGTCATTGTAGTTTGTTTTTTTTTTGCCCACGAATTACACGAATTTTCACGAATTGATTTTTTTTAAGGTTATAGAATGAGACGCTTATGTCTTAAACTCTTTTCACCAAAATTTACCAGAAGTCCCAGTTTAAATTTGGTGACATTTAAATAATTCAGTGTTTGGGATATATGGTCGTCAATTATTCCATTGCACGCTTTCAATTCCAGAATTATTTTTTCAAAGCAAACAAAATCAGACTTGAATTTTTTATCTAAGATTGTACCCTTAAAATTGATTCCCAGTTCTTTCTCTTGTTCATAGGGGATTCCTCGAATTTTAAATTCAATAGCCAGAGCTTCTTGGTATACTCCTTCCAGAAATCCACAGCCCAAAATTTTATGAACCTCGAAGCATGCCCCAATAATCGCATAACTTTCTTTCCAATAAATATTTTCATCTCTAATACTTTTAATTATAGTCATTTTATATTCTTTTTAATTCTTTTTAATTCGTGCTAATTCGTGTAATTCGTGGGGAAGTTTTTTAAATAACCTCCCCGAAGTGCGGTTTCAGTCTCCTAAAAATAATCACACCGGCCAGTAAAACAATCAGAGTGACTAGCCAGAAATAGACTGTTTCTTGTGGTTTGGCCCAGAAGGGAGTTTTGTAGACTAAACTATCTCTAAACCCGGTGATCAGGTAACAGGTTGGGTTTAATTTGGCAATCCATTGGTATTGTTTTGGGATTCGGTTTAGGTTCCAGATGATGGGGGTGAACCAGAATCCGAATTGGATGAAAATGTTTACGATATTGGCGACATCTTCTACAAAAATGCTGGTTGCAGAAGTAATCCATCCGAGACCTAAGAGAAGAATACACATGGACAGGGTGTAATAAAGAATTTGCAGGGAATGGAAGCCGAGGTGATAACCGTAAAAAGCACAAATAATCATACAGATGACGATTAATACGAACAGAGTGAGCAAGCTGCTCAGAATTTTTGCCACGTGTAAAATGCTGAGGCTTAAGTCTCCTTTTCGCACCAGATAGGAGTGCTGGCGTACCACATTGGTCAATGAAATAAAAGTTCCGGAAATAAATTGCCAGGGAATCATGCCAGAGATGAGGTAGATCACAAAAGGAATATCATTCCCAGGGTTGGTGCGCAAACCAAATGTAAACACAATCAAAAGAACGAGGATATAAGTGAGAGGATGGATAAAACCCCAAAGCACACCCAGATACGTGCTTTTGTATTGGGCTTCGAAGTCGCGTTTGGTCAGTTCATAGATGGCGTCCCTTTTTTCATAGATACTGTGGATGAATTTTTTTATATCAAGTAGGAATTTCAAGTGGTTATCTCCCTGATTCGTTCCCTTTGAGCAAGCTACCGCCCTTACCTCTGGAGGAGGTTACACCGGGCATACATGTATAAATAATGTCAATCGTTGTATTCACAGGCTCTTATTTTTAGCAGGCCTTTAAAAGACTTAATTATGACACACTGGCGAAGTTTTTTCAAGAGTGGAGAAATACGTGGATTTACTAGCCAAGTTAATGGGAAGTATGGGAGGTATGGGAATTATGGGAATGATGGGATAAACAAAAAAATTCCCATTCCTCCCATTCTTCCCATACTTCCCATAATTCTCATTCTTCCCATAATTCTCATTCTTCCCATAATTCTCATTCTTCCCATTAAGTTGGCGGTGATTCCAGAAATAGGAGTAATTGTTCGAGCCAGAGGCGATGGTATTACGATCAGATCAGTTTTAATTAAAAAACCCCCACCAATTTCCCCAATCCGCACCAATTAAAGGACAAAATACCATCTCGCTTCAAAAAATCCCTGTATTTAGTGGGAAAATCTCTTTTTTTTGTTCCGTCGCCGCTGGTTTGAACAGTGACAGGGAAAATATATTTAAACTGGCTGAAATAATAAGCGAAGCAGGTGAATTATTACTTTCCGACAGATGAATTTGTCTCTTGGTTGACGTCAAGTGTTCGTATGTAAGGGTGAAACGTGTCATTGCAAATGGAATTTTATGTTTTTTTGCGGTAATATTGTATTTTTCCGCCGTCCTATTGCTTTTTTCCCCGGATTTCTTGTCTTTTTCCGCGGTTTTGTTGTCTTTTTTCCTTGTTTTCTTGTCTATTTTCCCCGTTTTGTCCTCTTTTTTTTCCGTTCTGTTGTTGTTTTTCCTGGTTTCCTTGTCTTTATTCCTGGTTCGGTAGGATTATTCCGATTTATTGTCATAGTCCAGCAAGTAGTGACATGCTGCCTTCTTATGACTATATAGTAATGCAATAAGTCTTAAAAATCAACTCATTTTTAAGAAAAATATTTTTTTTTATAAAACAATGGGAGGAAGAATGGCTGCAAATATCCGTTTTTTCCTTGACTTTCAAATTTTTTTCCTGTAAAATTTTTGTATGTACGTAAATGAAACAGTAGAAAATAAAAGTGCTAACGTGAAGACATCCCTCTTCAATGAATACTTGGGTTGCATTGAAGGACGTTGGGTGCTCTATAATAATCTTTCCTGCGCCATGATTGATGTGAAAGAGGACTTGTATAACGCCATTTTAAATAACCAATTGACCGCATTATCCCCGCAATCGATCCTCACGTTGAAGCAGGCCAAGTTCCTGGTGGCAGAAAATCAGGACGAAGTTCAAGAGATTCGGGATAAGAATAAATCAATCCAAGAAAATAATGAAGTCATCGGCCTCCAGATTCTGCCCAGCACCTTTTGTAATTTCGGATGTTCCTATTGTTTTGAACACAATATCAAGACACGGAATTCCATGTCCCAGGACGTGATGGACCATATTATTTCCTGGGTGCGCCACAAAGTTAAACCCACTTCCAAAGTGGTAAATGTGATGTGGTTTGGTGGCGAGCCATTGTTGGCAATGGAGCAGATCGTTTATTTATCAAAGTCATTTCTGGAAATCACCAGGGAGAGCCAATTGGTATACTACGCCTCGATTGTGACCAATGGGTATCTTTTAACTGAAAAAAACATTGATCTTCTGTTGGAAAGCAAGGTGAGTACGTGTACTGTCACGCTTGATGGGCCGGAAGCCATCCATGACCGTCGCAGGGTTCTGAAAAACGGGGGCGCTACTTGGCGAACGATTGTCAATAATATCAAACTGGCAATAAAAAAAGGGATTCACGTGACCATTCGGATAAACGTGGATAAATCCAATTGTGATTATCTCGACCCGTTATTAGACGCCCTGGCAGAAGAAAATATTCTCAATGAGGTGGGGTACAATTTTGGGACTGTGACATATTTCGGTCAGGCTTGCTCCAGTATCGAAGATCAGGTGATCTCTACTGAAGAGATGAATAAACTCTTTGACCAAAAAAAAATCACAGACCTATTAAAAGGTTCCAAAACGTTCAAATCTCCTATTCACCCTGATTTCGTGGGGTGTTTAGCGAATTCGATTCATTCGTATGTCGTGGGTCCAAAAGGAGAACTTTATAAATGCACAAAGTCGATTGGGAGTCAGGATGAGAGTTGCGGCAATATTAACAACCCTGATGCGAAACATCCCAATTTTCTCAAATGGTTGAATTTGAATAATTTTCATTCCGAACTATGCAGTGGCTGTTCGCTTTTTCCAATTTGTCGTGGTACGGTTTGTGCCAATGATGTTTTATCCGATCCAGGAAAAAATGGAAATTGCTCCCTGAAAAACAATAAATCTGAATATCACGATAGACTTGTCAAAATGTATCAGAATAAAATGTCCGGACAAATAAAAAAATAAAACAGGAGGATCGACATGGAAGAAATTAACTTTATTCTACCAGCCTTAGATGACTTGGTGCAGCTAAACAATGGATGTTGCTGTGAAGTTACTGTAGTGGGTCATGGCTATGCTTATGGAACAAAGCTTGTTGTAAGTGTTTAACAAGTTTAAAGAGTAATAAATTTAGAAAATCAAAACAAGAGGTACCTCTTCGTTTAAATTTGGAGATTAACATGAAACAATGCTCAAAACAAGGCATAATCTTAGTCATTGCTATCTGTTTATTTTTTTCCTGGAAAACCCTGTTCGCAGGAACCGTGACGCCACAGGAGAAATATCAATTCACTGAGAAATTTAAAGTTGGAGTTGATGAAGCCATTGAGACGAAAGATCAACCCTACCAGTTTTCTTATATTTCTAGTATTGATTGTGATAAAAATGGCAATATCTACGTTTTGGATTCTCAAGAAAGTCATGTACGGAAGTTTACTCCTCATGGTGAATTTATTGTGCAATTTTTTCAACGCGGTCAGGGGCCTAGTGATTTGGTGAACCCTTGCAACATTTGTATCAATCAATATTCCGACCATATGTTCATCCTGCAGGATTATGGTTTGTCCATGAAAGAATTTATGCTCAACGGCGGATATGTTAAATATAACGTCCTTCCGAAACAGTTTTTTGGCGACTTTTATTTCATGAACAAAGACGAGTTCTTGTTCGTGAATACTGTCCCCAAAAAAGAGAAATTCAACAACTTCATGAGATTGAATGTCTCTCAAAAAAAAATTGTTCAGGAATTTGCGCCCACGGAAATGTCTTATGTCTTTAACCAGATTCAACGTTTCGCCATTACCAGCAATTCGATCCTGTGGACGGCGAGGGGTAATGAAATGAAGTTATTTGCCTATGATCTTAAGACGGGTAAAAAGGTCCAAGAAATTCAAATCCCCGGAAATTTCAAAAAAAATACCACATCAGAAGCCGCTGGAATGGGAGATTCGCAAGTAACTTATGTTATTTATTACAACGTCGCCCAGCCTTTTATCATCAATGATCAATTGCTTATCCTGATCGTCATTCAGGACTTCCAGAAAAAAAATGGGCGAATTGATCGATTTCCTATCAAGACTGAACGAATTATCTATCAAGTGAATGGTTCCAATTTTCAGAAATTGGGCGTGGTAAATGACAGTGAAGATGCGTATTTAGGAACCGTGCATAAAAACCGGTTGATTCTCTTCTCCAACGAACCCTATGGACATTTTAGGGTATTTGAATTTAATAAAATCGGGAGCAATGGTAAATAGCAAATAAATTTCTCAGCTCCTATGCAAAATCCCCAAGGAGGGTTTAACATGAAACAATACTCAAAACAAGGCACAATAATAGTCATCGTTATCTGTTTATTTTTTCCCTGGTATAACCTATTCGCAGGAACAGACACGCCACAGGAGAAATATCAATTCACGGAGAAATTTAAGGTTGGGGTTGAGGAAGCCAGTGAGACGAAAGATCAACCCTACCAGTTCTCTCTGATCAATAGTATTGAATGCGATAAGAATGGAAATTTTTATGTACTGGATTCCAAAGATAAGTGCGTGAAGAAGTTTGCGCCCAATGGGACCTTCATGGAACTTCTTATCCAAAGCGGAAAAGGTCCAAAAGAGGCATCAACACCTTCCAATCTGAGCATAAATCAGTATACCGACCATATTTTTGTTCTCCAAGATCACGGTTTAACCATGAAAGAATTTGATATGAAAGGAAATGGTATCAAATATTTCGTGCTCCCCAAGCAATTTTACGGCAACTTTTATTTTGTGAACAAAGACGAGTTTGTCTACACCAATATGACCCCATATAAAGATGAATTTAATAATTTTATAAAATTGAACGTGCCTCAAAAAAAGATTGTTCAGGAATTTGCACTCATTGAAATGAATTCTGATTTGAATTATAAACAAAGGTTCGCCATTTCCGGCAACTCTACCCTGTGGACGTCACGAGGACATGAAATGAAGCTGCTGGCTTTTGACTTAAAGTCAGGTAAACAAATCCAAGAAATTCCCATACCGGGAACCTTTAAAAAAAATATAGTAGTGGAATCAGTCACAGCGAACGGTATGCAAATGATCACACCAATTTTATACAACTTGGCCCAACCTTTTATCATCAACGATCAATTGTTCGCCCTGGTCATTATCCAGGAGTTCCAGACAAAAGACGGGAAGATTGATAGCTTTCCCATCACGTTTGAACGAATTATCTATCAGGTAAACGGCTCCAATTTCCAAAAAATGGGTGTACTAAAAGACAGTGAAAATATTTTCCTGGGAACAGTGCATAAAAACCGCTTGATTCTCTTCTCCAATGAACCCTATGGACATTTTAGGGTATTTGAATTTAATAAAATCGGTAGCAGCCACATAAAAAATATTGTAACTGTTCAGCCCATAGGCAATAGATGAAACAAAGAAAAAGATTTGCCCACGAATTACTCGAATTATCACGAATTATCCACGAAAAAAGATTTTATTTATCTTTTAATTCGTGAAAATTCGTGAAATTCGTGGGGGTCTTTTCTTTAATCCAACCTGATTATAGTTCCATAGCCTATAACCTGAACCGTTACAAGAAAAAAACCAATCTGGGTAATCATTTTAATCTGTGTAATCTGTGGTCTTCTTTTTATTTCGTTTCGAATTTCATGCCCAATTCGTCCAGTTGTTTCGTGCCTACCTGGGAAGGAGAACCGGTTAATAAACACATGGAGGACGTTGTTTTTGGAAAGGCGATGACTTCGCGAATAGAATTTTCACCATTGAGTATCATGATGATACGATCTAATCCCAACGCAATACCGAGATGCGGCGGCGCACCATATCTTAAGGCATTTAGGAAAAACCCAAACTTCTCCTCGATCTCGGCATCACTGAATTTGAGCAATTGGAAAATCTTCTTCTGCAACTTGATATCATTGATCCTACGACTACCACCACCAATCTCAACTCCATTTAACACGATATCATAGGCAATAGATTTGATGTGCAAGGGATCGGTATCCAATTTGGGAATCTCTTCAAGACGGGGGGAAGTAAAAGGATGATGATTGGAATCCAACCGCCCCTCCTCCTCATTATAGAAAAAAAGCGGGAAATCAGTGACCCATAAAAATTCCAAACGCTCTTTATCCATAAAAGAAACACCCAGATGCTCGCGTAACTTCCCGGCTAAATACAACGCGCGGTCAACTTTCTCACCGATCAGGAAAACAATATCGTCAGTGCCAATACTTTTCTCTTTATAAAAAGCCTCAATCACAGCAGGCTCTATCTTAAGCGAGGATTTAAAACCAGTCTCTGTATTCTTGATCCAAACAGCACCTTTGCCACCCAATTGTTTGACATGATCATTGATCCCATCAAGCATTTTCCGCGAATACGTCGCGGCTTCAGGAATAACCAGTCCTTTAATCACCCCACCCTCAGTGATAATAGTATCCAATATCGCAGATTGGAATTTTTTTGCGTCCTCGGTAAAATCTTGAATCTTATAGGGAATACGCAGGTCCGGTTTGTCACAACCATAACTATTCATGGCCTCTTCATATGACATGTGACGAAACCCGGTTTTGATTTCCTTGCCTGCAATAGCAAAAACAGTCTTAATCAGTCCCTCGACAATTTCAAAAAGTTCTTCATGCTCGGTGAAACTCATTTCTATATCAATCTGCGTAAATTCAGGCTGCCGATCAGCACGCAAATCTTCATCACGGAAACATCTGACAATCTGATAATACCGCTCAAAACCAGAAACCATGAGCAACTGCTTAAATAACTGCGGCGATTGGGGCAAAGCAAACATCTTCCCCTTATACACACGCGACGGAACAAGATAATCCCGCGCGCCTTCAGGTGTGGCCTTAGATAACATGGGCGTCTCAATATCCAAAAACCCAAGATTATCAAGATAATTCCTGACTGCCAAGGCAGCCTTACTACGTATCCGAAAATTCCGCTGCATTCGTAAATTACGCAGATCAATATAACGATACTTGAATCGCAATTCATCGGATACATCACTGATACCCTCAGGATAAAAAGGCGGCAATTCAGAATCAGTAAGAATATAAATCGACTGGGCTACTACTTCCACCATCCCAGTATAAATCTCCCGGTTAGGATTGGAACGTAAAATTACTTTCCCAGTTACACTGAGAACATATTCATTGCCAATCGTTTTTACCAGCGGCAGGTCCTTGAAACTTTCATTGACCACAATCTGGGCAATACCCTCACGATCACGAAGATCAATAAAAGTCAAACCACCGAGTTCACGCTTCTTATTGACCCATCCATATAACGTGATGGTTTGACCGGTAAATTCCTCGTTTATTTTCCCGCAATACGCGGTTCGTTTTAATTTTTCGGATATACATTCGTGTTCAGCCATGCTTCTAATTCCTCTTTTTTGATAGTCAATTGTTCTTTGGTTGCCATGTTTTTAATGGAAATTGTCTGGTTTTTAATTTCGTCCTCACCCAGTATAAAGGTGAATTTGGCATTGATACGATCCCCGCGCTTAAATTGCTTGGCCATGTTGCGGGAACTGTAATTAATATAAGTGGAGACGCCTTTTTCCCAGAGTATTTTAGCCAATTTAACCGCCTCGGGTTCTATCGTTTCATTTTGATAGGCCACCAGTATAGTTGGCCCACTTTTCTCGGGAACATCGGTCATATGCATGATGATTCGTTCCATACCAGCAGCAAAACCTATACCACATACATCCGGTCCACCAAGATTCCTCACCAGATCATTGTACCTGCCCCCACCGAGAATAGCATTTTGTGCGCCGAGTTGCCCGGAAGTGATTTCAAAGGCTGTTTTAGTATAATAATCGAGCCCCCGGACCATACGGGGATTTACGACAAAGGGGACGGCTAAATTCTGCAATGAAACCTGCACTTGCTGGAAATGAGCGCTACACTCCGGGCACAGATGGTCCAATATAGACGGAAAAACAGCGGAAATGTCTATACAAGGTTGTTTCTTGCAATCTAAAATTCGCAAGGGATTGGTATGAACCTTACGCTGACAATCCACACAAAGATGTTCGGTATGTTTTTCAGCTTCCGTTTCTAATTTTATTAAAAAAGCAGGACGACACTTGGCACAACCTACGGAATTAACCTGGAGATTCATATCGTGAATGTGTAATTTCAAAAGGAAATGGTACGCGGAATAAATCACCTCGGCATCGACGCCAGGGGTTTCATCAGCAAAAACTTCGATTCCCATTTGATGAAACTGCCGTTGCCGTCCTTTTTGCGGTTTCTCGTAACGAAACATGGGCCCAATATAAAAGAAACGGGGCGGGAAGAGCTCGGTAAAAAGATTATTTTCCAAGGCGGCACGAATGACAGACGCGGTATTTTCAGGGCGCAAGGTAATACTGCGATCAGCTTTATCATCAAACGTGTACATCTCTTTCTGCACGACCTCGGTCTCACTGCCAATACCACGGTGAAACAGTTCGCTGTGCTCAAATATGGGAGTACGTATCTCAATGTATAAAAAATGGGCAAAAAAGGTGCGGATGACATCTTCAACATACTGCCATTTATTCACCTCTGGGAAAAAGATGTCTTTGGTTCCCTTGGGCGCGTTTATTTTATTGGTTGTGCTCATTGTTACCCCAATGATGTAAATTAGTTCTGCCTAGTTTGTGACCGATGAAAAAAAGCAGCGCATGTGTTCATCGGTTATTGTTTAAATGTATCTCTTAAAATATGAAGAATATCCTCCATATTATAAGATAAAACGCGGGTATTGCCGATAATAGGCATAAAGTTGGCATCGCCATCCCAGCGGGGCACGATATGCAGGTGGAAATGATCTTTGACGCCTGCTCCAGCTACTTTGCCCAAATTCATGCCCAAATTGAAGCCAGAAGGATTAAATTTTTCTCTAATAATCGCCAGGGAACGATTCATCAGTTCCCACATCTCCACGGTTTTTTGCGGTGCGATTTTATCCGGTTGGTCCAAGTGTAAGTACGGCACAATCATAAGATGTGCCGTACTATACGGGAATTTATTCAAGATAACAAAAAAATCCTTACCGCGATGGCAGATCAGGGATTGGTCTTCTGGCAAGGTTAAGGCTTGACAGAAGACACATCCCTTGGTGGTGCCGATGCGGGTGATGAATTCCCATCGCCAGGGTGCGGAAAGAAACTTCATTTCCTTCTATCTATGGCACTGACAAACAAATCCCCGATAGTAGGCATGGACTCACTCTCGGATTTAGAATATTTGTCAATCTCTTCGCGTTCTTTTTTGCGACGCACAGCACGGAGACTGAGATAAATGCGTTTACGCTCAAAATCGGAACTCAAGATGAGGGCATCGACAATTTCACCTTCTTGAAAGGTCTTGCTAATATCCACGGTCTCGGCTTTTTTATCATCGACTTCATTGGGACGGATGAAACCCTCAATATGTTTGGAAATTTCCACGCTGATACCGGCTTCAGTCACTTTTTTAATTTTCACGCTGACAATAGAATTGGCTTTATGGGTGCGGATATATTCTTTCCATTCGATATCGGACAACTGTTTCAAACCAAGTTTCACCTTGTAATTGGAATCGAGTGTTTCGCTCAGCACCATGACGTCAATGGTTTCTTTTTCTTTTAAGAATTCATGGGGTGACTCAATGCGGAAATAAGAAATATCAGAAATTTTAATAACCCCTTCAACGCCTTTTTCGAGTTCGACAAACACGCGCGATTTCAGAATCTTTTTAACCATACCACGCAGGATGTCGCCGGTTTTGAATTTTTGGATGTATTTTTCTTCCGGTCTCATTTCCAATTGTTTGAGTCCCAGTTTGATTTTTTTCTCAGCCGGGTTGAGTTCAATCACTTGCACCCAGAGTCGTTCGCCCACGGCCACGAATTCTTCGACGGAGTTGGTTTTGCCTTCCCAGGTCAGATCGGAAATATGGAGCAAACCTTCCACGCCTTCTTCGAGTTCAATAAACGCGCCGAAGCTGACGATTTTGGTGACTTTGGCAATCAGTTTTTTGCCAACGGGGTATTTGTGTTCAATATCCAACCAGGGGTCTTCTGTCTTTTGTTTCAAACCGAGAGAGATGCGGTTGTTGGTTTGATCCATTTCTAAAATAATCGCTTCTACTTCGTCGCCTTTTCTGAGTTTCTCTTTGGGGTGGTTAACGCGACCATAGGAAATATTATCTTTATGGATCAAACCGTCCATGCCGCCGATATTAACGAATGCGCCGTAATCGGTCAGGCTGGTGATCGTGCCTTTCACTGTATCGCCCGCTTTTAAAGAGGCGAACAATTCCTTGATTTTTTCTTCCCGTTCCGCTTCCAAGATCACGCGGCGCGAAAGCACGCCGGTTCTTTCCCGGGTATTGAGGCGGGTGACTTTAAAATCAAAATCTTTACCCACAAGATTCTTGGGGGATTTGACTTTTTTGATATCCAGTTGGCTAAGGGGCAGGAACATTTCGATGCCCATATCTACTTTGAAGCCTTTTAATTCTTCATTGATGCCAATAATGCGTCCGGAGATGATTTCTTTCTTTTCATAGGCGCGTTTTACCTTCTGCCAGCCTTCAGCGAGATCCACCTGTTTTTTAGAAACAGTGATATACCCCTGTTTCATATTAATATTTTTGCAAATGACCGTGATATAGTCGCCGATGTTGTGTCTCAGGGAGCCGTCAAAGTCCAGTATTTCTTCTTTGTTTAAAATGCCCTCGGTTTTTTGACCGATGTCCACAATGACTTTATCATCAATAATGTCGATAATTTTACCCGTGATACGGCTTTCACTGGCAGCGGCTTTTAAGTCATAGTCTTTCATCATTTCCGTGAATTCGTTCATTGGCTCTGCTTCTTCCACAACCGGTTCTTCTTCATCCGTCTGCTCGTTTAAGGCTTCGCTTTCATCGACTTCATTCTCAGCGGATTCATCATAAAATGTATCATCCGCTTCAGTTCCCGAGGTTTCCCCTTGACTCTCCCCATTCACATTGGATTCCGTATCCGCATGTATATCGGTATTGGTATGTTCGTCGGTATTAGTGTTCGGCGTTTCTTTAGCTTCTTCCATGGTTAGATCTCCTTTACTCTATTTGAGTTTATGTTATTAAAAAATAGTTTTATTTTTTCGATTTCTTCAGGAGGTGTGGACGCTCCTGCCGCAATGCCCACAGACTCGAAATGGCGTACCTGTTCCAGCCAAGTAGAAGCCGTAGAGGTGAGTTCCTCGTGGGATTCGATGTGGAAGGTGTTTTCATTTCGTGCGCGGGCAATGTGAAAGAGTTTCCTGGTATTGGAAGAATTTTTTCCCCCCACCACCACCACGAAGTCCACCAGGGGCGCCAGTTTCTTCACAGCCTCTTGGCGGGTAGTAGTAGCACGGCAAATGGTATTAAACACCTTTAAATTCGCGGTTTTTTCCTCCAATAAGGATACAATCTTTTTAAAATGGTCGGCATCCAGAGTTGTTTGGGCCATCACAGCGATGGTTTCACTATATGGAATGTGCCGGGCTTCTTCTTCCGAATCAACAACGGTAGCGTTCCCTGCATAACTGGCAGCCGCAATTATTTCAGGGTGGTTTTTATCGCCCACGATCACAAAACGAGTCTGATGTTCATCATTGTCGCTAGCATTGGCATAAGAAGCAGCGATAAGATGGAGTTTTTTGACCAGTGGACAGGTGGCGTCGACATAATCGACACCTGTATCATTGAATTTGTTTTGGATTTCTAAGGGAATGCCATGAGTACGGATCACAAGTTTAGCGTGGGAATCAAGAGCGTCTAATGACTCAATCGTGTGGATTCCTTTGGCAGCTAATTTTTGGAGTGTAGAATTATTGTGAATAAGTTGGCCATAAATTTGTATGTCCTGATTTTTCTCGCATAAGTCATCTATTATGTCCAAGGCTCTTCTTACTCCAAAACAAAATCCTGCTTCTTCAGCAACGTGTACTTTCATGCATTAAAGCATATCATATAATATATCTCTGTTTTTGTCAATCATTTCCGTTTTTTTTCAGCAACGAGTAGTACGCCGCCAAAGGATACTCAACTGGGAAAAAAAAATTTCCACTTGCTATTACAGTCTTCCCAAAGAACTGGCATAGAATCCAAGATGATGCACACTGGCGGAAAAATAATAGTTGACAAATAGTCAAAATATTATTACACTCAAATATTACATCAGAAATTTTCTTCAAAAACAGGAAACCATGGAATTTTTGAAACAATACAGTGAATCAGGCCGCAATATCAACGGTCAATTATTAGTGCAACTGCGCGCGGGCACAAAATTACCGCTACGCCCGAATAACAACTACCTCTATGAAGCTATCGACTTGCAAGACATGCTGTTCACAGCCCCAGAATTGGAAACAAAATTCGCCACGCTGTTTCCAGACATGTCCAAACCATTGGTGTTGGATGTGGGTTGCTATTTCGGCGATACAGTGACGGAACTGGCTAAATTTAATCCACACATCAATGTGCTGGGTCTGGATATCAAATACAAACGGGTAGTTAAAAGCTGCCGCAAAATCAAACGGGCTAAAATCCAAAACGCCAAGATTGCCCTCTGTGACGTGCAACAAATCCTTTCAATCCTACCAGAACAGTCTCTCCACGGCATGTGTGTGTTTTTCCCGGACCCGTGGGAAAAGAACCGCCATGAAAAAAATCGTTTTCTGAACGAGGCGTTTTTCATTAAAGTATTTTCGCGGTTAAGAGAAAATGGTTTCATCTGGTTAAAAACGGATCACAGCGACTATTTCACCAACACGGCAACAGCGGCCACAGAATCGCATTATAAAATAGTGGACTCGCTACCGGCAGGCATTGTGGAAAACAGATCATACAAAACGCTCTTCGAAGAGATTTTCCAAAAACAAGCACACCCGATTTATCAAGCGATTTTTGTCAAAGTATAATCCCCAATATGCCTCCGTGGGGCATCACTCACTGGATTAAGTTGAATATTGAAAGTTATTTATAACACAGGTTTCCGGCCTTGCAAGGCCCATGAATTAAAAAAAACGTCAAATCGTGACCAAAACGTGACTATCGTTTGTTTTAACCAATATCGTCCCTTTCCAACAAAAGCCAAGACATAGATGCTTGATTAATCAGTTTTGGTTTTCTGATAACCGGCTGATCAGTGACAACCCTCATTACCAACTATACTCTCATTTATTTTATTGACATTTGGCAGCCTCTCGTTTCCTAGGAGATGGTGATTTTCATTTATAACAAAACAGGAATTGAATTAGCATTCTGGTCGGGGTAAGTCGTTTCTATAGCATTGCGGCCAAAGGCAAACGCATCTTCATATGATCTGCCTGCGTATAAGGCATCGTAGAACCCTACTGCAAATTCTATTGCACATCCGTCTTTTATTTCCTTGCCCATGCCGATTACATATTTGATGTGTTTCTTGATGGCCTTCGCTTGAGGTTTCGAAAGGCAGGCACTCAGGATGACACATTCCACATGATTTGACCAGAGTTTAAATAACCCCGCCAGTGCATCTGTTGAGATGTGGACAGGTAACCCCATGTCATCTTCTACAATAAGACTGACCTCATCGCCATGTCCTGCAAAATGGACGATATGGGGCTCATGGTCAAAAAGAGCTCTCCTGAAACTCCTGGGGTTTACCGCCCATTCTGAATCGATTTTGAACTGGTCTCGGTATTTTGATCGTCTCAAACCCTCGGTGATGTCACGAACCTCCTTTCCCAAACGCAACTGGGCTGTAGCTTTTGGATTTGAGGCAAGGATAAGAATTCGTTTTTTCTTATCTCCCGGAGTATAAGTTGCGGGTTGAGGCCCTGGAATAACAGGCGGTTTACCAATAGCCTCGAGAATTTTGCCTACCATCGCCTTGATGGGAGGATTTCGCCTATACATTATTTCCGACAGTTCTGATATGAAGCCCGAGAAATCATTTTTGATATGATGGACTCTGTCTAAATCTTTAATAAACTGGGGAATATCCTCTGAAGGGTTGACCAAAAAAACCGGGGAAACACCTCTTGATGCATATAAAAGTTGATTAATGATTTTGTTGGAAAAACTGTATCCAATCACCACCATCGGTTTTTTCATCCAATTGATCAACTGCTTTTCCACTTCAGGTTCAAAGACCATATCTTCCTGCCTGAATATTGGGCTCTGGGAGTTTAGGTCACCAAACAGTTTTAAGATTACCGGACGGCCTTCTCTTAAGTGCCCATTTATGCTATTGCACATCTTTTGAAATTTCGAGCCCAAGATATAGGGTTCCAACTGTAAGGGGATTGTTCCAAACGTTCTTACAGCATTTCGTTCCAAATCCGAAAAAGCTTTTGTCATAAGATCATCGTAATTGGTGGTAAGATACATCAGAGCATTACTGTCGCCATGAAGTGCGATGGATAACGCAGCAAGATAGTGATGAGAAGATCCCGGTTCACCTTCCAGGAATTTACGTAAACGTACTGGCAGTTCGTATCGTTTTTCCCACTCTTCTATAACCTCTAAAAAATAATCATAACGTTCTTTATTTGTCTTGGGGTTAAAGCCAAACTCCTTAACAACTCTATCCATCAATTGCCAAAAACCTGGAAACGGTTTTCCGTCTTGTGTTCCATCCATAGACGCACCGGCACCGAGAAAGAACACCACCTCTCTATAGTCCAGAATAGTATTAACAAGATTATACATTGGGTCTATACCAGTCATTTTTTTCTCCTTTTGTAGAGTATCGTATTGAAAAATTATTTTACAAAATTATCATTTAAAAGTCCAGTAATTTTAAGGTTTAAAAGTTTAAAGTGCATTTCTCAGCTCCATCAATAAACAAAGGATAACTTAAAATTAT
>CAZCVI010000082.1:0-32199 GCA_964502145.1 uncultured Clostridia bacterium
CATTGAATTATCGCAGGTCTGAAAGAATCTCTTTTTTTCTGGCGGTGAATTCAGGAAGAATAAAAAAGAAAAGCGTGGAGAATTGGCATTGCGATTCATTACATGCGCAAAATCACTGATAGGAAAGTAGTGATGAAGAAATTATGCAAATCCGCAGTTGAACTTGCAATTTGCATAAAAAACATTTATAATATGTGCGGATGCGAGGTTCAAAGAAAAATGATTGAAAGAGAAATTGCCAGTCATCTGGTCTATTTGGCGGAAAAATATCCAGTGGTAACGGTAACAGGCCCCAGGCAGTCTGGAAAAACAACGCTGGTTAGGCAATTGTTCAAGGATAAGGTTTACATCAACCTTGAACATCCTGAGGAACGAGAATTTGCCAAAAGTGATCCCATAGGGTTTTTTAAAAGAATCCCAGATGGTGCCATTTTGGATGAAATACAGAGGGTTCCAGAACTTCTATCTTATATCCAGGTTATGGTCGATGAGAGGAAGCAAAACGGGATGTTCATTCTGACTGGTAGCCAACAGTTTGAATTGATGAATTCAATTTCCCAATCTTTAGCGGGTAGGACGGCTTTGCTTAAACTGCTTCCTTTGGCGCTTTCAGAATTAAAGGACCATTATGTGTTCAGCGGGATGAATGAAGTGTTGTACCGGGGATTTTACCCACGCATATTCGATCAGGGGTTAAACCCCACCCAGGGTTACAGTGATTATTTTGAGACCTATGTGGAACGTGATCTGCGGCAGTTGCTGGAAGTTAAAAACCTCAGTTCATTTCGGAAATTCGTAAAACTGTGTGCGGGAAGAATTGGACAAATACTAAATCTGGATAGTATTGGTAACGATATCGGGGTATCCCATGCTACCGTGCGCCATTGGTTAACAATTCTTGAAGCAGGGTATATTGTCTTTTTATTGGAACCGTTTTATAAAAATATCGGTAAAAGGTTAATCAAATCGCCCAAAATTTATTTTTACGATACGGGTTTGGCCGCATATCTTCTGGGCATCGAAACGGAAACCCATCTTGAAAATTTTCCACTCCGGGGGAATCTCTTTGAAAACATGGTTCTAATGGAATTCTTGAAATACCAGTTCAATAAAGGTAAGAAGAACAATCTGAATTTTTATCGGGACACGAATGGCAACGAGGTAGATATCATTTATAATGTGGGTCCCAAGATGCTTGCGGTGGAAGTAAAATCGGGAGAGACAGTATCCCAAGATTATTTCAAAGGAATTAATGCGTTGGACAAGGCGGTGGGTGAGGATATCTTTGCCAAGGCGATTATTTACGGTGGTGACCGGCAGGAATACCGGAATGAAGTCTACATCGACAATTATTTCAATATCAAATCCCTGTTAGACCGATTAAGGCAAGAGTGAAGAATGTGAGATAGGCGGATTGGTTTTCATTAAAATCGGGTGGGCCACTTTCTGAAACCATGCATAACCCTAAGTATCTCAACAAAATCTTCTTGCAATCGGTATGCTACGATATATGGGGTATCTGGAATAACAAGTTCCCGCGTTTTGACGACACGTCCAATCCTTCCTATAAAGGGATTTTCGTTTAAATGAAAATCCGTGGTAAGTATCTTCTCAATTTTTTTTCCTGCAGCCGTAGGATTGTCTAACGCAATATAGGACTGGATATCTTCAAGGTCGTTTACTGCTCTGAGCAGCCATTTAACCTTCATTGGACAACGAGTTTTTTCATATGGGCGACTACTTTATCGTGATCCATAAATATCGCATCCGGGGAATCTGCTTCTACTACTGCTTCACGAATTGAGCGGATTTGCCATTCCTGAACATCCTGGTATTGCTCGATTACTTTTACTGCAATCTCGGTTCTGGAAAGGGGTGTTTCTTTTGCCAATGTCTCCAGCCGTTTTCCAATCTTTAGATATAACTTTTTTTGTCCCAGATTTTTTTGCCAACTCTTCTTGGGACATCTTGCTTTATAAAGCAATGGAGACAACCATATTGGGTGACGACTTGTATTGCCACCAGCCATTTTGTGAATTGGTATTAAAAGAAGGTTTGGATTTCATATTAACCTGCATGGTGTTATCTCATCCCACCCTCTATGAATATGTTGAGCTGCTCAAGGAAGACATCCAGACACTGGTGGAGACGCGCTGGGAGGGGGAAATACAATATAAGGACACCTATCGTTTCTTAAACAACGTGCCTTTACGAGACGAAAAAAAGCCATGGGGGTAAACTGGTGTGAGCTGATTACCACACAGATAGGCGATGACAGTGGAAAAAAATTATATGAAAATGCTGAAGGAATCGAATGTGAAGCAACCCCTACCAAAGAACAAACCAATTTTCCAACAATCAAACCCGGGGGAATGCTCGCTTTACTATCTGGAGAGCTTTAGAAAAAATAAAATAACGCTGCCCAAACTAATGAGCGGGGAATTTTGAATGGAATTCAAGGTGATTACCACTCATTTAAAATTAATAAGGAGAATTGCTGGATTTTCGTGGGGGGGTGCTTTTTGGGAGAACTCTTGGTATAATGCTGGTTAGATAATTTCATTGGACCTCCTTTTTGTTAGATTTGTTTCACAACCATGTTTTAACAAAAAGGAGGTCTTTTTGCAACTTATAAACATTGGCAAAATGCCAAATTGTTAATAGGTCGCAGGCCGTTACGGCGGAGCGATTTTGTCTAATTCCCATACTTCCCATCTTATTCACGACGCTTTTAAGCATTTTACGGTGAATCCAGACCAACCTGGATTCACCGGGCGAAAGAAAAATATTCTCAGTGATGGGAAATTTTTTCAGCTTTTGTGGATTAAGTAGTTATACACATTGGGCTTAAAACCGTTGTCTTGGAGTTTTTGCTGCTTTGGCACAGAACCTGCTATCCTATTTTTATGAATAATAATTGGATTAAAGTATATGCGAGGTTTTAGCCATGATGACAGCAGAGAAGATCGATTATTTTAAAGAGAGCATGCAAGCGGCCTATATTGCCGTTCCTGGAGCTATTCCCCACACCGCGACCCAGAACAACACCGATTTTTTTAAAACCTTGGAGAAATCCACCTCGGCCCATACCAGCGAAACATCCTTCCAGGAAAAATCCCATGGTGAAAAAGTGATGGCACCAGATAATGGCATCAGTCAAAGAAACGATGAACAACGTTTGGAAGGGGAAAAAACCCGCGAGCATAAAGAATCCTCGGACCGGGCCAAAAGGGATGGGGAAAATGCCAGTAAATCGACAACCGACAAGTCCAAGGAAAAGCTGGATGAAAAGCCGGTCGATCAAGAACAGAAAAACAAATCTGATAACAAATCTGATGACAAAACGGATAATAAAACAGATAGCCAAACAGATAACAAGTCGAATAATACCGCGATCGACTCCGGGGAGACGCCCAAGGTTAGAAAAGGCGCGGGTACAGATGAACGGGCGGCTGCCTTAAAAGAGATTCTCAAACAACACCGCGTGCAAATGCAGCGCATTGACGAAATGAAAGAGGATATCAAAGAAAATTTCAGCGAGGGCAAAGCCATAAATCCCACGCACACGGCTGAAAAATTAATGTTAAAGAAACTGGGCGATGAACAAGAAGCACTGCCCAAAACAGGTAAAGTCAAACAAGGCAAAGGCGAAGAATCCAGCAGCGATAAAAAGATGCTGAAAGAAATAGAGACTGCCCAAAAGGACGATGCGGCTACCTTGCAAAAAACAGAGACGAAGGTCGATAAAACGGTTAAAACTACCGATAACCCCGCTATTAGTTTAACCAATGACGGTTCTAAAACCCAGCCACTTCTCACCGATGCCAAAATAAATAAAATCCCTACGCCACAAACATTGCTGGAACAGTACCAGGGTTTAAAAGATAAGATCAACCAGAACGTGGAAAACAGTATCAAGTTCATGTTGGCGAATGGTGAAAATCGTATCAGTTTGAAACTCTATCCCCCGGAACTGGGCCGTGTAGAAGTGGAACTGTCGATCAAGGATAATAAAATCAGCGCCAAGATCAACACGGAGAACGTGGCGGTCAAAGAGGTGATTCAAAGCAACCTGGACCAATTAAAATCCAACCTGCAAAATGCCGGGACTACCATCCATAAGATGGATGTAGAAGTGGGTGGGTTTAAAAACCAGTTTGACCAGAACTTTTCCAACGGCACTTCCGATGGTAGTGGTCGTCGTGGTAGCAGTGGGGGTGGGGAAAATGGCTCATCAAAGGATCCCAATGAACCCACACCAGGAAAGATTGTCAATCACAAGGCGCAATCCTATTTTCTGGGCCGCAGTATCAATGTGATTATTTAAAGAGCGTCATTCTATAGATTATAAATTGTTCTTATAAATAGTGCTTGTAAATAGTGCTAGTAAATAGTTATTATTACAGCATACCCCAAGCTAATGGTTGCGGGGATTGTTTTCCCCGCAACCTCAGCCAAAACCTTAATAAAGGAACCTTAGAAAGACAAAATTAATATGTTAATGAGGTGCCAAATGAACTACCAAACGCGACAGCACCCACGATAAATCCGATAAGAAAGAAAAGAACGACTTCTACCACGATGGTTACGATCACATAGCCCATTAATTTATCTGCTGGCGATTCTTTCAAACTTTTCATACCGAGATAAAGCAAGTACAGGCCATAGAGACCAAATAGACTACCAATGAGAGCCAGGGAAGGAATGATGTTGAAAATACCTCCCACCCATGCCGCCGTAGAAGAAAAAATCGCCACTTTCAGAGAGCGATTCATGTCTTTGGTCGCGCCGAAAGAAGGGGCCAAGGCGTCCATGATAAGTGCCAATATAAAAGGACTAACCAGATTCAAAGCATAAATCATTACCGCCCAGATCAGTGCATTGGATACGGGCATCCTAACGGTTATAAATGCATACGATTTGCCAATGACCATCCAGCCAATAAATCCAGCGATGGCTGGGATAGCGGCCAAAATTACCGCATACTTCATATACATGTCCGATGTAGACATCGTTTCATTCTTTATCACTTCCCATTCCTCTACAGGTTTGGTGATGATCGCCATAACTCGTTTAATAATAGCATTAAAATCCATATTGTATTCCTCCTATTTTTGTTTGGTTTTACTTAAGATAACAGAATCTATCGCAAAAGTCAATTGATTTTGATAAGCAAATTATTTATAACAAATAGTGATGATACCCGAAGTTATAGGTCCTCCTCATCTTCAGGGTCTTCAAAACTGTCATTCATGGACCAGATTTCTTTTTTTAATTCCTCGTACAGGTTAAACACCACCGGGCAGACCTCGCAGTTATGAATAAGCCGGATCAATCGGGGCAGCAAGCTTTTGTCCTGGATGTGGGGGAAGGAACGGCACTCTGCAGGCCGGGAATCGTAAATCGAACATACGTTCCCGCGCAGAAAAAAACAGGGTGTTTTAGCCAATTTTTTCTTGCCATCTTCATTGTTCACCACGTGCTGGGCTTCAAACTCCGTCTGGGATAATTTTAAATGTGCGGCCAACACGGCAATATCTTGTTCGGAAAGAAGCGTTTCAGAGACCTTGCAACAATTGGCACAGGTTTTACAATCAATGCGGGTGATGATCTGCTCGTATATTTTGTGCGCGATTAAATCGATCTTTTGGCTCGAAATATCACCGGATTTGAGAAAAGAACGGAAACTCAGGTTCTCGTCCTCTTTGACTTTGGTCAAGCGCTTGATCGTTTTAATATCTGTCTCTAGTTTCATGTTTCTATCCTTCAAGGGCCAATAATATTTTTTATTTTTTTTATTCTTTATTAATGCGCCACATTAATGACCCAATTAAATTTACCAAAAAGGAAGGCGGATGTCAACCTCTTTTTCATATTTAATAAAATTGCTGATTCACTTCTCTAATAATATCAATGCAAACGAATGGATTTGTAGAACTTTGCAGTAATTTTTAGAAATTTGCGACTTCAGTGGCAATTTTGCAGTTATTATTGGAAAATTGCAGCAATTATTGGAAATTTGCAGGAATTATTAGAAAATTGCAGGAATTATTGGAAAATTGCAGCAATTATATGAAAATTGCATCAGTTATTGGAAAATTGCAGTTTAAGTAGCAAAATTGCAGCAATTATTAGAAAATTGCAGCTTCAGTGACAATCTTGTAGTTATTTTTAAAAAAACCTGGATTCACCGCCAAGTTGCAGAAAAAACTGGACTATCTGGACATACTGGACTTACTGGACTTACTGGACTTCACAAAACCGTTGATTTTTCAAGCTTGTCCAGTAAGTCCAGTAAGTCCAGATAGTCCAGCTTGCCACGGTTATCCGTGGTAGTTATAAAAATGATGGTGGATTCAGGAAAAATAGCTGCATTATTAAGTATTGATTTAAGTACTGATTTAAGTATTGTCGGGAATATGGTATAATCTTTTTTACAAAACCTAAGAGAGGCAAAAACAGAATGACTTCTATAAAACGTATCTATGTTGAAAAAAAACAACCCTTTGACGTGGAGGCACAGCATCTGTTGGTCGATCTGCCAGAAAACCTGGGATTCACAGGTTTACACGCTGTCAGGGTCCTGAACCGGTACGATATCGCAGGCATTAACGAGGCGGAATATCAAGCGGCACGTACCACCATCTTTTCGGAACCACCAGTAGACCATGTCTACGACGAAACCTTTCCCCACAAAACGACAGACCATATTTTTGCCATCGAATACCTGCCCGGACAATACGATCAACGCGCAGATTCTGCGGCCCAATGCATCCAGATTATCACGCGCCAAAACAAACCGGTTATCGTTGCCGCCCGTCTGATTATTCTGTCCGGCCCCCTCTCTCAGGACGACCTTTTAAAAATCAAACGTTATCTAATCAACCCGGTAGACTCCCGCGAAGCCTCACTGGAGAAACCACTCTCCCTGCAACTGGACGTCACCCTACCAGAAACAGTGGAACATCTGCAAGGCTTCACTGGCTTCACCACCCCCCAGATGGAAACGTTTCGCCAAACCCGGCAATTGGCCATGAGTCTGGCGGATTTACTCTGCTGCCAAGACTATTTCAAAAACCAAGAACACCGCGACCCCTCGATCACGGAAATCAAAATGCTGGATACCTACTGGTCCGATCATTGTCGCCACACGACGTTTGAAACCCTGATCCAACAGGTGGCATTCGCAGACTCACCGCTAAACGAACCAGTGCGCCACGCTTTTGAAAAATATCTGGCCGCTTACCAATCCCTCTACCCAGAACGAAACCCCCGCGAATACCTCACGCTGATGAATATGGCCACCATGAGCATGAAAGAGATGTCGCACCTGGGCTTATTGCCTGATCTTGAAGTTTCCGGCGAGATTAACGCGTGTAGTATTATCCGCGATGTCGATGTTGACGGTACCAACGAAGAGTGGCTCGTGATGTTTAAGAATGAAACCCACAATCATCCCACCGAGATTGAGCCCTTTGGTGGGGCCGCTACTTGTCTCGGTGGCGCGATTCGTGACCCACTTTCCGGGCGTGCTTTTGTTTATCAAGCCATGCGCGTCACCGGGAGTGGCAATCCCTTGCAAAAAATCGCTGCTACCCTGCCCGGTAAATTACCACAACGGAAAATTACTACTGAGGCCGCCCATGGTTACAGTTCTTATGGCAATCAAATCGGTCTACCCACCGGGCAAGTCACCGAGATTTATCATGACGGGTATATTGCCAAACGTATGGAAGTAGGCGCAGTGCTGGGTGCAGTGCCGCGCCACTATGTGTTAAGGGAAGAACCCGTGCCCGGTGATGTGGTGGTGTTGGTCGGCGGTCGCACCGGACGGGACGGTATTGGTGGCGCTACCGGTTCCAGCAAGGAACATGATGAACACTCGATTACTACGGCTGGTGCGGAAGTTCAAAAAGGAAACGCGCCGGAAGAACGCAAAATACAACGATTATTCCGCAATCCTGCTGCTATTGGTTTGATAAAAAAGTGCAATGATTTTGGTGCCGGCGGTGTCAGTGTAGCTATTGGCGAACTGGCCGATGGTTTGGAAATCTTTCTGGATGTGGTGCCCAAAAAATACGAGGGCTTAGATGGCACGGAACTGGCGCTTTCTGAATCGCAGGAACGAATGGCCGTGGTCACCTCGGGCGAAAATGCGGGAAAATTCAAAGCCCTGGCAGATAACGAGAATTTGGAAGCCACAGTAATCGCTACTGTCACCGCCCAACCGCGCCTTAAAATGTTCTGGCATGGTGCTACCATCGTGGATATTTCCAGGGAATTTATCAGCAGTAACGGTGTTCGGCAACGAACCGATGTGTTTGTGACCGCGCCCCATGAAGAGGGTCATTATTTCCAAACCATTCCCGCTGTGGTGGCGCAACACCTCGCTGAAAAAGACCTGAACCGTGCCATGCTTGCTAATCTCGCGCAATTAAACGTCTGTGGACAACGTGGCTTAATAGAACGGTTTGATAGCACCGTGGGTGGCGGAACCGTGTCCATGCCTTTGGGTGGCAAGTTTCTCAGCACTCCCATCGAAGCCATGGCTGCCAAAATCCCCGTTTTTCCGGGTAGTACGTCTACCGCATCGTTGATGAGTTTTGGTTTTAATCCCTTGATCTCTTCATGGAGTCCGTTCCATGGTGCCGTGTATGCGGTTGTCGAAGCCGTTGTCAAGATAATTGCCGCTGGTGGTGATTATCGCCGGATTCGCACTTCTTTACAGGAGTATTTCGAGAAACCCGGCAGTGATCCCCGGCGTTGGGGCAAACCCTTTAGTGCTTTATTGGGTGCGTATTACGCCTTGACCCAGCTCGGTATTGCCGCTATTGGTGGCAAGGACAGCATGTCCGGTTCTTTTAAAGAACTCGATGTGCCCCCCACCCTCATTACCTTTGCCGTGGATACCCTGCATGCTGGACGCGTCTTGTCTCCTGAGTTCAAGTTTTGTGGGAGTGTTGTTGTTTATCTCAAGCAGGAACTCGATGAGTCGTACATGCCCCGGTTTGATATGATAAAAAAGTATGGCCAGTGCCTCGTGCAATTAAATGCCGACGGTAAAATCTTAGCAGCTCGAACTGTGCGTCATGGCGGTATAGCTGCCGCGTTGGCTGAGATGTGTTTTGGCAATCAAATCGGCTTCACCCTCACCGCCAGTCTTGAGCCCGTGGACCTATTCACACCCGAGTACGGTTCTTTCCTGTTGGAACTGGATAAAAACGAGGATTTGCCTCTTTTATTCACAGATATCCCCTACCAAGTACTGGGATACACGCAGGCAGAACCCGTTCTAGAAATAAATCCCGGCTCGACGAAAACAGCCACCCAAATCTCTATCGCCAGTCTGTTGCACGCTTGGGAAAGTCCTTTGGAACCCGTGTTCCCCACCCGTGTGCCCGAGACCTCGCGTAATCCCGAACCAGAGAACACCTTGTTTTCTATTCGTTCCCAGGTAACACCCGCGCTCAAGGTGGCGCGGCCCAGGGTTTTGATTCCAATCTTTCCCGGCACCAATTGTGAATACGAAACGCAAATCGCCTTTGAGCAGGTTGGAGCGATCGTGGAAACTTTTGTTTTTCGCAATTTAACTCCTGCCCATATTGACCAATCGTTGCAGCAGTTACGGCAGAAAATAAACAACGCGCAGATAATTGCCATGCCCGGTGGTTTTAGTGCGGGTGATGAGCCCGATGGTTCCGGGAAATTTATTGCCGCCGTATTTCGGAATCCTTCGATTAAAGATAGTGTGATGGCCTTGTTGCAGCAACGGGATGGGTTAATACTCGGTGTTTGTAATGGTTTTCAAGTCCTCGTGAAACTCGGTTTGCTGCCATATGGTGAGATTCGGCCCATGGATGAAACCAGTCCCAACTTAACGTTGAATCAAATCGGTCGGCACATTAACCGTTTAGTGCGAACGCGGGTCACTTCCGTATTATCTCCCTGGTTTTTATGTCATCAACCCGGTGACATTCATTTAATCCCGGTTTCCCATGGTGAGGGGCGTTTTATTGCCACGCCAGAAATGGTCCAGCACTTGACCCGAACCGGGCAGGTGGCCACCCAGTATGTTGATATGGCAGGTCGTGCCACCCATGATATCGTCTATAATCCCAATGGTTCCATGGCTGCGATTGAGGGTATCACCAGTCCCGATGGTCGTGTATTGGGCAAGATGGGGCACACCGAACGAATTACCCCGTATGTCGCTACCAATGTCCCCGGAGATCGGACGCAACGGTTATTTGAATCCGGCGTGCTGTATTTTCAATAAAAAGAGACTGGCCCACCCATTACCCGATTTAGTACGAAAGGTACCAGTCTTGCTGGTCTGGGCAGAGGTTTTTTGTGATCGGCAATTAATGAAAACGCAATAAAAATGATATGGGGGCACATGGTGGGTTTCATCTGGAATTCCACCCAACCCGTGCCCCATATCATCATTTATATCTTAAAGTTAGTGGTTGGCATTGTAAAATTTAGTATAATCATAGGTTGTTAATTGTTTTTTTCAGCGTCATCGCCCAAGTGTAATTTTTCCGTGATTTTGTGCAGTGTTGCCAGAACGTAATCGTGTTCTTCCGGTGGCAATGCATTTAGCATACCCCGGCTCAATTCTTGGTAGCTGTCAGTGATCTGAGCATAGAGTACACCGCCTTTTTCCGTCAAGCGCACATATACCACCCGTCGATCCGTATCCGTTCGTTCCCTTTCCACGATTTCTTTATGAACCAGTTTGTCCATGATCGCAGTCAAGTTGTTTTTCTGGATCATCAGGTGATCGGATATTTCGCGCATGATACAGCGTTGCTGTTCTCCGATGAAGTTGATGATACGTAATTCCGTGTTCGAAAGATTGGCCGCTGATTTCTCTAAAAACCGATTCTGCACGATCATAAAGCGATGGATTAGCTTTTCGATATATTTTCTTAACCGGATTGCTTTTTCTTCTGTTACGTCCATTGTTAATCACTCATCTTCTAGTTCTTTCAGTGTGTCATATTTTTCGATAGACAATATAGTTCAATAAATGAACAATTCGATTATATTATTATTTTATTTTATTGTCAAGTATTTATCCTTACCTTGAGCCACCGCCAAATTCTTGAAATCGTTATGGACGATATGGACTTAGTGGACGATATGGACTAACTGGACTTCATAAAACCGTTGCTTTTTTAAGCGTGTCCAGTATGTCCAGAAAGTCGATATTTATTCACGTATCTGATGGTGGATTTAGGCTTCGAAGAAACTTAAATTTCGAGGGTTAGGGCGAATACTGCCTTAATTAATCTTTACTCTTCACTGAAACATCTTTCCCTAAAAAGGCAATGGCTAATTTTTTGATATGGGTGATCCCTCGTTCCTTCAATTCTATATCGTACTTTTTTGCTTCTATTTGAGCCAGTGCAGCTTCCAGTGCTTTTTCCACTGTTTCGTTCGCATCTTTGTCTACTGATTTGAATTCGATCACATAACCAGTTTGCCGGGGGTCTTTTGGGATAATCATAATATCGTATCTGCCGTACCCAGATTCGCGGTTGGATCTGACTTCATGGGTATCGGTGATCCAGATCAGTAAACCAGCCACCAAGGCATGATAGACTTTCTCTGGTTCGTCGCCAAAATCATGGTAACTGAATACTGCCAGCACCAGGTGCTTCAACATTTTCTCGAAGAGTAAAATATCGCCAGCAATCAATGCATTAAGCATGATCTCCAGTTTCTTTTTCTTGATTTTAGTGGCAAAATAATTGTCAATGATAGAGGTATAGGTAAATTTTACTTCTTCATTGGGAATGGATAGCGCATAAAAGAATTTCCCGGAGGCCGCGTGCCTTCTTTCGTCCGTTTGTTTCAGGTATCCGCCCATCAATAGGAAACTCCACAACAAATCCTCCCGATGAGCAATATCATTTAATACGATGTTTTCCTCAATGGCTTTTTCTATGCTTTCCCCCCGGACCAGTTGTTCCAATTCTTCTTTGAGTTCTTTTCCACCCGTGGTGAGAAAGGTCTCCACGATCTTGTTGTCAGAAGTATGGAGCCAGTATGGTTTAAATTTCTTTTCCTCGCTACGCAAGAAATTGATAATAGACCAGGGATTATAAATAACCCTGCCCCCAAAGCGGTATCCATTATACCACAACTGCACTTGATCAATCATATCCAGAACCTGGAAATCTTCAAGCATTTTTTTCACTTCCGGTTCCGTGAACCCAAAATGCTGGTTAAACTCTTGGGACAATAAAGTAAAAACCCCAAGGTTATTAAGGTCGGAAAAAATTGATTCCTTGGCAATGCGCATAATACCAGTGACAACACCTTTTTCCAGGTATTGGTCCATATCTTTCAAGCCGCCTCCCAAGAAGATACGTATGAAATTAATGATCGCTTCATAATAACCACGAGTAAAACCCACGTGAACCGGGGCATCGTATTCATCAATCAATATAACGGCCCGTTCATCGTAAAAGCGCGTTAAATAGATAAGTAGATTTTTCAGACTATGAGTATAGTCGCTTGTATTGCCTGTTAGTGTAATGATCTTTTGGAAATATTCTTTTTCCATAGATTTTATTTCGGGACTATTTAGCAGGTAATCATGTCTTAAATACTCTTCCTGGATAAGTTTTTTTAAACTATCCAAACATGATTCCCAATTCAAATCCTTGATGTCCCTAAAGGATAAAAAGATAACCGGATTTTTACCCATCTTGTCCAAGTACTCTTGGCCAGCCTCGTTTATGGCCAGGGAAGCGAATAAGTGTTTATAGGTATTGCGGGGTTGGTTTTCCGCTGCTGGAATCGGTGGTAGGGAACTGGATTCTGGTGTCCATGTGGTAGGGCAGCAGTCGTAAAAATATCTGAGCATGGACATGTTGAGGGTTTTTCCAAATCGCCGGGGACGGGGAAGAAGGAGTATCTTATCGTCACTATCTATGATTTCCTTGATAAACAGGGTTTTATCCACGTAATAATATCCACCCGATATCACATCTTTAAAATCGGATATCCCAATAGGCAATTTTTTCATTTTCATCTGTTTTCACCTAATCGTATTATACCATACTCAAAAATCAGAAACAAGAAAGGAGAGGTATCTGGATTCGTCGCCACATCTTCAAAGAAACTCGGGTCAAGAATAATGGTTAAGTAAAATGGAAAATTATTGGTTAATTTTTAATTAACAACTACTCTTTTCCTTCCCTTTCTCCAACCATCTGTCATCGTCACTGCACGCGATACCCTTTTCTTGGCAAAACTCTTCCGCTTCTTGCGTAAATCCACTCAAAGAGAAGATAAATGCAATGGTCCGCTCCAGTTTTTCGATCCGTTTGACTTCCTCGTATTTAACCAGGAAATCCAGCGCTTCTTCCTTGGAGAACTTTTTAGAATCCCGGTTTTTCACTTCACCGATAATCGAATAATTTTCTGGCTGTGTTGCGCGGGCGAATATATCAATATTAAAATTCTTCCCATGCAACAGTGCATAGTTGAACCGCCATACGCTTGAATACTGGCAAAAGTTAAAATCTGCAGGCAGATAGCGGGTGATGGATTTGAGGAACTCGTTGTTTTCCTGAGCATGAAAGTGGAGTTGATCGTAAAGCGAATATTCCGCATAATTTCCTTTTATGAAATTATATTGACCTGATAAACGATTGTATTGGTCTTTTATTTTTTGCAGTTCGTCGTGGTATTCCTTGGTGATGTTGCGCACATCGAATTGTTGGATTTCTTTTTCATATACACCACGGAACACTTTATCAAAAATATTGTCTGAAACTCCCTGATAATCGAAATTGGTTTGACCTTGTTTGATAATATCGGATTTTACCAGCGCGGTTAGTTTTTCTTCCAGCTTCGCATCCGTCATGTCCAGTTTTAAATTTTCCAATAATTCTTGACGCGTGACTTCGCGGTCCCGGTGTTTGCAGAGATACAGGACAATATTTTTACCATTGCGGTCATTGACGCGAGGTAATGCACTCGCAATGTATTCCATCCAGGTCGATTTAATCTCGCCTTCATCATTCAGGGTTTCAAATTCCAGGGTTTTAGTCACCCCATCCAGCGTGGTCAGGTCTTTGTCCTCGTATTCAGAACGCATGATAGAACTAATATAAAATGGGCTTCCTTCCGTCATTCTCGCGATCAAATAGACCGTTTCCTCAGTAACCGGGACATCGAAAAATTGGGCATACTTGTATACCATTTCTACGGATTCGTCTTCCGGCATAGTGTATAGGGTCTTCTTTTTGAAACGAGACGGTAACATCTCCTGCAATAGACTTGTGAGCCAACCCACCCAGCTACCCGAGACCAAAAGGGGGGCGATTTTACTCTCGGCTGTACTTAAATACCCACCAGCCAATGTACTGGCCAATTTATCTTTGGCTTTATCCCAATAGATCATGGAATTTATAAATTGGAATTCATCAATCATCTGGACAATGTATTCACCCTTCATTTCTGCGATTGTTTTTGGCGCGTCCCGGACAATTTCCCAGAAAACATCAACGCTATCATGAGCCACGGCATTGGCGGCCCCACCAATAATCTCACAGAGATAATCAAGCCCCTCTTGTTTGGCAATTTGCTGTGCTTTCTCAAAATTACTTTTGTCTTTGATAATAAGGTATTGGGGGTTTCTGGATTTGAAAGCAATGTATTGGTAGATAAAGGTGAAGAAAAAACTCTGGCAAAAATCCCCCAACGCCATTTCGATCTCTTTGATCTCAAAGTAAAACGGGATGACCCCATCATTCTTATAAAACGTGATATTAAACAAGCGTTCCAAAAGCGCTGTTTTCCCCAGCTTACGACGTGCCAAGATAGCCGTGCTTTTGGATTTCCTTTCCTTAATGTCATTAATCCACTTCAGGAAATAAACCAGTTCTTTTTTTCTCCCGGTAAACAGGTCCGGGTTACCGATTCGTTCTTCTTTTGCATAATTCATACTGTATATATACCATAATTATATTAAAATATCAACGAGTAAACAGAAACCTGGATTCACCGCCAATTTAATGGGAATTATGGGAAGAATGGGAATGATGGGAATGATGGGAATTATGGGATAAACAAAAAAATTCCCATTCCTCCCATTCTTCCCATAATTCCCATTCCTCCCACTTGATTTTATGGTACTCTCAAAGATTTAGCGGTGAATTTAGGGAAAGTGGTGTCCTGCGGACGGAGTACAAAACCGCCCGCAGGGCACCACTGTTATTAATTAACAATTCATCTTTTATTTGCCAGCCATCATCGCGGCCACATCTTCTTCTACCGAGCTGATCGGTTTGATATCGAATTTTTCTACCAGTACTTTTAACACGTTGGGCGAAACAAACGCGGGCAGCGTGGGACCCAAACGAATACCTTTGACGCCCAGGTACAGCAACCCTAACAACACTGCCACCGCTTTCTGTTCATACCAAGCGATATCAAAAGAGATTGGCAACTGGTTAATATTTTCCAAACCAAACACTTCTTTTAATTTTAATGCAATCACCACCAACGAATACGAGTCATTACATTGTCCCGCGTCCAGCACGCGCGGAATACCACCAATATCACCCAGTGCCAGTTTATTGTACCTGTATTTTGCACAACCCGCTGTTAAGATAATCGTATCTTTTGGCAATGTTTCCGCCACATCCGTGAAATAACTCCGGTCTTTTTGCCGACCATCACAACCCGCCATCACCACGAACCGTTTGATCGCGCCCGACTTCACCGCGGCCACTACTTTGTCAGCCAAAGCCAGCACCTGCGCATGGGCAAAACCGCCCACGATTTTTCCTGTTTCCAGTTCCACCGGTGCCGCGCATTTTTTCGCCAGTGCAATGATGGGAGAAAAGTCTTTCGCTTTCCCAACTTCACGTTCCGCGATATGCTTCACACCTGGATAACCCGCCGAACCCGTGGTGAACATCCGTTCTTTATAGGCATCTTTAACTGGCGTGATGCAGTTTGTCGTCATCAAGATCGGCCCATTAAAAGACGCGAACTCTTTATCTTGATGCCACCAGGAATTGCCATAATTCCCTACAAAATGAGCGTACTTTTTAAAGGCCGGGTAATAATTTGCCGGTAACATTTCACTGTGCGTGTACACATCCACGCCTGTACCCTCTGTCTGTTTCAGCAGTTCTTCCATATCTTTTAAATCATGGCCGGAAATTAAAATGCCTGGGTTTTTTCGTACCCCAAGGTTCACTTCCGTGATTTCCGGGTTGCCGTAAGCCGTTGTATTGGCCGCATCCAGAAGCGCCATCGCTTCCACGCAAAATTGCCCCGTTTCCATTACCAGTCCTACCAGTTCATCTACTGATAACGTGTCATCAGTCAGCGCGGCCAATCCTTTTTGCAGGAAAGCATGCAATTCCGGTTTCTCAAAACCCAGTACTGCCGCATGTTGCGTATAAGCAGCCAATCCCTTCGAACCATAAAGCGCCAATGCCCGCAACGAACGAACATCTTCATTGGGCGCATCAATTTTTGGGTCTAATGCTGCCGCTTTTTTTATTAAATCGTCAGTTGTGGTGTAATTCCAGGTCGCGGCTTCGTGCCATTCCCCTGTCAGACTACCACCTGCTTTCACATACTCATTCTTGATCCGTTCCCGTAAATCCAGTCCTTTTTTTACCGTGTGAATCGACGCTTCAGCCGAGAAATTCGCATTCGTGATGGATTCAAATAACGTGTCCACCACAAAATGATTCACTTCCGCATCTTCCACGCCCAGGGCCCGCGCTTTTGTGCTGTACAACGAAATCCCCTTTAGCAACCAAATTGACAGATTATGCAACTCCATCACGTCTTGTGGAATGCCACACATACCCTTGGAGCCTGTACAAGCCACTCCTTTCATCGTTTCTTGACATTGATAACAATACATACCCATTTTATGTTCCTCCTTTTTTAAGAATATTTTAATTATTTGTATTTATTTTATTTCTTTCTATCATTCAAACACTGTTTGAACAAATCCATTATAGCAGAAGGAAAAAAAGATTCCGTATCATATGTTACAAATAAAAATAAATTTGATTTTATTTTCAAAATAAGGTACATTAGAAGATGATGAATACAAATAGTCCAGACTTTCCCACTGCCCAGACCTTATCCCAGTCGCCCGTATTCAAAGGTATCCCACCCCAAGAAATCCAGAGATTATTGACCCTCGTGCCTCACGCTGTTAAAAAGTTCCATAAGGGCCAAACCATCGCTTACCGTGGCGATACCTGTGACAAATTGCTCATTCTTCTCACCGGCAGCATCCGTGGCGAAATGCTGGACTTTAACGGCAAAATCGTGGAAGTTGAAACCATGCACGCCCCCAGTCCTATTGCCGCCGCCTTTCTCTTTGGACGCAAAAATCTCTTTCCTGTGGATGCCGTTGCGATTGAAGATGTTTTCCTCCTCTCCATTCCCAAAGATTCACTACTCCAGCTCATGCAAATGAATCCTATCCTGCTCACCAATTATCTCGACGTCGTCAGCAACCGCACCCATTTCTTAACAGAACGTCTTTGGTTCATGTCCTTCAAAACCATCAGACAAAAGATCGCCCATTATCTTTTGAAACTCGCCGCACCCGACCAAAACAAAGTGTTCTTACCCAAAAAACAGGAAGAACTCAGCCAATTTTTCGGTGTCAGCCGCCCCTCCCTCTCCCGCGTGATCGGCGAACTGGAAAAAGAAAAAATAATTACCTGCCAACGTCGCCAAGTCATCATTCTGGACCGTGAGAAATTGAAAGCACTGGTCGACTAAAAGTCGATTAATCTATTTTCTAATCCTTTTAAACTGATATTTCTGTGTAATTTTCTCGTACAATATTCCAATTGGCTGTGAAAAGTGGTAAAATACTCCTTTCATCACTAATTAAAATATTTTAGGAGTACTACAATGGACGTAGAAAGTTCTTTTCCCAGCATTCAAGAGTTGCGCGGTCATTTTATTCAATCTGAAACCACCTTTAAAAAGGCCATGAATCTATTTATCAGCGATATGTGTACCCTGCTAAACCGCGATGCCTACCAATTTCATTTTAAAGTCGAAGATCGCTTTGATGACTACAAGGTCGAGGTGGATACCACCCCATCCCAGCTCAGTTTTTCTTGCAGTTGTAATTCCGATGATCGCATCTGTTCCCATGCCGCCACTGCCCTCATCTACCTGGCTGATAAATTTCAAGAAGAATCCCCCGTTCAAAATGTGGATGGGGATGTTTATACTCGCGAGGAGATGAAACTCCGTGTCCTCAAGGAACGACACGAACGGGCCGTCAAAGAAGATTTTCAAATCGAGATCGGCGATAATATCTATGGCGATCATCGGATTCAAACCGCCAGTGGCAAAAGTTACCGTATCACTGTCCGCAACTTTGACAGCCAGGGCGGTTATTGCAGTTGCCCCGATTATAAAACCAATAAACTCGGCACCTGCAAGCACATCATTTTTGCCGTGCGCTTCCTCTGGGAAACCTACGATGTGAAAAAGCAGCTTAAAAAGCAACACTATCCCTTTGTCGAGATTTATGGTGATCCTCTTTCCGAGTACCGTATCACCTATTACCACAAGGGCCCACTGGACCCGCCTGTTAAAGCCTTGCTGGATAAATATTTTGCCCAAAGCCATTATATTCTACCCGAACACTATCCATCGTTTATTAATTTTTTAACCGAGGCCCGCGAATACAAGAAAATTCTCGTCCGTCCCGAAGTCGAGGAGAAAATTGAAGCTCATTTCGAGGCTCTCCAATTGCAAAAATTAGGCCGTGAATATGTCCCAGATTTCAGTCGTATCAAGGGCGACTTGTACCCCTACCAAAAGGAGGGCGTGCTCTTCTCCCTATTTAAAAAAGGAAATATCATTGCCGATGAAATGGGACTTGGAAAAACGTTCCAGGCCATTTGCACAGCCGTCTTGAAAAAAGATATCTTTAACTTCAAGCGTGTGCTTGTCATCTGTCCCGCTTCTTTAAAATCCCAGTGGAAAAATGAAATCCGCCGTTTTTCTAACTATGAAGCCCAAATTGTCGAGGGCCCCCGCCAGCAGAGACAGGATATCTATCGCAAATCCAAGGAATATTTCCTCCTCGCCAATTATGAGGCCATCTTGCGCGATATCACCATCATCCAAAAATATCCCCCAGACATGATCATTCTGGATGAAGCCCAACGCATTAAAAATTACGATACCAAAACTTCCCAGGCTGTTAAAGCTATTCCCAAACAACACGCTCTCGTTATTACAGGCACGCCCATTGAAAACAAACTTATTGATCTCTATTCCATTATGAATTTTGTCGATCCCCTGTATCTCGCCCCCCTCTGGGAGTTTTCCATGAACCACTGCCGTTTCGATAAAGAGTATAAAAACAAGATCAACAGTTACTATAACCTCCAGGAACTCAAAACCCGCCTCCAAGACAAAATCATCCGACGCGAGAAAAAAGATGTCATGGAACAATTACCTGCTATTCAAGAGATGGTCGTGCCCGTTCAATTATCCCTGGAGCAGGTGGAAATTCACGCCGGTTTCGCCAAATCCCTTGCCCCTATCTTTGCCAAAAAACATAAAACCATATATGACATCCAGCGTATCTTCCGCATATTAACCAGTATGCGTATGGTGTGCGACTCCACCTACCTCATTGATAAAGAGACCCATATCTCCCCCAAACTTGATGCTTTAAAAGAGATTCTTACAGAAAAACTCGATATCAAAAATACCCGCAAGAAAATACTCATCTTCTCCGAGTGGAAGATCATGTTGCATCTCATCGAAAAGATGCTCCAGAGCCAGGATATCCCTTATACCAAGCTCACCGGTGACATTGCCATGAAGGACCGCGACGTGTTGATTGGCGAGTTTATGGAAAATCCCGATTGCCTTGTCTTTCTGTCCACCGAGGCTGGCGGCACCGGTTTGAATTTGCAAGCTGCCGATACCATCATCAATTTCGAATTGCCGTGGAACCCCGCCAAAAAAAATCAACGCATCGGTCGGATTCATCGCATCGGTCAGAAAAGTTCCTCTCTCACCGTTATTAACCTCATTGCCCTTGAAAGTATTGAGGTTCGCATTGCCGCTGGTATTCAATTAAAGGAATCCATGTTTCAGGCCGTATTAAATGAAGGTGATCTCACCGATGAAGTTGATTTCGCTAAAAAAGGAATTCCCACCATCATCCAACAAATTGAAAAGATGATCCAGCCCTTCCTCGGTGCCCCTTTAACTGAAAAGGAAATAGAGCCAGCCGTTGCAGAGGAAGAGATTTTTGATTTACCCCAGTTTTCTGACGAGATCACCCCCGAGTTGTCTTTATTCGCTGAAGAAGAATTTCTTGCCACGGATGAACCCCAAACCACAGTTACAAGCAAAGAAGCAGAAAAAGTTGCTGACTCTCCCAACACTGTCACCATAACAACTCCAGAACCACCCGTGGTTCCATCCCCTGAGCGAAAAGCAGAATCCGCGCCCAGGGTTCCTAAACCCGAAGAGATTGAAAACACATTGAACCAGGGCCTGCAATTTTTGAGTGGTATCATGAGTATGGCTACCGGCAAACAATTGATCACTCAGGGACAGAGCATCACCATTGATCACGAAACCGGCGAGGTCGTCATGAAATTTAAACTCCCCGGATTTTAACCCCAGATACGTTTCCCCCACTCTTCAAACCCCATTAAAAAAAAGGGCAATGACGTCGTCACCGCAAACTTCTGGTTGACACTGAGCGTGAATTTATAGGCCACCCTTAAGGCAGCAAGCATCAATTCACCATTTTCAATTTTCAATTTGTTTTTTCCCGGATTTTATGGTATAAAATAAATATGGAATACGCATTAAAAGAACGAATTGGCAAACCTGAACTGTTTACCGGTAGAAAGGAAGAACTGGCATTTTTTCTCAACTGGATTAACAATATCAAAGAAGAAAAATCCAAGAGTACCGCCATACTCTCCCGTCGCAAAATGGGCAAAACCGCCCTGATGGAACGATTGTTCAACATCACTTTCCACAACAATGACGGGATTATCCCCTTCTATTACGAGGTCCAAAAAAGCCAAATGTGGGTGGTAGATTTTTGCACCGATTTTTTCCTCACCTTTATTTACCAGTATATGGCCTTCAAAACCAGAAAAACGGAGTATCTCGACCCGATGGAAAGGGTTGACCTTGAAGAAATCAAACATCTGGCTGAAAAAGAGGGATTACCTGATTTGCCTGAATTAATAAGCAGTGTAAAACGTGCCATTGATCAAGAATCCGTGGATACCCTATGGCTGATTGTACGTAATGCCCCCCGTACCCTCGCGGCCCGCAGAGGTGAATTTATCGTGCAAATGATCGATGAGTTCCAATTTTTAAACGCCATGATCTATTGGGACAAAAAAAAAGAGAGGCCCGCCACTGGTTTTGCCGCCGGGTATATGAGCACTGCCGAAAGCAAAGTCGCCCCATTGCTGGTCTCCGGTAGCTGGGTGGGTTGGCTGATGCATGACTTAAGCATGATGTTGCCCGCCCGCTTCAGGTTTAAATTTTTCAAGAATATGCCTGCCGACGAAGCCGCGGAAATGGTATTTAAATACTCCGGTTTCTTTAATGTCCCCGTAACCGAAGAAACCGCCTATCTGATCGCCCAAATGGCGGAAGGCAATCCCTTTTATATCAGTTCCATACTGAATTCCAATGTCAGGGGCAAGAATCTGACCACCATTCAGGGATTAACCGAAACCCTGGAGTTTGAAATTTTAAACGACGAGGGGAACATCAAATCTACTTGGATGGAATACTTAAAAACAGCGTTTCATGAAGTTAACCAGAAAAACGCCAAGAACATCGTTCTTTACCTTTGCCAACACCGGGACCGGCAGGTCAGCCGCAAGGAGCTGCTGGAGAAATTATCGCTGGATATGACCGACCCGGTCCTGGAAGATAAAATGGACGCCCTCATTAAAGCCGATATTATCGATGGGGGTCAATCCAGTGCCGAATATCAGGGTGTGCAGGATAATATTTTCGACAAGGTGTTTCGCGGTAAATATGCCAAAGAGATCCAGGATTTTGATGTGAAGGTCATCGGCCAGGAGATTCACCACTCATTTGAAGAATTAAAGAAGCAGTATCACCGACTCCTGGGGGAATACAACTATCAAAAAGGCTATTTTGCCGAGTATGTGATTATCAATCTATTAAAACACCGTGCTCGTAAGCTCAATGATCTCTTAAAGTCGATCACCCGTTATTTGCCCGCTGATTTTATTTTTTGTGATTACGCGCAGGTATGGTCTTATGATAGCGCTATCCAGTATGGGCATGAATTCAACGTGGATATCTTCGCCCTGCCAAAATCCGCAACGGATTATGCCATCATCGGGGAAGTGAAAAACAGGGAAACAAAGAAATTTTCCAAAAAAGAGGTTTTGTCTTTTATGGAGAAATTCGCGGCAGTGAAAAAACGGGAGAATCTGCAACGGGTTATCCCTTTTATTTTTTCCCTGCCCGGTTTTACCAAGGAAGCCGAACGTTATTGCCAGGAAATGGGCATCGCGTTAAGCCAGGATGGGCGGTGGTTGGAATAAATAATAAACCCGTCAATTTCCCATTTCCCCCAAAGGTTCACCAGGGCTTTTAACGCTGTTAAAAAAAAAGGTTGTTTCTCCCTACAGGTTAAAAGACTGGGCTTTTTTAAAAAACTTTTTTAATGAGGGAGGTCGTGCTGTTTTAGCCAGTTTCTCAGAAAAGCTTTGCCTTTTTTAGTGATCAGGTATTTTTGTTTTTTGCTTTTGGGTTTATCCGGGAGAGTCACTGAGATCAAATTCTTTTTAATTGTTGGATTTAAATATTCCCTCCTGAAATAATCCCGATTCTTTAATCCAAGAGCAAGTTGGAGTTCTTCACGGGATTTTTCCTTCAAGCATAACTGAAGGAGTTTTTTCAGTTGCATTTTCTCATAACGAAGATCATCCGAAAAATATGGATTGGAAACCTGAGAAGTCTCACAGATAGATGTTTTATCTGGCAACGTAATTTCATCATGCATGGTGTCATGCATGGTGTCATGCATGGTATCATGCATGGTATCATGCAGGGTGTCATGCAGGGTCAAATCCTCTAAATCTGACAATTTCATATCCTCGTTTGGCGGAAAAGGAATCGTGGTGGTAAATATAACGTCCTCATGAAACGTCGCTTGCTTACCTGGGGCATAAAGTGGTAAAAAACGGTTAATATTAAAAATACCGGAACCAATCTCCTCTACCCATCCCAGTTGTAAAAAAAACTTTGAAAGAACAGGGTTCTTCTGGTTGGGTAAAAAGTGGTCGGCTTGAATTTTTCCTTTAGTCACAGGGTTGCAAGGGTTGGTGAATTCGACATGATCCCTGTAAAGAATAATGCGGGCAGGATATTGGTGTAAATATTCCCGGTGAACCAAAAGATTGGCCACAGCCTCGCGAAAAATCTTGTCCCGCAAGCTCAGCCGGACATCTTTTTCCATATAAAAAGGGTCGGGTAAATAGCGCCCAATAAAAGCCATGATTAACGGGTATGCTTCCATGAGATTTACGCGGATATCCAACCGATCATCGTAACGCGCAAGATCATGTCGCCGGACCAGGATATCAATTTTGTATTGCGGGATAATACTTTGGATGATCTCTTCTTTTCCAAAGAGCAATGCTGCCGCCAAGGTCAGGCCCTTCACACCGGACTCGATATCTTTTTTGATCAAACCAGCACGGACCATTAATTCCTCGTCCGAAAGGGATAGCCACGGATGCTCATGATTTCTACTGGAAATTCGATTCCTGGTTTTTTGAATGACAGGGGCATCAAGATCAGATATTTCAAGATATGGGTATACCCTGGCCTCGGAATAAAAACCCTTCTTCTTGTTGGAAAGGGCAGCGATTCTTTCGGGTTCTTTGACGCGAAAATCACCATCGGCTGAACGATCATACACAACACCCTTGAACCGATACACCGAAGATGTCTCTGGAACTTGAAGGATTACAATCCATTTGCCTGCAATCTCAACCTTTTCAGGGAATAGAATGAAGGGCGGGTCTAATAACTGGGGATTATTGGAACTGTTAATGATTTCGGTGATCATTTTGTCGATTACCGATTCATCGACCCCCACGATTTCTCCGGCATCTGTAACCCCCAGAAAGATATCGCCGCCATCCCGGTTCAGAAAAGCGCACACGGTTTCAAACAGCGACGTGGGAACGTCCCGCTTGACTTCCTTGAATTCCAGTTTCCCGGATTCTTTTTGCTTTAAGAGAGCAAGGATTCTTTCTTTTCTCATTTTAGTTTACGTGCAGAGAGTTTCCACGTTCTCTTTCTGATGGAAAAGGGATGTGCCCTTTTCTGGTAACGCCCGAAAATCAAACAGCCAATCGGGCAGTTGTTTTTGTCTTAATAGGTCATTCATGGTCATATATTAATCCAAAGTTCAACACATGTCAAGGAGAAAAAGAGTGGCCCAGCAATGACACTAAGGAGCACGCATAAACGGGGGAAAAAGAAGACACAGATTACACAGATTTAAATGATTGACACAGATTAAAAAATGAGACTTTTTAAAAAAACCTTTTTAATCTGTGTCAATCATTTAAATCTGTGTAATCTGTGGTCTTCTTTTTCTTTCATCTATTACCAATGCCCTTAACGGTCACGTCCCGCTTAACGTATTATTTCCCGGAACATGTCCACAAAAAGATGATACAACACCGTCTCTCTGCCATCCCGATCATGCCGCGTGCGGGCCACACGGATACCGGCATAGGGAGTTGTTTCATCTTGGGGAATATCTGTATCCAACCGTTTATATTTATACTTTATTTGCGGTAAATACCCCAGGTACTGGTTCCATAACCCTATAAAATTGGGAGATTCCGCATACACCAGCATAAAATTGTGCGGCAGTCCATTGATATCATACTTGAAAATTTTCTGCACATGGCAGTCTATGGCATTCCTGTTAAAATGGTTAAGGCGCAACGCTTCCAAGATCGCTTCCGGTTCTCCTTTCTGGTTTAAAATCATAATATCCAGGCGTCCGGCTGATTTTCCCGAGGGCGTATAACCCGAACGGGTCTGGTCCTTGGCGACATAACCCGATCCGGGTAACAACATCGTGATAATACTATTTCTGCTGTCTTCATCCTCGCGAATAGCCGCCCCATTGGCTTGCAATTGCGAAAGCACACGGATCACGTTGTCTACCAGTAACCCTTTGATTGCAGGCGGTTCGAAACCTTCCAGCAACGCGGGGATGGATACCGTCTCGAAACTATTATGGCAACTGGTGGTGGGAATGTGTTTGTCGCGGGCGTATTTGAGCTTGTCGTATTGATAAAAATAGGGGGCGGCGGATTGGACGCAACCGCTGCAAAAACACGGGATCATCTCATGATAGTGGTTGTTTTTTTCCATATTTAAGGAGGTATGGATAAAATCGAAATGGTGGCGCATAATCGCCAGTAGTTCCTTTTTTTGGTTGCCTGTTATCGTGATGGTCACGCGGCGGTTTAACGGTTCGCCCATAATCAGAGCCTTGGACTCTTCAAATTTTAAAATCACGCCGTTTTTCCAGAAGTGGTTTTCGTCGATTAAATAGAAGAACCGGGCCATAAAGCGACTGACAATGCCTTCGGGCATAAAATCATAATGGTAGTGAAACCGCAGCGTGCCGGTAGACTGGAATGGCGCAAGGTCCAGCGTATCATCTGCCGGTGGCAGGAGTTCAGGCACAAAATAAAGAGGGGTATCGGCAAAATTAAAACAGAGTTCGAATTTTTCCATCAAGCGCACCAATTCCCCGTGCTTCTCTTCTGGGTATTTCGCTTCCGGCCAGTACCGTTTCAAGTTTTCCCTGCTGAAATTCCCCCGATTTTCCTGGATGTCACGGGCATAAATAAGAATATACACCGCTTCCGTGGCCCATTCGGGATTGAGGATAACCGTATGTTCCAGTTGCGGGTCATTGCCATAGTGGATGATGACCCCCAGGTCGTGGAGGTAATCACTGAGAAATAGGGCCCGCTCTGGGTTTAAATCATATTCATGGCAGATGGAAAAATACTCGCTCTGGGTGATGTAATTCTTGACCTGCTTCTCTTTATCCAGGCGGTCGCGGATTTTTACCCACACCAGCGGCAGTTTATCTTGGAGGTGGGGCATGTCTGCTAAATTGCGGCGGATTTCTTCGGTTAATTCATGGATACCCGTGCCCTTTAAGCAGCTTATTTTGGTGTAGTTTTGAATGTTGGGGAATTTGTTTTTAAAGCCTTTTTCATCGATGAATTTGGTGCGTTTGTCCGCTTTGTTCATGACCATAATGACCGGGCTTTGGTCGCTCAGGAGTTTAAGGATATTGAGCCAGTAATCAAAGCTGCGGGTCTCTTCTTCGCGGCGGGCTTCCCAGACAAAAAGGTAGAGGGAACGTTTGGTCAGGAAAAATTGGTGGGTGGCGTGATAGATATCTTGGCCGCCAAAGTCCCAGAAGTGGAGGGTTACCGGATGAATGGAATTTTTCGTTTCTTTTTCCTTAAAAGGAACATCCAGTTTCCAGGGTTCGATATGGATGCCGCGAGTGGATTCTTCTTTTCTTATTTCTACTTGGAAATTATTATCCATCAATTTTTTCATGAGGGTAGTTTTGCCTACATCACCGTTGCCCACGATGAGGAGTTTGCATTGCAGGAGGCGGACTGAGTCTGTTAGTTCTTTGAAATAATTGAGAACGGCTTCGGTGCCTTGATTGGCTACTTCGATGGGGGGTATTTCAAGCGGGTTATCGTTCAAATACAAAATATTTAAAGCGGTTAACCCCTGGAGGGGCGAGACATCGGTCAGTTGGTTGGAGCGTAAATCCAAAACAGTTAAAGCGGTTAACCCCTGGAGGGGCGAGACATCGGTCAGTTGGTTGGAGTTTAAATACAAATGTCTTAAAGCGGTTAACCCCTGGAGGGGCGAGACATCGGTCAGTTGGTTGGAGTTTAAAAACAAATAAGTTAAAGCGGTTAACCCCTGGAGGGGTGAGACATCGGAAATATTATTTCCATTTAAATCTAAACCGATTACAAAACCCTTGCCATCCACAGCATAGCCATTTTTCCCGTAACCCAAGATATCCCCAAAAAACTTCTGCTTTAACTTCTTCCCGATTGTTTTTTCCAATTCCTTGATGATTTTCAGATCGTTTGCCATGGGTTCAGCCCTCCAGGTGCTGCGAAAATAGTAATATACCACATTAAGCAAAAAAATAAAAGAGGACCGTGATGCGTGGGATTAAGGGATTACCGGGATAAAGAAAAAAGACTACCCCACGAATTTCAGCAATGAGCAGGCGCATTAAAAGAAGTCCACAGATTACGCAGATTAAAATGATTGACACTGATTAAAAAAGAAAAAAGACTCCCACGAATCGACACGAATGAAAGAGGAACATAAAAAAGGCCAAACGGAACGATCATCTGAACAAAACGAAACCAGAATCCTGGGAACGCCGGTCTCCCAACCGCAAACGGTGCATATGCACTGCCAAAAAAAATAGGGCCAAACAAAATAGACGCTTTATGACTGAATTTCTTGGAGTATTTCCTCAAGCAACAAAACATTAAAAAAATGCTTTTCTCTCAATCCCTTGATGAGCTTTTTGTCATTCGTAATAAGAGGGATATCCAACTCTATTGCCAACGCCACGTAAGGAGCGTCTTTTTCGTCAATGTCTCTGCATAACTCCAATGCTCTTTGCTTGGACTCTTTCTCCATTAACATGGAGGGTAATATGGTTATGCCTCTAAAGAACTTTATTATAAATGAATTCAACTCCTTTTTTTATAATTTTGTTTTTTTGAGAATACGTTCCTCGTATTTTTCAATTTCTTTTAAGACAAAATCAGGGGCGTAGAGGTCGAAGTTTTTCAATAACTCCAGATAGAAAAAACGAGAGCTGATTATGGCGCCAAAAATAATGTTGGCATCAATCACATATTTATTCAATGAATAAAATCCTCTTTATATTCATTCCATGCCTTCTGACGGATGGTTTCCAATTCCTTTTCATAATCCATATGGGACTCCTTGATCTGTTGGGCAATCTTATCCATGGTATGTCGGAAACTAAGAAATTCGAGCTGTTTTTCAAGCAACTCCTTTATATACAATTCACCATACTCACGCACCAGATCGTCTTTTAACTTAAAGATTATTTCAGTCATGTTGTCCTCATTGAATATAGTACGTTTTTTTAAGGGAATTGTCAACCGCTAAAAAATCTTCCCCACGAATTACAGCAATGAGCACGAACGAAAGAGACACATAAAGAGGACAGGCAAACTTTACAATTGTTCCGATATCCACTCCTTTTTTTATGGCGATGTCTTCGACAAATTTTTGAATATCGGGTTCCAATTACTTGAATTTATCTTCTTTTTTTTATACAATAGTACCATGAACGATTATATAAAATCTGCTTACCCAACCCGAGGGACATCATGAAACCGCAGAAACTTTTAATAAAGATTCTTTCAGGTTCTAAGAATATAAGATTCACAGACTTTGTCCATTTAATAGAAGAATTCGGATTTCATCACTCCCGCACCAAGGGAAGCCACCACATATTCGTTCATCCAGATGTCGATGAATTGGTAAACATCCAGGATGTAAACGGCGAGGCTAAGCCTTATCAAATAAAACAATTTTTGGAGTTGGTCGAAGAATATGGCTTAAGAATGGAGGTTTTGCAATGAAAGATTATCATATAAATATTTTCTACAGCGAAGAGGATGGGGGATATATTGCAGATATTCCTGATTTAAAACATTGCTCTGCTTTTGGCACTACACGCCAAGAAGCATTGGCAGAAGTGGAAATAGCCAAAGAGCTCTGGCTGGAAACGGCCAAGCAAGAAGGAAAAACCCTTCCTTTGCCAAGATATAAACCGATCATGTACCAATTGTCCATGCAATAATAATCGTCCCGGTCGATATTACTGGGGGACGCGCATTAAAAGAAATCCACAGATTACGCAGATTAAAATGATTGACACGGATTAAAAAAGAAAAAAGACTTCCCCACGAATTACACGAATTTTCACGAATGGTGATGAGTTAAAAAAAGAAAAAAAATCTTTTTTCGCGAGAATTCGTGTTAATTCGTGTAATCCGTGGGCAAAAAATCTTTTTCTTATGCCCGGAACATGTTCACAAAGATATGATGGACCACCACTTCTTCTTTTTCGCGTCGATGTAGGGCGTGGGCTACTTTTATCTCGGACATTCTGGTGGGAACGGTTTGCGGGGGAGCTATTAATGGATACTCAAAGTTGATGTCTGCAAAATGGGCCAAATACTTTTCCCATAGGCCAGCGAAATCTTTGTTTTCGGCATAAACGAGGATGAAAATGTGTTCTAAGCCATTGGGATCGTAGGCAAATACTTTCTGTAAATGAAGGTCTATGGTGTCGCAGTGCAGACCTTTTAAATTAAATGCTTCGATGATGGTTTCGGCTCTGCCATCGGTGGATTCGATCTTAATATCTACTTCTCCGGCAGATTTTCCTGAAGCGGAACGACCCCAGCGCGTTTGATCTTTGGCTCGATAACCCTGGATGTTTAATAATAGTGCGATAAAACCGTTGCGACTGTCTTCATCTTCTTTAATTGTTTTGGCTATGCCTTGCAATTGGGAAGTGGCGGTAATGAGAGTTTCTATTACGTCGTGTTTCGGTTTCGGTGGAGCGACCAGGGCAAGCAATTCTGCCAGGGAAACTTCTTGGTAACTATCTAAACAAGGCATTCGCATCACGCCATTGGCCAAAGCCTTTTTAATTACTTCGTATTTGTAGAAATTGGGAGTATCTGATTGCTGACATTGCGGGCAGATGCAGGGCACCATCTCGTGATAATGATTGTTTTTTTGCATGTTGAGGGTAGTATGGATGTGATCGAAATGACTGCGTATAATGGAGAGCAGTTCTCGTTGACATTTGCCGGTGATGGTAATGGTGACGCGGCGGTTTAAGGGTTCGCCGGTGATTAGGGCGGTGGAATCCTCGAATGTTAAGATCACGCCGTTTTTCCAGAACTTTTTGTCATCAATTAAATAGAACAAACGGGCCATAAAACGACTGACTATGCCTTCGGGCATAAAATCATAATGATATTGGAAACGCAAGACGCCGGGCTGCTGGAAAAGGGAAAGGTCCATTCCTTTTTTCTGCGGTGCGAGAAGTTCTGGAACAAAATAAAGGTCTGTGTTGGCAAAGTTAAAGCAGAGTTCAAATTTTTCCATTAAACGGGCCAAATGGAGGTGTTTGTCTCTGGGGTACTTCTTATTATCCCAAAACTTTTTTAAGTCATCGAAGCGGAAATTGCCCAGATTGTTCTGAATCTCGCGGGTGTCGATGAGGATATAAACGGCTTCGGTGGTCCATTCAGGATTAAGGATGACTGTCTCAGCCAACAGTGGGTCTTCTTGATAATGTAAAATGGCGCCCAGGTCGTGCAGATAGCCGCTGACAAACTCGGCACGTTCTTGATTTAAACCATACTCTTGGCAAATGGAAAAATACTCGGTTAATGTGATGTAATTCTTTTTCTTTTTTTCCTTTAGCAAGCGGTCGCGGATTTGTACCCAGACGCGGGGGAGTTTATCGCGAAGGTGGGGCATGGCAGATAAATTGCGGCGAATTTCTTCGGTTAATTCTTTGATGCCGTCACCTTTTAAGCAGCTTATTTGACAGAAGGATTGAATGTTGGGGAACTTGGCTTGAAAGCTAGCTTCATCAATACATTTGCCACGTAGATCGGATTTGTTCATGACCATAATCACGGGGCTTTCGGCGCTGAGCAGTTTAAGAATATTGAGCCAGTAATCAAAACTGCGGGTTTCATCTTCCCGTCGCACTTCCCAGACAAAAAGGTAGAGGGAACGTTTGGTCAGGAAAAATTGGTGGGTGGCGTGGTAGATATCTTGACCGCCGAAGTCCCAGAAGTGAAGATTTACCGGATGAATGACGCTTTCGTTTTCAGTTTCTTTAAAAGAAACATCCAGTTTCCATGGTTCGATGTTTATGCCGTGAGTGGTTTTCTCTTTCCCTTCTTTCACCTTGAACTTATTTTTGATCAATTTTTTCATGAGGGTGGTTTTGCCTACTTCGCCGTTGCCCACGATGAGGAGTTTGCATTGCAGGAGGCGGACGGATTCTTTTTCCAGTTCTTTTAAATAATTTAGCACGGCTTTGGCGCCTTGATTTGCTACTTCGATGGGTGGTATTTCAAGCGGGTTATCGTCCAAAAACAAATATTCTAAAGCGGTTAACCCCTGGAGGGGCGAGACATCGGTCAGTTGGTTGGAAGATAAGACTAATGTTGTTAAAGCGGTTAACCCCTTGAGGGGCGAGACATCGGTCAGTTGGTTGGAAGATAAGACTAATGTTGTTAAAGCGGTTAACCCCTTGAGGGGCGAGACATCGGTCAGTTGGTTGGAATTTAAATTTAATCCTGTTAAAGCGGTTAACCCCTGGAGGGGCGAGATATCGGTCAGTTGGTTGGAGTATAGGTTCAATTCCGTTAAAGCGGTTAACCCCTTGAGGGGCGAGATATTGGTCAGTTGGTTGGAGTGTAGGTTCAATTCCGTTAAAGCGGTTAACCCCTTGAGGGGCGAGATATCGGTCAGTTGGTTGGAAGATAAACCTAATCCTTTTAAAGCGGATAGTCCCTGGAGGGGCGAGACATCGGTTAGTTGATTGGAAGATAAACGCAAATGTGTTAAAGCGGTTAACCCCTGGAGGAATGAGACATCGGAAATTTTATTGTTACCTAATTGCAAACGGGTTAACCGGGTTAGCGGGGTTAGAAATGACAGGTCTGCTATGTTGCAAGCATATAAATTCAAACCAATAACAAAATCCTCACCATCCAAAACATAGCCTTGGGAATCGTAACGAGTTATCGTCCCAAGAGACCTTGGCTCTAGCTTCTTCCTGATTGTTTTTTCCAATTCCTTGATAATGTATAGATCGTTTGCCATGGGTTCAGCCCTCCAGGTGCTGCGAAAATAGTAATATACCACATTAAGCAAAAAAATAAAAGAGGACCGTGATGCCTGAATTCACCGCCAACTATCGCGCAACTTTATTTGGATTGGTTTTCGCCAATT
>CAZCVI010000083.1:0-32153 GCA_964502145.1 uncultured Clostridia bacterium
TTAAACCCGCTTCCATAAATGTTCTACGTGATTTAGCTGTCTAATTAGAGTTAAAGGGTGTGCTGGAGATTGACTTGAATCAGGTGGGGTTTAATGATTTCCTCAAGTGGTGTTATATCTCGTCTTTAAAGGATATGGCCCGGTTTATGCAAACCAGTTCTCTTGCCTTGGAATTATCAGTCAAAGGGCATCGTGGACCCACCTTTATAGAGCTAGTGCGGCGGTTGTTTGATATATTGGGCGGCAATTACCGGATGTTGGAATTTTTTACTGGCCTCGTTTCTTTGGAACCGGAAAAGCTTCCCACCCTGCTGGATTCATTGGAAACCTTTGAACGCAACATAGCAGAACCGTTAATCCAAGCCCGGCAGCAGATGCGTGAGAATTTGTTATTTAGCCATTTGTTTTCCTTGTTGACCGTGGAGCAGCAGCGGGTGTTACGTGTATTGTCATTTTTCCGTGTCCCGGTGTTGGAATTGGCCTTACGTCAACAGGGTGAATCTTCCACCACGTTGGTAGAGTCGTTGTCTGTGTTGAATCGCTTGACCTTATTGGAAGCATCCAAGAACCCAAAGTTGGACAAAGAATATTATTACGTGACGCTGTTGATCAAGGATTTGTTATCCACCGTGGTCGTGGAACCGGCGGTAACTTTTAACCATGAGGCCGCAGGCCAATACTTTGATTATAGTATAGAAAATGAAGATGGGGATTTAGTGGAGTACGAAGAGGCTTTTTATCATTATGATCTGGCCAAAACCAAAGCCAGGATCGCAGAGATTGGGCAGCGACTTACAGATATTTATTACAGCTATTCCCTGTTTAACAATGCCTTGCATTATGCCTTGCGGGTATATGAGCATATGGGCGAGGAGACAGAGGCTACTATTTTGAATGATTTGGGATTGATCTATCAATTACTGGGCAGTTATGAAGGGGCATTAAGCTTTTTTTTGAAGGCCAAGGCAGGCAATAAAAAAATAGGTGATAAAAAAGGTGAAGGTGCCACGCTGAATAATATCAGCCAGATATTCAAGGCCAGCGGGGATTCTGCTGGAGCGCTGGCCTACCTGGAGCAAAGCATGTCGATCAGGAGGGAGATCGGTGATAAAGCCGGTGAAGGCGCCACGCTGACTAATTTGGCAATAATCGCTGATCAAAATCAAGACCCGGATAAATACCTGGCCTATGAAACCGAAGCCTATCACATCGCCACAGAAATCAACGATGCCATGGGTATTTATGCTTATGGCAGAGACCTGGGATTTACCTTGGCGCAAGCGGGAGAAAAAGAGAAAGGTCTATCCATGCTGTACTGTAGCCTAAAAATCGGCACCAGCGCGGGTTTCCCGAATGTGGGGAAAGTGGAAGAGTATATTCAAAGAATCGAAAGGGGGGAATGAAAAGATGGAAGTTATGAAATTAGGAGGTTAAGAAGTTATGAGGAAGCGGTGGCACTTCGTGCCGATATATTTAGTGCCTTCGGCACGCTTTTCTTTCAAATGGCGGTTGAAAAAATAAAAAAGGATGACAGGCGAGAATATTCACCTATATCCCCACGCACCTTTCTCTCTTTCCTGTTATATGAATCTTCTTAAGCCGTCTCTGAATACTTGGAAGCTTTTTGATTTGTTATTTTCGACATCCATGAAAGGCGAAATTTTCTCAGCCCATTTGCATTTCTCCATTCCAGTTCCAGGCCAACCTATTTTCTTTAAAGCCTTTGAACCACCAGGATAAATAATATCAGCTAATTTTTCCCATGTCCCACAAACTGAATCCTGCTTATAGTGGTCGATAAAACTCTTTTTTGCACTTGGATAAGCGGACAGTAAGGCGTGCCGATCACCGAGAAACCATGCTTCTAACTCTTCAATGGCAATTCGGAAAAGCGTTCGCGGTGCAGGAATGCATTTATCCAACAGGGCTAATAATTCTTTTTTAAGTTCAGTACAATCTTTGGAATCGGAGTCAACCAACACGATGACAACGCAATCGGTGGTGAGACTTTTCCCATATCCTCTCAATAGTTGGGGTAACCGATCGAGAAGAATTCTTTTTTGAGGGTCGGTTTTACCTTGAAGGTTTTTCGGTAATTGACCGATGCCTTTATATTTAATGATTTTGCAGGTATGAGGGCTTCCGTGGGGTCCGAGTATTTTATCAATAATATTTTCCAAGGCAATTTTCGATGATGCGTCTTCAACTAGAATTTCAAAATGCATGGGTAATCACCTGGCGTCGAGATAGTCACTGTACCAGAGACTCCCTAAAGGTAAACCTTCCGCAACCATTGCTTTAACAACCGCATCATCGCCTGCTTTTCTTATTTTGGAAAAACCATCCGCGGCTTTTTCCAATATCCATGTTTCTTCCGGGCTCAAGGCATCTATGAAATAGGGTTGATGGGTAGTGACGAATATCTGGGGAGTTTTTTTCTTCCCCGTGGCTTTTGCTTTGAATTCGTGGGCCAAGGATTCGAGGAGTTTTGGATAAAGAGCGTTTTCAGGTTCTTCAATACATATCAGTGGGGATGGTTCGGGGTCTTCAAGGAGAAGTAAAAAAGTGAACATCTTAATGGTGCCGTCAGATACGTGCTGGATGAAAAAAGGGTCTTTGAATCCTTTGTCGTTGAATTGTAAGAGTAACCTGTCGTCATCGGTTTTTTTGGTGGAAATTTTCTGAATACCGGGTATTTTCTTACTGATTTTATCTAGAATGTGTTGGAATTTTTCCGGGTATTTTTTTTCCATGTATTGGACCACATTGGCCAAGTTCTCGCCGCGAATATCAAGGTGCTTTTGCGGACCTTCCACGCGGGGAGTTCTGGGGGCATCAGGGGTAAAATAAGAAAGATACCAACCTTGGATAAAATTCTTGAATTGGGCTATTCGTGGATGTTCTTTCAACGCACCATAAGTCGCAATGCCAGGATGCTGGGCATCCATTAGATTCACAGTGACCCGGTTTGCAGTGTCAGGTTCACTATTTTCGAAGCCAGCTTCACCTTTCCATGCGTACCCTGTACCATTCTCCAGGTTAAAAAAATAGGGGGGGATGCCGTTGGGTTGGTTTTTGTTTTGTTGTCTCAATCGTTCGGATTGGATATAGGGTCTTCCTTGTTTATCTTTGGCGATGGTAAGTTCATAGGTAATCGGTTGGTCTTTGGATGTTTCCCGGTAGAAGATTTCGAAATAAAGGGGGCCTTCAGTCCCGTTTGAAACCAATTTATTGAACCCACCGCGCATTTTAATATCGCAAGCATCCTCGACGCCAAAGGATATACAATCGGAGATGAAACCCAGGGAGTCAATCAAAGAGCTTTTGCCAGTACCGTTTTTTCCGATCACGGCAACCAGTGGCGAGAGTGGATTGTTTTTTTGAGAGTTCCACAGTCTACCCAGGGTAATATCCTTCAGGACCTTATAATTTTTTACTCTAAAGCCTTCAATTCGAGCCACAGGAAACCTCCATACGTTTAAATCGGCATTTATGATAGATGAAAATATAAAACGCCAGATAGAGATCAATTTATCATTTTATAGTCTTAATTTCAAGATGTTTTTCAAGAAAGTTTGAGATTCCATGCATGGGAGTGATGGTGAGTTGCCCTGTTTCCGGTGTTCATATGTGGAAGAAGTGGTAAACACAGAAACAACGGGAATATTTTAGTTTTGAATTGATTTTTTGGACATTTTGATGGTAGACCAAATATCCTTTCAAATACTTTTCCACGTATTGCTGCATATGGAAACATATTGTATCAGTGGCAGGCTCCATCGTTTCCATCTCATCTTTCCCGGTTTTAAAATCATTCCTTGCTTTTAAAATCCAGTTTTTTACTATGTCAGGATTCCCGGTCATAAGGTTACGCCTTCCAAATTAGCCACATAGGAGATATTTCCGGGAAAATGTTTCTGCGCTTCAAATTTTTGCTGCGATTGGATAATGATATCATTGGGAATACTCAATTTGGCCAATTGCCTTTTTATTGCAGTGATGACCCGATGTTTTTCTGGTATCGGTAATTCGCCGCTGGACACTACCAAAAAATCCCAGTCACTATCTTCACCATAGTCGCCTCTAACCCTGCTGCCAAAGAAAAGAATCTTTTCAATAGCCAAGTGACTGCCATTAAAAATATCCCGGATCACATGCAGGGCCCTATCGTTGGTTTGAGTATATAGCGTTTCACATTTTTCTTGTTTATCAATCATGGTAATAATATATATTAAATCAATGCAAATTTCAATCCAACTGAGAAGATTGCAACGATTCTTCCAAGATATTCTTCCCGCTTTGTGCAATGTGGGCAATGTTGCCCCTGACAAATCTATATCAAGAGGTGGGTGAATTGTAATAAAGAATTGGGCGGGCTTAAAGCAAGAATTCTAAAAAGATCAGTGATCCTTTCAAAAGAGATCGGCGATCCCTTCGAAAGAGATCAGCGATCCCTTCGAAAGAGATCGGCGATCCCTCCGAAAGGGATCGGCGATCCCTTCAAAAGAGATCGGCGATCCCTCTGAAAGAGATCGGCGATCCCTTTGAAAGAGATCGGCGATCCCTCCGAAAGGGATCGGCGATCACTCCGAAAGGGATCGGCGATCACTCCGAAAGGGATCGGCGATCCCTCCGAAAGGGATCGGCGATCCCTCCGAAAGAGATCGGCGATCACTCCGAAAGGGATCGGCGATCACTCCGAAAGAGATCGGCGATCACTTTGGAATAGATCGGTGATCGGTCTTTGACTATCAGTTAAGATTTGAATTGGTAAAGGCAGTGAACGGGTAAGGTGTTGGGTTGAATAAAAAATTATAAGGAAGAGTTAATAAAATCTACCGCCTGTCCCCAAAAACCATGATGAAAATGGTGCCCTTTCTACTTGCACCGATTGGGCAGAACAAGTCAAAAAGGAAAGCACTGGCGATTTTTTTCGATGCGCCCCCGGCACTTATTCTTTCACAGAATCCAAATAAAGCGTATCAGGGCATATATCTTGCTCATGAGGTAAAACTATCTCATGCGCCATTCAAAAAAAAGTTGACAAAAGGGGACTATTGGTGTTACTATAATAAATAGAGGAGACACAAACAATGCTGATTGCTAACCCTATTTACGACGTGGTGTTCAAATACCTGATGGCCAATATCGAAATTGCCAAGGGTGTGATCTCTACCATCATCGGCGAAGAGATTGTTTCACTTGATTTCAAAGCCCAAGAACAAGTTCTAAAAATAAAAAACGCCGCTATCAAGGGCTTAAGTGTCAAGGAATTAACATACTTTCACCTGGATTTTATCGCTAAAATCCGCGTGAAAGAGGGTGGCTATAAAAATATTCTCATCGAACTGCAAAAATCCAATTTACCCTATGACATCGAACGGTTTAGAAAATATTTGGGTGCCCAATACCAGAGAGTCGATGACATACCCGCCCCGGACAACACCAGTTCCAAAGATTCCTTACCCATCATCACCATTTATTTTTTAGGTTTTAATCTTTCCAAAACCCTGCCCAGTGTCATCGAGGTAAACCGTGAGTACATCGATGTATTAGGTGGCAAAAAAATCGTGGAGCGCAACGAATTCATCGAGCGCTTGACCCATGATGCTTTCGTTATCCAGATTCCCCTCTTGCACGTCTCATTAAAAACGCCGTTGGAGCGGATTTTGTCCGTGTTTCAACAGGAACATTTCATTGATGAATCCCATCGTTTGAAGTCTTATAATCTTCAGACCAAAGACGTTTTGATGGTCAAGATATTAAGACAACTTGAAAAAGCGGCAGCAGACGAAGATTTGCATCGGCTATTGGAATTGGAGGAGATGGCATTGAGCGAATACGAAAGTACCTTCACCGAGATGGAAAAAAAATTCGCGAAACAAAACCAAGCCCTTGCACAGAAAGATCAAGTCATTGAGCTAACTACCAAAGAATTGGAGCAGAAAGCCCAGGTGATTGAACAAAAAGATCAGGTCATTGAGCAGAAAGATCAGGTGATTGAACAAAAAGACAAATATATCAAGGAACTCTTGGAGAAATTAGATAAATCTGGTAAAAATGGCTAATGGGGCTACCTAATTCCCCCTTTTTAGCTTCACTTATCTGAGCGTATCGTTATAAAAAAATAAAACTCTTCCTACCCATCTTGTATTTTACCCAAACTTGGATTAAAATCTATGGATAATAATTTGGTGTTAATAAACACAAATTTAAGGAGCTTATATAAACATGGAACCTGAGAACAAAAACCACGAACAGGATCGTAAAGAAATAATGTCCCATATTGATTCAATTTTCCGGGCTTTTATCAACAAAGATCAAGACGCCATTCGTAACACGCACCTGCCCCAATGGAAGGGTTTTACAGTTCGTTCACGGGAAACAATTCATACCCGCGAACAATACATGCAGGAAGTAGAATCGCTGCTGGACCGCCAACACTGGAAATATTACGAAATGATCGACTCGGATATCGCTTTTTACGACAATACGGCTGTAGTCTCTTATATTGCCACGGTTTCGGGCAAAGATCAACAAGATCGGTTTTTTGAAACCAAACTACGGGTGCTGGATGTGTATGTGAAAAACGAGGGTAAATGGAACCTGGCTTCTTCCCACGTCAGCCTACACCCGGACATTATCGACCAAAAGTTGAATGCAGCGATTTCAACGCTGACGTTCTCTTGAACCGGATCGATATCACCACCTGGGCAGCTAACCCCCTGGGAATGTTCAAGAGAATAAAAAAGACACAAGATGTATAATTTAGGAAAGCTTATAGTATGATTAGGAGTAATACTAGGAAATGAAATCACAGGATAAAGAAAACAAAATTAAAATCCTCCGCGAAAAAAGAGAGCAAATTAAAAGCGGGGGCGGGGATGAGAAAATCCGCAAACAACACGAGGCCGGGAAAATGACGGCCAGGGAGCGGCTTTTATCATTGTATGATCAGGGGAGCTTTGTCGAAAACCAAAGCTTTGTCCAACACCACTGCACGCAATTCGGCATGGACAAACAAACGATTCAATCAGATGGCGTGGTGGTAGGTTCGGGCATGATGGATGGCCGATTGGTCTATGCCTTCTCCCAGGATTTCACCTGCATGGGAGGATCCGTGGGGGAGATGCACGCCAAAAAGATCGTGTCTGTTATGAAAGATGCGGTCAAATGCGGGGCGCCAATAGTGGGGATCAATGACAGTGGCGGTGCGCGCATCCAAGAGGGAGTAGGGTCGCTCAGTGGTTATGGCAGTATTTTTTATTTTAATACGTATCTTTCCGGGGTAGTTCCGCAAATTTCAATTATTGCTGGTCCCTGCGCTGGCGGCGCGGTATACAGTCCAGCTATGACAGATTTTATCATCATGGTACGGGGCACATCCCAGATGTTTATCGCCGGGCCCAATGTGATCAAAGCAGCTACAGGCGAAGATATCTCTGGCGAAGCCCTGGGCGGCGCCGATACTCACGCCCGCGTTAGCGGTAATATCCATTTCGTGGCCAATAACGACCAGGAAGCCATTGATATTGTCAAACGACTCTTTAGCTTCCTACCTTCCAACAATGTGTCCAACCCCCCCACTTTTCCCATTGATAATCTCCCCCTACAAGGCGACCCAGCCATTATGAACATCGTGCCCACAGAACCACGTGTCCCCTATGATATGAAAGAAATTATTGCCAACATAGTGGATAACCGGGATTTTATGGAGATTCAAAAGGAATTCGCCCCCAATTTGATCATTGGTTTTGCACGGTTGGGTGGGATGACTGTTGGTGTCGTGGCCAATCAACCCATGCATTTAGCCGGGGTTCTGGACATTGATTCCAGCGACAAAGGAGCACGTTTTATTCGCTTCTGCAACACCTTTAACATTCCTCTGGTCACCCTGGTCGATGTGCCCGGCTTCTTGCCCGGCGTTAACCAGGAATACGCGGGCATTATCCGGCATGGTGCTAAAATGTTGTTCAGTTATGCCAGTTGCACGGTTCCTAAACTGACTGTTATCATTCGGAAAGCGTATGGTGGTGCCTATCTGGCAATGTGTAGCAAGGACATGGGCGCAGATCGAGTCTACGCGTGGCCCACGGCTGAAATCGCGGTGATGGGCGCGGAAGGCGCGGCTGAAATCGTCTTTAAAAAAGAGATTGCAGCAGCAGCGAATCCAGCAGAAGCGCTGAAAGAAAAAATCGAGCAGTACCGCAATGAATTTGCCAACCCCTACATCGCGGCGGCTCAAGGCCATGTGGATGAAGTGATTGAACCGGTAGAAACGCGACAACACCTGATCCAAGCGCTGTATGCATTAAGAAACAAACGGGATACGCGGCCCCCGAAAAAACACGGCAATATCCCGTTATAAAAACGAAGGTAAACATGGTCTGGAAAAATTTAATAACCGGCATTTACCTGATGATCATCGGTATGGGCGTGGTATTTGTGGCGCTCTTTTTACTGATGGAATTGATTAATGCGATCGGTCTTGTAGAACGATTGGGCACGCGCCTATTTAAAAAACCGGCGGTGGCACCTGTATTGGCGCAAGAGGGAATGTCTGACGAGGAAGTGGCGGTGATTTGTGCGGCGGCGGCAGAAGCGTTAGCAGCTAAAGTAGAAGTACACCATATTCGCATGCTGCAAGACGAATACCAGGACGCTTGGTCCAGAATGGGACGATTGGATATCATGAGATCGCACAATATCCACACCCCGAAACAATAAGGAGAAATTAGAAAATGAAGAAGTTGCGAATCACCCTGAATGAAAAAGTATACGATGTGTTGGTCGAGGTATTGGAAGACGATGAGTCCCATTATCCTGGCGCAAATCTGAATCCAATGGCTCAGGGCTATCCCAAAAAACCATTGGCCACACCGGAAGCGACACAGGCCCCACAAGCACGTAAACCAGCAGGACAAATCACCGGCAATAGTATTCTGGCCCCCATCGCGGGAACAGTTACTAAAATTCTGGTCGAACCGCAGGCCCAAGTCAAAGAAAACCAACCGCTAATCATATTGGACGCGATGAAAATGGATACCTATATAAACGCTACCCGTGCAGGGGTAGTGGTGGCTATCGACTGCAAGGTCGGCGACAGTGTCCAGGTAGGCCAGAAACTACTTTCCTTAAGTTAGAGAAGAACGATGTCTGAATTTTTATCAAACATTTCAAGTTTTCTGCAAAACACCGGGTTCCTACACCTGACGATATCAAATATTATTATGCTTTTGGTGTCGTTTTTATTGCTTTATCTGGCAATAGTCAAGGAATTCGAGCCGTTGTTGCTTATTCCTATTGCCTTTGGTGCATTGGCAGCCAATCTTCCCCTGGCAAATCTAATGATGCCACCGCACGGGAATGAAGCGGGCGGGCTTTTCTGGTATATCTATCATGGAGTTAAATTGGAAATTTTTCCGCCCCTCATTTTCCTGGGTGTGGGAGCTATGACCGATTTTGGCCCGTTAATTGCGGCTCCACGGACATTGCTGTTAGGTGCAGCAGCCCAGTTTGGTATCTTTGCCACGCTGTTGGGTGCCATGGTTTTAGGTTTCACCACAAAGGAAGCAGCATCCATCGGGATTATTGGTGGGGCGGATGGCCCTACAGCTATTTTTACCACGGTTAAACTGGCACCCCATTTACTGGGACCCATTGCGGTGGCGGCGTATTCTTACATGGCTTTGGTGCCACTGATCCAACCTCCCATCATGAGACTACTGACGACTAAAAAAGAACGGCAGATTGTCATGAAGGAACTCAGACCGGTGAGCAAGCGGGAACGTATTATTTTTCCTATCGTGGTCACTATTTTTTGTTCCATGTTGGTCCCCGTGGCTGCTTCATTGATCGTGATGCTGATGTTAGGGAACTTGTTTCGTGAATCGGGCATAGTGGAGCGTCTTTCGAAAACAGCGCAAAACGAGTTGATTAACATCGTCACTATTTTCCTGGGCATGAGCGTGGGTATTACGATGGATTCGTCTTTCTTGGATCTTAAAACACTGGGAATTATTGTTTTGGGGGCGTGCGCGTTTGCCTTTGCGACAGCTTCCGGGGTTTTGTTGGCCAGGCTCATGAATTTTTTCACCAAGGATAAAATCAATCCGTTGATTGGTTCCGCTGGTGTTTCAGCCGTGCCCATGGCGGCCCGGGTTTCACACGTGGTGGGCCAAGAAGAGAACCCGCAGAATTACCTGTTGATGCATGCGATGGGCCCCAATGTGGCGGGCGTGATTGGTACGGCGCTGGCTGCGGGCGTGTTGATTTCGATTTTAAAGTAATATATTGGCTAATCCCGATGGGGCAATAATGGATGTTGTCTCATCGGGAGAGCACTATTATGGCGCTACAGAGTAAAGCAACTGGACAAACTGGACTCGCTGGACTTACTGGACACTCTCCCAGATGTGACAGAGATTATTTCGTCCGAGGGCGTGTTCATAATTGGAGATGGGCGGGCATAAGGTTTGGAATACACACTGGGAACAGGGTTTTACCCGCGTGCGGGCACGGTGCCAACTCTGACTTCGTCCCATTGCACGATGCACTACATCATACAGGGTATTCATTCCTAAGACAGCGATTTTTAGTTCATTAATATTGGCGTAAATGTGACGGTTGGCCATAATGGTTAAATGACCATAATGAAGGGGATTAAGCACCCCCCTGGCTAAAATTCTCCGCTGTTCGGGTAACTCGGCCAATACATCTTCCCGATCAATAAACACGGCTTCTTTGAAAAAATCAAGGTTCCGGCCATTATAATAAGGGGCATAGGAGAAATGAGGCACCTGGGCAGACGCAATAATGTGCTCGGCTTGATTCAACTCCTGGGTATTGGTGACGATAAATTGAAACCGGGGGCTGAGACCAGCTTCCCGCATCACCCAAAGGCAATGAAACCATGCCTCTTCACAAATGGGGAAATCGACGATCACATTCAACTCCACGGAGGAACCGGCGGCGGTAATGGGGGATAAATGACCAGCATGACGGCCACTTAATTGGGAGTAGCGGATATAATAGGCTTTATGAACGGGAATCTTATCCAAAGCCTCCACCAATTGGGGGAATTGACTGTATTGAAAAATATCGCCACCGAGAATATTGATACGATCCAACATGCTACCCTTGGACTGGTGTAGAAAATCCAGGAGCGAGTCCAACTTTAATTCCTGTTTCTTGGCACCGGCAAAACAAGGGGCGGTAAATTGCCGATACGCATCGAAAGGAAAATCAGGGGCACCGACCAAACGGGGGGTCGAAGCATTGTTGAGATAAATGGATAAACCAGTCAGGTTGTTCAACACATGAAACCCGTGATACCCGATACCATCCTGGGGATGCTTCTCCACCTTTTTCATGATTTTAACCTGGGGGGGAATTTGCACGGGCTTGCCTTTAACCATGGCTTGGTCGATCAGATCGCCCATCATATTCTGGCGTATACGCTGGACAAACTGGGCGATCGGTTCTGTTTGCAATTCGGCTGCGGACAAGGCAATGACATATCCATTTTTGCGAGCCAACCAACCTTTGACCAGCGTTAATATCTCTTTATTCCCTTTTTCCTCAATCACCGAGCCATTGAGGGTATTGTAGATCAACAGATGATCTTTTTTTATCAGGGCATGGGTATAGGGTTCCAAGTAAAACCAAAAGTGTTGTTTCATATGATATTCACTTCCTTCATAAATAAAGGGACAATTTGCGGGTTTTCTTCCAAGATGGACATGTGGTGGCCCATATAACGAGAGAAATGAGTGGCATCACAACAACCGGGACATTGGGCCTTTTTATTTTTCGCGCTGGTTTCGGGCTGGGGTAAATTAAAAAGACAATGGCCGCAGCTCTTATTAGTATAACAGACAGAACAGAGATAACTAAGTCGATCATAATAATAATTGTACTGGCGTGCAATCGCTTCAAAATCGAGGTTAACGGCCTCAGCCGATACGCTACCCAAACTATGATCCTGGCCAATCCGCTCGCAGGGCAATATCTTTCCGTTTACCGTGACAAATATTTTTTTGCCAAAAGGGGGACAAGTGGCGGTAGGTATAAATTCGGGTTGCACATCGAGGTGCAACAATTGCTCCACACTTTTATAGACAAAGCCACTATACGCGGAAAGGAACGAGTTGGCTTCGCGAACCTCGGGAAACTCCTGGAAAAAATCTCTCCTGATTTCACAGTAATTCTGGGCCTGGGCCAAGCTCTCACTGAAATTTCTATAGGTATTCCAAAATTCTGCTTCCTTTTCAGGCGCAATACGATTGGTATTGAGTTCTACTATCATCACGTGCTTGTTATACCGTTCCATAAAATAACGCATCACCTGGGGCACGGAATTCTTATTATGCAATACAGCAATAAAAAAAACCTTTTGCTCAAAATAATCGGGGTATTTAGCGCGTATTTTCTCAATGTTTTCGATGACGACAGATTGGGAAGAGGTGCCATTGGCAAACACGCGGTAACCATTCTGAAACTCATTGCCATCCAAACTGATATGCAATAAAAAATTATGGGACACGAGAAAATCCATATATTTATCCAACAAGGTGCCGTTAGTGGTCATGGAAAAGGTAAAAAAATTGTGCAGCAAGGGGATGGTTTCGGCATAGGTCACAATGGCTTGAAGGAGTGAAAAGTTCAACAGGGGTTCACCGCCATAAAAAGAGATATCAATATTCTTTTTGTGGGAGATATTCCGATTGGAATTCCAATGGTCAACGAGGTAATCCAGCATGGTCTGGGCCAAGGAAAAATCCATGGTTTTGCGGGTGCGGTTCCCGGTGCTCTGATAAAACTTTCCATACCCGCAATATTCGCAGGCCAGGTTGCAGGCTTCGGTGACTTCAAAAGTCAACTGGTCGCAATTGGCCAGTTGGTATAAGACGGACTGGGCAGTTAATCGCCCGCCCAATCGTTTGGCATTGTCTATGGCTTCAAAATACCCTTTGGCCACTAAAAAAGTATATTTGTTGACATAATAAGCCACTTGGTCGCGTGAGAAGACAGCCCCGTTTTCCAAGGTAATCGTGTCGGTCGCTAAAGAGTCAAACCATTCTTCCGGCGCGGTGCCCTGCTCTCTTAATTTCAATAAATGCACCATCACGGGATGTAACAACAGCAATTGTTGCATCTGGGGACTGTGGAGATAGGAATTACCGCTTTGGGTTTCAAAAACAACGGGATTTTGCATAACGGATCACCTCTCTAAATAGGGGGAAAAAGTGGTACGGAAGAACGGAGCGGACTTCCATACCACGTAGGGTTCAAATCATTGCTTTCTTATCTGGTGCTATTATTAAGATCAACATTGATCGGACCGATTCCGCCGCCACCGTAAGCAGCACTGTATCTGCCGTTCCCAATTGATAAGCCATCATTATAGCCATTGCATGTGCAATCACACACACAATTACGTTGCCACCATCCGGCTTCACCAGCTCTGGTTTCTTTCATTTCATCCTTTGCAATTTTGGTCAAACGCACTTTTTTAGTCATTTTCAAAATCCTCCTTATTTATATAGTATTATGTTATGGTAATAGTATCCTGATCAATATGAACTTTTAAAAAAAAACGCCCAGAGTTTGTCGCGTTATTATCAATAGGCTGGTGGGATTCCTCTATCCCGGGTGGTTGGTATCGAGCATTCTTCTGAACATGGGGAACAAGTGACGCTGCATTGAAGCAAAGAATTGTTGGCCTGGCTCAACTCGGTACCACCAACTATCTGTGCCATCAGGCGCTCATTCAAATTAGAAATAGTCCTCTTTTTGAGGGTAAGTACCAGTTTGTTTTCTTGTTTTGGAGTTTTCATTTTAGTCATATCCTCCTTTTTTGTTCTTTTTTGTTTTATTTATTACCGGGGCACTCGGACCCACGGGTTGAAATTATTGGCTTTTTTTGATACGAAATGGATATTTATATAAAGCAAAAATGATGCCAAGACAGCAAATATTGGGTTACTGGAAACCTGTTTATTTGGATCATCTACTGAAAAACCCGATATTACAATGATATTACAATGATATTATAATAATATAATAAGGATGTTACGTTCTATCGAGCGTAAATTATCATGACGTTTTTTGCAGGGGGGGCGGGGAATTTCGTAAATTTCTACGAATCTTCGTAACAAGTTACGCGGGGCAGAGTTTGGGCAGGGTAAAACTAAATCGGCTACCTTGGTGGGCTTGGCTTTGAACGTGGATAGTGCCGCCGTTGTTTTCCACAAATTCTTTGCACAGGGTCAAGCCCAGGCCAGTGCCTTTTTCATTGCCAGTGCCACGGGTGCTTTCATGGATTTCATCGGTAAACAAGAGTTTGACCTTTTCTGCGGCCATGCCTACACCATTATCGGAAACAGTCACCTCGATGTTATCGCCGGCATCCGTGGAAGTAATAACAATCTCGCCACCGGGATGGGTATATTTCACAGCATTGGTCACGAGGTTGCGAATTACAGCCTTCATCATGTGTTTATCGGCCCAGGCCATGGTATTCTCCATCACGTGGGAGATCATGCGGATTTTTTTCTTCTGGGCGGTATATTGAATCCAATCCACGGTTTCTGTGGTTAATGAGCGGATATCGACCCATTCTTGGTGCCGGGCTATTTTTCCAGTTTGAACTCTGGCCCATTGCAACAGGTTTTCCAGTAAATCGGCCAGTCCCTGGGTCTGCCTATAAATGTCAAGGATAAACTCGTCGCGGTCCGACACGTCCATTAGATGGGAATTGCGCTGGAGGTGACCGGAACTAAGCAGGATACTATTCAATGGGTTCCCAAGATCATGGGCGATAATAGTAAATAATTTATCTTTGGCAGCATTCATCTTTTTTAGTTTTTGTTCGGAGACCAGCAGCACATGTTCGGCTTTTTTGCGGATCAGGTAGCGGTTATAGGTGACCAGTGCAAGCACCAGCACCAAGATAGTCACGAGAATTAAAAAATTGCCGCGTAATTTTTGGCGGTCTAATTCGAGTTTTTGGATGTGGTTATTGTTTTTGAGGAGTTGGTTTTCTTTTTGCTTTTTCTCCACGTCGTACACGACCTGGAGGTGGGCGATGCGTTGGTTTTTATCCTGGTTGAGGATTTTTTCGCCACTTTCCTTGAATTTCTTATAATACAGGAGTGCCAGCTTATAATCGCCCTTGGTTTCATGGAGGGTAGCATATTCTTCAAAGAGAATTTTTTTAAGCTCATCAATATTCAAGCGTTGGGCGATCTGCAAACTTTTATCGAGATACGCAAGACCTTTGGTGTAATCCCCCAGTTGGCCATAATCCCTGCCAAGATTGCTGATGGCATAGGCAATATCGGCCTGATTGCCGAGTTTTTCATATATTTGCATGGATAATAAATCGTATTCAAGGGCGCGGGTAGGGTTGCCGATACTGCTGTAGACGCAGGCGATATTGTTCAACAGGAAAGCGTGCCCCACAGTGCAGCCTGTTTCTTTCATGATCTTCAAGCTACGAAAATAATAGTCCAAGGCTTTTTGATTTTGTTTTAAATTCCAGTACACGGTGCCGATATTATTGAGTATCCAAGCGACACTCTCTTTTTCTCCGAGCTCCTGGGAAATAATAATGGCTTTTTCAAAATTATCCAGCGCCTTTTGATATTCCTGTAGGTTCCGTTGGATTCTGGCAGTCGAAACCAGGGCACTGGCCAAGCCCTTTTTATAGTTGGCGTCCTCACTGGCGGATTGGGCTTTCATGGCATAATCGAGCGCGCGCTGAAAATCAGAGAGAGCGAGGTATGCATTGGCAATAGACCCATAGGCCACGGCCAGTTCCTTTTTATCACCGATTTTATACGCCAGGCTTTCGGCCTCTTTCCCGGTATCCAGGGCGTCGCGGTACTCGCCCAGCACAAAGTACGCCCAGCACATGCCATTGAGCACTTTCACTTTGATCGCATCGGCGGGGTGATCTTTAAGAATCTCCAGGGCTTGTTTGCCGTAAGCCACGGCTTCGCGGGGGGAGGTATCCTTGTTATCCACGACTTTTTGGCTCAAAAATTGCAGCTTCTCGACCGCGCCAAACATCTGCATTCCCAAAAAAAATAATAGAATTGCCAATCCCCATGGTGCCGCTTTATTTCTCATGTTTAGTTTGCTCCGTTATTTGTTACTTATTACTCATCAATAGGGTTGTTTTTATCGCTGTTTAATCAGATAGTTTTGCCATGTTTTTTTCTTTATCCTTGATTATATTCAGGGTACGGATTTTATAACGCAGGCACCCTTCGGAAATACCCAACTCGCGGGCAGTATTGGTTTGATGATAATGGTGTTTCTGCAATGTTTTTTCCAAGATGTTTTTCTCCACCGCGGTTAATCGTTGGGCCAGGGGGAGGGAGACGTCCCCGGTCAGGGTCTGGGCATCAAAATGGTCGCGGCTGAGAATAAACACGGGCAGGTCATCGAGGTCCAGCACATCTTTTTCAGTTAACACCAGGGCGCGTTCGATAATATTCTCCAACTCGCGAATATTACCGGGAAAAGGATACTTCATCAATAGGTTTAATGCATCCTTGGAAATTGTTTTGATATGTTTGCCTTCACTGTGGTTGAACTTTTTAATAAATAAATCAATAAGCAGGGGAATTTCTTCCTTGCGGTCTCTGAGGGGGGGCATTTCAATATTAATCACATTGAGGCGGTAATACAGGTCTTCCCTGAACCTTTTTTCTTTGACCAGTTCCTGCAAGTTCTTATTGGTGGCGGTAATCAAGCGGATATCCAATTTAACCGGTTTATTGGAGCCCAAGCGGGTGATTTCGCGGAACTGGATTGCACGCAACAGTTTGACCTGGATTTCCGGGGCCAGTTCGCCGATTTCATCAAGGAACAGGGTGCCTTTATCTGCTTCCTCGAATTTACCGGGGCGGTCCTTGATGGCACCGGTGAACGCGCCTTTCTGGGAACCAAATAGTTCGGCTTCAATAAGGGTAGCGGGTAGGGAGGAGAGGTTCACCTTGACCAGGAGCTGTTCCTTGCGTGGAGAGCAGTCATGGATAATGTGACTGATGACATCTTTACCCGTGCCACTCTCGCCAGTAATCAGCACGTTGGAGTTGGATTTGGCGACGCGCGCCACCAGATGGAGAATTCGTTGCATGGGTTCGGAAGTAAACACATAGTTCTGAAAGGTGTAGGTATCTTGCAGTTTTTCTTGCAAGAGTTGGTTCTCTTTTAGGAGGGTGATTTTATCCAGGGCGTTTTTTATGGTGTGGTGTAGTTCTTCGATTTTTAACGGTTTGGTCAGATAGGAATAGGCCCCCATCTTCAACAGTTGTACAGCTTTCTCTACGGAGTTGAGAGCCGTCATAAAAATTACTGGGGTGATTGGGTTTAGTTCCAATACTTTCCGGTAAAAATCCTCGCCATTCATACCCGGTAAGCTATAGTCCACCAGCACCAGGTCAATGGCGTTTTGTGTGAAATACAGCAACGCTTCCTCAGCATTCTCAAAGCTCTGGGAATGGTAGCCCTTGGATTTAAGTTCAAAATCGATCACGCGACGTGAAGAGGCATCGTCTTCTACCACCAATATGGTAAATCTGTCGTTCATTAAGTCCCTCGTTCAGACGTTGGGTCGTGCCAACATTTCTTTCTTTTATTTTGATCCGCTAATTGACACTTTAATCTTTTTCGCCCTTTTTGTCAAGAGGATAAAACAAGGGAATGGCCTTTATTGAAGCTCTATTGAAAGATTTGCCAAAAAACAATACAGGCGTAATAGGAAGAATAGGAATAATGGGAATAATGGGAGTTATATCGCGCTTGCTACCGCCTAATTAAAACCCTGTATTTGTATTCAATGACGAGCTTTTTCCTTGGTTCGACTTTAACGTCCCAGGTAACGAAGTGGGGGAGGTTTTCTTTGTCCAGGTCCCAGGCGGGTTTTTCTATTTTCGGGGTATTTTGGGTGGTGAGGATTTCGCCGTAGATCAATTTGGTGATTTCAATATTAATGGGTGTTGCTTTGCGGTTGACCACTTCTAACGTGCCACCAATGGTGACCAGATCATAATCGTAAGAGGAGTGGAGGTGGTATTCTGGGTATTTTTCAGCTTGTATGTCGCGAATCCGTTCCACTTCAATCTCTTTTAACTGCGCGGTGATATCCAACGGGCGCGTGATCTTGATGGATGTTTTGCCGGAAATGTTGGTAAACGAGAGGGTGTCCTGACCGAGTATTTTGTCCTTTGAAACAATCAGAACGGGGGCGGTGGTCCAGGGGATTCCAGAGGTATTGGTCAATTCGATGGTATGCCAGACTTCTTGGGGTTGCTTTTTGGCCGCTGAATCTCTGAACTCGCATCGCTCCTGATCAAAATTATTCTGGATGTTCCAGGTGTAACCGTCGCGGCAAGGCACCCTTTTCTTAAATAGGTCCATATACTTCTTCTGGTTCCTTTTGATGGACAGCGATTCCAAGGGGAAAAAGTATAAATCCTCTTTCATCTCACCGGTTTCAAGTTCAGCCGCCTCGTTCACGGGCTCGGAAAAATTAGCGACGTTGGACTGATAGTTAATGTTTTGGGATTGGATGTTTCTTGCATTAAAATTATAATTGTTGCTCTGTAAAACACTGGCGACATCGGGCCCGGTAAAGGGATCCCCCAGGGATAAAAACGCGATATTAGGGAACCCGGCGATCAGGTTCCCCCTGGCATGGGTGATGTCATCCAGATTGTTGAGGAGCAACGTTTTGCATCGGATGACTGCTTCGCCGGGATCGGAGATGTCCACCAGATAACTGGGTGTCCAGGTCAAACCTTGGCTGAGCAATCTGATTTTGATCTTGCCTTTCCCTTCTGTCACTTCGATTTTATTGTTGGTGATGCTGTTGACGTGGGAGTCGACCCGTGCCATGTTTTCAATGCCTTTGGCGTCTTTTAAGCGTAACCCCACTATTTCGCTTTTCTTGATGATCAATACCCCTTTCTCTGTTTTTGCATAGAGATATTCTTCACCAGCCGTGCCCAGTATCTCGGCAGTAATCCAGCCTTCATAGGAGAGTCTTATATCAAAGGTTTTACCGATGCCTTTTTCCAGCACATAAAGGATATTGTAGGTGGTCGCGTTGGTGGGGGTTTCCTCGTTTTCTTTGTAGATACTTTTGATTTTGATGGTATCCGCATCTGGAGTGATCCATAATGTCCCGTAAACCGCGCCGGGAAATTCTGGGAGCGTGTAGATGCCGGGACCGGGGACTTCCGCTTCCCCTACCAAGAACGCGTAGCCGTTTTTGAACATCGAGACCTCTTTGATTTTGATGTTCAGGTACGGGTCTGCGGCAAAGCTGGACAAAAACGACAATATAAACAGGGTAAAACAAACGGCTCTTATTATTTTTTCTTTATGCATTTTGGCCTCTGGTAATTTTAGTTGGATTACTTTTTATTATTCTGTTTTTAAAGCTTTTTCAATCGCTTGGATTAGTTCTGCATCTTCTGGTGTGGTTTTAGGGTGAAAGCGGGCCAGAATTTTTCCGTTGCGGTCGACCAGGAACTTATCGAAGTTCCAACGGATAGGACCGGAAAATCCAGGATTGGTCTCTTCAGAAGTTAAGAACTGGTACAGGGGATGAATATCCGCGCCCAATACCGATATCTTGGCAAACAGTGGGAATTCCACTTTATAATTAAGGGCACAGAACTCTTTGATTTCAGCATTGCTCGCAGGTTCCTGTTCTTTGAAGTTATTGGCGGGGAAACCAAGGATCACGAAGCCTTTATCCTTGTATTTGGTATAAAGGTCTTGCAAACCCTTGTATTGGGGGGTCAAACCACATTTGCTGGCAACATTCAACAGCAACACGATCTTACCTTTATATTGTTCCAGGGGGACATCCTGGCCATTAATATCGGTCATGGTGAAACTGTGAATATTTTTTGCAGTTTCGGCAGCTTTGGAAAGCGTGACGCCTAAAAAGAGAAACAACCCGGAAACCAATAATACGATCAAACTTAATTTACTCATTTTTTTCCTCCATATAACTATAAATAGATATAAACTTAAATCGACTGATTGTAACCTTATTAAGATGGAAAGTCAATCTTTTTTTCTTTTTTTTAATTTTAGATGGCCTGCCCCTGTTTACATTATCATTCTTTTTTTTTATAATAAACGATCATGATAAACACAGAGAAGAAAATAAACCAGTGGGAGCCAATACGATAATGTACGAAATCATACTTGATGGAACAGTAAAACCAGGAGAAACAGTAGCACAGGTCATCAACCAGATGTCAGCCCTGTTTAAGACAGAACCCGCAATGGTGGAAAAGATTTTCCGTGACGCCCCCACGGTGATTCAGCGACAATTAACCTGGGAAAAAGCGGTAAAATACAAGGCTGCGGTAGAAAAAACAGGGGCACTGTGCCGGATTGAACCCGATACCCCCATTCCATCACCCACACCACCACCACCACCTCCGCCACCGCTACCTCCGGTAACGATGTATACTCCAGCCGCTCCTGTTTTGGAACCAGCAGAAGCGCCGGAACCACGAATCGCCCGGTTAGATACTGATGGGTGGAAATCCTTGGGTATTGGGTTGGGAATTACCGTGGTCGTGCTTTTTTTCCAGTTTCTTTCGTTTATCTTCCATTATTTAATTACCCTCGTCCATGAGATTGGCCATGCCGCGGTGGGGTGGTTGTATGGGTATCCTTCTATTCCTGCTTTTGATTTTGTTTATGGTGGTGGGATAACCATTCAGCAGGAGAAAAACACGGCTATTGTGGTAGTGGTTTATTTGCTTTTAGGAGGGTTGTTTTACCTGTTCCGTTGGAATCGGTTATCCCTGGTTATTCTTTCTGGTATTACGTTGTTGTATTCGTTGGCAATTTTTACAGAGATACATCAGGTCGTGATATTGTTTATGGGTCATGGCACCGAGCTTATTTTTGGGGCTATCTTCCTTTTTCGGGCCATGAGTGGTAGTTCTGTAATCGTAGAGGCTGAGCGGCCATTGTATGCTTTCCTGGCTTTTTTTATTTTTTTTATAGACTTCCAATTTGCCTTTCGGTTGATGAGTAGCGCCATGCATCGGGCCGATTATGAAGACCTCAAGGGTGGTGGGCATTGGATGGATTTCAGCCGTATTGCTGAAGAGTACTTGCATGTCGATTTATCTACCGTGGCCGCTTTTTTTCTGATCCTTTGTATTGTCACTCCTATCTTGGCGTATCTTTTTTTCAGACATAAAAAGCAGGTGTTTCATTTCCTGGCGAAACTGCTGCCGATTGTGTGATTGTTGACAAAATCCGCAAACAATTGTAAAATCACTTTGTGTGCGGATTTTTTTTGAAAGGAATAAAACAATGTTTGTAGGACGAAAAAAAGAACTGCAATGGTTGACTGAAGCGTACCAATCAGGCAAAGGCGAACTGGTGGTTATTTATGGCAGAAGGCGAATCGGGAAAAGTTGTCTGGTAAAAAAATTCGCCGAAGACAAACAGAAAATCGGAATACTTCAACCATCACTTGACCTTGGAAGATATCTTGGGGTGATTTCCTTTTTCCTCCGATTTTTTTCCTACCATCACCCAGTAACCGCCTTTTTTCGGTCCAATCCTTTTTAGAGTCCCGTTTTCTTTCATTTTTTTGATATGCCAGTCAATGCCTTTTCCACTGATTCCTATTTTTTGAGCTATTTCCCAAACAGTTATTGATGGGTTCTCCGCAATAAGTACAGCAATTTTTTCATCGGTTTCTTCCCTAGTGATTTTGCCAGTTTCTTCCCTAGTGCCTTCTCCGATTTCTTCCCTAGTGATATCTATTTCTTTCAAGTCTTCTTTTATTTGTGGCATCGTAACTATCCCGGTTTCTTCACTGGTGATCTCTCCGATTTCTTTCCTAGTGACTTCCTCGATTTCTACCCTAGCGATTTTATCGTTTTCTTCCAAACTTTCAATTTCTACCTTGCTTTTATAAAGAACAACTTGAAAAACCCCGTATTCTTCAAAAAATTCGGGTTCAGGAAGGTGCTGTGCAAGACATCTACTAATGATTTCGAGAGTTCCCCTTCCCCAGCTTTCAATATATCCAGCTTTATAGAAAATATCGGCCAACATAGGGTTGCGCGGTTTTGAGAGGTGACTGGTTTTTAATTTTTCCAGAGGAATTTCCGGTGGAAGTTTACCTTCATTCAATAAAAGGATTCGGTTGTCATAAATACGAAGCTGGATTGCAGCAGAACCCGCATAGTCTCGATGAACCAATGCATTAAGGATCGCCTCCCTTAATGCTTCATAGGGTAACTCCAATATTTCTCTGCGATGAATTCCCTCGAATTTAATGCGGCTGATTAAATATTTACCTCGTAATATTTCAAGTGCATTGTCCAGTTGTTCAAAGAGATTCCCCTTTATAATATCGGATGTTAAGATATCAATATCCGACAAAAATTTTCCGATTTTCAGATAAGCAGCAGGAAAAAAGCGTTGAGGATTTTTTCCGAAAAGCAGAATAGCTGCTCTTTTTAGTTTATTGTCTTCGGTGAGATTCAATTTTTCAAGAATTACCTTACTATCATTTTCATTGGAGATTGAAGGGATTCTATCCCTGGCATAATTCTTGAACTTTTCAATTGTATCCGTATTAAGGTCACCAATTCCAGCACGTTCATCAATGATCTCGTCCCAGCTCCTACCCTGCTTCTTTAAAAAGAAATCAACCAGTTCATTTCCTTTCAGTTCAAAGGTATTGCTTCCACTCCTTATATAATATTTACCATCATAAGAAATGGGAACCGATTGGCGTTCAACCGTGATTCTTAGGATTTCATGTCCATCTTTATTCTCGATTTCTACAGAACCGATAATTCCCAATATGTTGCGAATTTTATTGGGGATATCTTCCAGTAACTTACGGGTATGCTTGAAACCTGAAGGCGTGCCCATGTCATCAACACCGACTAATAATACTCCCCCGTCAGAGTTGGCAAAAGCACAAACAGCCTTTAAGTATTCGTCACGCCAATTCGATTTAAACTCGATTTGCTGGGTTTCAATTTTCTCTTCCATGATTGTTCTTCCATCCATAAAATTATACCAATTCCACTCTGTAAATAATAGCCCACGAAGAGGTGTGTTGAATTTTCCCGCAAGCTGTTTTAAAAAAAAGCACGGCAGGTCGGAGACTGCCGTGCTTTCTTATAGATTATTTGTATATCCTAAAGGATATGCTTATTTTTTACCTTTTAACTCTTCCAACATCTTGCCAGCTTCGGTGGCGTAACTCTTGTAGTCTTCGGGAAGCTCGGCAACCAAAGCAACAGCCTTTTCCAGCAACTTGACCACGTTTTTCTTATCCAATGGGGTCTTGGCTAATTTCTGATTTACTTTGGCTTGCAACAGCACGTTCCAATAAACTGCTTTGATCGCAACAGAAGCATCAACCCAAGCTTTGGCTTTATCCCACAACTCTTTTTTGAAGGCAAAATTGGCCGCGGTGTAAGGGGTCTGCCATAATCCGTCCATGGTTTTTTTAATGTTCCCCATAATGATGTCCTGGGTTTCTACGGCCATATTAAATCCTACCAGCACTTTTTCCCAGTGCAGATAAATCCGGGCAGAACTGTCACTCAACTCGTCTATACCAAAAGTCATCCATTCACAATGAGGCGCAGCCATGGGTTTTACTTTTACGCGTAACGCATCATCTTCTTCTTTATAACCGGAATCACCCCAGAGGTCCGTTTTTTTGCTAAACACAACGACCCACTCTTCCTGTCCAGGTATAGTATACAACCCGTATTTTCCAGCCAGCAGTTTCTGTCCTTCAATGGTCACGGTGGTACTGAATTCAATGGTGGTGGCATTGTTGGCACCAGTGCGCCATATTTTGTCCCATGGTACCAGATCGCCCCAGATGGTCCGACCTTTTACGCCGGGTCTGTGATACACAATGGTGATATCGGTTAATCCAACAGTCTGAAAAATCGAGGCCTTCTGACTGGCGGCGGGAAACTTGATCTCTTGGGCCCATAGATTTCCTGTGATCACGGTACTAACAAGCAACAGAACCGCTAAACTCAATGTTAACTTTCTCATGTTTACTTCTCCTTAATTTTAATAGTTTTAATCATGTTCAAATGCAGGATAACAGACCTGCATTTTCGGCTTTAAAATATGTTATACTCCAATTCATTTTAAAAGGTTTTGCTTTCTAAGAAATATTTAACTTTTCAGGTGGTATTTCGTATAACTATACTTATAAAGATTCTCAAAGCAATCACGTATTTAAATAAAGAAGGATGGAACTATGAATATGAAGTGGGTAAAAAATGTGTTGTATGTAATGGTGTTTTTGTTTGTCTGTGGGGTAGTATTCACGCCACAGGCGGTTTTGGCGCAGCAGCCGAAAATAATGAACAGCGGGGAAATCAAAATCGCGCTGGATAAACTGTTAACGCTGGGTAGTGTTTTGTATGTGGCCGCCCACCCGGACGATGAGAACACAGCGGCATTGGCTTATTTTTCCATGGGGCGGAAAATGCGCACGGGCTACCTCTCCCTTAATCGCGGCGCAGGCGGTCAGAATCTGATCGGCACGGAAAAAGGACCGCTACTTAGTGCTTTACGGACCCAGGAACTACTGGCCGCCCGCACGATTGACCAAACAGAACAGTTCTTCACCCGCGCGGTAGATTTTGGCTACTCCAAAACCCCGGAAGAAACACTGGCAATCTGGGGCAAAGATACTATTCTGGAAGATATGGTCTTTGTGATTCGTAAATTCAAACCGGATATTATTCTGAGCCGCTTTCCCACGGATAGTCGTGGTGGTCATGGTCATCATACAGCCTCGGCTGTACTGGCACTGGAAGCGTTCCACGCGGCAGGCGATGCCTCACGCTTCCCCGATCAATTGCAATACGTCTCGGTCTGGCAAGCGAAACGAATTTTCTGGAACTCCTGGGTTCCCTACTGGGAAAAAGCGACGCCAGAACAATTGGCGAAACTGTTAAACATTGATACGGGAACTTTTAATCACCTGCTGGGTCAATCCTACCAAGAGGTAGCGGCTCTGAGTCGTAGTATGCATAAAACCCAGGGTTTTGGCGCGGTGCCACGGCGCGGACAACAATTGGATTATTATGACCTACTGGCAGGCGAACCAGCGAAAACGGACCTCTTTGAAGGGATTGATGCGAGCTGGAACCGTGTTCCTGGTTCAGAAAAAGTACGGACTCTCTTGGAAAAAACCACGACAACTTATAACCCGAATGAACCGGAGAAAAGTTTACCGCTGCTGCTGGAAGCGCTAAAAGAGATGCGCACGCTACCAGAATCCTATTGGAAAACAGAGAAAATGGCGGAATTAATCGGAGTGATCCGTTCCTGCGCGGGTTTGTGGGTGGAAGCGATCGCGGAAAACGACGAGGTGACCACGGGCCAAGAAGTGAAGGTAACGGCGGCAGTGATCAATCGTTCGGATTTTCCATTTATTTTAAAGAAATTGATTGTCCCAGGTGAGAACCGGGTGATTGAAGTGAATACTCCATTAACGGATAATAAACCACAACCACAACCATTCACGATGAAAATCGTGGAAGAACTAGTGACACATCCTTTTTGGCTCCGGGAGAAACCAGAAAAAGGCATTTACCCGGCAGCGAATCACAAGTTCAAAGGCTTGGCTGTAGCGCCCTATCCTTTTAATTTACAAGCGGTCTTGGAAGCGGGGGGCCAGGAAATCACCTTTGAGACGCCCATTGTGTTCCGGTTCCGCGACCCTGTAGAAGGCGAAAAGATTCGCTATTTGGCAATAACACCGCCAGTGACAGCCAATTTTATGGAAGAGGTGTTTTACTTTCCCACTATGGCAGCGCGACCGATTGAGATTATTCTACGGAGCGGCCCTGCGGCTGTGGCGGGCACTTTAAAGCTTAACCTGCCGCCTTCTTGGAAAGTAGAACCAGGGGAAATTCCCTTTGATATTAAAGAACCGACGACAGAACAAAAGATCACGGTGAAAGTCACACCACCACGGGAAAACGCGGATTGCTACTTGACTGTGGATTTAAAAGTAGGGGATAAGACCTATCAATTCAGTCGCTTGACAATTAATTATTCCCACTTGCCCTTGATCACGCTGCACCCGAAGGCGGAAATGCATCTGGTCCGAGTGGACTTAAAAAGGCAGGGGAAACGATTGGGTTATATCATGGGGTCCGGGGATGATATTCCTAAATACTTGGAACAGGTGGGCTATCGGGTGGATTTATTATCCGATGAAGATTTGTTTCGCTTCGATTTATCTGTCTATGATAGCATTATAACGGGTGTGCGAGCTTACAATACGCGAGATGCTTTGAAAAATGTGCAGCAACGCTTGTTGGAATATGTCAAGACCGGAGGTCGTTTGGTGGTGCAGTACAATACCAGTCGCGGCTTAAAAATTGAAGCGTTAGGACCGTATCCCATCAAATTTTCGGATAACCGCGTGACTGAAGAAGATGCGGTTATGACGGTAGTGGACCCGAACCACCCGCTATTAAAAACTCCCAATGTGATCTTACCCACAGATTTTGACGGCTGGGTGCAGGAACGGGGGCTCTATTTTGCCGAGGAATGGGATGCCCAATACTCGACACCGTTGGCGTGCAACGATAAAGGGGAACCGGCCCAAAAAGGTGGTTTGCTGTTTGCCAGATATGGCAAGGGCGTGTTCATTTATACGGGTTTCTCTTTTTTCAGACACTTACCTGCGGGTGTGAGCGGTGCATTAAAATTGTTTATTAATTTGCTTTCGCCCGGAATAAAATAAGGTTAAACGAATGGACAAAAAACAGACAGAAGCAAACGCGTTAACACCGGAGGAATCAGCCCCGGTCAATGAACCACCACCAATTCTGAAAAGCTGGCATAACATTTATCTGGTGGTGCTGGGCAATCTGCTGTTGTGGATTGCCTTATTTACCCTCTTTACCTGGATGTTCAAATGAATCAAATTGACTGGATCATATTAATTTCCTCACTGGTTTTTATTATTGTGTATGGTGTGTATAAAGGTCGGGGCAATAAAGACCTTCATGGTTATCTGATGGCGGATAATAATATCCGTTGGTACGTGGTCGCGTTGTCAGTCATGGCCACCCAGGCCAGTGCCATTACCTTTCTTTCCACTCCCGGACAGGCCTATACCGATGGCATGCGTTTCGTGCAATTCTATTTAGGATTGCCACTGGCCATGATTGTGCTCTCCGTGACCGTGATTCCCATTTACCACAGGTTAAAAGTATATACGGCTTACGAGTACTTGGAGAACCGTTTTGATTTGAAAACCCGTGGTTTGGCTGCCGTATTGTTCTTGATGCAACGCAGTTTGGCCGCAGGTTTAACTATTTATGCACCCGCTATTATCCTGTCCACGTTACTGGGTTGGAATATTTATTGGACCAATACCATTTTGGGGGTCATGGTGATTATATACACCGCTTCCGGTGGTAGTAAAGCTGTGAGTTTTACCCAGATGCACCAGATGATCATTATCCTTTTTGCCATGGTGGGTGCTTTTTTTATGATTCTGTATTTGCTGCCCAAAGGAGTTTCTTTTACCGATGCCTTGTTTGTTGCGGGAAAAATGGGCAAGTTGAATGCGATTGATTTCACCTTTGATCTGACCAATCGCTACAATATCTGGTCTGGTGTCATCGGTGGGTTCTTTCTGTCGCTCTCATATTTTGGCACCGATCAATCGCAGGTGCAACGTTACCTGACCGGGAAATCAATCACTCACAGCCGCTTGGGGTTATTAACCAATGGTATGGTGAAAGTACCCATGCAGTTTTTTATTCTGTTGTTGGGAGCGCTGGTATTTGTTTTTTATCAATTCTCAGCGCCGCCGTTGTTTTTTAATTCCGTGGTGGGTCAGGAGATACGGGACAGTCACTTGGGGGTCAAGTACAAGGCGGTTGAAAAAGAATATGAGACTGCATCCCATGCGAAAAGTGATCTGATACGAAAAATGGTCCAGACACGCCATCAGGGTGATGATACTTCCTTGGCCGTAGTGGAACAGCAAGTGGATGCGGCGGAAAAACGGGTGACTGCTTTGAAAGGGGAGGGCGTAGCTCTGATCAAGCAGCATACAGCGGGTAAAGAAACGGGTGATACCAATTATATCTTCCTTTTTTTCATATTAAAATACATGCCTGTTGGTTTGCTGGGGTTGGTGATTGCGGCTATCATTGCCGCGTCCATGTCTTCTACTTCCTCGGAATTAAATTCGTTGGCTTCGGCATCGGTGATTGATATTTATAAAAGGATGATGAAAAAAGATGGTAGTGATCATCATTATCTGGTAGTGTCGAAATTATTAACTGTGGCCTGGGGAGGTTTTGCCATTCTTTTCGCCCAGTTTGCCAATCGTTTGGGCACATTGGTGGAAGCCGTGAATATTTTAGGTTCGCTTGTTTATGGGACGATTTTGGGAATATTCTTGGTGGCCTTTTACGTCAAGTCCGTGCGTGGCGCTGCCGCGTTTTATGCTGCTATTTTAGCCGAGATCGGGGTGTTGTTAGTTTCTGTGCTGACCGATATTACCTATCTTTGGTATAATGTGGTGGGGTGTTTTTTGGTGATTGGGTTATCCATTGTTATTAATTGGATGCTGCAATTTAAAAAGAAGCCACTGGTGGCGTGATACTGGACCAACTGGACAATCTGGACTAACTGGACTTCCTGGACCAATAATAAAAGCTTTGGGAAGTCCAGAAACCCTTTCTCGAAAGGGTTTTTGGCCGCCGGAGGCAATTAATCTATTTTTGTGCCGATAACCAGTTTCTTGACGCCGCTTTTTTTAACTGCATCCATTACTTTAACCACCACACCGTGGGAAACTTCGCGGTCGGCTTTTAATATCAGGGTAGCGTCTTTCATTTTGGGGAGCAGTTCTTTTAGTTTCTCTTCCAGTTTATCGGTGGTAATTTCCCTGTCGTTCAGGTACACTTTGCCGTCTTTATTGATGAACAGAGCATAATCTTTTTGTTCCAGTACTACTGAACTTTGGGCTTGGGGCAATTCTAATTTGATGCCTGGTTGTTCCAGAAAGGTGGAGGAGACCATTAAGAAGATCAACAGCAAGAACATCACGTCAATCAATGACGTGATGTTGATCATCACTTTCCGTTTGGGTTTAGCTCTGAACTGCATGTTTTTCTACCTCTCCCAGGAGGAGTTCTTTTTGGAGTTCTTTGTTTTTATCATCTACCTGGAATGAAACAACTTTATTTAAGAGTAGGGTGGAGTATTTTTCGATTTCCAAGATGAGGTCTTCTGCTTTGCTGGTGAAGTAATTATAGCCAACTACCGCGGGAATACCAATGAAGAGACCGGCGATGGTGGTAATGAGTGCCTCGGAAATGCCACCAGCCATAGCTGACGCATGCCCCATGCCCAGGGTGGAAATGACATTAAACACGCGCAAAATTCCTGTCACTGTACCTAATAACCCCATCAAAGGCGCGATATTGGCAACTGTTTCCAAGATGACCAGACCCCGTTCCAGACGGTGAACTTCTTGTCGTCCCGAATCATTCAGGGTTTCTTTGATCTCTTCACGGCTAAGGAAGCGATTTTCCAGGCCGATACGAATAATATTGGCAAATGGGCCCTTGTGCTTTTCGCAAATCGACATGGCTAAACCAATATCACCGGAACCCTTGATATTATCCAATACGCTGACGATTTCTGGGATAATTACTTTTTTGTGGCGTAACGAAAGGGCTTTTTCGATCACAATCGCTAACCCAACTATCGAGCTGAGCAACAACGGGTACATCACAAAACCACCTTTTTGAAAAAATTCCATCACATGTTCCATTATATTCCTCTCTTCGTTCTTATGCTATTAAATATCATTATTCTTTTCATCACTATTTATCTGATTCATTTACCTGTGGATCATATACATGAATTTGCCCGTGATTTCCAAGAACGGTTCGGGAAAATCTTTGGGCAGTTGGGGGAAGGGTGCGGAGATTTCCACAGCTTTGTAACTGGTGTCTTTTAGTGATTCGTGGCCCACGTATTTCAGTACGACCAGGTCTCGCATCTGGCCGTTGGGATAAATTTTGAAGCGGACCAATGTTTCGCCATCAATCAATCCCAGTTGGGAAAAAGCGACCGGGGGGAAGATATTCTTTTGAATCTGGTTTTTTAGCATCAATAAATAGGGGGCGAAATCCCAGTTATAGGTATTAAAGGAGAGTCCGCCCATATCTTCAGCGCGGCTTTCCTGTTGGTTGTGGGTGATGCCTGGTAATTGTTCGGTAGCGCCAGGGCTCATGGCATTGGGTCTTTTTAAGACAAATTCCCTGTAGAACGCTGTGCCACTATTTTCAATCAGGAGGTCTTCCGGGGTTAAGTCTGGTTTTTCTTTGCCCGAACCTTTGTCTTTTTCTTTCGTCTCTGGTTTCTCTTTATTTTCAGTCTCTTTTTTTTGTTTTTGTTCTGGTTGTGGCTGGACTTGCGGTTGCGGTTGGCCCAGGGGGAGGTGGGGAACAGGCAAATCATGGGAATTAAAATCACCCCGGGCGAACGCATCGCCTATTTTTTTATCGGGGTCTGTTTCTGGGTTGCGGGCCAGCGCGTTTTTATCTGAAAGATAATCCGCTTGTTTTTGTTTTTCCACTACTTTCGCATCATCCGGGGTGGCGATCACCTCGCGGGGTTGGTTTGACTGTTGCAGATCGAACACGATGGGCGTTTCTTGGGTAGGTGCTTCCGGTTTCTTATCTTCACCGAGGAAGTTCAATTTGACCCCGCCTTCCCACAAAAGCAGCAGGAGAAAATGCAGCAAGATGGATAGTATAATAATTTTAAAAGTACGGCGTTCTTCCACGGTTATTTTACCTTAATATCCGTTTCACGCCGTAACATGGGCCCATTGAGTTTTTGCATTTGCTTTTTCAAATTGTCTTTCTTCGTGTTTTACATTGTTATTTATTGGCTTCATTCATGCCTCTTTTTAAGATGAACATCCTCTATTATACCAGATTTACCTGTGCTTGCCTATTGATAATGCTTAAGGAATTTAAGACGCGGATTTGTTTTAAAAAGTTTCAACCGGTGAAACGTGCTGGGTGGGAGTTATTTTTTGTCAGTATTACCTTTTAAATATGGCCATGTGTTCTTTGTATTGTTCCTGGGAGATGTGGTGGTATTGGACCATCCGCGTCAATAAGAGGCGGGCGCGCCATTTCAGGTAACGGGTATCCGATATAGGGCTCACTTTTAATGGTTTGGGAATCACCGACACCAGCCGGACAATTTCTTGCAGGCTCAATCGACCCACAGATTTGCCAAAGTAATATCTGGAAGCAGCTTCCACGCCAAAAATACCGGGACCAAATTCAATGACGTTAAGATATATATGGAAGATACGGTCTTTGGTCAGGTGTTTTTCTAATTTTCTGGCAATGAACAGTTCTTTCAGTTTGCGGTAGTAGGATTTTTCCGTGGACAGGTAGAGGTTCTTGGCCAGTTGTTGTGTGATCGTACTGCCGCCACGGGATTTTTTCCCTTCTTTCATATTTTTCTTAATCGCTTCTTTGAGTTCGAAGTAATCAATGCCATCGTGTTGATAGAATGCCGCGTCTTCGGAGGCAATGACTGTTTGTTTCAACAATCTGGGAATCGCATTATAAGAGACCCAAAACTGGCGAATTTTTAAAGGTTTCCCTTCTTCTTTCGCTTCTTTTTTACGTAGTTCAATCATGGCCGTTGTTTTAGGGTTTTCTTTTACCAAAGAGGAAACATCGGGCATGGTAAGAAAGAAATACGCAATAAAGAGCGCTAATGCTGCCATAAGGCCAAGAAAGACAAGCAGGACGATTTTCTTTTTTGACCGTCGTTTTTTCGGTTGTTCGTTTTTTTCTGCCATGCTTTTATTTTACACGGAAATGCAGTGGTTTGCAAGAGTGAAATCCACCACCAGTTCTTTGAGAGTCTTATAAACAATGTGGGAATTATGTGAATTATGAGAATTATGGGATGAATGAGAATATTTCTGTTTATCCCATACTCCCATACTTCCCATAATGATTTAGAGTTTTCGCGTCGCGAAGCCAACTTCCACAAAAAAATTGAACTACACCTGT
>CAZCVI010000084.1:0-31883 GCA_964502145.1 uncultured Clostridia bacterium
CTTTTCTTAAATCCAACCTGATTGTAGTCACATAGCCTATAACCTGAACAGTTACTATAATTTTTCAGGGTCGTTCCACCAGATAATTGCCGATATTCCGAATTTTTGGATCAAATCCGATACCCAAAAGCACAATCTCCTTCCCTTGCCCCTGGTACTTTTCATAATATTTCTTCTTTTTGATCTGTGCCAATGCTTCATCCGCACTGCCTACCTTAAATTCCATGATATAGATACTCTTGGCCGTCTCCAATACCCCATCAATGCGCCCCAGGTTCGTGGAGTCTTCACACCTGACCTCTGCGCCACTTAATCTTAATAACAAATAAATAAGCGAATGATAATAGGCTTCCCTCTCCCCGATAAAAATTTGATAAGGAATAGCCGCAAACAGGGATTTAATCTCCTGAATAAACCGCTCCGGATCGTCAAAATTTATGGCCTTACCCATGCGCTTCAGAATTCGTCTGCCCGAACTCAAACTGGTTTGCGTGTATTCTCCAAAAAGATGGGTTAAAAAAGAATCCCGTACTTCCCGGTTTGGATAAGACAGAGTATATGTCTTCACTTCCGCTTCCCTCGTGACCTGCTTGATAGTCAGATATCCCGTTTGAAACAACAGGCAGGCAATATCCGGGTTTTCCAAATCATAACTGTCAAAAGTATACCCTTGCACCGGCAGATTTTCAAATTCCATTGGTTCTTTATGGCGCTCCCTGATTAACTTGACCAGAAAAGTAGGCGTCCCGGTAGAGAACCAAAAATTTTCAAAACTGTTGGCATTAAATAAATTCAATATTGAAAAGGGATTGTATACAAAATTTTTCCCATCCCAGGAATACCCGTTATACCACTCCCGGATGATTGCGATAAACTGGCTGGAAGTTATGCCCCGCTTTTCCGCCATTTCTTCAATATACGAAGAAAAATAATGCCACAACTCCGCTTCCGTGTACCCGAGCAGAGCAGAAAAATTCTCCGCCAACGTGATATCAATCAAATTATTGAGATCGGAAAACACCGAGACCCTGGCAAACTTGGATACGCCGGTGATGAAGACAAAACGAAGATAGGCATCCATCCCTTTAATGACACCATAAAAGTTTTTCAAGACCTTCCGTATTTTTCCCGCGATTTCAATTTCATCTGCCTCGATATATTCAATCAAAGGTTTATCATATTCATCAATGAGGATCACCACCCTGCCTTTGGCGGAACATTTTTCGATTAATTCCACGAAACTCTCTTTGTAGGTTTTTGTTTCATCCAGGGTGACGCCATGGGCTAGCGCTGTTTTATTGAGGAATTTTTTAATCGATTCTTTCAGCTTCTCCGGGGATTCATAGTCAATAGTAGAAAAATCGATATGGATCACCGGGTAGGAAACCCATTCTATTTTGTCATAAATCCAGAGTCCTTTGAATAGTTCTTGATTACCGCCGAATATTTCCGTCAGCGTTGAGATCAGCACCGATTTCCCGAAACGACGCGGGCGGGACAAAAAATAGTATTTACCGCCCTTGGCAAAGAGATCGTAAATTAAGCGGGTTTTATCCACATATAGATACCCAACTTCAATAAAATCTCGAAACGTCTGAATACTTAACGGTAAATTCTTCATGCAAGGATTATAACATTGAAACCGATTCGTATCAACTAGCAAAATAATCGTCTTCCGAATCTCCCCAAAAAAATCCCGTTCGTTTTTTCTTCTTGGATTTCACTTGACAAAATCTGGAAAATATCCCATATATATAGGTATGAATGAGATTAAATATATACTGGCAGATTTTTTAGATGAGTTTAAACGTGTTGACCTGAAGGAAAAAGCGCGTTTGATCGAAAAATTCCCTTTCCCGGAAGTGACCGAACCGAAATATTGCGCCTATACTGCGGCCATGGTGGAGGAGCTTTGTTTTCGCAATGGGATGCCCATTCCTGATTGGGTTTTTGATCGGCAATTCAGTTTGTCAGAACCTTTTTTTGTAGGTGGATTGGAGTCGATAAAAGCGTTTTTGATTGCAGAGAGTCCCCTTCCTTTTCGGAGGAGGAATATTTTTGTTTCCGCCAATGTGTTGGAGAGAGCATGAAGGGATTATCAAGAGAAAATATCCTGAAATATCTGGAAGAACTTTCCATTGAAATTGGGAAAGAAGGGATAAAGGGCGAGATTTTCCTAAGAAACTCGCCCGAAATCGTATCCAAGACCATGTTTTCGCCGCTTATTAATGCGCCAGGATGGCGCGTCTACGTAGACGCGCCATCCTGGCGCATTATTTTATTCAACTTTTCCCAAGATCTCAGAATTGCAGAAGTTTTTTTCCGTTTATAATCCCACGGAGCGTAGCGACGTTGGAGGGGTCGCTTCCAAGAGGATTTTCTCATCCTCTGCCGTTGAAATAAATAGTTTATCGGAGTGTTTATTATTCATAATATTAGTTTAAACGAAAGGAAAAAGAATTGCAATATTGAAAAATCATCCTGTTAATCATTTTAATCTGCGTAATCTGTGGTTTAATCTTTTGCCTTTGTTTTCCTTACTTTCCTCTTCTTCTTTTCCACGGAGAAACCAAACTTGCCTTTAAACTCCCCCAATTGATAATACTTGCCATGGGAGAAGCTCAGTAAATGAGTGCTGGCTAAATCCAACGCATCGGTTTTGGGATTCACATACTTTTGGGTGGCATGAACGGCCAGTATTTCGGCGAGGAACATGTGATGACTGCCGAGGGGAATGATCTGGGTGACACGACATTCGAGATTCAATGGGGATTCGGCAATCATGGGCGAGGAAATGAATTGTCCAGGCACGGGCGTTAGTTTCATCTCTTTGAATTTATCCACCTCTTTGCCGGATTTGACACCACACCAATCGGTAGCAAAAGCGAGTTCGGCGGTGGTGAGGTTGATGCAAAACTCACCCTGTTCTTTGATGAGAGAATATGAAAAACGCTCGGGACGCAATGAAATATAACACATGGCCGGGTCGGTACAGGTAATTCCTGTCCACGCCACGGTAATTATATTGTAGCCAGACTGCTGATTCCCACAACTGACCATCACTACGGGCAAGGGATAAATCATCGTGCCCGGTTTCCAAGTTACTTTTCTCAAGGCTCTGGCGCGCTGGAGGCGACTTCTTTGACAGCGCGAATGATTTGTTTATAACCCGTGCAACGGCAGATGTTTCCCGCAATCGCTTCTTTGATCTCTTCTTCCGTGGGACGGGGATTTTCTAAGAGCAACGCATAAGCGGATAAAAGCATACCGGGAGTACAGAACCCACATTGAACGGCGCCATGTTCCAAGAAAATCTGTTGCAAGGGATGCAATTTGCCATCCTGGGCCAAACCTTCGATAGTGATGATCTCTGCACCTTCTATTTGCACAGCCAAGATGAGACAGGCATTGGCTGCTTTCCCATTTATTAATACTGTACACGCACCACATTCACCAATGCCACAACCTTCTTTTGTGCCCGTGAGTTCCAGGTCTTCCCGTAACAGGTCCAACAAACGACGATTGGGAGCCGTGGTTAACGTAATCGTTTGACGGTTCAAATGGAATGTTAATGGAATAAGGGTAGGGTCTGCCATGATTATTTCTCCTGGTTAGGAACTGAACTGCACACGCTTTCCAATAACTGGTAAAAAGCCTGCTGCACCACGGGTAATTTATAAGGAGTTGACCAACGTAAGCCAGTCAGTTCCAAAATTTCTTTGCCCAGTTCTTTCGCCAGTTTTTTGTAGGTCTCTGTTTTCGCTTCCTTTGTGCGTGCCAATTGTTCGATGTTTTCGAAACGTTTGCCAATAGGAGTAATGGCACCGCTGGCGAGTTTAAGCTCGTGGAACACACCGTCGCGAATATCGGCCACGAGTGCCAGGGAAATACGACTGATGGCCACAGCCCGTCTACGTCCCAATTTAAAGAAATCACCGCGTAAGTTCGCCGCAGGAATGGGTAACAGGATGTGGGTTACCATCTCATCGGGTAACAACTGGGTGTGATAGGGCGATAACAGAAAATCAGCCAATAACATCTCTCTTTTTTTATCCTGGGAAGCAATCCGTATTACAGCCTCGTACACGAGCAACGGGGGAACAGTATCGGCACAAGGTGCATTGTTCACAAAGTTTCCGGCCAGGGTGGCACGATTGCGAATCTGCACGCTACCCACTCCCAGTGCGGCTTTAACCAATACGGGGAACCATAAATTAACATCGGGGTGAATCGCCAATTGGGAAAAGGTGACACCCGCACCAATAAGCAGATGGGACTGGTTTTTTTCAATGGTTTTAAGTTCTTCCAAATGGTGGATATCCACCATCACTTTAATCTCTTTAAAGCGGGCCGACTCTTGGCGGAAACCGGGCATAATATCGGTGCCACCGGCAATCAACCGGGCATCGGACTTATATTGCGCCAACACGGAAATCGTTTCCTGTATATTTTGAGGTCGGATAAATTCAAATTGTGGTATCATCAAGCACTTCCTCTTTTTAAATCTTGTGGTCTTAATTTTTCTTTCAGCAGAATCTCTTCCAAGTTGAGTGGCAGGTTAAAGTAACGCACGCCAATGGCATTACGAATACCATTGGCAATGGCTGCGGCTGCGAGTTCTAACGCGGGTTCGCCCAGGGACTTGGCACCCCAGGGACCGTATTTATCTTCGCCTTCAATAAAAATAGGGGTGATGTCACCCACATCTTTACTGGTGGGCACGAGATATTGATCAAAATTCATTTCGCGAACCGCTCCATTGTGGGTGCTGATCTCTTCCCACAAACCATAGCCTGCCCCCTGGGTGACACCGCCGTATATTTGCCCCTGGGCACCCAATAGATTAATAACAGTACCAATATCATGCACAGCAATGACGCGGTCCACGTAAACTTCCCCGGTCACAATATTCACGGTCACTTCGGCAACTTGGCACCCATAGACATAGGTGAAATAGGCATCGCCCTGTCCTTTCTCTTCATCCCAATGCACATGGGGACCTTTATACCACCCCATAGCAGCCAAATTAATGCCATGATTGTAAGCCAGAGCGCAAAGCTGGGCAAAGGTGATCTGTTTTGACGGGTCCTCTATTAAGGTGACCTGCTGCTCTTTAAATGCAAATGCGCCGGCTGTCACGTTCCAATGTTGGCGTAACAGCGCTTCGAATCGTTCGCGTACCATTTCAGCCGCCATTTTTACAGCCGCGCCACCCATCAATGTAGACCGGGATGCAACCGTGGGCCCGCTGTCCGGGATCAAACCGGTATCTTGTTCCAGATAATAGATATGGTCTATACTTATACCCAGTATTTCTGCCGCGATGATGGCAAAGGTGGTGCGCAAGCCCTGGCCGTTTTCCGCCAGACCGCACAATAAATACACGGAGCCATCGGCTTGCACGGCAAGATAAGCGGCTACAGCATCAATACCCTCGGCACCAAGCGAACAACCACGAAAACTAACAGCCAGACCAATGCCCTTGTGCAATACGTGCTGGGGCGGGATAAAATCGCTGTCTGCCAATAGCGGCGAAAATGCGGGGCTGCCTTTACTGGTTTTTTTTAATAAAAAGGCGGGCACTTCTTTATTTTGGGTCTCGTTTTTTTCCCATTGGGTTTTGAAATCGGTCGTTTCCACTGCTTTCTCCAGCACAGCCAGGAGGTTGACGTCGTGGTTTTCCAGTTTCTGGCCCGTAGCGGTGATGGAACCGGATTTGAGGCCGTTGCGTTTGCGGATTTCATAAGGGGACAAGCCCACTTGGCGGGCGATTTCATCCATGATGGATTCTTGGGCAAAGATGGGTTGGGGGGAACCAAAACCACGCATGGCTCCAGTATACGGATTATTGGTATACACGGCGCGCACATCGGTCCAGACATTTTCGATTTCATAGGGTCCAACCGCTTGCACCACGGTGCGCCAAGTAACAAAGGGACTCATGGATGCATACGCACCACCATCAGCCGTGATATCGATCTTCATCGCCTGTAATTTTCCTGTTTTGCTGAAACCGACTTTATAATGCATTATATAGGGGTGGCGTTTATAGGATTCGCGGATAGAATCTTCGCGGTGGTAGCGAATTTTAACCGGGCGCCCTGTTTTTAACGCCGCGATAGCGGCACGTGCGGCAAGAATGCTCATGCTATCATCTTTACCACCAAAAGAACCGCCCAGTTCTGCTTGTTCTATGCGTATTTTAGCCAGTGGCCAACCCAACACTGCTGCCACTGTGCGGCGCGTGGAATAGGGGTTCTGAATACTGCCGATAATGTGAATACCTTTATTGCCTTCGCGGGGAATAGCGATGACTACTTCTGGTTCAATGTAAGCGTGTTCTATAAAAGGCGTGGTATATGTTTGTTCCAGGGTAAAATCACTTTCTGCAAAACCCTTGTCAATATCTCCTTTGCGTAACGGGTAGGAAACAATCAAATTGGAGTCGTATTGGGCATGAATGAGCGGGGCGTCTGGTTTTAAGGCGTCCAGCGGGTTGCTCAATACTGGGAGCGGGGTGTAGTGGACTTTCACTTGGTCACGTAGCAGTAATAGTGCTGCTTCGGATTCTCCGACCAGCATCGCAATCACATCGCCGGTTGTAACCACCTTTTCAAAACTAAAAATAGGCTGATCTTTATGAATGGCGCCCACTTTATGGGCTGCCGGGACATCGTTGTTGTCACATATAGCGATTAGGGCGGGGTCTCCTGCAATAGCGGAATAATCAATGCCCGTGATTGTGGCGTGGCTTTCAGGGATACGCACCATCACGCCAACCAACAGATGGGGAATGTGTAAATCGTCGCCGTATTTAGCTTGGCCGGTTACTTTTTCAAGCCCATCCTGCCGAACCACGGGATGGCCAACCTGGGAAAATGTTCTTTTCATTGGAACTCCAACTTAAACAATTTCAAAACTAGTTATCTCTTTCTATACCATAAAGCGCAGTAAAGATCAAGAGTATTCAGGGTTTGAGCAAAAAAGAATTTTTGCCTACGGATGAGCGGAATGATCTAATTGTTTATTCTTTGGGGATTTTGAGGGATTGGATTTTGTAACGCAGCCCGGATTCGGAAATACCCAGCGCCCGGGCAGTCTTTGATTGATTGAACTCGTATTTGCGCAGTGAATTTATTATGGCTTTTCGTTCTGTGAGGGCAAGAATTTCTGGCAGGGTTAGTTCGTGGGGGTCCGGGTTGGTTAGATTGTCTAGATCATTATTTGCGGGGTGATTAGTGGGCAGGTTTTTGATGTACACTGGCAAATCCTGGGGCGTTAGGATCGTGCCACGGGCCAAAATCACCGCCCGTTCAATGATGTTTTCTAACTCTCGAATGTTACCGGGATAGGCGTAACGGATAAGAAGATTCATAGTCTCCTTGGAAATAAATTCCACCTGTTTGGTTTCCCGCTGATTGAATTTTTTGATAAAATAGTCCACTAATAATGGGATATCTTCGCGACGTTCCCGCAATGGTGGCAAGGGGATAGTAATCACGTTTAAGCGGAAATAAAAATCTTCCCTGAATTTTTTCTCCTTGATTTGTTGTTGTAAATCACTATTGGTGGCGGTAATTAAACGGATATCGACTTTTATAGGTTCGTTGGAACCGAGTTTAGTAATCTCCCGTTCTTGTAAGACGCGCAATAATTTTACTTGCATGTCTTGGGAGAGTTCGCCGATCTCATCGAAAAAAAGAGTGCCACCATGAGCTTCTTCAAATTTCCCTAAGCGGGGCACAGCATCTGTATAGGCTCCTTTCACCGCGCCGAATAATTCTGCTTCCATCAATGATTCCGGGAGGGCGGAGAGATTCACTTTGAGAAACTTTTTGTTGCGCCGTGAGGAGTGATAATGGATGATATTAGCAATCACTTCTTTGCCTGTGCCACTTTCGCCAGTAATCAGGATTGCCGCATTGGAATCTGCGGCACGTAGGGCGAGGTTCAGTGCTTCCTGCATGACCGGGGCGGCGAATACATAATTACCAAAACTGAATTTCTCACGTAACCCTTCATGCAAACGCTGATTTTCTTTGACCAGAGTAATTTTTTCCAAGGCCAAGTTGATGGTATGATACAGTTCGTCCAGTTCCAGGGGTTTGGTTAAATAATCATAGGCACCGAGTTTTAATAACCGCACTGCTTTTTCCACGGAACTGTAAGCCGTCATAAAAATAACAGGAATAAGTGGATTGATTTCTTTGAGTTTTGCAAACAATTCTTCGCCGCTCATGCCTGGGAGTCGGTAATCCATTAATACGAGGTCTACCATGTTGTGCTGGAAATAGTGGAATGCATCTTCACTGGTTTGACACAGTGTCACGCCGTAGCCTTTTTCTTTTAGATTGTCCAACAATACGCGACCTGCCAGTTTTTCATCTTCCACGATCATCAATAAAAAACGTTCACTCATCACCAGCTCCTAAATTATTAAAATATTCTCACTGTGCTATTTTGCTGCGGGTAACCTAACTTGGAAGCGAGTATTCCCGGAGTCATGGGAGAGGAGGCGAATCTCTCCTTGCATGGCCATCACCAAACGTAGCACAATATGAAGTCCGAGGCCCATCCCCTTGGTTTTAGTAGAGAAATAGGGCTTGAAGATCGAATCTGCCACCTTGTTGTCAATGCCTTTGCCGTTGTCGCAGATGTCCAGGGTGAGAGTTCCCGCCTGGGTGGTGAATAGGATAGTAATTTCCGCGGCACCTGCTTCCATGGCATTTTTCGCTAAATTCAACAGGATTTGTTTGAGCAGGTTCTCGTCGGTGCGAATAGTCGTGGGGCCGTTGATTTTTATTTGGGTGTGAATCCCTTTGTCTTCCAATTCTTGGGTCATAAGGAATTGAAAAGTCTCTATAAATGCCGTCAGGTCTAAGGGCGCGTAATGGGGTTTGATTTCCTTGGAGAGACCCACATAGGCTTCTAAAATGCTGGAGATACGCCGCACCTCGCCTTTAATGGCCTCGCGGTAAAACAGCGCTTCGCTATCATTGGAACAGTATTTTTCCAATGTACTGAAGGAGAGATAGATCGCGTTTAGTGGGTTCTTGATTTCGTGGGCGATTTCCGCCGTGAGCAGGGAGAGTTCTTTAAAACGATCCTTTTCCTGTTTCTCTTGTTGTAATTCCAGGGTGTTACTATAAAATTTTTTATCGAAATAAAAGACCAGCGCGATCACGGCAATCATGACCAGTGAAAAGAGCGCAGCCACAACATAAAAATTCTGTCCTGCGGTCTTTTCGAACGTAGTTAAGAACTCATAGTTGAAACCGATATACAATCGGTAGGCTTCGCCCTTTTGGCCGGTGAAACGGGCGGAGGTTTCAAAAACCTTACCCACGGCAGTATCTAAAATGCGATAATTTTCAGGACCGGGTACAACGGGGAAAAAACCTTCATAGCGAGATAGGAGGTAAACCAACACATCACGATGAAATAAACCAATGTATTCGATGGATTCATTTTCATAGAGATGGTTCAGAAAGGTAGTTAATTTTTCCTGTCCGCCTTTGATCAAGTCTTGCCCTGAGAGTTCCAGTAGGTTGCCAATAGTCAAACCTTCAGCCGCAGTAATTTCCAGAAATTTCCCACGGATTTCCTTTTGGTTGAATTGGTTGAGATAATAAATAGAAACCAGGATTAGCATAAAAGGAAATAGAATAAAAAAGAAACGTCTCTTTTTCAAGAGTGGCCTCTTCCCTTCATGGCCCCATTTCCTCTTCGTCCGCCGTTCATGTGTTTGCCTTTTCCCATCCGTTCTCCTTTGCCGCGCCATAAAGGAAAGCCATATTTATCGCGGAACTGGTGCATTTGGCCCTGGTATGACATGGAGCGGGCCATAATCACTTCGGTTTCATTGGTTTTATAGGAAGAGCCGGTGATTTCAATAGTAGCGCCAATTTTTACCTCTGTGGTAAAAAACCAGCGGGGAGATACTTCCACGCGGTAGATTGTTTTATTTTTCGCTTCTTTTAGATAGATGATGATAAACTCATCGTTGGCGAAACACGCTTCATTTTTAACGTCTGTAATTTCCCCACGAATAGTGATTACCTTATCCACGCGGTAATAGTTAACCGTTTCTTGGGGGAAAACCAAGGCGGGAGGTAGCAGGGTAAAACACAAGGTGATTATAAATACAAAAGGAAGAATACCCAGATTTTTATTATGATATGGGGAAGCGGTATAAATACTTTTTATTATTCGGGTTTTTATTTTTTTGTTCATATTCACTGTATATTATACCTGCCGTTTTTTTACAGTCAAGTCGGAAGCCATATTAAATACACCGCCAACTTAATGGGAAGAATGGGAATCATGGGAATTATGAGAATGATGGGAATTATGGGATAAACAAAAAAAATCCCATTCCTCCCATTCTTCCCATAATTCCCATTCCTCCCACTTGATTTTATGGTACTCTCGAATTGGCGGTGAATCCAGGCATATTAAATACACCATCCAATTCTCGAAACAGTTATGGACTGAGTGGACAATGTGGACTTGGTGGATTTAGTGGACAAAAAACCAGAGTTTTTAGAAGAGTCCACAAATCCATTGAGTCCACAGTGCCCACAATTTATTTACCGATTCATTCGGAGTAAGAGATTAGAGGTTACGCAGGCAATTTCTTCTTGCGCCGTTACCTTGTCTGTAGCCCTGGTGGATGGCACTACGACGCCATAAAGGACGTCCTGTTTTGTCACGGAGTTCCAATTGTTTTCCACCTTGGGACAGTTGTGAGGCAAAAAAGTTCCCGTTGTCGTTGCCTGTTCCTATATATGCTTTTATCGCGATTGATTCACCCTTTTTTAATTCCCAGTTATTGGATTGGATGAAAGCATTGGGGCCCAGGTAGACCTGGGTGTTTTTTCCTTGTTTCGCGTCCGCGATAGTTAATAGAACACCAGCGCTGTATTTGCCTTTGCCTGAGGTGCATTGTGTTACTTCCAAGATTTTTCCTTCAATAGTGACGGTAGAAGTGACATCAAAAGTATGCATCCGATAGCCTTGTCTGTTTTGTTGTACCGGTTGAACTGGTTGAACTTCGGCGATCCCAATTGCCACCAGTGTAAAAATAATAACCGTGATAAGCATCAATTTCTTATTCATTTTTAACTCCTTTTTTATTAGAATCTTTATTAGAATCTGTATTAGAATACTCTGAATTATTATTTTGTTTAGTTATTGCCCTGGTTTCGCCATAGGGGTGCGCCAGTTGCAGTGTCCCGTAATTGAATCGTGGTTCCGTCTTCCAGTACCACGGACATCAGGATATTCACGATATTGCTGTTATAGTCTACAGTGAAACCGTTGGCGATAATAGTGTCGCCCACTACGGGGTGGGTGATATTCAGATTATCCCAGTAATAAATCGGTCCCAAACCTAACACGGAGATGTTCCCTGCGGTGGTGGCCAGAACCATGCCGTTTCCTTGTATTCCATAATTGTTTACACTATTACTGATGATTTCGCCAGAATAAGTAAAAGGTGTACCGTTTAAGATATCATAACAGATACCGTTGAAACCACCGGCACCAGGCATATTTTCCCATTCCCTGCCAATATGACGCCACAAAGGCAAGCCATTTTCATCCCGTAGTGGGACCAGGGTCCCATTCACCGTGATTTGGGTCAGCACATTGCGAATATCGCCGTTATAGTCCAGGGTATAGCCGTTGCCGCTGACGATGTCGCCTTCCACAGGTTTCGTCATGTTCAGACTATTCCAATAGTTATTCGCACCCAGTCCCCAAACCGTAATATTCCCGGTAGAAGTAGTTAATACCAGGCCGTCACCGTAGATTCCCGCGCTGATAACCGTCCCGCTAAAAGAAAAAGGTGATCCTGTCAACAGGTTATAAATCGGTGAACAGCCAACATTACCACCATTACCTCCATTACCTCCATTACTACCATTACCGCCGTTTCCATTACCGCCGCCGTTACCACCCACAAATGTGGTATTCTGTGCCAGTAAAGGCAGTATCATCAAACCCAAAATAGCCAATAAACCCAAAATTCGTTTACTCATTTTAAATCCTCCTGAATTGTTTTCTAATTTTACGTGCAAATTTTATCATCGAATTCAAGGTACCTTTAAATTCAGTATAAATAGAGCAAGTTTATTGCCAAGATTCACAGAATACCGTAATATAAGGCTTTACAAGAATTGAGTGCCCGATAACGCAGGAGGAACTCGCAGGAATCTGCGAAAGTTTACAGCTTTCCCGCCAGAATCAACGAGAAAGAAAATAGATGAGTGAGTTCAATAAAGTGAGTGGGGAGTAATCATCGGGTTGCCAAGGATGTTAAAATGAGGATACAAGGTTGTATTCATGAAAATGGTGGGGCCTTCTTTTTGAAACGGGGGGGGGGATGTATTCCCATCCCCTTTTCTTACTCTTTCAACGTGCAAATCGCGCCATAGCCATGGCTGGAACTTTTCCCCAAGCCTAAGTAATCGGGCAAAAGAAAATTAACCTTGAACTCCCCTTTAAAGCCAATATGGGAATCTCCTTTCAAATTGGCAGCCACTTGCTCCAACTCCGGGGTGACGACCAGTCGTTGCTCCACCGTATAGTCGGCAAACTTGCAAAACGCAATGATGTTACTTACCAAAATAGTCCGCAACATATCCGCTTTTTGAGTCTCGGTTGCAAAGGTCCTGAACTTTTTATAATTCTTCTGGTTCAGTGCCAGCCATGGGCTCATAAATACATAGCGGTAGAACTGCCCATCTTCACCAAAACTGGCTTCTTTGATTTCCATTTGCATTTCGCGGAGATCCATCTTCTTGCCTGCAATATTCACATGCTCGGATTTCAAGAACACTTCCTTGAGAATAGCAATCGCATCATCCGTATACGCATACACGGAAAATAAATCGGTCAATTTGAACTGGATGGCCGGGTAACGATAAAAATAGGTATCACTCTCAGGCTGATTATTATGCAACAGATCAAATGCCCTGAACTGCTCGGCAAAATATTCCCTAATTTTATGAAGCTCCCCCGGTTTCACTCGCAAACCAGGAAATTTTATCACGGCCATTTTTATTTGATTAATCATAAGTACTCCTCTATAACTATTATAAAAAGGCTTTACGCCTCATTTATTGCTTTCTTTTTTTACTACATACACTCTTTGGTGTGCTTAAGCCAAAGGAATCGTCAGGATGAATTCACTGTCCGTTTGCTGGAACAACACTTCTTTTTGGCAATGGGCCTGCACAAGAGTAATAATGCGCCGTACCCCGCTTCCCAGATCGGTAACCATACCCAGTTTATACAACAGATTATAGATTGTCGGGTTTCTTAAGACGTGCGAGCCACCCATTTTGATACTGTCGATAGTGACCGAATTGGGCAATTTACCCGGTGTTCTGATTTCAATCCAATCATCATATTTAATAACCCGGATAGGGGCTGGTATGGTTAAATCCCGATGTGCAATGGCATTCACCAAGGCTTCTCTTAAAGCAACCGGCGAGATTTGCCTTCTTATTTCAGGTTCAAAACCCTGGATCACATGCTCTTCTCTCAGGAATAGATTAAGAAACCGCTGGGTATCTTCCAGAATGTCGGGAATTCGACCCACGAGGTCTTTCTTATCGAACGGAGGTGTGGCCAAATCCGTGCCTCTGATAATGGCACATATTACCCGTAAACAGGGGAAGTAAAATTGTGGTTTCTTGCCAAAAAATAAAATACCAGCCACTGTAGGTTTATAATTTTTATCTAAAAGATGGAGATTTTTCAAGTAATTTTTTAACTCGGACTCGACTGCTTTTATCTCCATGTGGTTTGACAGAAAATCTTGGAAAGAATATATATCCAGGTCCTGAAAATCAGACTGGTGAACTGTAGTCTCGTCATAAAAAATACTTTCCCTTGACTGAAAAAGACGCAACAGTTCATCAGTGGATGCCTGTCTGGTACGATTGGTTGAACGAGTATAATAGAGTCCACCAGACGTGCGGTAAGGACGTTGTTTACCTTGCGGAACATTAACGATCAGCACGATTTTGCCGTCGATTGAAAGAGTTTCTTGAAATACTGAGATTGGCGGTTCACTGCGCTGGATTGCCAAATCATCAATGATTAGCATGTTTTTGTCAATATTTTGAATTCCCTTGATTTCCCCGGAATCAGTTACACCAATAATCAGTTGTCCTCCTTCCGAATTGGCTAAGCTGACAATTCCTTTAAGGATTTTATTTTGATCGGTGATAGATTCCTTTAATTCGGTATGAAAATCTTCACCCTTTTTTATTCTATCTTTCAATTCCGCTTCATGCATACTTTTTTAAGACCTCTTTATATTCTATCATTCTATATTATATCATATGCAATCATTCATTGTTTGTCAACACCCAGACATGCTTAATTCATTACTACTTATGCCTCCGGCGGCCAAAAACCTTTTCGAGAAAAGGTTTCTGGACTTCCAAAAGCGTTTACTATTTAAAGAGGCAGCCCCCCCTGTCACTGAGATAGGACATATTCACTGGCAAAAAACTGGCAAGCAAATTGCTTTATAAAAAAAAGGACAAGCTTTTTTATCTGGCTTCTCTGGAGGAATAACATGAAAAAAAAACTACTACTCGTTATCACGATATTAATAACCATCCTTTTGGTGACCCCCTCATGCACAGGTAATTATTTCGTTACCCCCGCATTTTACGAAAAAGCCGAGGGACACCGCATCATTGCCATCCTACCCTTTGAAATGATCTTCACCGGAAAAAAACCAAAGAAACTCACGATCCCCCAAATCCGCGACATCGAGGAACAGGAAAGCCTCGCCTTTCAAGATTCTTTCTACACTATGCTGATGCATCAAGCCACCCGCTCCACCCATCCGATTTTAGTAGAAATCCAAGCAGTAGACACCACCAACCACATCCTAGAAAAAAAAGGGATCACTATCCGCGATACCTGGGAAATGAATTCAGAAGAACTGGCCCACCTCCTAAATGTAGACGCTGTAGTTCGTACCCGCGTGATTAAAAAACGCTTCATGTCCGGTCTGGCTTCTTTTGGCATCGAAGTAGGCAATATGATCCTAAACGAAATACTGGAAGATACCCCCCTCAGAATATTCGCCCCCAATCCAACCAGCGGCATCAAAGCAGAATGCCAAGTGTGCGATGGCAGAGACGGCTCAGTACTCTGGGCAATCGACATGAAAGACGCCACCGACTGGACCCTCCCTGCCAACGAAATCATTCATAATATCAATCACTACTTCGCCAGAAACTTTCCCTACCGATAAAATAAAGGAAGCAATGAAACATTGACCAATACCTGGATTCACCGCCAACTTAATGGGAAGAATGGGAAGAATGGGAATGATGGGAGTTATGGGAATGATGGGATAAACAAAAAATTTCCCATTCCTCCCATAATTCTCATACTTCCCATTAATTTGATGGTGAATCCAGGGAGAAAAAAGGGGATTAATCGATGACCAGGATTTCGGAAAGATGTTGGGCGGCGTGCAAAAAACTGAATAGATACCCTTGAAAAGATTGACTTATCCGGGACAAATGATTATAATTATTTTTTCTAAATGGACTTTTTAAATGGATAAGGAAGGTAAAATATGACAAAAACAACCAAAGTTTTTTATTATGGTGAAGATCAACTAAGCGCGGGATTAGCGCTGGAAATTGCCCGCGGTCAACGTAAGGGTCTGATCGGTGAAAAAGCGGCGGAACGAATCCACGCCAGTCAAATGGCAGTGAACGATATCGTGGCCCGCAAAGAGACTGTCTACGGGATCAATACCGGTTTCGGCCCGTTATGCACCACGGTCATTTCACCGGAAGATACCCAAAAATTGCAATACAATATATTAAAAAGCCACAGTGCAGGCGTAGGTCAACCCATTCCCGCTGAAATAGCCCAATTAATGATGGTGCTCAAAGTTCACGCCCTGGCCCGCGGCTATTCTGGGATTGCGCGGTCCACATTGGAACGAATTATCTGGCATATTGAAAATAACGTGACCCCCGTGGTGCCCAGCCAAGGTTCGGTCGGTGCTTCGGGTGATCTGGCCCCACTGGCCCACCTCTTCTTGCCCCTGATCGGCCTGGGAAAAGTGTATTATCGCAGAGAAGGGACCAAACAAATTGTGTGTACAGATGCGGCCCACGTGTTAACCAAAAAAGGACTAAAACCACTGGAACTGGGCCCCAAAGAAGGACTGGCCCTGATCAATGGCACACAATTTATCGCGGCCTTTGCTATCAAAGGATTGGAACGATTGCTCAACTGTCTGGATACGGCGGATATTATCGGCGCGATGACACTGGAATCATTGTTAGGTTCGATCAAACCCTTTAAAACAGAACTACACCAGCTCCGACCTTATATTGGCACCACGTATGTAGCCCACCGGATGCGCAATCTTTTAGCCGGTTCTGCCATGGTGGAATCCCACACGGATTGCAGCCGCGTACAGGACCCCTATTCCTTGCGCTGCATGCCACAGGTCCACGGCGCTTCACGCACCGCCTGGCTCCATCTAAAAGACATCCTCAACACAGAATTAAATTCTGTGACAGATAACCCCATCATCTTGGATACGCACAATTCTATTAGCGGCGGCAACTTCCACGGTCAACCCATGGCACTACCGCTGGATTACGCGACCGTGGCTGCGGCGGAACTGGGCAATATCTCGGACCGCAGAACCTATCTACTGTTAGAAGGCAACGTGGAAGGTTTACCGGTACTGTTGATGAAAAATATCGGCATTAACTCGGGATTTATGATCCCCCAGTACACTTCCGCGGCATTGGTCAGCGAAAACAAATGCCTCTGCTTCCCAGCCAGTGCAGATAGCATCCCCACCTCGTTAGGACAAGAAGATCATGTGAGCATGGGTTCCATTAGCGCCAGAAAACTGAACACGGTGATTGATAACCTGGAAAATATCCTGGCTGTAGAATTGGTCACTGCGGCGCAGGCTTTCGACTTCAGACGCCCCCTAAAATCAAGCCAAATCCTGGAATCCTGCCACAACTTGGTCAGAAAAAAAATCGACCACACGGACGAAGACCGTATTTTCGCGGCAGATTTGCAAGTGGCCAGAGATTTGATTGCCTCCAAAGCACTGGCAAAATTATCCAACCAAGTGGCGGAAACAGGAAAAATCGACCTGCTGGGCGAACACGGCAAACTGTTTGATATTTATTAGGATTTAGTAACGATCATATCCCAATCCAAAACCACGGGGGAATAACCCCGCTATTTCAACCGGTAATTTCCCCGTGGGGACACTCTTTCCCGTTAATATCTGAAACAAGGCTTCGACCTGCACCATTCGAAAACCATAGGTCACCAAAAAGGTAGCCGCCCCGGGATATTTTTTGATTTCATAGGGGGTTTCCAGCGAGATAATAATCGTATCGGGTCGCAGTGTTAATACCCGCTGTACCATTTCCGTCTGGTGTTGCCCAGCCTGCCCGGCACGAGAATAGATAAAAGCCAACAGGTACTCATCCTTATTTTCTGTTAAACGGGCTTCCAGAGAATCGGGTAAGGAATCCTCTGCTTCTGGTTTAAGTGTGATCACCTCGCCATCCTCCAGATATTCCCGTGCCAATCGTCCCACCATCGAGCGGGTATCGTTTTCCATGATAGAGGGGCCCACAATTGTTTTTTGCCATTCCAAGAGCAACACTTTCCTGCCCGCCTGGAGCGGCAAAAGCCCCGCGTCATTTCTCAAAAGTGTCACCGACTCGGCTGCGAGTTGCCGTTCCATGGCGAGATTCTCCCGTATCCCGCGCTGAAGCAATGAACCCTGATTCATTTTTGCCATTAGAGAAGACTGCCGTGCTCTTAAAGCCAAAATACGTTCGACAGACTCGGTGATCCGTTTTTCCGGGATAATTCCTTTAATTACCAGGGATTCCAGACGGTCGAGCAGTTCTTCCTGAAAATCTAAACTGTGACTGGGCACAAACACATCAAGACCGGCATTTATGCCCATCTCCACAATTTCTGCGGGAGAAAAATGATCCCTAACGGCTTTCATTTCCAAACAATCGCTGAACACGACGCCGTTAAACCCGATTTGGTCACGCAACAACTGTTGCACCAAGTAAGGAGAAAAGCCAGCGATATCCGGTGCCAATAAAGGGAACCGCACATGCGAGGTCATCATCCCATCAATCCCTGACCGGGCCAAAACGCGGAAAGGAGACAAACAATACGTATTAAAAAACTCTTGGGAAACGGGAATTTCGGGTATTTCCAGGTGAGAGTCGACCACAGCCGCGCCGTGGCCGGGATAATGTTTCCCACAGGTCAGGATACCACTGGCTTGCACACCGTGCATGAATTGTGTCGCATAAGCTATCACTGTTTCCGGCTCATCCGCATAGGCACGAATCCCAATCACCGGGTTGTCTGCCGCGACATTCACATCCAATACCGGGGCGAATATGCCATCTATGCCGCAGGCTTTCATATCTCTGCCGATCAGATTCCCCGCCTGCCATGCATTTTGCGGATTACCCGTGGCCGCCAATCCCATGGCTGAAATGGCCGTGGCCGCCAACTCGCCAAAACGAACAATGCCGCCACCTTCCTGGTCCGTGTAGATAAGCGGTGGTGTCTCGCCTATCCGATGGATGGCGGCAGTCAATTCCTGGACCTGGGAGATGGATTCAATGTTACGCGAAAAAAGAATCACAAACCCAATGTTCCGGGAACGAATGAATTCACGAACATTCTCGGGTAACCGGGTGCCGTAGAAACCGATCATAAACAACTGGCCTATTTTTTCGCTAATGGTCACGTGAGTATCCTTGCATATTTCCGTGGTGATATCGTTATGTGGGTGTTAAACCACCGGCTTTATTAACCTGCTTAATAAATATACGTCTGCGTTTATGTTGGGTGGGATTAAAATATTTCCATTGGGCCTGGATTTTTTTATTCGTTTCCAGTTCCGGGTTGGATTCGGTTTGTTGCACCCCTTTTTTTATTGCCGCGTCCACTATTTCCAGCGCCATTAAAATATCCACCCCGTGGCCGCGGTATTTTTCCTTCACTCCGGCCAGATAAAAATCCAGAACCTTGTAGTTTCGTCGTGCTCTAAAAATATGGTACAGTCCAAAAGGAAAGAGATGGCCCCTGGCTTTTTGATATCCTACTGAAAGACTGGGCATAGTAATCATAAATCCGACGGGCACATCATTTTCATCCACTGCCAACTGGATCAAATCCTTGTCTGCAAAGGCAATATATTTTTTGATATAAAATTCCATCTGTTTTTGGGTGAGTGGAATTGAGCCATATATCTGCGCAAAGGTTTCTTGTAGTAACTGAAATATCTCGTGGGCACGTTCCATAAGATGAAGGCGGTTTTTGAATTTAATAATAGTGACGTGAGTGCGTTCGCGAATTTGCGGGCCCATTTGTTGCAATCGTGGTGGGATTCCCGATTCAGCAGGGACCAACGAGCGGAACTCCACGTAATCGACATCTTTCTTGAACCCGTATTGTTCTGTAAATTCCGGGTAGTAGGGGAAATTATAAATGACAGCAATAGTCGGCAAATAGTCGAATCCTTCCACCAGCATGCCCTGTGGGTCCAGGTCCGAGAATCCATGGGGGCCGGTAATCGTTTCCATGCCTAATAAAACGGCCCACTGTTCCAGGGCGGCAAAAAGGCTATGGGCCACTTCATAATCCGTGATAGTGTCAAACCAGCCGAATCTTAGATTTTTGGTCTGGTACTTCTGATTGGCTGCCACACTAAGAATCCCAGCGATACGCCCCACGGCTTTTCCATTCTTGTAGGCGATAAACAACTTGGTCTGGGCATTTTCATAAGAGGGATTCCGACGGGGATTAAACATATTCATCTCGTCGCGAATCAATGGAGGAACCCACAATTTATTGCCCTTGTAAATCTCAAAAGGAACCTTGACAAATTGCTTCAATTGCTTCTTCGTGTTCACCAGCTCGATTTCTACCGCCATGGTTATGCTTACCTCTCTTATTGATTTTCTAGGTGTCACACAAACAGTGCATTGTATTAATTGCACCATTTCATTATACAATAAAAGCCACATGATTGGTATTAAAACAAGTCAAAATACAGGCAAAAAATTAAAATATTAATTTAAGAAGCGCGACTGGCATCCGTTTTATTATTTTGAAGGTTCCTTTTTTATAGGACGTTTTACCAAAAACCACCCGGTAGAGCAATTCGGCCATTTTGGCGTCGCGCCTGCCCAGAGTGATCATCAATTCCTGGCGCCATTTGGTTTTATACAGGTTTTTTTGAATCCAGCGCCCGTATTTATTTAGGTCATTGCCAAAATCGCGCAACCAGTTTTCCTGGTAATTGGCCAGGGGGAGATGGTCTTGTAAATGATTGGCAATAGCTGTAGCTGCCAGTTGGCCGCTTTTAATGGCGTAATAGAGTCCCTCGCCAGTGACAGGGCTGACAAATCCAGCGATATCTCCGGCCAATAGAATATTCTCGAACACGGTTTGGTGGACCGTTCGTTTAAAGGGTAAGGGGAAGGCGCGTTCTTTTTCCAGTTTTAAATGGGGTGGCAGTTGGCCGAGTTCGCGCAATTTTGCCACAAATTGATGGTAATAGTGTATGGCGCCATCGGATTTTAACAAGTGAGCAGATGCGCCAATGCCAATATTGATGAACCCGTTTTTAATAAAACACCACCCGTACCCATTGGGCACTGCGCCAAAAAAGATTCCGGCAGAGTAGCCAGTATAACCCAATGGCGTTAGTATCGCTTTATCTATGGGTGTTTCAGACACGACGGTCATAGCCAGGTAATCGGCCTCGAATGCTTCACGGTTGAGTAGGGGTTGATTGAAAGCATTTTTTTGGAACCCCGTGGCCTGGATAATATAAGAGGCAAAAACAGGATTCCCGGTGGTTTCGATTTTATATTCCCCCGTGGGCATACGGGTCACGTTTTTGACGCGGCAATTATCCATGACATGGGCACCAGCTTCCCTGGCATCCCGCGCCATAGCCATATCGAATTCTTCCCGGCGCACAAAAAAGCTATCCTCTGTCGGTTGGATTAAAAATTGGTGGCTGGGAGAAAAAAGGTGGAGCGTGTCTACCTTGGAATTAATGGAAGCGCGGGCATGTTCGCCCAAGAGGGGCACACATCGGCCAGACAGGGCGCCGCCGCATGGTTTTTGGCGTGGGTAAGCTTGTTTTTCCAATAACACCACGCGCAAACCTGATTTGGCCGCGTAAAAAGCACCCGAAGCGCCGGCTGGGCCACCGCCAATCACCGCTACATCATATTTACCTGCTACTTTTGTTTCCTGTTGTGGTTCCATTGTTTACACCCGTTCCCTAGGCTTGACTATCCGCCAGCCATTGATGCGCATTCTATTAATCCCGCTATGTACAATAAACATCTTCATCCTGTTTCTGATTCTTTTTTTGATTCTTTATATTCCTGTTCTTGATGTGCCTGATATTCCTGATATTCTGGGAAATTCAAAAAACACAAGCAAAACAATCCTTTTTTCCATGATTGTTCACAGATAAAAAATATTTTATACTAAATGTTCAATTAATTCAATAGCTACCCCTTAATTCACTGCCAGATTTCTAAAATCGTTGTGGACGATATGGACTTAGTGGACGATATGGACCGAAAATAAAAGCTTTTTTTGTCCATATCGTCCACAAAGTCCACTCTGTCCATATCGTCCATGTTTTTTCACGAATCTGATGGTGAATCCAGGTTAAATCCACCGCCAAATTATTGCAATCGTCCCCATTTTTTTTAATGGGAGATCATCCATTTCCAGTAAGGGATGATGGAAATATGATAATTGCCATCAATGATTTCGTCTTCAGTATCGGCGGTGATAATGGTGCCTTTTTCCAGGCCCAATTCTTTTAGCGCACCTTTTAAACCCCGTAGTTCTCTTTCACTATTGTCGCGGTTGAGGTTATAGGTGACCTGGATGGCTGCCGTGGCTTTTTCCTCTTCTGTGATTATAAAGTCGCATTCGAAGTTTTGGGCATCTTTGAAATAAAAAAGATTTTTGCCTCTTTTGAGTAGTTCGGTGAATATAAGATTTTCCAACAGTCGCCCGTGTACTTCCATGCCACGGAAAGAAAGTAACAAAATAAAACCATTATCACCAATATAGACTTTTTTATTTACATAGCGCTGGTGAATTTTATAGGAGAATAGCGGCAAATAATGAAAAAAACTGACATCCTCAAGATACGAAAAATAATTGAAGGCAGTGACCTTGTTGGGTTGGTATTCTTTTTGGAATTTTTTGATAAAATTGGTGATGGAAAATTCGGCAGCAAAATTGGCCAGCAGGTAATGGATGATGGCCCGGAGTAAATGGGTATTACGCACGTCATAACGTTCGACTATATCTTTAAAAATGATCATATCGAGGTAATCGTTTAGGAGGTCTTTCTTGCGTTGATGGGACGGCTCCATGGTGACCCGTGGAAATCCACCATAGATAAGGAATTCGGCAGCATAATTGATGAGCTGGAATCTTTCCTGGGAGAATTCGATATTATCAATGATGGAAAAGTTTTTGAAGTCCAAAAATTCTATAAAATTTAAAGGGAAAAATTTAATGGTGAGAGATCTACCGCGCAGTTCAGTAGCGATTTCTTTGCTCAGCAGACGGGCGGACGACCCGGTGATCACAATGTGGTATTTTTTTTGTTCATAGAGTCGCTTGATGAAAAGGTGCCAGTTCGCAATATTCTGGATTTCATCGAAGAAGAGATATATTTTTTTATCAGCATTGCCGGGATAGAGCTCGTAATACGCCTCAATAATCCATTGGAGTTGTTTTCCTTCTAATTCGGCTAACCGTTCGTCGTCGAAATTGATATACACGATCTGGTTGGGAGGAGTACCGTTTTGGATAAGGGAATTGATTTCAGAGAATAGGAAATAAGTCTTCCCGCTCCTGCGCAGACCAATCACAGTATTGATCTCTTCAGAAAACACAAGACTGTCTTTGCGTTTGACAACATTTTCCACGCGGTGCGTTTGCCATTCGAGGATTATTTTTTTTATTTCGTTTTTCATTTCATTGTATATTATACCATAAACAGGGGTTTGTTTCATAGTATACTATACCACCTGAATTCACCGCCAATTCTTTGAGAGTACCATAAAATCAAGTAGGAAGAATGGGAGGAATGGGAATTTTTTTATTTATCCCGTCATTCCCATCATTCCCATTCTTCCCATTACGTTGGCGGTGCATCCAGGTCTCCACCAGCAGTTGAAATTTATTGCATTTTGAGTTATCATACAGGTATGAAAAAACAGAGACAACAAATTGCAAGGAGAATTGCCCATCGTTAGGGATTCAATCATATCATGGCATTTTCCAATGAAAATAGATTTGGGTAGACGCGCCATCCTGGCGCATTATTTTAAGTTTTAAGTTTTTGCGAGCGCACCTTCCTAAAGTTATTAATATAAGGTGAAACCCAGTGTGCGCCGATGCAAAAACTTAAAACTTGAACTGTCAATCTTTAGTGAGAAACGTCAGGTTCTGGGACGGAATCCCCTTTTTTTTGATACTACATTTAACAAATTACTGCAAATGTGGCGCAAATAGGTTATGGTTTTGGGGACATCCCTGGTTTTCAAGAAAAGACCCCCACGAATTTCACGAATTTACACGAATTAAAAGAAGACCACAGATTACACAGATTAAAATGATTACGCAGATTGGTTTATTTCTTTTTGTTATAGTCATCTTTTAATCTGTGTCAATCATTTAAATCTGTGTAATCTGTGGTCTTCTTTTTCTTCTTCGTGGTTAAATAGAGTTGGCACTGATTCCAGGGCGAAACGCGATTTACCTACGCATCATATGATTTATGGGCGGATCACATCTTGGATAACCGTGAAAATGTCTTTGATCCGAAAAGGCTTGCTTAGTGTTCCCTTGAAGCCATAATTCTTATAGTTGGCGACAACCGGATCATCGGAATAACCGCTAAACACGATAGCATTCACATCGGGGTCAATCTCTAACAATTTAACAATGGCCTCTTTGCCGCCCATACCCCCAGAAATAGTGAGGTCCAAAATCACGGCACGGAAAGGATAGGGGGTGAGCAAACACTGCCAATACATGTCAATGGCTTCCTCGCCGGTGGTGGCAAAAGAGACTTCAAACCCCATTTTATGCAACGTCACACCCAACAATTGCCTGATACTGGCATTATCATCCATCACCAGGATCTTTCCCTTGCCATGAAAAAAGAGTTCTTCTGGGAGGGTCTGCTGTGGGGATTCAATTTGATTGTGGGAAGCTGGTAAATAGATATGAAAATCTGTGCCCTGTCCGAGAGTGGAATCAACGGTGATAAAACCATCATGTTTCCTGATAATGGAATAAACCACGGCCAACCCAAGACCATTCCCGGTTTGTTTGGTGGTAAAAAAGGGATCAAATATTTTATCAAGATTCTCTTTGCTAATACCGATCCCCTGGTCATGGATGGATATTTCCACATATTTTCCAGGTGCTAAAGCCGGGATATGGAGCGGGGGACAAGTGAGGTTCCGCGCAAAGATATGAATGACACCACCGCCGGGCATGGCTTGCTCGGAATTGAGAATAAGATTTTGAAATACTTGGCTGATCTGACCTTTATCCATGTCCACGGGAAATAGATTGGGGTCAAAATGGCACTGGGGCAACACGGTTGAACCACTTAATACAAAATTAACGGAATCCTCGATAATCTCACCAATGGCAGCGGCTTTTTTAATGGGAGCGCCACCTTTTGAAAAAGTCAATAACTGCCGACTCAAATCAATGGCATTAAACACACCTTTTTCAGCGGCTTCAAGGAGTTGATAATTCCTTTCATTGGCCATTAACGATATTTTTACCAGTTCAATGTTCCCGGACACGACGGTCATCAGGTTATTAAAATCATGGGCGATCCCACCCGCTAACACACCGATAGATTCAATCCGCTGGTTTTTTAGAATCTCGTTTTCCATGCCCCGTTTTTCCGTTATATCGTGGAGGACCAGCACTGTGCCCTGCATCCGCTCTTCTTGATCACGAAGAGGCGCGCAGTTTACCATCAAGATCAAAGAGGGGTCAGAAAGCAGAATACAATCGGAGGAAAATTCTACATTCTCACCGCTTTCTAAGACTTGATAAACAGGATTAGGTAAAGGGGTTGTCATTCTTTGGCTACTGATTTGAAATACATTCTCAATGGGTTGGTGCAAGGCATTTTTTTGCGTCCAGCCCGTGATTTTTTCAGCGGCGCAGTTCATCATGGTGATTAGGCCGTGGTTATCGGTAGTGATCACGCCGTCGCCAATGCTTCTCAAGGTGACGGTGAGACGTTCTTTTTCTTCCGATAACTGGTATTGGGCTTCTTCCAATTGGGTGACATCCAGCAGGGTCAATAAATCAGCGGTTTCGCCGTGGAACTGGATTGTTTTCTCGTGGTGGGAGACCCACTTTACTTTACCAGACTGGGAAAACACGCGGTAAAGATACGAATGAACGGTCTGAATATCGGCACGATCACTTTTAAGTGGGGGGGCTATAAATTGCATGCGGTCTTCGGCATGCATTAAATGAATGTACTGGCTAAAATCCCATGTTAAAATCTCTTCAACGGTATACTGGCACAAATCGGCAAAGGCTTGATTGACGTAAATAAACATTCGATCAAGGATGATAGCAATAGGCATGAAAGACTGCTCGGAAATATGGCGGAATTTTTCTTCACTCTCGCGCAAGGCTTCCTCAACCTGCAAACGATCAAGCATTTCCTGATGAAGGTCCAAATTTTTCTGCACCAGCTCTTTGGTCTTAGAACCGACTTTTTTACGCAGGAGATAATTCATACCCATCAGGAAAAACATGATTCCAAAAGTAATGATCAGTCCCCAGATCAAATATTTGGATATGGCAGAGGTGTGCTTGGAAATTCCCAGGGTTTTGTTCATCTGCCGGTAATACAGAGAATCAGGGTCCTCTTTCATTCGTTTGACATGGTAATCCATGGCATCGAGAAGTTTTTGATTCTCCCCATGGAGGGTGGCGAAACGGAGTTCCACGGGTGCGAAGACAATGGACGTTTGTTGGAGGGCGAATTTCCGTTCATTGAACATGCCATATAAGCGGTCCAGTACACCGGCGTCAATCCAACTGTCTTTAAGGGCTTGCAGGATTTCAGCGGCATTTTTGAATTCCACGAAAGTGCAATGAATATTAAAGCCTTTGACCATATCCCTTAAATGATGATTGTAATCGGCCTCACCCACCACGCCGATTGATTTCCCTTGGAGGTCCATCAGCGATTTTATTTTGGAATCTTCCCGTGAATATACCTGTGACCATGTGGAGAGGATGGTTTCTTTGGAGTAGCTGAACCGTTTTTCATTTTCCGGGACATTACCGGCACCTAAAAGAATATCAATAGTTTCATCGCCAAGATGTTCCAGTAATTTTGGTAATGGCGCGGGAGTATAACGGAGTCGCCAGCCTTCGCGACGAGCCACATCTTCCAGAATGTCCACAAACAAACCGGCGGGTTGGCGGCCAGGGACGCCGCTTTTAAAAAGGGGCTCAAAATCATAGATACCAACTGTAACCGTATTATGGGGAAATTGGCCGTGAACCATAACCGCAAGAACAGGAAAAAATAGCAAAACAAAGGCTAAGACACAATGGGTAGATAAATTTATTTTATAATGGTTCATTGGATATCCAAAAGCGGTACACCGTTAAATGTCATGGACTTAAGAATAGTTTCAGCCTTGCCAATGACTGGTGCGGGCAGTATACCGTAGTTTTTTTTAGTATTAAATTTTTGACCCTCGTGGATAGTCCACCATAAAAATTCCACGAGTGTTTTGGCGCGATAATAAGAACGTTGTAGGTAAGCTTGTTCTTTATAAAAGATGAGCCAGGAAAAGCCGCTGATAGGATATCCTTTGGGCGCGGTAGTATCAATAATCAAGGCACGGGTATCAGCGGGAAACGCGACTTGCGCGGCCACAGAAACGGACTGGAGATCGGGTTTGATAAAATTCCTGCTTTTGTTCTGGATAGAAGCCAGCGGTAATTGAGCGGTTTGGGCATAATTAAGTTCCGTGTATCCCAGTGCGCCGCTTATTTTTTTTACAAAGGTGACAATGCCATTATTGGTTTCCACTCCCAGACCTGTTGGCCAGTTCACGGTTTTACCTTGGCCCACTTTTTCGCGCCATTCCCGGTTAACCTTGGCCAGGTAGTTGGTAAAAATAAAAGTAGTACCGCTCCCATCGGAACGATGTACGACGGTAATGGTTAGATCGGGAAATTTAGAATGGGGGTTGACCGCGGTTATTCTGGGATCGGACCATTTGCGAATCTTCCCGGTGAATATATCGGCGACCAATTGGGGGGTCAGTTTTAATGATGGATTGCCGGGCAGATTGTAAAAAAGAACCACGGCACCCAGACAGGTGGGCATGTGTAACAGGGGTTCTGGGACCTGTGCCATTTCAGCATCCGAGATATAGGCATCGCTTCCGCAAAAGTCCACTTCCCGATTCAACAGGGCCTGGGTCCCGCCAGAGGAGCCGATGGCTTGATAGGTAAGACGGACCTTGAACTTTTCAGCATAATAATTCAGCCATGTTTCATAGAGCGGATAGGGGAACGTCGCACCCGCTCCCTTCAATATTATAGTATCGGCTTGAGCCCCGGCTCCCCAACAATAAAAAAAAAGAATCAGGCCCAAACACCATGTTTTAATTTTCATGCAACCTCCTCGTAAAAACGGTTTTTATAGCTTATTATGGGGGGAGATGATGAACAGATGATTTGTATGGTGTTAATTCTTTATTAATGGAAGCCACGACCTAAGGCTTACATTTCATTTCTCAACCGTGAAAAAATACGTTCTTGGGAGGGATTAAATTGTATCCAATGGGTTTCATGAAGGAGCTTGATATCCTCTATCATTTCGTTTTCATTCATATGTAATTTAAGTTTTAAAGTGTACAGCGAGGAGTGGTCATCCACTGCTTTAAACAGGAGATTCGTTCGTAGCAGTGGCGGATAGGACCGATCTTCCCTGCATTCTTCATTGGGCACATGCAGGGGAATCAGGGTCAGCCAATCGGAATCGGGGTGAACATCAACCACTACACCGCTGGTAAGGAGTTTCCATAACGTGGTTTTAGCCAGCAGTTCATCGCCTATTTTTTGGCAGATTCGTTTAATCGTTCTTCTGCCGTTCACCATGGAAATAATTTGCCATTCAAACGTGTTCAGTGGTGGCACTTTTTCCAGATACGGTTCAATAAATAAGATCGTTTCTTCCGGGGGTAATTGGCGTTTAATATGGTTCAGTTCATCCAGGTAGGTATGGGACTCCATGAGCAGCATGTTAATCGGTTTATTAATGGTTATTTCAGGTGCTTGTTCCCCTTTAATGAACTTAAAATGCCCTGTTTCCATGGATAATAGCGAGTAAAATCCGCCGATGTCAGTGGTCCCACTGGGGGACGTGACATGAAGTAAGTTACCCTCTTTGAAATAGAGGGACACGTATTCATCCTCACGATCCTGGAAGACCCGGAGTGCGCCGCATTTTTCTGTCATGCCTAAGAATTGAATAACCTCTGGTAAAGGAAATTCTGAAAAATGACCACTTAATTTTAAGCTGCTTTCATTCATCATTATTTATACTGGCAATGGGTTAATTTATTATTAAGGAAAAAAGAAGATTTATCTGGGTTTTTAATTTTTAGCCTATGCTTCATTCAATATTAACAGTATATTCTTTTAATGTTCATTAATGATTGGTATTATTATAGATTCAAAGGAGGTCCCATGACATTAGCGATTAGTTTGGGAATTTTAGTGATATCATTTATAATGCTGGGTGGGTTCACTTTTTTTACCGTTCGACACAGGTCACGGGGTGAATCTATGCCACTCGTAAACATAGAAGGACAGCCGGTTCCCCGGGTGAGTATTTTAATCCCCTCCCGTAATTCCGATGCGGACTTGGACAACATTATCGAATCTATTTTTTTGGTGGATTATCCTGATTTCGAGATCGTCTATGCCATGGATACGATGAATGGTCCGGTAGTCGATACGATAAAAAAATTCCAGGCCCAATACCCACACGTCACCTGTAAAATAATGGCCACAGGTCACAGCCAAAGCGAAAATCCCAAGGTCTACAAGCTGGCCAAAATGGAAGATGAAGCCAGTGGCGATTTATATTGGGTGCTGGACACCAACATCCGGGTGAAACGGGACACGTTAAACCGCTTGGTCAATGAATATCTCCAAAACGGAGCCAAGCTGATTTTTTCTCCCATTCACGGTGAAGGCGGTAAGACCCTGGGTGGTATTATTGAAAGTTCCTATTTCAACCATTTCCTTTCCGGTAATGTGATTATGGCCTGGAAATTGTTTCGTCTGCCCATTGTCGTGGGAAAATCACTATTAATAGAACGAAAAGCGTTGGATCGGTTTGGTGGTTTCACCTATTTCAAAGATTATTTAGCTGAAGATTATGTGATGGGCGAAACTTTCACCCAGAGCAAGATTCCTATTTCTACTAATTGTACCTGGGTCACCAGTGTCAGTCATGGTGCCACCTTGCGCAGTTTCTTTTCCCGCATGGCGCGCTGGGCTAAACTGCGGTATCGGTTAGCATTCCACTTCTACCTCTTGGAAATTGTATTAAACCCGATCACCTTGGCCGCAGCAAGTGCTTTAACCTTGGGCAGTAAAACTGGACTGTTGGTTTTAGCTGCCAGTATCGGTTTAAAAATAATGTTGGAATTTATTTCCTATCTTTTTCTCGACAGTCAAGGGCGTCGCAGTTTAAAGGTTATTCTGTTGCTACCCCTCGCCATCCTTATCAAAGATATGCTGCTCCTTGCCGTTTATTTTACCCCCTTTTTCAGTTGTCAAGTCGAATGGCGCGGTGGGAAAATAAGTATCGGCAAACGGACACTGATCTCCTTCAGCCAAGAATCGCTTCTGTTTGACGGTGTTTAATGAAAAGTCTAATGATAGAAAATGGTGTGATACCCGGTCCAGATAGTCCAGATAGTTTTAATGTGCGGGTGGTTCCAAATGAAGAAAAACCGCCCGTGGTCAGCCAAGTGGAGGTTATCTCCGTATTAATGGGACTGGGTCATATGCGGGCCGCCTATCCGTTACGGGATATTTCAGCCGATGGCATATTAATTTACGGTTCCCGTCGCAATACCCCGCCCCGCGAGTACCGGATATGGAAAAAAATCCGCCATATCTATTACCTTGTGTCCCGGATAGGCAATATTCCTGTTATTGGAAAATATTTGTTGGCGCCCATGTTAGCCTTGCAACGAATCGATCCCTATTACCCGGTCAAAGATCGCTCCAAAGCCAATATGGCTGTCAAATATTTGAATTTACTGATCAAACGAAAAGGATTATGCGCGGCGTTACAGCAACGAATCACCGACAAGACCACCCATCTGGTGCATACCTTTTATGCTACCGCCATTGCCATGGACAATGAAGTCAATGAGGGTGGTTTCCAAGAGAATTACCTGCTTATTTGCGATGCTGATTTTAATCGCGTCTGGGTGCCGGGAAATCCTCACACCAGTCGCATTAAGTACTTGGCACCCTGCACCCAGGTCAAAAAACGCCTGTTATCTTATGGCGTCAGGGAAGAAAATATATTTCTAACTGGCTTTCCCTTGCCCAAGGAGAATCTGGGCAGTAAAGAGAACCTGGAAATATTAAAAGAGGATCTTTGGAAAAGATTATTACGTTTGGACCCCACTGATAAGTTTTTTTCCTTTCATCGCCAGTCTGTGTTTTATTGGTTAAATAAACGTGCCATGCCCAAACACCGGGAGAATCATTTTACGTTGACCTTTGCCGTCGGTGGTTCAGGAGCCCAGGTCGATATGATCGGGAAGATGCTAAAAAGTTTACAAGATAAAATCCGCGCTAAGAAAATCACGCTCTACCTTTCTGCTGGGATTCAGAAACCCGTGTTCGAGCAGATACTGGGTTATATTAATGCCTTGCAATTATCGTCCTATATAGACCGGGGCATTACTATTGTGTTTGACACCGATATTTACCAGTATATGGAAAAATTTAACCGTGTGCTTCGGGTCACCGATGTATTGTGGACCAAACCCAGTGAACTCTCATTTTATTGTGGGTTAGGTATTCCTATTCTGATAGCCCCGCCAATTGGCACCCATGAAGAGTTGAACAAACGCTGGCTCCGTGAAATTCACGCCGGCTTAACCCCGCCCGGTGAATTGGAATACACCCATGAGTGGCTTTTTGATCTAAGAGAGAATGGCAGACTGGCCGAAGCCGCCTGGGATGGTTTCTTAAAAGCCAGAAAGCTGGGCACCTATCAAATTGAAGAATTGGTATGCAATGGGAACTTCACCCTCAGCCAACATCCTTTAGAACAATAGGAAAAAGAGGGTTTTTCAAAAACCATGAACAGTTCTTAGCGGCATTGGCGCCTGTCCCCAATTTTGTCAAAAAAGGTTTTGGCCCACGAATTTTCACCCATTGGCGCGAAAGAAAAACAAGCGATATTATTGGACCTGCGCCAAGCCTGCCAGGAAGTGAAACGTCAGCAACAAGGCATCCTAAAAAAAAAAACTCTGGACCCATTCCTCGATTCACGATAAGAGTATTCCTACCGAGTATTTTATGCAAAAAGTCATAATCCCAAAAATCCCAATGCAGACACTCATTTATGAAATGGCCTAGGATTGAAGTCTGAAGGTTCCCCTTTGGATAGAATCGCGAATCGCCTCTACCTTTTCAATAGCCAA
>CAZCVI010000085.1:0-31393 GCA_964502145.1 uncultured Clostridia bacterium
TGGGAAAAAGACGCCCGGGATGAAGGCAAAGTAGAAGGCAAAGTAGAAGGCAAAGCAGAAGGCAAAGAAGAAGGCAAAGAAGAAGGCAAAGAAGAAGAAAAATTGGAGACAGCCAAAAGATTGCTTCGAAAAGGTTATGACCTGGATACTATTGCGGTGGCAACTGATATTCCAATCGAAGAAATAAAACAGCTTGCCATTGAAATCCCAATGAACCAGGTCAGTCAGTAGCAACTGAATATGTAGATGCGCCATCCTTGGCGCATTAATAAGCGGCGAAACTAGGTTTCTGAATTCAATTTCAAGATAAAATGAAGAGAAAAATAAAAAAAGAACGATTTTCCCATGTGCAATAGGCACAAAACGAGGGATTGTTACTTCGGGGAGGTGGACAATGGGTTAAAACGCTTGTTAATTAAGAGAAAACAGAAGTAATAGGTCTTCTATCACCCTTACATTGAGAAAGAGTTCTGCTTATATCATCATGATTTGACCTTATCTAAGCTTCAGTCGGGGTGTACTGTGCCATTTTTGAAGTGGAATCAATCATTTTCATGGTACACTCTCTACATGTTGGGTTGCAATCATTACATGTTGGGTTGCAATTATTAAATGTTGTGGTGCAATGTCTAAATGCAGAGGTGCAATGTTTACTTGCAGAAGTGCAATGTCTACTTGCAGAGGTGAAATGTCTACTTGCAGTGTTACAATGTCTAATTGTAGTGGTGCAATCTTAACTTTCACTAGTGAAACGTGTCATTGCAGTCCTAAAGTGTCTTCTTGCACTGGTAATACGTTCGAGTTCCCCTTTACTTTGTCTTAAAAAATTCGCAACTGTTTCCCGATAAACCCGAATTGTGTTTTTTCAAAGATTAAGTGGCTGGGTTCTGTGTGAATGTGACTGGGATGTCGCGTCTACTTATTTAGAGCGCATTAAGTTCCTGGCTTTTTCTTAACAAAATCTTGAAAAAATACGGGGAGCTGTGCTATAATAATAAAAAAGATACTGCTCACGCTTTGAATGGTTCGTATCACCTGGAAAAATAAAGCAAAAACCGCTGGACAACCGGGGTTAATAAACATGCATATTGTGCTACCCCGAAACTAATAACCCAGCATGAAGAGGAACTATTATGGAAAAGATGAAATATCTTACGGCAAAAGAAGTGGCGCAGTTATTGGGCATTCCCATGGTGACTGTTCTGCGATGGGCACACCAGGGAAAGATTCCCTGCTGGCTAAAAGAAGATGGGTATGAATTCAAACAACATGACATCCTCACCTGGGCAAGCACCCATAATTTTATGCTGGCAAAAAAGGAAGCGATTTCTCCAGATACCCTGCCAGAAGAATCGGTCAGCTTAACAAAGGCGCTTGAACGCGGTGGTTTTTTCTATAACCAGGCAGGTAACGATATCTATTCGGTACTGAAAAACGCGGTGGACATCATTCCATTACCTGCTGGAACAGATAAAGAAAAAGTACTCAATGAACTGCTTAATCGCGAAGAAATTGCTTCCACTGGCATTGGCAAAGGCGTGGCTATTCCTCATCCCAGAATCATGTTAAAACTTGACCTCGACGCCCCGGTGATTTTTGTGGTGTTTCTTGAAAAAGACGTGGATTTTAATGCCGTGGATGGACTGGGTGTATTTGTGTTGTTTTTGATTTTTTCCCCCTCCACCCATCTCCATCTAAAACTTCTGTCCCAGCTCAGTCTGTGTCTGCGCGAAGAGACGTTCCTTACCCTTTTAAAGAAGAAGAGTGAAAAAAATATCTTATTATCTGCCATCCAAACTATCGAAAATCAATTCGATGCCACACCCGTTTTGTAATCTGACATGAAACGTTTGAACACTAAATGCAGATCTATTTTTATCAACCAAGGTCCCCGTTTTCAATCCATTATCATTGGGATTCTGGTCGGGATTTGCAGTGGATTTGCAGCGGTGGGCTTAAATTTCGGATTGGAGAAATGTTCTCACTTTTTAAATCAGTTCGAAGATAACTTTTATGTTGTCTTTTTTCCCTTGGCTGGAATTACGGTAACTGTGTTACTGTTAAAATATGTCATCAGGGATTTCGGTGGACACGGTGTGCCTGAAGTAATCTACAGTGTGAGCATGAAAGGGGGGGCGATCAAGTTTCGTTCTTCTTATTCCATGCTAATTGGCAGCATGATCACCATATCCAGTGGTGGTTCTGCTGGTCCAGAGGCTCCAGTCGTCATAAGTGGCGCTGCTATTGGTTCGGGTATTGCCGGATATTTTAAAACCAATGAGCGTATCCGTGTTGCCGTTACTGGTTCAGGTGCTGCCGCTGCTATTGCCGCCATTTTTAATGCCCCGATCACTGGTATTATATTTACATTGGAAGTAATCTTAGGGGATTGGGCGCCGCAGAATATGTTGCCTGTTGCACTCTCTTCTGTGACGGGTACGATTGTCAGCCGCTTGCTAAAAGGGAACCAGATTCCTTTTAAGCACCGCGAATTTAATGTTACCTTGGATGATATCTTTGCTGCTATTGGGTTGGCGCTGTTATTGGCCCTCATGTCATTGTTGTTTATACGGATGTTGAAATGGAGTGCCACCATCCTATCGAGATTCTTCCAAAATGCGCTGGCAAAAGCGGCTTTCGGTGGTTTGTTAGTGGGAACAGTCACTGTCTTTTTCCCCAGTGTTAAGGGGGAGGGTTACGAAGTGGTTCGTCAACTCCTCAATGGCAGTTTCACTACGCCTGCCAGTATTGTTGTCGTGTTGATTTTGATGAAGATTATCGCTACTTCGCTCACTTTAGGAGCTGGAGGAGCAGGGGGTGTGTTTGCGCCTGCTTTATTCTTAGGTAGTTTGGGCGGATTCCTTTATTTTCAAGTCATTACCTTTTTATTTCCGCATGCTAACTTGACTGGTGCCGCGTTATTTTCGCTTGTTGGCATGGCTGGAATGATCAGTGGGACCCTTTACGCTCCTCTTAGTGGAATATTTCTTATTGTGGAGATCACAGGGGGATACGATTCTATTTTGCCGTTGCTTCTCGTCTCCTTTTTAACCTTTACCGTGATGAAACTGGTGGAAAAACATTCTATTTACCATCATGAATTGGCGGAAAAGGGGTTCTTATTAAGGCCCCGCACCGATAAACGTATTTTAACTGAGATTCAACCCGCCGAATTATTGGAAACCGACTTGATCGCGATTCATCCGGAGATGTTGCTGCATGATTTGATACCTCTGATTGAAAAATCACCGCGTAATTATTTCCCGGTCGAAGATAGGGAGACCCATAATTTTTTAGGGATGGTTCATTTTTTTGATATCAAGTCTTATCTTTTTAATCCCACTCTGTTGAACTCTATTATTGTGGAAGAAGTTATGCGTACAGATATGCCCACGGTATCATTGATCGATAATCTCGGTGATATTCTGAACATTTTTGATGCGACTGGGGCGTGGAGTTTACCTGTGGTTGAGAACCACAAGTTCTTTGGCCTGATCTCCAAAGCCACGCTCCTTGATCACTACCGAAAAGAGCTTAAAGTGGAAACCGAGGATTAAGATAACTTTCCCTGTTCGGGTGATGCAGTGTTTTTACTTTTTAGATTACCTCCAGGCTTAGTTCTATCACTGTTTTTTTTCAATTCTGGTTGACTGGCTCAGGCGATTTTTTTGTTCGCCCCATCCAGGAAAAGTCTTCAAGGTTCCCAAAATGTTCTTTAAATATCCGGTAGTACATCAATTCTTCTTTACTGTCCAGTATCCAGCCATTGGCTAATTGCCGTTCACTATTAAAATCAGCGGTGGAAATGTTTTTTTCCGCGTATTGTGCCAAGTGATCTTGCACTCCAGCGCCTTCCCAGAACTTCGCTTTTGTCCGATTTAATACTCGCTCGGGTAGTTTTCCTGCTAGCGCTTGACGAAGAATCCATTTTTCAACGCCATCATGAATTTTATATTTTGCCGGGATGCGGTGGGCATAGTCTACTAGCTCCGGGTCTAAGAAAGCAACATGAGCCACAGTTCCGTGCGCTGCTGCACTGCGGTCCACCCGTTGCAACGCTGTATTATGCAACCGGTTGGTAATATCAATTAATTCAGCAGGCAGTTTTGCTGGCTCAAGACGCTTCAGATATTCGTAACCACCAAACAGTTCATCCCCACCTTCACCGGAAAATACTTCGGCAACATATTCCGATGCGGCTTTAGCTGCCATGTAATTGGTAATACTGGAACGTACTAACAAGGCATCAAATGATTCAAGGTGATAGATTACTTTAGGTAGTATTTTTAACATGAGTTCCACGCTAAGAATAACCTCGTGGTGCTGAGCATTGATAAATGCGGCCACTTCGCGGGCATATTCCAAATCGGGGGCATTGGTGAGCCCAGCGGCAAAAGTATGCAGGGTCCGTACATGGGGCCGCACAAGCGCTGCCAATGTACTAGAATCCAAGCCACCAGAAAGCCATGAACCGATTACTTCCGGTCCCATTCGTTTTTCTATAGAGACTGTTAAACGCCGTTGCAACTCTTCAATGATTCGTTCCACTGGTTCACTAAGGGGTGGAAGTTCCTGAAGCGTGAAATAGAACTCCAACCGCTTGCCATCAAAACGACATCCCGGTGGTAATTCTTTGACCCAACGGGTGAATTCAGCCAATGCTTTTACTTCCGAGGCAAAACCTAGGATGTGAGCGCTGTTTGTCCCGTAATACAAAGGGGCTACTCCCAATGAATCCCGCATTAACAATGGGGTTCCACCACTCATTTTTGCTTCCGCAACATGTTCATTACCTGCTACATCGCGCAGGATTTGTTCTTGTTCTAACATCATTGCCGATTTTTCCTGCGGTTTTGTCCAGACTATACCCAGAGTTGCTTCACTGGTTTCAAGGATTTTTCTGCCTCCTGGTCCCCGGTGTGTTATCTTGTCCAACATGAGATCGACCACACTGCGCGCACCGGGTGCGAAAACTCCTGCTATTCCTGACATTATACTGACCTCCAAATTTTATTTGTTATATTTGTTTTAAACTATCTTTTAATCTATCTTGTTCCAAGAGTATCTTTCCTGATTCTGCATCCACTGCGTACCAGGCCCCATTAATCAAACGAGTCGTAATTTTTCCGCACAGATGGGGGTTTCCCCTGAAATGCGGGGCATCTAATATTCCCTGTTGAATCGCTCCAGCCAGAACATGGGGATCACTCCATGGGTCATTGCTAAAAGCAGCGCCGGTTTCTTGTATTGCCTTTAACAACACTTTGGCTTCAGACAGAAGTTGCTCTTTTCGTTCTTGTACCACGCTGTCTCTTGTCAGATCGGGCATTCCTGACAAACAATTGTACAGTGTCCCATGAATAATATTGCAGCTTTCCATAATTTCGCGGGAATAAACGGCATGATCCCCCTCGCTGAACCCGACCACATGAAGGATATGGGGTTTTAAAGCCAAGCTAATGACAGCGGAAGCAGCCAATTGGCCTTTGGCAACCTCGGGATGGGCGGAGAAATGGGCGATACCGGCTCGAACTTCCCTGTAAACCGTGAAATGGGCGTCTTGCAGTGTTTCGATTAGTTCTGTTTTGGCCAGCATTTTGGCGATATCCATTGCCGCAGAGGTGCCTGGAGGGGTATTGAACATTAACTGCGACACATAAGAACGAACACCCATTTGTTTGGCATTATAAGCGGCTAAAAATGCCAAACACACGGCCAGGGAATCGTGGGCATCACGCAAACTCCATTGATGCGACTCATTCACCTCTACCGGGATGTTTCTTGAAGCATACCAACCCATGGTTTGCTTGTTTTCTGTAATGGCTTCCACCAAAGATCGTTGAGAACGTCCATCCATGACGCTGTACCAGCATAACGGAATCGCACCCCAGGCATTATGGATAGTATGCACGCTCATTTCAGCCCATTGGCGCAAATCCCGTGTGCCACTATAGCATCTGAGCAGCGGATAATTCCCACACCGTGACGCCGCATAAATAGCTTCCAAATCAGCCGCTTTCCGAACCGGTACACCACCCGCACCATCTTGTGCGACATCAATCTCCTCGGGGTGGAAAAAATGTTCTTGGGCCACTTGGTCTGGTCCTATTGAAATAACATCCAACAAACCAGAACCCGCGATTTCTTCCACTCCGGCAATCGTTTCTGCCAGTGAAGGACGCCCAAAATGGTGGCGGAGTAGGGGATAGGGGTACTTCTGGTTTATCCTTTCAACCAGCGTTTGCGCAAAAGCCGCCTCCTTTTTTTTCTCCCCGGCTTCGTATAAATAACCTTTGATCTGATCTGGTGGTTCTATCCCTGAGAAGACACTTTCAAATAACCCGGACTCTCTCGCTATGGCAGCTACCGGTGGAGTACCACCAAAAACAAAGCGTTGTGTAGTCAGGTGATGTTTTTCTAGCAGTTGTTTTAGTTCAGCAAACAGGGTTTTGGCTACTGAAGCAGTCAGGCGATAACTAATAGCCACAATATCCGGTTGATTTTCTTTGATTGCCTTGATAATGCGTTCCGGTGAAACTGCTGGGCCCAATAATTCTGTTTCATAGCCTGCTGTTTCCGCTAATTTTAGAAAGTGATAGAGCCCACTCACATGCACACAGGTACCCAGGGCCGCGCCTACTATTTTTTTTTTCATGGTACACTCCTTATTGTGCTGGCATTGGAACCTGTCCTATTGCCAGTAGTCGTAGTTCTTTCAGAGTCATTCCCGCGATACCCAGTCGTTCCACTGTTCGACCTTCTTTCCAGTAATCGCATTCATTGATGATGGAACCCAGATGAATCAATGCCTTTAATGTGGGGGTGGGGACATGAAACATATCGCCAATAGACGCAATAGGAACCAAACTGGCAGGGATATCTTCGGTCAGGTATCGAACATTCAGGTTGGTAGGCGCCATGATGCCCCGATACCCAGGATTCGCGTGCATGGCGTCATACAGTGTTTTGCCCGCTGCGCTATAAGCCAGATAAAGCCATTCGCGGGCCGTTAGAGCACGGATACCCAATGCTTCGGCCACCGCAACACGTTCTGCATCGACACGTTCCAATACTTCCGCCATTGAACGGGTCACCCCTTGCACATAGAATTGAAATTCCGAAATATCTTCAATCCATCCTGCATTCAAGATGCATAACGCCGGATGAAATACAGCGCCGATATTGTCTAAACTGGTCTTAAAAATGTTATCACCGGGAACAAATTGGGGAAAGGCGCAACGTATTTTTTTCAGAATCTCGGGAATTCGATGCGCGCGGATAGCTGCCAGGGGAATTGAGTTCTTGATACGAAAGATTTTCGCTTGGGCTGGACCCACCGATCTTGAAGCATAGATGAATGTTTGTGTTTCCGCGATAATCGGATTGGTAGGGCATCCTTTTTGGTCTAGAACTTGTTTGAATTCCAGTGCTCCAAACGTTCTGCCTGGATTTAAGATCACAATTTGATCATCTTTTAAATAGGGTGCGCATTGTTCGGCAATAAACCGATGGGCAGTGGCTGGTACTACCACCATGATTATTTCCGCGTCCGTAATCACCTCTGCTATTTTTGTAGAGGCCACCTGGATTTTCCCGAACCCAGTTATTTCCCCTTCGATTTCGATACCACCCCGTGCATTAACGCCCCAGAGGCGTTCTTCAGTACGATTATACATCTTAACATCGAATCCCATTAATCCCAGGTGTCCAGCCATAGCCATTCCCCCGTGACCTGCTCCTAACACCGCAAATTTTGGCTTTGTTTTTTCTATATCTGTTGCATCCATGATAATTACCTCCTTCAGATTGTTTTATTTAAAACATTTATTTAAAAATTAAAAGACTTACGCCACATTTTCTAAAAACAGGTTGCTTGTCAATTCCCGGTATTACTACATTGAGGCTCTGCAATTCGCTTGGAGATACTGTACTTAATTAAATAATATAATACCAGGATTTTTTTTTCAAGGAAAAATCGTATTTTTTTCAATAATATAAAAAGGTTTCTCCTGCCATTGTATTTTTTAATTGCTTGCGTTTGGATCGCTCCATGACAGTTATATCATCATCAACCTGTTAGGATTTGGCGGGCTGTTGTATACGGTTCTGTTATCTCTGAAAAGGCTTTAAGCCTGCCCAATCCGTAATACAAACGCCCAAATAGGACTTGGCCAAAAAAACATTTGATTTTTAAGCCATTGTCTAGTATACTATACCATATATATATAGTCTAAATATATCGGCTAAATATATATGGTCTTACCAAATCTTACCCAGGCGGCACCATTTCCACCACTCTTGTGGCTGGCAAAGACGCCGTAGGGTGAAGCAGGAGCAAAATAAACCCCATGTTTTTCCAGGTACAACACCAAAATGCCCATAGTCTTGCGCGAAACGGACTCATTACCACCCGTCGCGGTGTGATTGAGACCCCCATCTTTATGCCCGTGGGCACAGCCGGTGCCGTTAAGGCGTTAACGCCCGCCAGTTTGACCGAAGTCGGCGCCCAGATTATTCTGGGGAACACATACCACCTTTTTTTACGGCCCGGTATTGATGTGATCAAGTCTTTTGGGTCGTTGCATAACTTCAGTGGCTGGCATAAACCCATTCTCACCGATAGTGGTGGCTTCCAAATCTTCTCTATCAAAGCCAACAGCAAAGTCACCGATGCTGGCGTCACTTTTAAGTCCCATCTTGATGGCAGCACCTTTTTTCTCTCGCCCGAAGATGTCGTGGACGTGCAAAATGTCTATGATTCCGATATTCAGATGGTTTTGGATAACTTTGCCGGTTCTCCTGCCACCCGCGCCCAGGATGAACGAGCCCTTGAACTCACCCATTTATGGGCCAGGCGTGCCAGAGAACGTTTTCTCCAAACCAATGTTGCTAATGCCCAGTTTGCTATTGTGCAGGGTGGACTCCATACTGATCTCAGAGAACAATCCCTCCAGCAATTAACTGCCATTCAATTCGATGGTTATGCTGTTGGAGGTTTAAGTGTCGGTGAAAGTGCCGAGGATTTCGCCCGCATTGTCAGTTTTATTGTGCCCTTGATGCCCCAGGAGAAACCCCGCTACTTGATGGGGTCAGGCACACCCCAGGAGATATTGCTGGCCGTGGAACATGGCGTAGACATGTTCGATTGCGTCATGCCTACCCGCAATGCTCGCAATGGATGCTTGTTTACTTCCGCAGGCAAAATTTCTATCAAAAATGAACGGTATAAATTCGACCCCCTGCCACTTGACCCCTCTTGCGAATGTTATACCTGTAAAAATTTTTCTCGTGCTTATCTCAGACACCTCTATATAGCAAGCGAAATCAATGCTTCCATATTAAATTCGATCCATAACATCCATTTTTATCTTGATTTTATGTCTAAAATAAGGTATTCTATACATCTGAACAAGTTTGTTGAATTTAAAGAAAATTTCTTAGAAGAATACAAAAAAGGAGTCTAACATGTATCTATTCGGACAAGCCACAGGTAATGCGGCACAACCCGGTGCCGGTGGAATGATTTCTATGTTGCTTCCATTCGTTTTGATTTTTGTGATTTTTTACTTCATCATCATCATGCCTGCAAAAAAGAAGCAGAAGCAGCATATGTCAATGCTGGGAGCCTTAAAAGGCGGTGAGCGAATCGTAACTTCCGGTGGAATTTACGGCACAGTCACCCGCGTTTTGGAAGATCGCTTCGAAATCGAAGTCGACAAAAATACCAGATTGCAAGTCGCCAAATCTGCCGTTTCCGGTGTCATTGATATCAATACAGGCACCGAAGAAAAATTAAAATAATCCTGTTTGCGCCGGGCATGTTGCACAGAAATCAATACATCAACACAATCCGTAAAAGCAAGAACCAGCCCCTGGCTGCCCGGCTATACCAGAAGTCAGTTATACCCATCCCACGAACTATTGCCACCCAAAACACAAAATATCCCGGTGGCATACTGCCAACCCCGTGTTCCCCAATCCCATCTATTGCCAACCGGGCCGCGAAGTTCGTGAAGCCACGTGAATCGAATAACGTGCAACACCCATTGAAATAAATATGAGAACGTGTATGTGGAGGCAATTATGAGTAAAAAAATTGGCTGGAAAATCCTATTGATCATTGCAATACTGGCATTTTCCGTTGTAATGTTTTATCCCATCCAGGAGAAGATCAATCTTGGATTGGATCTGAAAGGCGGAATGCACCTGGTTTTCCGTGTGGAAACCCTGGAAGCGATCCGTAAACAAACGGATAATAATATCGTGCGTTTTAAAACCCTGCTGGGCGAAAACAGTATTAAATTTGAAAAAGCCGCCCGGTTGGACATCAATAAATTTGAGGTCCTAGGCATTGATCCTGAATCCCGGGATGCCATAAAAGAATTGCTGGGCGATTATTATAAAGAATGGGATTACCTGTTCTCCAGTAACAAGGTCACCTTGACCCTGCGCCCCAATATCGAGCAGGAATGGAAAGATCAGTCCGTCTCCCAGGCATTGGAAACTATCCGTAACCGCGTGGACGAGTTTGGCGTCAGCGAACCGGTGTTTTTGCGGGAAGGTGAAAACCGGATCATGATCGAGTTACCCGGTGTGAATGAGGCCGATAAATCTCGCGTCATGGGTTTGATCGAAAGTACCGCCCTGTTGGAATTTAAAAAAGTAATCAAACGCGGACCCTATGCCACCGAAGAAGATGCCAAAAAAGAATACGGTGGTGTGTTGCCCGATGATCTCGAAATAATCAAATGGGGTCCAGATGGACAATTAAAAGGGTATTCCATATTACAGGCTGCTTCACCCATCACTGGAAGCGATTTAAAAAGTGCCCGTCGCAGTACGGATGAATACGGTGCGCCTAACATTGCATTTTCCCTCAATTCCAGCGGTGCCAGTAAATTCAAGGCCTTTACCGCCGCTAATGTTGGCCAACAACTCGCCATTGTTCTGGATAGCAAAATTATTACCGATCCCACCATCCAGTCCGTGCTTTCTTATGACAGTGTTATTACCGGTCGTTATACCAATGACGAAGCCGATGATCTGGCATTAAAACTCAGGTCCGGTGCTCTTCCCGCCAGAATGGTTTTGATACACGAACAAGTTATCGGTCCTTCTCTTGGTGCCGATTCCATTCGCAAGGGACTTATGTCTTGTATTATCGGCTTACTCGCAGTTATGATTTTTATGGTAGTATATTATAAAGCCGCCGGTATCAATTCCATCGTTGCCTTGCTTTTGAATATCGTTATTCTATTAGGCGTGTTGGCTTATTTTAAAGCCACGTTGACCTTACCCGGCATAGCTGGTATTATTTTGACCATTGGTATGGCCGTTGATGCCAACGTGCTTATATTTGAACGTATCAAAGAAGATTTACGTGCGGGGAAATCAGTTAGGTCTGCCATTGACGGTGGCTTTCAAAAAGCCTTTGTCACTATCATCGATTCCAACCTCACTACCCTTATCGCTGCCGTATTCCTCTTCCAATTCGGTACCAGCAACATTAAAGGCTTCGCCCTGACTCTCATGATTGGTATCACTGCCAGTATGTTTACCGCCGTATTTGTTTCCAAAGTTATCTTCGATCTCGTGTATTCCAGTAAGAAGAAACTTACCCGCATCAGTATCTGAGGCCATTGACAGGAGTTATAAGATGAAACTATTTAAAAATACACCCAATTTTAAATTTATGAGTAAAATGTACTATTTCTTCCTGGGCTCTGGACTCATCATTCTCGTTGGTATCGTGTTATTCTTTACCCGCGGCTTTAACCAGGGCATTGATTTTACCGGTGGGACCAATATCGAAATTAGTTTACGGGACACTACCACTGTTAACAGTTTACGCGCCACCCTGAGAAAAGTTGGCTTGGGTAATGCCACTATCCAACGAGCAGGCTCAACCGATACCAACCGCTTCTTTATCAAAACGTCCCGCACCATGGAAGATGATGATAAAACCCAGAAGAACCAGACCGCAGACACATCTGCTTCTCGTTCCAGCCAACAGACCGGTGTGGCTAAACTCGTGCAAGATGCCATTATGACCACCAGTGGAAATAGCAGCAATGCCAATAAGATGGATTTGAATAATGCGTCGGAGCAATGGATCGTGGATTTATTGGTAGAAAAAGGCGTGCCCATTGATACTGCTAAGGAAAGCGCTACGAAATTGATCGACTTACGAAAAACCAATGCATCCTTATTGATTGATAATGAAGGACAAATCGCCGCTCTCAACTTAAAGAGCCAGGTGAACTCCATCCTCAAGCAAAATACCTACCTCGGTCCAGTTACCTTTCTCAGCGTCGAAGTTGTAGGTGCCCAGGTCGGTCATGATCTCCGTACCAAAGCTACCTTGGCTACCATTTGGGCCATGATTGGCATGCTCATCTACATCGGTTTCCGTTTTCGCATCGCTTTTGGTGCAGCAGGCGTGATTACCCTGGTTCACGATGTTCTCGTGACCCTTACGTTTATCCTGATATTCAGGATTGAAATGTCGCTCTCTGTAATCGCTGCTATCTTAACCCTGGTCGGCTACTCTATCAACGATACCATTGTTATCTTTGACCGTATCCGCGACAACATCAAAATAATGAAACGGACCGATCCTATTTCATTGATAGATACCAGTATCAATCAGACTTTGAGTCGTACCATTATGACATCCGGTACTACCCTGTTAACTGTCGTTTCCCTGTTCTTATTTGGTGGTGAAGTGATTCATGGCTTCAGTTTCACCCTCATGGTGGGAATCGTTATCGGCACGTATTCTACCATTTATCAATCCTGTGCTTGGCTGTTGGTTTGGAAGACAAATATTTTGGTACAGAAAAAAAAGTAATTATTCGGTAAATTTCACTTGAAATTTACAAAGAATTATTATATAAATAATGTCTAAGTAATTTTTAGGGAGGTAAAAATGTTTGAAGATTCACTTATGGAATCTGATGCGAGGAAGAAAGCCCGAAGACGGTGGATAACCTTCCCTGTTTCAATAATCTTGCATGCGTTGATTCTAGTGATCGCAGTGCTCGGTCCTTTTTTGACGGCAGATACCAATCTTCCGCCCGTAAAAGTGATCAATGTATTCATGGCTGCTGCGCCGCCACCCCCACCGCCCCCACCGCCCCCAGCGAAGAGTAAATCAAAACGCGAGGCCAGCAGTCAGGAGCGGAAGGACACGGAAGTGCAACGTCCGATTATAGCAGGTAGGTTAGTCGCCCCCATTGAAATTCCTGAAGAAATCAAAGAGGAAGATGTCAGTGATTTTGGATTTGATTTTGGTGTGGAAGGAGGCGTTGAAGGTGGTGTTGAAGGTGGTGTGGTCGGCGGTGTTCTGGGTGGACCCGGAACCGGTGATAGCGCAGCTTCTGCCGCAGCAATTCAGATTGCATCAATTCAACAGCCTAAACTGATTAAGAAAGTGGAACCCCAATTTCCATCAGTGGCATTAAAAGCGCATATAGAAGGAATGGTTGTTATCAATGCGACAACGGATATTTATGGTCGTGTGGTTGATGCCCGCGTCATCACGGGTCACCCCCTGTTACGCCAAGCAGCCGTGGCTGCCATCAATCAATGGGTATATGAACCGTACATCCTCAATGGTGTACCCAGACCAGTAAAATTCACAGTGACGATAAAATTCAATCTATCTAATCGCTAAATATTTCGAAAAAATAATAAAGGAGGTTTTTTAATATGGGACATTTTGATTTGGCATCAATGTGGGCTTCTATGGGACTAATTCCCAGGGCAGTTGTGTTTGTATTATTATTCATGTCGATTTATTCGATCGCAGTGGGCGTAGAACGATTCATCGTCTATTCAAAAGCCAGAAAACAGTCCAGTATTTTATTGAGACTGATCGCCAAACTGTGGCAAGAGGGTAAAATTGAGGAATCAATTAAAGTATCCTCCGATAAAAAATTCAAAAATAGTCATTTAGCCAAAGTGTTGGTGGCTGGTTTGAATGAATTGCAGTACCAGGAAGACACGCAAGCAACCTATGCTGAAAAAGTGGAATCTGCAAAACGTGCTATCGAACGCGCCACAATTAAAGGCTTGGTCGAATTTAAAAGAGGTTTGAACGGTTTGGCTACTATCGGGTCTACCGGTCCATTTGTCGGCCTGTTCGGAACAGTGTTTGGCATTATTACCGCATTCCAGGGGATGGCAACTGCCGGCTCCGGTGGTATGGGTGCTATTGCTGGCGGTATTGCTGAAGCTCTAATCACAACTGGTTTCGGTATTATCGTGGCTGTTATCGCCGTTATGTTTTTCAACACCCTCTTGAATAAAGTCGATATTTTTACCGGTGAAATGGCAAACGCTTCTTCAGAATTGCTTGATCATTTTATCAAAAGAAGCAATAAAGGAGCCTGATTATGGGCGGCGATGTAGGCGGCTCGAAAAAGCCGAAATCCGAGCCCAATGTGGTGCCTCTGTGTGACATCTTATTGGTGTTGCTGATCATCTTCATGGTGATCACACCTATACTAAAAAAAGGTGCCAATGTCGCGCTACCTGAAGCAACCAATGTGATTGACCAACCGGAATCGGGTGAAATGATTACTGTTTATATTCAAAAAGACGGTTCTTTATATCTGAAAGATAAACAGATGAACAATCTCAGCGAACTTACGCCTGCTATTGAAGACCTTCTGGCTGAAGAAAAAACAAAAACAGAAAGCAAAGTGCTTTTAAGAGCAGATTCCGAGGTGGCATATGGACGAGTCACCGAGGTTATGGATGCTATTCGAAAAGCCCAAATCGAGACTGTGGGTTTGGTCACTTCACTTATGACATCTGATCAATAAGGTCAATTAAAAAGATGTTACTTAGTTAGTTTACGCATTGCCTGCTATAAGTGATACAACGGTGGTTGTAAAACTTTTAGCAGGGATATGCCTTGCAATAACAATAGGGTAGGTAGCAGAGACGTTCTCCGCAATGTCTCTGCTACCTTTTTTTTTATACGGGGATATTTATGGTTTTGCGCTCTCCGGATCGGGGATGCGAACTTTAATCCGGGCGGGCAATACTTCGACAGTGAAGTGTCTTACATCTTCACCACCATATTCACCATCAAAATGAAAGGGAATTTCATCTTCAAGGGAAGTGATCTCGCATTTTTCAAAGGTATAGGTTTTATAGAAGGGGAATTTGTGGATATTACCAGTGAAAAGATGGCTGATACTGAGGGAATCTTTGATCAACCTGAATTTATTGATGATACAGATGTCCAATAATTTATCGTAAGGTGAGGCAAAAGGCGCAATGATGGCTTTGCCGCCATATTGCTGGAAATTGGCAAAAGCAATCAGCATGACTTCTTCCTGATAGATAGTGTTTCCCAGGTTGATTTCAACGCGGAAAGTTGGTTTTTCAAAATAACCCTTAAACGCATAATAAATATAGGGTGCCAGTCCGCGGGTAGGGGATTCCAAATTAAATTTTTTAGAAATTAACCCGTCCAATCCGATGCCCGCGACATTGAAGAAGAAGCGGTCATTGATTTTTCCCGCGTCAATATAAACATCTTTTCCCCAGATCAACACGTCCAGGGCGCGACGCCATGAGAGCGGGATTTCCAGGTTCCGTGCCAGACCATTTCCCGACCCACCGGGAAGAATACCCAGTGTTTTATTCGTCCCCACCAGTGCCGAGGCCACAGTGTTGATCGTGCCATCGCCACCAAAAGCCGCGATAATGTCAAATTGCCCCAATGCTTGACGGGTTATCTCGTATCCATGGGCCGGGGAATTGGAGTTCATTAGCGACACCGTGTTAAAATGGGTGCGCAACTTGGTGAATATTACAGAGGTGGCAATATCCTTGGAAATTAACCCGGAGGCGGGATTTAATACGACTAATATCTTTTCGTTTCGTCTCATATTATTTCACATTCATGGTATTCATATTATTTTAGATTAATATTATTTCAAATCATACCGGTGCGGAACATTTTTTTCAAGGGGTGGGGCATCTTGGCGGGTAATGGTAGTGTGACTGTTTTTCCTTTTAAGCTGGCAGAGTGATAGATCGCGAAAATGATTTCCATGGCCTTGTAGGCGTCAAGGCCAGATGATTCGGGTTCGTCGTCACTATTAATAGCGCGAATCACTTCGCGAATAGCACCGGTAAAGGGATCGGAATGGGTAGTTAAGGGGGGGAACTCCTGCCTGACAAGGTCGTTGAACCCGGTATAACGGCTGGAATTGGCAACGACATAATATTCTCGTATCCCATTGCCGACTTTGATACGTCCATTTTGGAAATGGAGGTCCAATTCGAAGTTAAAATAGTTGCGCATGCCACCGGCTTCGAGAAAAACAGTGACACCGTTTTGAGAATGGAGCAAAGCGGAAGCGGACGTTTCAACACCCATGGTAGGGTCTTCGCGTGTGACGTGGCCGTTGATGGTGGCGATATCGCCGGTAAAAAAACGGATCATATCGACGAGATGGGTGCCATCATGGAGCAAGGGACCACCGCCAACTGCCTTGATAACTTCGTGCCAATCGCCTTGCAGAGCTGAACGGGACAAAACATTGCCATAAATAGCGCGTAATTGGCCGAGACTTTTATCCGCGATGATTTGTTTGGTTTTGTTGTACAGCGAATCCCAGCGGCGTTCATGATTGACCACCAGTTTAACCCCTTTTTCCTGGCAGATACGAACCAAATCGAGGGCGTGATGGAGTGTCGTGGCCACTGGTTTTTCCAGGACAATCCCTTTTACGCCGTGTTGTGCCGCGTATACCGCAATATCATGGTGCGAGGAGGTCCAGGTGGCGATGATGATTAAATCGGGTTTCTCCCGGTCGATCAGTTCCCGGTAATCCAAGTAGGTATGTGGCACGTGCCATTTCTGGCGTGCATAGTCCAGGCGTTCCGGTTGGATATCGCAGATAGCCGTAAGTTCAACGTCCTGCAGTTTTTGAATTCCGCCCATGTGGGAGGCGGGTTTCTGGCGTAAGGGGTCCTCTTCCAGCAGGAGTCCCACGCGGCCGCATCCGATCAACGCCACCCTATACATCATTACTATACATCATTAATTACTTTTCAAGGAGAAGGCTTCGACTTCTTTTAGCAGAATAGCGACCAGCTTGTTCCAATCATCCATATCTTCAATCAATTGATATTCGAGAAAATCAGCCATCTCCACATAGTCCTTTTTTTCCTGGGCGGAAACAACTTCACCCAGGGTGGACAGAAAGGATTCAACCTTGGCGCGCAAGCTGGTTTTGGTGGCAAAATTGAATAGAATTTCATCGAAATTGAGGTTGAAGCTCATGCCCACGGAATTCACAAAATTAACCATCGGTTTGATGGCTTCCATGATCTTCACGATTTTCCCCGAAGCATCCTGAATCTTTCCTTCCCTGTAAAGGTCTGCGGCAAGGTTGATTTCAGCTTTAATGTTCTCTATTAAAGTGGCGACCTTGGCAAAACCATCGCGGGTAATGGAGAGCGAGTCCTTGGTAAATAACTCGATCTTTCTGATAGTATTGGGAACCAACCTATCCTGATGTTCCACCATGATGTCGAGAGAATCGACATCATCGAGCACAAAGCCAACAATACCATGGTCCCTGGGGATAAAATTGTCATCTTGCAATAGTTTCTTGAAAAAATTGCCCCAGGTCAGGGGGAACAACGGCTGATACGATATCTTTTGGTTGTTCACATAAATATCCATTTTATTCATCCTCACCGGTTTAATAATACGTCACGGTTTTTCGTTTTATATTTTTATTTCTATTTGTACTTGTTTTCTCTTTGAGCTTGGGAAATTTAGAGACAGAGCCATTGTTCCGTGGGCGTGGCATAGTTCAGTATTTCCTTGGGGGTGAAGAAGAGCGGGATTTCGCGGGCGGCGGAGGCGGGGCTGTCGGAAGCATGCATCAGGTTCAGGGTAGTGCAGAGGGCATAATCTCCACGGATGGAACCGGGTTCGGCTTTGTCCAAACCCGTGGGGCCCATTAATTTACGAATAGTGGCAATAGCGTTTTCCCCTTGCCACACCGAGGCAATCACCGGGGAAGAGGTGATGAATTTCATGAGGTAAGGGTAAAACGGTTTTCCTTGATGTTCTTCATAATGTTTGGCTGCCAAGGGGTCATCTATTTGCAGCATCTTCATTGCGACCAATTGCAAGCCTTTACGTTCTAACCGGGAAATAAGTTCTCCTATCAATCTGCGTTGCACGCCATCGGGTTTCACCATAACGAATGATTGTTCATGTGCCATATGAGACTCCTGTTTTTCTAGTTGACTCTTATTTATTATCTACCATTTCTTTTAATATCCGGGTTATAAAGGAATGAAACGCTTTAAGATTGACACGGAAATCGGGGGAAAGATCGGTGCGCACGAGTTTGTTATAATAGCTGAGAAATTCATTCCAGTCTTTGAAGAGCAAATAATTGAGGTCGGTTTCGATGAATTGATTGATATCAAAAAAGATGTCGGCAGGGTTAATTTTGCCTTTTTGGGTGAAGAAGTCATTGATTTTGGTGTGGAGGGTAGCCAGTTTCTTCTTGACCTCTGAGGCTTTTTCCGCGCGGGAGATGTAATTTTCAAAGATATTGCTGCCCGAAATTTCCGGTTTGAATAGGCGGGCCACGTTTTCAATCAATTCTTTTATGGCAAAGTCGGAGATGATAATGATATTTTTCAGTAGTTTGCGGCGGTTGATTTTTTCGTTTTTCTCATCGAAATAATAGGGTAACTCGCCATCATAGATCTTCTGATATTCGAGTTCGAGGGCTTTGAATATGGTGGAGATTTTTAAAAGGTCCTCTTCCTGGGTAAATATTGATTTTAAACTCTCCAGTAACAGAGTCTGGTAAAAATTGAGCATACTTTCCAGTTTTCTTTTTTGCAGCATGATGAGGGGGATAGTGAGACTGAGGTTGCGTGCTTTATTGAGATTGAGTTCAATAAAATTATTCAGTTTCATGATGCGAAAGGCAAAAATAAAGAAAATACCAATATGCTTTTTTAATTTTTTGTCTTCAATAGAGGCGATGATATCGCAGATATCCTGCTGGTATATCTTATCCATTTTGGGAATAAAATTCCCTTTCATCAGAGAGATAATGAGGCTGTTGCCCATCAACTCTTTGCGGTACAATTTTCTGACAGAGGCATAGGTTTTTTGGGTGACCACGTCGTTTTTAGCCAGTTCAGTAGTAATGTGTTTGAGGCTTTGCAAGAAGATGCGCAGGTTATAGAACCACGATTCCGGGGAATAGATGTCTTTGAGATAGGGGAATGCTTTGGGAGTATAGTTCTCAAGAATTTTCTCAACGATGAACTCTTCGAAGTTGAGCAGGTACTTGTCTTTTTCAAAATCGAGGTCTTTGAGATGGTTCACGATTCTGCCGCTGACCAGGGTAAAGATGTGGAGGTAGAATACATAATCCCGGGTATTGGACGTCTCGTATTTGAACAACTGTTCTTCCAGGTAAGTGGAGGAGAAGAGTTCTTCGAGGGATTCGAACCAGAGCTTCAATTCAAAAAGGTTGTTCATCAACTCTTTTTCGTCGATCTTATCGATCCAGCCGTCAAAAACCAGGTCCCATTTTTGTTCGGGTGACAATTCGGGACTCTCTTTCGAGAAAAACTCGCTGATATTTTTTATATCTTTGTTTTCCATTATCCTATTTTAATCAATATCTTCTTTTTTTTCAAGCGATTCGCAAAGGAAATATTGGAAATAATGGAAAAGATTTAAAAATTCTTGAAAATGGCAGGCCATTACTCGGATTCACCGCCACGTTTCAGAAAAAAACTGGACTATCTGGACTAGCTGGACATTCTGGACCTCACAAAACCTATGATTTTTTAAGCTTGTCCATTAAGTCCAGCTTGCTACTGTTATTCATGGTACGGATAAAAATGATGGTGAATATTGGCAGAAACGCCCTATTGACATTTTCACAACCATCCCTTATAATTGCAAAATGAGTAAAAATTTATTTCCTAGCAGTGCCAAAAATGCGTTTATACGTGTCGATTTTCTGATAGGACGTTGAATAGGGAGCTTTTTGATTTATCCATTCAACTTTAATTAAAATGATGTCAGGCAAAAAAGAGGAATATAGCATGAGTCAACAAGATACAATGGTCACTTCTGAAGAAGGTGAGTTTGAAACGGACGACAGCGAAGATTCAGTACCACAAACGAAACCTTGGAATCCAACGGATATCCGTGTAACAACAAAAACTTGGTCTCTTAAACAAACCATTGACGACATCAACGATGGAAGTATAGATATTGTTCCCAATTTCCAAAGGGATTATATCTGGGGAAAGAAACAACAAACGTTGCTTATCGAATCCATCCTGCTTGGTATCCCAATGCCAGCATTCTATTTTAATGCTGACAAACAAGGGGTTCTGCAAGTGGTGGATGGTGTGCAAAGGCTTTCTACGATTCGCAATTTCGCCAAAATGACGACTATGGAAAAGGATAACAAAGGGGGATTTTCGTTGTCCGATGACCTGGAATATCTGAAAGAACTTGAAGGCAAGCAGTTTCACGAGCTGGATGCCCTGCTACGGCGACGATTCAATCAAACACAAATTGTTGTGCATGTGATTGATGCAACCAGTCCGGTGGATTTAAAATATGACATTTTCAAACGTATCAACACGGGTGGAACACCTCTAAATCCACAGGAAATCCGTCACTGCATGAGCAAACAACGTTCTAGAAATTTTTTGAAAAAACTTGCCTTAAGCGACGAGTTTCGTGAAGTCGTGGCGATTAAACCCAAGCGCATGCAAGATCAAGAAATGGTGCTTCGTTTTGTTGCTTTCCGCCAACTGATGGTGTTGGATTCAACTTTTGGGAATTATCCCAAGGACCAGACACTGGGTGGTTTTCTGTTAAAAGCGGCCATGGACATAGATGATGCGGATAAGGTGCCAGAAAAAGTATTGCATGCTATCGAGAGTGACTTTCGTAGAGCATTACAGAATGCTTCAAAGATCTTTGGACAACAAGTTTTTAGGAAAGTAATGAAGGAATCAAAGGAGCCAAAGGGCGCAAAACAACGGGCGCGAATGAGCCGACCCTTATTTGAAATTTGGACTGTGGCCTTAACTCAGATTCTTGAACTCACCGATGACCTCGTTGAACGTATTAGATTAAATGCGAGGAATGCGATGACCCATGATTTGGATTTTATTGATTCTTATACAAGTGGAACAGGCAAGCCGGAACGGATTCGCCTGCGTTTCACCAAAGCACTTGGTATTGTGCGGAAAGCCATGGAGGAAGGACAGTGATCAAAAATTTACGCATCGAACGGTTCAAATGTTACCGGGACCAATCTTTTCGATTTGGGGCACTCACTGTTTTAACCGGCACAAACGGCACGGGTAAAAGCACGGTTCTTCAGGCCATATTACTCGTACAGCTCAGCATCAAATCCAGAGGCATGGGAGCGGAATTAAATGGGCCGTATGGCTTGAAGCTGGGCGAAGTACTTGATGTTCTGAATCGTCAAGCAACACCTGAGGATGGGATAAGGTTCTCAATAGAGAGCGACCTTGGTATACCACAGGTGATTGAGTTTTTAATTGCCGAAGAAAGGTGTCGTTTTCTTTCCGCCAAAATTTCCCCTGAAAAAGGTTCCCTTCCTTTCGATGTTTCGGAAAAATCATTTACGTATCTCTCGGCGGACCGATTGGGCCCGCAGGACGCTTTCGAGGCGCATGACTTGAAAGCGGATGGGATTAATGTCGGATGGCGTGGCGAGGCCGTGGCCCAAGTGCTGGTGGATACAGATCGGCAGAAAGTTCAGTCTATCCTCGCACGAAACCTACCTTCTGGCGACCCTGCGCCCCTTGACGTGCCCCGGCAGGCCGAACTTTGGCTTTCAGATATCGTTCGTCCTATCCAGCTTAATACCCAATGGGTGGCTGGGACCAATGTGATTACGTTACGGTTCAATGAGCCCCTGTTTCCAAATGAATGGGTGCGCCCCGCGAATACCGGGTTCGGGTTAAGTAGTGTTTTGCCAATCGTGGTCGCGGGGTTACATACTCCCAGGGGCGGCATGTTGATGGTGGAGAATCCCGAAACACATTTACATCCAAGGGCTCAGAGCAAGATTGGAGAGTTTCTTGCACGTGTGGCAGCTTCTGGCGTACAAGTGATCGTGGAAACGCACAGCGATCATGTATTAAATGGCATTCGTCGTGCCGTGGCAATCGACAAAGTGTTACCAAGCAATGACGTGATTGTCCACTTCTTTGACGACGAACTGATTGAGGGGGGTAATCTACGAACCACGGTGAGAACTCTTGAACTTAAGCCCAACGGAGATATCAGTGATTGGCCAAAACACTTCTTCGACCAGATTGAAACGGACTTGGCCGCGTTAGCTCGTGTCAGGAGAGCGAAGTGAATGCTCGTCTGGTACTGGACGACCTGCCCTGGTCGACAACTGATCTAACGAACAATGAAATTGAGAAGGCATTGGAAGACCTCCGTGAAATTCTGGAGCAAGCAGAAGATCGGCAACATGACGTGGCTGCTCACGATTCCCTGTATCAGCAGGAACGGATTGCTAACAAAACCATTATAGACCTAATCAATGGAACTATCCCCCGTGATCTTAAAGTTGAGATGTGGTTGCGACTTAGCAAAATCGATTTGTTCGTGGATGGTAAAATTCAATGTTTCGAGGTGATTGTTGGCAATGAGCGGTTCTTGGCTCCTTCTATCATTTGGGCTGCCCAACAAACGAAGTCTGGAAGCACAACTGGTTGCATAACCCCGGCATGCAGTGGTCGGCGGGAGCTCTGTTTGGTTACTTTGTATCTTTTGGACGAGGAATTGAGCGTAAAACTTTTTTTCATTATGGATGATGCGACTCATGCGGGGTTATTTCGCCATGCCATTATTGTCGAACGTGTAAATGATAAAGAATTTGCAGAGCTTGTACCATCGGCATTTCCAGAATTGGAGTTTGTCGTTGGTGTGCTTGGGGGATGCCGGGACCTGAGTCGTCCTTTCATCAGCAGGTTAAATGATATTATGAAGCACCTTTCGGCACTGAATGACTTCGGAGCTGCGATTTTTGCTCTTGGTCAAAACAAACGGATTGTGGAGGGATTCAAATCTCACGGAATCGAGATCAGCCTCGAAAATACAGAAACAATGCGCGATGGTAAGTGTCAACGGGCTAGATCGCGCACGTTTCGTGGTGAGACGCTTATTTTCGAATGGCACACAAAAATTTCCCCTTATCTTGATCGTATCCACGTCCATCCACCGACTGTAAATTCGGGTGGACGAGTTATTGTTGGGATCATAAATAAACACCTGCCTCTTCCCGGAGACAACTAGCTCACTTAGACTGGACACCCCCTAAATACCCTTTATGTTTAGTCTTCGGTGGAGTGAACAGTAGCCCATTCAACGGCGTCTACATAGAGGATCGCGATGCGCTCCTGATTTAATTTTAATTTTTCTGCCCACAGGTCAAAGGATTGCCAATCGGCGCGTTCAAAGGATTCTACTAACTTGAGAACAGAATTAAAAATACTTTCATTCCCCAACAGGGCCTGTTTGATCTCTTCGCCCAGCGGTAACTCTTCCAATATTTCCTTGATAGGCCGATCTAAGAAGGCCTCTACCATGGAAAACAACCCGAATAAAAAGAAGTCGGCGGGTTCGGCGTGTAATTTGAAATATTCGGCAAGGGATTCACAGAACCGAGCACGCACAATCACGGCATTCATCAATTCCAGAGGCTTCGAGCGACCTATGCCACTCATCACAATAATGGTTAACCATTTTTTTACCTCGCGCTTACCCAATAAAATCAAAGCGTGGTGAATTGAACGAATAGACACTTTAAACCCATAACTGGCCGAGTTAATAAACCGCAACAACTTATACGCCAATGAAACATCCCGCTTGATAATATCCTCGATCTCATTAAAATCAGGGGTGGGTTCATTGATTTTTTTTAAAATTTGCAGATAGTTGAGTTTATAACCGGGCATCTCCTTGCGACTGATCAAGTCGGGTTTCTGGAAGAAAAAACCCTGGAAGTAAACACAACCGAGTTTTTGCGCTTCTTCAAAAAAACCGTAAGTCTCGACTTTTTCAGCCATCAATTTTACATTGAACCCGGTAGCGGCAAGTTGTTTGACCATAAACTGTCTTTGCTCTGGAGTGGTGGCACGAAAATCCAGTTTAATAATATCGGCCAATTCCAGCAATGGTTTATATTCATCGGCAAAACAGACGCTATCCAGAATAATAGTGTAGTTTGCTTTTTTAAATTGTTGGCAAGCCATCATGAGGCGTTGTTCGACTTCGCCCGGGTCCATGATTTCCACGCCCAGAAATTCCCTGGGGAAGAGCAAAGGGGTTTTTCCCAGCAGTAGTTTCCGGTTGAAATGAATGAAGGCGCGTTTGCCGGAGGTCAGTTTTTGTATGCCCATGAGCAAGCTATTGGCGATGACCTTGAGGGTAGCAAAACCGTCATCGGCGATATGAGCACGATTAACAGCATCAGACCGGTACAACAACTCGTAAGCATAAACGATCTTTTGCTCATCAAAAATGGGCTGCCGGGCAATAAAGATGTTCAAACCTTGTTCTTCCAGGCTGGTTACTGTCATTTGTGTTCCCAAAAAAATTGATATTGCATAGGTATCATGCAGATATAATAATGGGTATAAAAGATTTTGTCAAGCTTTTGCAGGGATTGAACGTGGGGGAAAAGAGGGGCGAACATCAGTTCGCCCCCACAGGTAATAAAGTAAACTATAGTGACGTATAAAGGTGAATTACTGCTGTGGTTCTACATTAACAGTAAAAATGGCCATATCCACCTTGGGATTCACCGCAATCGTGCTGATGGTTTGTTCCATGGCTTTCTTCTCTTTGACAAAGGTTTCTTCTTTAAATGCAAATGGAATACCACTGACCATCTTGAAATCGGATAATACTTTCCGCGCCACACCGGATTGTCCGGGTACTTCGGACATTGATTCTTCAATTTCAATTAAACCAGTGGCTTTGTTCACGAAATATTTCACCCAGTTCTTTTGAGCATCCGTGATGTAGAGCACATCGTAGGTTTTCCCTTCCTGCTGTTCTTCTTTGAGGTATTGGAATGAGTAGTCGTTTTTGGTGGCGAAGATAGTGTAATAGTCGCCGAATTTATCTTTTTCGATTTTTTCAGCGGGTATTTCCATCTTTTTGCCCATTTGCTCCATAGAACCCTTGGAACCATTAATGATCTGTACCATCTTCATACCCATCACGGACATTTCACTGTAGGTTTTGTCCGGGAAAACCCGGGTCGTTTTTACTCCGATAGATATGGCCATACCTTGCATGGTAATTTGCATGGTCGCATCGGAAAACAAGGATTTCAACTGGAGATATCCCTTGTAATTTTTAGCAGCCAGTGAATTGATGAGCGCTTGACCTTGGGCGAGTGATTCGGGGGTAGCCGGGGGGATTTTCTCTTTTATAGGGGCCGCTTTAATGGTGATGTCGATATCTTTTACCTTGCCTAGTGAGGCCAGATCCGCTTTAATCGCTTCTTTGGTGCCTACTATCGCGATGGTCATCTTTTCGGGTGTCAGGTATTTTTGGGCGGTGGCCAGCACATCGTCAGCGGTTACCTTGTTAATGTTTTCCAATACCTTTTGATCGGCATCAGCGGGAATACCATAAAATTCATGGCGCAACATCCGGGCCAATATTTTGGAGGGGGAACTGTAATTAAAAACAAAGGAGTTCTGAAAATTGGTGCGGGCATCTTCCAATTCGGTGGGGGTCACTTTCTCTTTACGAATAATATCTATCTCCTGGTAAATGGCGTTAAGAACATCCACGGTGGATTCAGATTTGGTATAGGTGGAAAATGAGGTGACTCCAGGAAAGAGGTTGGCGGGTTCAATGCCACCGGAAACACCATAGGTGGAACCCATCTTAACACGAATCCGCTTGATCAAACGGGAAGAAAAGCCATCACTGAAAATGGAATTGAAGATAAATATCTTGGCCTTTTCATCGAGATTTTCAGTGACTCCCAGGTGTCCGATGCTAATATAACTCTGGTTGAGGTTGGCTTTTTCTGCAAACGCGACTTTGTAGTCGTTTGTGGTTTCTTGGGCGACGGGGAAGTCGGGAACATGGGATTGCACCTTCCATGCGCCGAAATTCTTTTCCAGCAACTGTTTTAGTTCGGGCATTTCAATGGGACCAATCACGCCGGTCAACATGTTATCCGGGGCGAAAAAGGTTTTGTAGGTTAAAAGCACGGTATCTTTGGTGATATTGTCGATATGTTCGTATTCCATGACCTGGGCAAAGGGGGAGTTCTCGCCATAGATCAACTTGGAGAACTCGCGCGCTACGATAGCGTTGGGTTGGTCATTACGCCGTGCGATATTCCCGCTGATCTGGGTTTTGATCTCTTCTAATTTCTCCTCGTTAAAAGCAGGTTCCATGAGCATCTTGGACAGTAAACCAAGTGCTTGGTCCAAGTTCTCTTTAAGACAGGAAAGGGAGATACCAAAACTGTCAATATCAGAATAAATAGCAATGGAGATACCGTTGTTGTCGAGTTGTTTGTCGACTTCATCGGGGAGCATGTCTTTTGTACCGCCAATTCTGAGGATTTGGGCGGTGGTTTGGGCTAGTCCAACCATGGATTGTGGATTATAGGCATCGCCACCCTTGAGCATGATGTTGAGGTTAATAATGGGCAGTTTATCATCTTTGATCAACCGCAGTTTTATACCGTTGGTTGTCTGGTCTTTTTGGATTTCGGGCAATACAAATGAATTGAGCGGTGGAAATTTTAATTTCTCTACCGGGCGTACTTTGGCTGCATCCAAGGAGGTAAAATGTCCCGGGGCGAGAAGCAGAACCAGCACCAGGAAGATTGTTAATAGCAATACTCGTGACTTCATTTTTTCACCTCCTCTTTTTTCTCTGCTAATTTTTCAATTCTGGCGATAGCACGGTTATTGCGAACCAGATAGGTTTTAACCAGTTCTTGAATATCTTGTGCCGTGATTTTTTCGATTTCTGCCAGTTCTGCGAAAGATTTTTGCCAGGAGCCAAGTTTTACTTCAGAAGTTAACATGCTCATCATGAGTCCTTGGTCAGAACCCATGCCCCTGATGAAATTGACTTTTTCCCGGGTTTTAGCCGAGGTCAATTCCTCTTCGGTGATGGCATCAGTAATGATTTTTTCGATCTCGTTATCAATCACAGCCAACAATTCCGAGGTAGAGTGACCCTGGGAAGGGAGTGCCAAAATGAGATATAAACCGGGGTACTTGTTGCCAGGAAACCCGGTGAAAGAACCCACACCGAGGGTGGATTTATCCTGGATGACCATTTTTTTATTCAAGCGTGAACTTCTGCCCATGGTAAGAATCTGATCGAGGATACTGAATTTTACGAAATCGGCATGGCTGTAAGCGGGGCAATGGTAAGCGAGAATCAGCCAAGGTTGGGAGTCTTCTATAATAGTCACGGTTTTTTCGCCCCGTTGTGGCGGTTCGACAGTAAAGACCTGGTTGTTCTTTTTACCCGCTGGAATTTTGGCAAAATACTTTTCGGCTATTTTTTTTAATTGTTCCGGGGTGATGTCGCCCACCACGCCGATGAGCATATTCTTGGCCGTATAGTTGGTTCTGAAATAACGTTCTAATTCCCCGCGTCGCAGATGGGACAGGTTGCTCATGGGGCCGATGGCGTTGACCTGATACGGATGGTCTTTAAAGGAGATCGACAGTAACTCCTCGATGAGTTTGCCGATAGGTGAATTTTCAGAACGAACGCGCCGTTCCTCTTTAATCACTTCCCGTTCCTTGTAAAATTCGCGGAAAACGGGTTCCGTAAACCGTTGTGATTCCAGATAGGCCCACAGTTCAACTTTATTGGACGGGGTGCTTAAAAAATATACCGTAGAATCCGCACTTGTCCCAGCATTGAGGCCAACCGCGCCGTTTCGTTTCAAGAGCGAGTCGTAATCATTATCCAACACGTATTTAGCGGCTTCTGTACCCAGTAGGTTCAGTTCGGCTTCCAGTTTTTTAATCTTTTCCTGATCCGGTGTGAGACTATCTTTTTCTGCCAGGATGAGGTCGAACAGGTCATCCATTTTTTTCAGGGCTTTTTGTTCAGCCACGATGTCTTTGGTGCCGATTTCCGCGGTTCCTTTAAAGGCCATGTGTTCCAGAACATGGGACACGCCCCACATCCCATTGGGCTCGTCACTACTACCCGCATTCACATAGGTTACAAACGTAGTGATTGGCACATCGTGGTTTTCAAGCAGTATGAACTTTAACCCATTGGCTAAAGTAAATTCACTGACTTTGTTCTTTATTTTACTAAAATCGAAATCAGCGGAAACAAAGGGGCTGAAAACGATCAAGCAAATAAATACAGCAATCCATTTTTTCATCTATTCCTCCAAATTTATTTTCCCGCGTGTTTCGCGGTTATTTCTATATTCATTTGAATATTCATTTACGCTTACACATTTCTCCTTATCGTTCAAGCTTCGCAACTGACTTGACCTTCATGGAGATGGTAGCGGACATCGGCCAGTTGGGCCAATTGTTCGTTATGAGTGACGATTACAGCAGTGAGTTGTTTTTCTTTCAGCAAGTTGCTGAAAATATTAAAGACTTTTTCGCCTGTTTTCCAATCCAGGTTCCCCGTGGGTTCGTCGGCCAGGAGGATATCCGGGGCATTGATCAGGCCCCGGGCTATGGCAGCCCGCTGTCTCTCACCACCGGAAATTTGAAAGGGCATATGAAACATCTTTTCCTTTAACCCGACTTCTTCCAAGATTTTCTCCGCTTTGGCAAAGGCTTCTGCTTTATTGAACCGGGTCATCAGGAAAGGAAAGGCGACATTTTCACGAATATTGAGTTCGGGCATCAGGTAATGAAACTGAAAGATAAAACCCACGCGCTGGTTGCGGTACAAAGTCTGCTTCTTGCGGCTGAAGGAGAGGATACTTTCTCCTTCTAACAGGATATCGCCTTCATCGGGGAAATCAAGTGCGCCCATCAGGTGCAGCAAGGTACTTTTACCAGAACCAGAAACACCGGTAACGGCAATGATAGTACCTTTCTTTATCGTCATGGAGAGTTGATTTAGCACGACCAGTTGTGTTTTATCGGGTTGGCAGAATCGTTTGGTGATATTTTTAATTTCTAAAAATGAGTGGTTCATGGTTATTTTACGCGTGTTATTTAGTGTTCAGTTTGGCGATATAATAAGCAATGCCTTGAGCGTTTAGGTCCGTATCCAGTTGTAGCAGTTCTTTTTCATCGGGTGTTAAGCCAGAGCCCCGTCTTTTCGTCACCTCTTTTTCAAGTTCTGCCCACAGGTCCAGGCGCAGCTTGTCAATCAGTACTTGGTCGCGGTGGCCCTGGTTGTAATGGAAGCTCCCCCGTTCCTTGGAAAAGGTAATCCATTGGACCAACTGGGCAAAACCATCGTTGATATCTTCCAGGCAGCCGTAATGCGTGAGAAGGATGCATGAGGGGGCCAGGTCAACAATGCGTTGGTAGGTGAGCAACGCGTTTTCCGGTTCGAATTGGGTAGGGGAGGTGGAGGGGAACAGCAAGCGGGAGTCATTAAAGATCATTTTAGGGTATCCAATACCGAAATTATCGCCGCTGAAAATCGTATTGCTTTTTTTATCGTGGATGATGAAGTGGTGTTTGGCATGGCCGTCCATGTGGAGGAGGAGCAGGTCTCGTGTGCCCAGGTGCAAGATATCGCCGTCCTCGCCCGTTAGCACTCTGTCTTTGGGGATAGGGAGGATTTCGCCGTAGAGTTTTTGGTATTGGTGTTCCCCGTAGACTTCTTTAACGCTGGCGATCAATTTTTCCGGTTCGATCATGTGTTTTTTTCCCCGTGGGTGGACTACCAGTTGGGGGTGGGGTAGTTGGCGCATCAATTCGCCCGTGCCGCCAGCGTGGTCCAGGTGGATGTGGGTTAGGATGACGTATTTCACCTGCTTTTTTTCCAGGCCCAGGTGTTCCAGTGCCGCCAGTATTCGTGGCACCGCGTAATTGGTGTTCGTCTCGATAATAGCCACTTCACCCGCATCTTCTACCAGGTAGCACGCCGCGTATTTCTCTCTGCCCAGATAGCGTGTTTCGATCTCGTAAATACCGTCTACTATTTGTTTTACTTGAAAATCTTTTGTCTTGTTCATTGTTATCTGTCTCTTTAAATACTATATACCATATACTATATATTATCTATTTCTATTTCTTAATTGTCTTCGCTCCTCATTATCATAACAAAAAAGAGTGTATTTTTCAAAGGAAATCGGCGATTTTTTGCTATTATTTTTTTGCTTGTTTTTTTTGGTAATCCTTTGACACATCCTTTTATCCATTTTTATCTTTTTTAGCGGTCAAAATTGACAAAAGCGCTTCTTGCCATTATAATATTTGTATGACAGAAGACACGAAAAAAGAACCAGTCCGCCCTTTGCGCCTGAAACATGATGAATTCGTGCGGACTTATTTGAGTGAGAAAGAAACGGCCATCAGTTTTTTCGAGACCTATCTTCCCCCGTCCATCACCAAGCACATGGATTTTAAAAGTCTGAGCATGCCCAAGGATACCTTTCTCGACAAAAAGATGTCGCGGTATTACTCCGATATCCTTTACAAGGTACGGTTGAAAGAGTCATCCGTGTTCATATACTTCTTGATCGAACATAAACGCAAGAAGGATCCCTTGGTGGGGTTTCAACTCTTGAAATATTTCGTGCGCATCTGGGAATTGTATTTGAAGCAGCATAAAAAGGCCCAAAAGTTACCGCTTATTCTGCCGATAGTTATTTACCACGGTGAATCAGAGTGGAAAATTGACACCCAGTTTATTTCCTTGCTGGATGTTCCCGAAGACCTTTTGGAATCAGTCAAGCAGTATATTCCCAATTTTAGTTTTAATTTGCAAGATGTCTCCCATATGTCCGATGAGGATATCAAGGGCGTGGTGCTTTTAAGAATACTGTTTTTAACCATGAAATATGTTTCTAAACCCGAATTCGAGGATAAAGTGAAAGAAATACTCGGGTTGCTTGGTCAATTTATAAAAAAAGATAGAGGGATTGAATACCTTGAAGTATGGGTCCATTACCTGTCCAATCAATTACCAATGGATTGGGTTGAAAAAATGGAGCAAGCGATCCCACAATTGATAGAAAAAGGAGGTGACGTGATGATTACCATGGCAGACGCATGGAAAGCCGAAGGAAAAAAAGAAGGAAAAACGGAAGGAAAAACCGAAGGCAGAACCGAAGGCAGGAAAGAGACGACCTGGGAGGTTATCAAAAAC
>CAZCVI010000086.1:142-31313 GCA_964502145.1 uncultured Clostridia bacterium
AGACTTGTCCCTTCAACTTTAAGACTTGTCCCTTCAACTTTAAGACTTGTCCCTTCAACTTTAAGACTTGTCCCTTTAATATGACTCATTTCACTCCAAAATGGGGCTAAAGTAGACGCGGCATCCCTGCCGCATTGATGGGCGATGGATTAAAATAATGCGACAAGGATGTCGCGTCTACAATAGCCTAAACCAAAAAGCGGATAGAAATCAAGAACTTATTGCGATATCGTGAATAGAGGCTGTGCCAAAAAACTGAATAGATTCTTTTTTAATTCTTGAATTCCTTATTATTATTTGCTATAATTCATAGTGATGACTGCACATTTCATAACCACATCAACCAAAACCAAAAGAGAGGTAAACCCATGAAAAAGAGATCCCTGAACAAAAGATTTGACCTTAACAAAACAACAGTTGCCAATTTAACAGATTTTGAGAAAGAAAGAGTGTTGGCGGGAGGCGACGATAAGTGCGCTTATGCTTATTGTTATGCTTCGGGCTCTGCTGTTTGGCTTGGCTCGACACAGTATTTTGGTAGCAATACAGCATATCCACTTCCGGCTAATCCGCGATTCTGGCCTTGTTATATGGAGCCACCCACTGTCTAAATGAGACCCAGAACACTTCTGGGAAACGTTAAATATCCGCTCAATCCTCCGGGCTTGTTTTAGTGAATGGTGTCAAAGGGCAGTCATTGTGGCCAAATTCACGGGAGCAAGCCCGGTTGGATCGGGATTGTTAATTATATTGTTAATTATATTGTTAACTCTAAGCGGGCCGCTTTAGAAGATGGGTTAAACACAGAACGTTTTTTTCACGTTGTCTTTTGAGGGGATGTGATAGTTATTTTTATTTTTTACTTGAATTCGCCAAAAAATTTTGCTATAATGTACCCTGATGACTGCAAGTAACCTAACCCAAAAACCAAACCAAAAAGAGAGGAAAACCTATGAAAAAGAGATCCCTGAGCAAAAGATTTGACCTTAACAAAACAACGGTTGCCAATTTAACAGATTTTGAGAAAGAAAGAGTATTGGCTGGTGGAGACGAAAAATGTGAGTTCACTTACTGTTACGCTTCTGGCTCGGCTGTTTGGAAATCATCGTCACAATACTATAACAGTCATACAACTTCCCCACTGCCCGCTAACCCCCGATACTGGCCTTGTTATATGGAGCCACCCACCGATATCGCTATCAAATAACTTCTGACCGAATAGAACAAAATAGTGTACGGTGTAACCCGTTAAATAACTGATCAATCCTCCGGGCTTGTTTTAGTGAATCGTGTCAAAGGGCAGTCATCAGAAAAATATTCACTCTAACAAGCCCGGTTGGATATTTTTATAAATTCAAGGGAAATAAACGTTATTTTTCGCGTCATTCGTGATAATTCGCGTCATTCGTGGGCAAATCTTTTTTTAGCTTATTTTTTGACCATTATTTTTTTATTGATTTCATCCGGTAGTATAGAGAGCGTAGCTTTGCTGGAGGAGAAAAATAGGGTGGAAATTATTTTCCCTTCTTCGCTGAGAACCAAAGATTTATTGACCCACGATTTGGGCAGATCAAAAAGGACGGTCAAGGGGTGGTCAAAGGTAAGGTTGGGTAAGCCATCAGAAACCATGATTTGTATTTCTTTGATCTTGTTCTTATGCTTGTTTTTCGACTCCGGGATGGCAATCATATAAACCTGGGCCTGAGCGTACTCGCGAAGATAAAGCGTGATGGCATTCATGGACGCCACCCAGAAGTCTCTTTTTTTGATATCGTAAATATTCTTCTGAAACTCCTCGTATTTAAAGAACCCGTATCCCTTTTCATCACCGATGGCGTGATAGGTTAAAATGATCCAGGCTTTTTTCGCGATAGTAGCATCAAGGTAAGGGAGTAATTGTTCGTTATTGCTGACGCAACGGTCACAGTGATTAAAAGAATAATCTTGCATCACCAGACAGGGCAAAGCAAACCAATCTTCCGGTTCCACCTTGGCATCTGGGACAATATACGGTTCTGTCATTGCTTTACTGAAGTGTAATCTGCCACTCAAAAATCCTGAAGCTGCCAGAGCGTGTCTCGTTGTATTTTTTTTGGCCGCACCATTGGGATAAGCATAAGCCACTGGTTTTAAGCCCAGGCTTTTCATGGTTTCAAAACACAGGGTAAACGATTTTAAAGCTTCTTCATAGGATAATGAATCATGGGGAATGTGGGTGTGGCCATGTCCAAAATAACCGAGCCCCAAGGGAATGAATTCTTCTTTTAACAAGGTTCTCCCATAGGATGATTTCAGAAAATCAGCGGTGACTATTTCATAATCAAGGGTGACGCCGTTTTGGATCACAAATTTATTGATCCTGCGGTTATTCTTGGAAGCGAAATCGCCATCGTCATAGGTGAGGGATATGGCAGCCGTATGATTATGATACCATTTGGCTATGGTAGCATTAAAAGCATGAATGGGGGAGGCTGGTGCATGAGTTTTCCCGTGCCCGGGGGTAGTTAAACCTCCAGCAATGACGAGAATCCATACAAGCATCATAATAATCTGTCTCATGCCTCCTGTTTCCTTCTGATCCGGAAGATATGGGATGCTATACTTTTTTCAGTCCGTTAATAATAGGTGTATTATATCACATGATCTTTTTTCTGTCACGTTTTTAACGACGTCCGCTCCTGCCTCTCAGTGTGGGATGATGGTTAGGTTTAACCACAGATTACGCAGATTAAAATGATTAAACAGATTAGAAAAAGGACATCCCCAATAAAATAGGCTTGAGGGGTAATCTGTTCGGACTCTATTGGTTATAAAAACCTGGGGTTGAATTAAAGAAACAACGAAATCTTTGACAAATGCGATAAAATAGCCTATAATATAAAGCGTCTAAATTAAGAGATCAAGATGTGGGCCGATGTAGCTCAGTTGGTAGAGCGCCTGATTCGTAATCAGAAGGTCGCCAGTTCGACTCTGGCCATCGGCTTACTTGTCCCCTTCATTTTCAAGTAAAATCCTCTCAATAATCCGGGTACATGTCAAGTCGACAGGGAATCCTAAATCCACCGCCAAGTTTCAAAAAAAACTGGACTATCTGGACATACTGGACATTCTGGACTAACTGGACTTCACAAAACCTGTAAATTTTGTCCAGCTTGTCCAGTAAGTCCAGAGCGTCCAGAAAGTCCAGTTTGCCACGGTTATCCGTGGGACTGATAAAAATCTGCTGGTGAATCAAGGAAATAAATTGCGAAGAAAGAAAAATAAATCACTTACTTTTCCGTGAAAATATGCTAAAATAGAGAATGACGAAGAACCACACTGCCTTGAACACAAGCGTAAACAACCAGTAATACATTTCGGAGGCCTATATGAACAAAACAATCGAGATAAACGGCTCAGATAAAACAAAACAACTGCAAGAGCTGCTGACAAAACGAATATTGGTATTAGACGGCGCCATGGGCACCATGATCCAGGATTATAAACTGACAGAAGCCGACTTCCGTGGTGAACGGTTTAAGGATCACCCCCACGACTTGCAAGGAAACAACGATCTGTTATCCTTAACCCAACCCCATGTGATCGAAGAGATTCACCGCGCTTTCTTTGAGGCGGGTGCCGATATTATCGAAACCAATACGTTTAATGCCACCGCTGTCTCCCAGGGAGATTACCAGACCCAGGCTTTTGTGTACGAAATGAATAAAGCCAGCGCATTGATTGCCCGCAAAGTGGCAGACGAATATACGGCAACTGATCCCGATAAACCACGTTTTGTCGCCGGTGCGCTCGGACCCACCAATGTCACCCTGTCCATTTCTCCCGATGTTAATAATCCCGGCTTTCGCACCACGACGTTCGATCACATGGTGGAAGTCTATGCTGAAGCTGTGGCCGGGTTAGTTGCTGGGGGCGTTGATATTCTCTTGATTGAAACGATATTTGATACGTTGAATGGTAAAGCAGCTATTTATGCAGTCAAATCCTTTTTTGAGACCCAGCATATTAATCGACCCATCATGATTTCCGGGACGATTACCGATGCCAGCGGTCGTACTTTGTCCGGTCAAACTGCCGAGGCGTTTTATTATTCGGTGGCCCATGCCCAGCCTCTTAGTGTCGGGTTAAATTGTGCTCTGGGTGGCAGGGAAATGAGACCGCATATTGAATCGCTGTCCCTGGTGGCCAATTGTTTTACCAGCGCTTATCCTAATGCTGGATTACCGGATGAAATGGGTTTGTATGTGGATGATGCGCAATATATGGGAGCGGTGCTACGAGATTTTTCTGCAAGCGGCTTTGTGAATATTGTGGGCGGCTGCTGCGGAACAACTCCTGCCCACATCCGCGTCATCGCAGCACAAGTGGCGGGTCTGGCCCCACGTCAAAAACCAGAACCGCCTGCCTGTACTTCTTTAAGCGGTTTGGAACCACTGAACATCGCCAAGGACACGTTATTTGTTAATGTTGGCGAACGAACCAATGTCACGGGTTCCCGCCAGTTTGCTAAATTAATCAAAAACAAACACTATGAAAAAGCACTAGAAGTAGCCCGCCAACAAGTGGAAAACGGCGCCCAGATTATTGATGTGAACATGGATGAAGGAATGTTGGATTCCCAGGCGGAAATGACGACCTTTCTTAATCTGGTGGGCAGCGAACCGGATATCTGTCACGTGCCCATCATGCTCGATTCTTCGAAGTGGAGTGTGATTGAAGCGGGTTTAAAATGTATTCAAGGCAAGGGCGTGGTCAATTCTATCAGTTTAAAAGAAGGCGAAGCCTCCTTTATTCATCAGGCCCGCGAAATTATGAAGTATGGCGCTGCCGCAGTAGTTATGGCCTTTGATGAACAAGGACAAGCGGATACACTGGAACGACGAAAGAAAATTTGTACCCGCTGTTATACGATTTTGACTGAACAAGTCGGTTTCCCCGAACGGAATATTATTTTTGATGCCAATATTTTTGCGATTGCTACTGGTATTGATGAGCATCGTAATTATGCCGTGGATTTCTTAGACGTCACCCGCTGGTTGAAGCAAACGTATCCCAATACTCTGGTTAGTGGGGGGGTCAGTAATATCTCTTTTTCGTTCCGTGGCAATGATCCAATTCGCGAGGCGATTCACAGCGTTTTTTTATATCATGCAGTTAAAGCAGGGATGGACATGGGCATAGTAAATGCCGGACAATTAACCGTTTACGAGGAGATACCACCGGACCTGTTGGAACGGGTGGAAGATGTAGTATTAAATCGCCGCCCAGATGCCACGGACCGTTTGTTAGAAGTGGCGGATGCTTTTGCAGGCGCGGGTAAAACAGTGGAAAAAGACCCGGAATGGCGCGACAAACCGGTGGGGGAACGTCTGGCGCATGCACTGGTAAAAGGAATCACCCAGTATATAGATGAGGATACAGAAGAAGCACGACAACAATTAAAAGTCGCCATTAAAGTCATTGAAGGTCCATTGATGGACGGCATGAATCATGTCGGCGACCTGTTTGGAGCCGGGCAGATGTTCCTGCCACAGGTAGTGAAAAGCGCACGGGTGATGAAAAAAGCAGTGGCGTACCTGTTGCCTTTTATTGAACAAGAAAAATCACAGAGCGGCGCAGTGCAGAAAAAAGGAAAAATCGTGCTGGCGACTGTGAAAGGAGATGTCCATGATATTGGCAAGAATATTGTGGGAGTCGTGTTGGGTTGCAATAATTATGATGTCATTGATATGGGTGTAATGGTGCCTTGCGAGGAAATATTAAAACGGGCGCGGCAGGAAAAAGCCGATATCATAGGTCTCAGTGGTTTGATTACTCCCTCCTTGGACGAGATGTCCCGCGTGGCTGCGGAAATGGAACGAACCGGCTTCACTATTCCCTTGTTGATTGGCGGTGCCACCACCTCCAAGATGCACACTGCCGTAAAAATTGCGCCCCGCTATCATGGACCTGTCGTGTATGTACCTGATGCTTCCCGTGCCGTGGGTGTGGTGGGTGCCTTGCTGGATGAAAAGAACAGGGCGACCTATGCTGCGGCAATTAAAAAAGAGTATGAAGAGATGCGCCGCAAACGGGAAGCGTCCATGGCTGAGACCAAGTTCCTCTCCCTTGACCTAGCCCGGGAGAATCATTTTAAGATCAATTGGCAAGAATTCACGCCGCATAAACCCGGGTTCATTGGCTTAAAAACCATAGATGCTTATTCTGTGGCAGAATTGGTACCTTATATTGATTGGCTCTTTTTCTTTAAGATATGGGAATTAAAAGGCCGTTATCCTGAAATCTTAACGGATAAAACCGTGGGGCCTGAAGCGGTAAAATTATTCAATGATGCGCAGGTCATGTTGGCGCGTATTGAGCGGGAGAAAATTTTGCAACTTCGTGGCGTGGTCGGTTTTTTTCCTGCCAATACCGTTGGGTTTGATGATATTGAGGTATACACTGATGAGAGTCGTTCACAGGTATTGACCGTAATTCATACGTTGCGGCAGCAGGTCGTCAACACGGGACAGGCCACTATCGCGTTGGCTGATTTTATTGCACCCCGTGACAGTGGCAGGGTTGATTATATCGGTGGTTTTGCCGTGACTGCTGGGATCGGTTTGGATGAGGCTGTAAAAACCTTTGAAGCGGACCATGATGATTACAATGCCATTATGATCAAGGGGTTGGCTGATCGTCTTGCCGAAGCTTTTGCCGAACGGTTGCATGAACAGGTCAGAAAAGAGTTATGGGGTTATGCCGCCAATGAGAATCTGGGTCATGAAGCCATGTTACGGGAGAAATACAGTGGTATTCGTCCTGCCCCGGGGTATCCGGCCTGTCCCGATCATACGGAGAAGCGTGATTTGTTTAATTTACTGCGCGCCGAAGAACGAGCGTCCATTGAATTGAGTGAGAATTTTGTAATGTTGCCGATTGCTTCGGTGAGTGGTTATTATTTTGCCAATCCCCAGGCCCACTATTTTTTCGTGGGCAAGCTCACGCGCGAACAGATCGAGGATTATGCCCAGCGCAAGGGAATGGATGTAGCGACAGTTGAGAAATGGCTGTCCCCTTATCTCGCTTATGCGTGATCGTGCTTTTTAATACACGAAACCAGCGAAAAAAAGGAAATTGCTTGCTTTCTGTTTAGGAAAAGACTGGATGGAAATAAACGGGTTCAAGATTTTAAACCCCTACAATAAAGTTTTTGGGAATAAATCAAACAGGGTCTTGAAAAATGATTTTTTCTCAGTTGGGGCAAGATATTGTAATGGTTCAACAACCATCACAATATCCTGCCCCGCTTAACTGAAATCTACAGTGCATCCGCACCTTTGATAGATGAATTAGTAATTGTAACAATTCCACTGGCTGGTTGCTTCGCATGTGATATGAGTATGATAGGGAAGCATATCGTCTTTGTCTTCACAGTAAACAGTGTAATAAGAGACACAAATTGCTCCTTGCACACACCGGCTACCCGTCATATACGAATTCGTATACTCATCTGGTGTGGCACAGTGCTGCTCTATATTATTATCACAACCGCTAAATCCAAAGCACTGATATGTCATGCTGGAAAATAATAACGGCTCCATGATGAATAACATTGTTATGGCAAAACACTATAAGCACTCAAATCCCATTTAATCATAGTCTATTTGGCCTGTCTATTTTTTTGGAGGGGGTGCATTTGCACCGTTGCGGGCGGAAACGAGCGCATTCCCAGCGTTTCTGCCTCGTTCCGATTAAATGATAATCCCTACTTAGCCGCCACGGCGTTTTTTTTAGCTAATTGTCTTGGACGTTTCAAAACCCAACTTGTTTTTAACTCGCGTGGTAATGGAATCACTGATAGAATTAAAGGTGGGCAACGCCATGGGCAATACTCCTAAGATAGTGGTTAAAGCAGTCATCATAATTATTTATTTTTGACTGTCCCTTTTTGTCTATAAAAAAGAGAATCCACAGATTACGCAGATTAAAATGATTACCCAGATTAAAAACGGACTTTTTTTAATAGTCTCATCTTTTAATCTGTGCCAATCATTTTAATCTGCGTAATCTGTGGTCTACTATGCCGCCCCAATGTTCATTTATTAGCTAATTGTCTGCGACGTTTCATAACCTAACTTGTTCTTAACCCGCGTGGTAATGGAATCACTGATGGAATAAGAGGTGGGCAAAATAATGAGGGAAAAAAAGGTAGAGGTGGTTAACCCGCTCAAAATAGCGACACTGATGGGCGCCCACATGGCGGAACGACCCTGAGCCTTTGCAAATATAGTGTGTTGTTTTTACCTGACCCCATATCAAAAGGAAAATCACCGAAAAATAAAATTTGCTTTGGGAAAAAATGGGGACAGACGACAAAAGCACCCTATACCCGCAGATTCATTCAAGACCCGAATATTTTTGTTGAAAAATACCGCTGGTTTATATATAATGATAATAGCATGAAAAATATATCGGTTTTGCAGAATCTGGCTGTGCTGAATATGATGGAAGACATCCGGGCAGAGATTACCGCATCCTTGGGGGCCGTGGTAAAAGAAATTGTTTTATACGGTTCTTATGCCCGAAATGAGCAGACACCGTTCTCCGACATTGATATTGCTGTGCTGATTGATGAAAAAAATGTGAGAATGGCAGAGATTAGAGATAAGTTGGGAGACATCAAGGTAGACCTTTCATTAAAATACGATATTGTCCTTTCAATACTGGTCCGACCGTACCAACAATTCATGGCTGGAAGATCGTACATGCCATTTTATGCAAATATTGACAGGGAAGGGATTGTATTGCATGGACCGCTATTCCACTGACCTTTCCCAACATAGATTAAGAAAATCCAGAGAGGACTTGGAATCCGCAAGAATTCTTTTTGAAAATAACAAATTGGCGCAGTCTGTGAATCGCTCTTACTATTCGAATTTTTCGAATAACTGAATCTTCATTTAACTCGCCACTTTTGAAGATTTCCTTGAGCGGATTTATAAAAAATGATTTCATTAGTCATGTGATTCTTTTTCCTAACTTCCCGTTTCCCCCCCGTACATCCGCAATATCTCTTTTCCTTCCTCTGTCCATTGGCTGCCTGCTTCCAGGTTTTCAAAGGAACAACCCTGCATCCATAGGCCAGGAATATTAATCAGCTTTTTTTCCTCTTCCTCATTGGTGGGGTCTGGGAGATAGATGGAATTATACTCTGTTTTTAATTCGTTTTTGGAATACAGGGGAGTGTAATCGGGAAATGTGGTTTTATCGAATTTATTATGGGTTTTGAGGCAGACGCCGGTGACCACATCCCACTCTTTGATGGTTTCGTCAAACGACGCAGAGAGGATTTTTTTCCCATCCCGGCTATATACCGCGCTGTTTACCCAGTGGGAATGTCCGATGAGGATAGACACACAGGTCCCAGTGGACACGTCCCACTCTTTGATGGTTTCATCATACGACGCAGAGAGGATTTTTTTCCCATTCGTGCTATAAACCGAGCTGGTTACCTTATTAGAATGTCCTGTGAGGGTAGACACACAGGCGTCGGTGGCCACATCCCACTCTTTGATGGTCTTATCCTCCGAAGCTGAGAGGATTTTTTTCCCATCGCGGCTATACACCGCGTTGGTTATCCCACTATTATAATGCCCGGTGAGGGTAGACATACAGGCCCCGGTGGCCACGTCCCACTCTTTGATGGTGTGATCATACGAAGCTGAGAGGATTTTTTTTCCATCCCGACTATACACCACGCTAGTTACTATAGAAGAATGCCCGATGAGAGTGGACACACAGGCCCCAGTGGCCACGTCCCACTCTTTGATGGCGTTATCATACGAAGCGGAAAGGATTTTTTTCCCATCCCAGCTATACACAGCGCTGGTTACTCTATCTGAATTCAGGGTGAGAGTAGATACACAGGCCCCGCTGGCCACATCCCACTCTTTGATGGTTTTATCCTCTGAAGCGGAGAGGATTTTTTTTCCGTCCTGGCTATACACCGCGCTGGTTACTCCCCTTGAATGCCTGGTGAGGGTAGACACGCAGGCCCCGGTGGCCACGTCCCACTCTTTGATGGTGTGATCATCCGAGGCGGAGAGGATTTTTTTTCCGTCCCGGCTATACACCGCGCTGGTTACTCCCCTTGAATGCCTGGTGAGGGTAGACACGCAGGCCCCGGTGGCCACGTCCCACTCTTTGATGGTGTGATCATCCGAGGCGGAGAGGATTTTTTTCCCATCCGAGCTATACACCGCGCTGTTTACCCAGTGGGAATGCCCAGTGAAGGTAGACACGCAGGCCCCGGTGGCCACGTCCCACTCTTTGATGGTGTGATCAGAGGAAGCTGAGAGGATTTTTTTTCCATCCGAGCTATACACAGCGCTGGCTACTTCTCCAGAATGCCCCTGGGGCAGCAGATTTTTCTCGTGCAAGCGGGAGCTATTAAACCGAGCCGCCAAATACTCCCCATTATTATACCGGCTGCAACGGACAGCATTAAATGTAAAACCCGTAAGGTCCAATTCAGATAAATCCAATCCGCTCAACTCCCCACGTAACTCCTTCCAAATAGTTAATATGTTCCACACCGCGTAACCCACTTTTTCCCGATCCGTTTCCCGAAACTCCCCGCGACACAATTCCAAAATATCACTCAACCGTGTGCGGGGTTCAATGGGATAAGACCACCCCTCGCCCGGTACACAACGCGGCACCAAGCGAAATTCCCCGGCCAACTCACCCACCATCCTCCGCACGAAAAAATCCAAACAACGCTCTTTAAGTACCTCCGGGATTTCTTTTTTATGCCAACCCATTTCCATCTGATTCCACACCGCCACTGCCGCAAAGAAATCGCGGAAGTTCTGATGCAAAAACCGGAACGAACTCCCCTCCTTCACCATCATACAGAGGGTTGTACATATTATTTCTTTTAAATGATCGGCCCGTTCCATACTGTCCAATGGTTCCACACATGCCCCCACTGGCAACGATTTGCGGTGCTTTAAAAACTCAGGGAACACGGCGAAAAACTCTGTGCTGGCAAAAGACTGGCATACCCGTTCCAACACCTCGCGCATCTGTTCCCGCGTGAAATCAAACAACCCAAGCTTCTCCATTTCAAATCCCAAAGCAGGCAAGAGAAAACGCAACAGGAAGGCATAATAGCTGATCTCCTTTTCATCGTGTCTCAAACGTTCCGGCAGTTTGGCTACTTGGGCCTCCATAAAGTTCCATAACAACTCTGCGGGCGATTCTACCTGCGGTTTAAAGCGATATAATGTCGAATCCCCAAACTCCCGTTGCACCTCGCACGTAGCGGCATACAACGTCAACATCATAGGATTGCCCAGCAATGTCTTTAAAGCTGGCTGCAATACGGTGCCATTGGACAAACAGGCATCAATCTGTTCCTCTGCCAAAGGCATTAAGGTAATTAGGTTCCAATCCAGCCACTGACACACCTCACGCATATCATAACGACTGGTCAACACGAGCTGAATCCCCGGACACATCTCCCGTAACCACTTTATTTCCACCAGCAACTGCTGCTTCTCCACCGTGATCTCATTAAAACCATCCAGCAACAAAATGAACATGGTCGTCTGGCTGGATGCGGACGCATGGGACAAGGTATTTTGCAATTGCTTCAACGTGAGGTTCGCATCGCCGTAGTTCTTTATCAAATAGGAGAGAATAAAATCGTGCCGCTCTTCAGGTGGTACTTGGTTCAATTCATTTAAAGCCAGATACAGGGGTATGGGTCCATTGATATCCATTTGTTCCAGTAATTTTTGCCACCACAATACCAAGTTGACCGTTTTGCCCATGCCACCCTCGCCCAAGACCACCGCATGACGGATTTTCTCTTGCCAGAGCGAAACCAACACCTCACTGACGACCTCGGTTTGAGTGTTCGCGCTGGTATTTACCGTGGCGCGGGTGGGTAGCCACTCCGTTTTTGTACTCGGTAAAATAAGTTCGGAGATATGCAGATGTTTAAAGCGGCCATTGGGGCCGCGCAGATTGTCATAAAACTCCCTGGACTTTTTTCGCAGCATGGCGCGGTTATCCCGCACATTGCCAGGGCCAAATTCTTGTTCCAGATAGGCCAGTATCTCCTGGAATTTTTTTTTGTCCTCATTGTAAATCCTTTCCATTTGGATCAAAATATCTTTTTCCGTCAAGATGTCCTTATTAGGATCAAAAAACGGGCAAAGGGTGCGAAAGTTCGTTATGGTTTTGGCATAAAACTTGGGTTTGTCTTTACCGGGAAAGAAGAATATGATACGCTTATGAAATCTTTGTTCAGGAAGGGCCATATATTTCGTTAAGCTATCCAATATCTTTTCGGTGGAATTATCGGTGGTGACCTGAACCCCAATTTCATTGGTGGAATCGCCCAGGTCTATTCCCGGATAATCCTTTTGGATGTATTCCAATCTTATTAATTGGAAATTATAGACCAAGTTTAACAGTGTTTGCACCACGTTTTCCGCGATGCGGTTGATATCGGTAAAATGAATGGCATTCTGGATGCCTATAAGGACAACCCAGTTGGTCAGCAATGTACTGGCTTTAATTAATGCTTCCTGTGCGCTCATCTGCTACCGCTCTTTCTGTTTTTGATTCTCCATTATACCGCAATCGGCATGGGAACACAATAAAATAAAGAGATGTTGTTTTTGTCTGTCCCCAATTTGTCTTCTCGCGGTTAAAAAAAAACCACAGATTACACAGATTAAAATGATGACACAGATTAAGAGCTGACTTTTTTAAAATAACCTTATCATTTAATCTGTGTCATCATTTTAATCTGTGTAATCTGTGGTCTACTCAGCTAATTGTCTGCGACGTTTCAAAACCCAACTTGTTCTTAACCCGCGTGGTAATAGAATCACTGATAGAATAAAAGGTAGGCAAAATAATGAGGGTGAAAAAGGTAGAGGTGGTCAACCCGCTCAAAATAGCGACACTGATAGGCGCCCACATGGCGGAACGACCCTGCGCGGCAGGGAAAACGGTGGGCATCAAGGTGGGCAATGCCATGGGCAATACACCTAAGATTGTAGTCAACGCGGTCATTAATATCGGACGCATCCGATCTTTTCCGGCTTGGATAATGGCGTCGTTTTTCACCATGCCCTGACGACGAAGGGTGCGAATATGATCTATTAAGATAATCCCATTGTTCACCACGATACCAAACAAAGTTAACAACCCAAGATAAGAGGAATTATTCAACGTGATCCCAAAGGTAGTGAAAAAATACGCGACTCCAAAAAGCGCCAAGGGCACGGTCAATAATATAGTGAAGGGATGCACAAAGGATTCAAACAGGGAAGCCATGATAATATATATAAAAATCAACGCCAACCACACGGCCATCATGGAACTGGACTGCGCCTCCTGAAACTCCCGGAAATCAGCACCAAAACTCCAAGTATACCCTTCAGGGAAAGGAATGGTGGAGAGCAACGCGGTGATCTTCTCGGTGAGCTTCAAGATGCCTTTGGACTGGGTGTTCACACTGATCCGCAAACGGGACTTCTTGTTCTCCTTGTTGATGGACATGGAACCGATACGATACGAAAAATCAGAGATGGCGGAAATAGGGATACGATTGGACGAGGTATTCATGCTAATATTCTTTAAATCCTCTTCTTTAAAACCGCCCTCTTTCTCCATCTTTAAGATGATATCCAATTCCTTGTCATCGGCTTTGAACTTCCCGATAGGGCGATCAGATATAGAAGACATGATGGTGCGGGCTACACGGCTACTATCAATGCCGGAACTCTCGGCTTTCTTGCGGTCCACTTTGACCAATAACTGCATGTCCCCACCTTCTAAATCGGAGGTGAAATCATCGATCTCCTTGATGGTTCGTAATTTCTCCATGACCAGCGGTGCCAACTCGGTTAACTTGGTGAAATCCTGGCCGACCAACTCCACCCGCACCCCCCTAAAATGCCCTCCCCGACCATGCCCCTCACCAAACTCATAAGTAATACCAGCTTGCTGCGGGAAAAGTTCTTTCAAGCGCTTTTTTACCTGGCTCTGCGGCGGTCCAACTTCTTCAAAATATAATTCTATGCCGCCATGATAGCGACCCTGCCGTCGATTGGTGATGCCATAATCGGTAGTCATATGTTTGATGGCCAACTCTTTTTTATGAGCGATTAATACCTTTTCTAAATCACCAAACAACGCCTGCATCTGATTTAGGCTGAAACTCTTGGGCATAAAAACATTCATCTCCAACGACCGCTCCTCGCTGGAAGGCATAAACTCCTGCTCAATGTTATTCAACATCCAAAAAGCAGAAATAAAAATACATAATGCGGCCAACGCGGTGATGAACTTGTGTTTATTGGTTCTGATGGTCCAACCGACGATTTTTTCGTAAAAACGTGTGGTGAAACTCAACCACCCGGCTTTATCCTTGGCTTTGCTCTTCAAAAGTTTGCTACCGGCCATGGGGATAAAGGTCAACGAAATAATCAAGGACGCAATTAATGCCAATGAGATGGTGATGGCAAAATCTTTCATCCAGCGCCCAAACCCAGAACCACTGATAAACCCCAATGAGACAAACACGACAAGAGTGGTTAATGTGGAGGCGGTAACCGCCATAGAAACTTCTCGACTCCCTACTAACGCGGCCTGCCATGGGGAATACCCCTTCTCCTGTCGCAAACGGAATATATTTTCCAATACTACAATACTATTGTCCACCAACATGCCCACTGCCATCATCAACCCGCTAAGCGAAATAATGTTGATGGAAATGTTGGCGCCAAATACACTGCGATAAATGTACATCAAGGAAAAGGTGAAAACAACGGATATAGGAATAGACAAGGCAATAATAATGGTACTATTAAATTTCCGCAAGAAAAACAGCAACACGATCACTGCCAACAACGCCCCTATCCACCCGGAAGAAGTGAGATCATTGATACTGTTGAGAATCTCTTCGGACTGGTCACCAAAGGTCAACACATCCATATCTTTAAGAGCAGGTTCTTTTACCCGCAACTTCTCGATGGCTTGATTCACCCGCTTGCACACATCCACGACATTGGCATTAGAGGCCCGATAAATACGAAAGCTCAGTGAATCCCGCGTATTAAGCCGATAAAACTCCTCTTTCACCGGGTAATCATAGGTGACGGTAGCTACATCCTTGATTTTCAAACCCTGTGGATTCAACGGCAAATCCTGGATCTGCCCCACTAATTTAATTTCTCCAGGCACCCGCACGACAAAACGCTGTTTGCTTTCCAAGTAACCGGCAGAGATGTTTATATTGTTGTTGCGCACTGTGTCGATCAAATCCAACAAGCTGATCGAACTGGTGTAGAATTGATCTGGCTTCAACGCGATAATTAACTGTTTGTTCCGAATCCCCCGGATTTCCACATTGGCGACCCCTTCGATTCGTTCGAGGTCTGGCTTGATCACATTCTCAGATAAGAGATATAACTTTTGCAATTCACCGGGAATAGAGATACTAAAAGAATAAACGGGACGATCAGAAGTAGACCACCGCCGTATCTGTATCCGCTCCAAATCCTTGGGCAACCGACTCCGCACTTGATCTATCTTGTCGCGAATCTCCATGGATGCCATATCCATGTTGGTGCCAGTCTCAAACTCGACCTGGATACGCGCATTGCTGGAAGAAGAAGAGGAATTAATATTCTTCAAGTTGTTCACGGTAGATAATACCTCTTCCAATGGCCGCGTGATCACCCGCTCGACCTCTTCAGGCGATGAAGAAGGATAAGGCACCATCACCATCAACCCAGGAAACGAAGTGTCAGGGAACATCTCCAAGGGCAACTTGAAAATGGAAATTATGCCCACTATTATAAATACCATCATCACCACAATCACGGTGACTGGTTTCTTAAGCGAAAATTCAGATAAATTCACGTTATATCTCCATTATTATTAAAATAAACGGGCGGTACAGCCACGGCAAACAATCACGCTTCACTGTTCTCTATGCTTTCTGCTACCGCTACCGGTTTGTCTTTGACCAGTACACTGTATACAATAGGAATGAAGAATAGAGTTAAAAAGGTTCCGAAAACCATGCCACCAATCAACGTGACCGCCAAAGGAATCCGAATCTCAAAACCCTCTTTAAAATCCAACGCCATGGGCAATAATCCCAGCACGGTGGTGATTGTAGTCATCAGAATAGGCCGCCAGCGCACCCGCGCTGCCGTGATGATGGCCTGGTATTTATCCATGCCCTCGGATTGCAACTGCCCGGTATAATCGACCAACACAATAGCATTGTTCACAATCACGCCGGCTAAAATAATCAAGCCAATCAAGACGATCACATTCAACGATATCCCGGTAGCAAACGCGGCAATGGCCACACCGATCACGCCCAAAGGAATGGTAAACATGATGACAAAGGGCTTCTTAAAGGACTCGAACTCCGACGCCATCACGAGATAAACCAGGAATATAGCCAGGGCAATGGCAAAAATCATGGATTTAAACGCGACATCCATCTCCTTGCTCTGTCCAGCCAGATAAATATTGAAGTCTTCCGGTTTCTTGATCTCGCGTCCCATTTCCAAAATTTTCGTGGTCGCGGCTTCCAGACCAATACCGGAAATATTCCCGGTGATCACAGCGGATTTCTGTTGAAAAATACGGCGTATTTCCGCTGGGCCATCTTTGATATAAATATCCGCCACAGCCTTGATGGGCACGACGATACCCAGACCATTACGAATACTCAAACGCTGGATTTTCTCCACATCGTCACGGGAATCCTCGGAAATCCGCACGCGGATATCCACTTCGCGATCACTTTCAATGAACTTAGTGGCGACATCACCCTCGATTTTACTGCGAATCTGACTGCCCACACTATTAATGGTCATGTTCTGCGACGCCAGTTTGGCACGGTTAAAGACAATCTGCACTTCCGGGTAACCCTCTTCCATGCTGGACTTCAAATCAGTCAAACCAGGAATACCACGAATTTTCGCCATTAATTCATCGGAAACCCGTTTTAATTCCTCCAGATTCATACCGGAAACCACCACTTCCAACGGCGCATTAAAAGAGAATAAACGGGGTTTGTAGATTTTTACCTTCACATTGGAAAACTGGTCCATTTCCTTGCGTAAGCGGTCCATGACTTTATCTTCGGCATTACCGAGGATGCCCTTTTTCAAGCGCACGGTGAATTCGGAGAGATTCTCCATCTCTTCTTGAAACGTCATACCACCACGGGAACCTTTGCCAATCAATTCATAGAGACTATCTATTTCCGGGTATTTTTTTAATCGTTCCGAGATGGTGGAGATGACCTGGGCATTTTCTTTTAAGGTGGTGCCCGGTTTGAATTCCACATCCATCAGGAACTCGCCCTGGGAGATCACGGGAATCAACTCTTTGTGCATCAAACTGGCAATACCGAGCGACAGGATAAACATGACCAATACCAAAACCAACACGGTTTTTTTATGGTTCATTGAAGCGACCTGGAGCCGTTGATAGGTATTAAAAATGTAATCGTGAACCTTGTCCACTGGTTTGAACACTTTCACAAAGAAGTGATTCAGTCTTTCCTTGGAGTTTTTCCGGCGCAGGGTGGCGTAGAGCATGGGCACCAGGGTTAGTGAAGCCATTAACGAGGCAAGCAAGGAAAAGGTAACAGTCATAGCCATATCTTTAAACAATTGCCCGGCAATTCCCTCGACAAACACGATGGGAAAAAAAACAGCGACGGTAGTAAAGGTGGAGGCGGTGACTGCACCGGCGACCTCTGAAGTTCCTTTTAAAGCGGCATTATACCGGTCCATACCCTGGTCTTGGAACCGTTGAATGGCTTCCAACACGACGATGGAGTTATCGACCAACATTCCGATGCCCAGGGCAAGACCGCCGAGGGAAATAATATTCAAGGATATCTCAAAGGAGAACATCAGGAAAAACGTGATGATAACGCTGATGGGAATGGCCAGACCAATGATGATGGTGCTACGCGCATTCTTGAGGAAGTAAAGCAATACCAAAATGGCGAGAATACCGCCCAGAATGGCAGTGGAAATAACTTCATCAATGGTACTTTTAATAAATTTGGCCTGATTGGTGATCACGCGGTAGTTCATATCGTGGGGTTTGAAGAACGAGGTTTCCAATTTCGCCAGACGTTGCATGACGGCCTCGGCCACAGTCACGGTATTGGCATCGGCGGCGCGGTAAATCGCGGCTTCGATACACTCTTTGCCGTCGATACGGGAGATGACCTTGCGTTCTTTAAAACCACGGAACACCTTGGCAATGCTGCCCAGTTTGATGGGTACATCGTTGCGTTTTTCAATGATAATCTCGCTGATTTCCGGCACCGTTTTGAATTCGTTGACCGTGCGCACCAGGAATTGGTTGTCCGATTGTTTCAGAATGCCAGCCGAGAGGTTGACGTTTTCCTGTTCCAGGCGGTTGACCACCGTGGAAATGGGAATATTCAACTGGCTTAACTGTGTTTCGTCGATATCAATATGAATCTCGTCTTCCAGTCCGCCAGAAATCGAACAGGCCGCCACACCAGCGATATTTTCCAGGGATTGTTTGATATCCGTTTCCGCCAGATAGCGAATGCGCGAGAGTTCCAGGTCACCCGTGATGCCCAGTTTAATAATCGGGTCCGTATTCGGATTATAGCGGAGAATAATAGGTTTTTGGACAGTGGTGGGCAGGTTGAGCAGGTCCAGTTTTTCGCGGACCTTCAGCGTGGCAAAATCCATGTTGGTATTCCAGCCGAATTCCACGGTCACTTCCGACAATTCCGCTCTGGAGACCGAGGAGATACGCACCACGTTATCGACCACGCCCACTGCCTCTTCAATCGGTTTTGAAATAATATGTTCGATTTCCGATGGTGCCGTGCCCGGGTAATCCGTTTTGATGGTGAGGGTGGGATAAGTAATGGTGGGCAGGAGGTTGAGGGTGAGCTTGGAATAGGAAATAAACCCGAAGATCAGGGCGGCCACGGTGAACATAAACACCGATACGGGGTGATTAATGGAAAATTTTACGATTTTCATCTGAGGATTTTTACCTTCATTTTATCTTTCAAGATTTCTGTGCCCACAGTCACCACCCGTTCGCCTTCTTGTAAACCGTCCAGGATTTCCATCACGTCTTTTTCCGCGATGCCTGTTTTAACCAGTCGTTTGGAGACTTCCCGGCTTTCGCGTGAGAAGACAAAAACAAAGGCCTGGTTATCTTTATAGTTCAGGCTTTTTTTCGGGACTACCAGTGCATTGGGGGTGTTGCTGATGAGGATTTTTGTTTCCACGAACATGCCCGGTTTGAGTTGCCGGGTTTTGTCGAAGACTTCTATTGTTACTTTGATCGTGCCGGATTGCACGTCGATGCGGGGGTTGATCAGTTTGATATTGCCGTTGAAGATTTTGCCGCTTAGAGCATCTGTGAACACTTCTGTTTCCATGCCTGTTTTTAGATTGACAATATCCGAGCTGGGCACGAAGACTTTCACCAGTAGCGGCGAAAAATCTTCTACAGTGAAGACCTGTTGGTTCATATTGACGCGGGTGCCAACTTCTATGGTGCGGGCCGTGATATATCCTTCAGCCGGGGCCTTGATTTTGGTATAGCTCAGTTGCAGTTGCAGGCCCTTGAAATTTTCTAATTTGGCCAGGTGGTCCAGTTTTGTTTTATTATAGGTGGCTTGGATGATTTGGAACTCTTGGTCCGAGATCATTTTGGTATCGCGCAGTTCTTCGCCCCGTTTATAGTTTATTGCTTCGTCTTGCAGCGTCAGTTTGGCTTGTTCCAGTTGGATTTGGGCTTGTTTGTAGCTAACCTGGATTTCCGTATCGTCTAACAGGGCCAGCGTCTCGTCTCTTTTTACCTCGTCTCCTTCTTCGCGCACGATTCGTTTGACATAGGCAGAGAGGCGGGAGTAGACTTCCACTTTTCGTTCTGGTTCGACCACGCCGTTGAGAACCAGGAAAGCATTGATCAGTTGGCGTTTCGCTGGTTCTATCTGGACAGTTGGGGCATCGCCGCTGTTTTTCATATTGGCCAGCATTTCTTTGACTCGTTCTTTGGGAATGCGGCCGCTTTTGATCGCTTCTCTCAAACGTGCCGGGATTTCCGGGCTATTAATATCTATTTCGCCGCCTTTTTTTCCTTGTTCCCCCGCGCTTTTTTCACCTTTTTCGTTCTTTTCACCCGGTTGGGGTGTATCAGACTGGCTGTTTTTGCCACAGTAAGGGAAGAGGAAAACCAACACCATCACGCAAAACAATATACAATATTTCTTCATTTTTTTATACTCCTGGTCAATGTAAGAATCGCGGTTTAATTGGTCTTGGTCGCTGTTTTGCGGGGACCCGAAAAATAAACGCAACTCTTTTATCATAAGTGATAACATTTGATGTCTTGTTTTCTTGCAAATTTTTATTCCATATTGAAATTTACAAGTTATACGGGAAAGGGGAGAGTATAGTTTTCTTTTATTTGGAGGGTAAGTGGGAAATAGGGGGTGAACATCTGCGAAAGGGGGGACTCGAACCCCCACACCTCGCGGTACCAGATCCTAAGTCTGACGCGTCTGCCAGTTCCGCCACTTTCGCAAACTTAAAACAGTATAACAGGAATGTTATGTTGCCAAAATACCATGGTTTCAAGATAAAGTCAACCCCAAAAAAGAATTGCGGGAAAATGGAAGGTGCGATTGAAAATTTCACAACATTGATTTATAATAGATAGTATGAACACGGATACGAAAATAAAAAAATCTGTGGCGACGTCGCCAGCCAGCAGAAACAAGTACGACTCTGCCTGGAAGCATATCATTCGCAGTCTTTTTGAAGATTTTCTGGAGTTCTTGTGCCCCGAGATTCACGAGACCATTGATTTTTCCAAGAAGATCACGTTTTCCGTGTCCCGGATATATACAAGGAGAGTATAAGACAAGTTGTCCTTGAGGCAGAGGAGGAATTTAAAATGGATTATGAACTCTCATGGGTACGAGACGCCGCAAATAAAGCTGCAAAAGAAGCTGCAAAAGATGCTTTTATAAAAACAGCCAAGAATTTGTTAAAGATGGGCTTGGATATCGGAAAAATAGCGGAGGCTACCGGATTAAAAAAAGCAGAAATCGAAAAGCTCGCGTAACAGCCCGGTAGATACCATATCAACATTCATGCTGATTCTGAAAACGTAGAAATGCTTTAAAAAAATGAATATGGTAAATGGGTGCGTCCGTTGAGAAAAGGGTTCCAAGGGACGCAGTGTTTCGTGGTTTAATAGATTTGGCGGTAAATCCAGGAGATTTAACTGTATTGCCTGGGTATTTAAAATATGATATAATTTTATTATGATAATAGCACTCATTTTAACAGTAGTTGGCATTGCCCTTGTCGTAAAGGGCGCGGATTTTCTTGTGGATGGCGCATCTTCGGTGGCCAAGCGGTTTCGGATTCAGGAGATCGTGATTGGGTTAACCGTGGTGGCTTTTGGTACATCGGCCCCGGAGTTAGTGGTCAATGTGATTGCCAGTGTTGTTCATAAAAATGATATTGTTTTGGGTAATATCATTGGCAGTAATATTTTTAACACCCTTTTTATATTGGGCGTGGCTGGCTTGATTTGTCCTTTGGAGGTTATCCAGAATACCGTGCGCAAGGAAATCCCGTTTGCGTTTATTGCCGGGGCGCTGTTATTATTGATGACCAACGACCGCATTTTTTCGCCTGCTTCCGTCAATGTGCTCTCGCGGATTGACGGGTTAATCTTATTGGGTTTGTTTGGTTATTTTATGTATTATACCTTTGTGTTGAGCAAGACAAAGGCTACCGGGTCCAATCAGATAAAAATACTGTCGCCGCTCAGGACATGGGCGTATCTGTTGCTGGGATTTGCCGGGTTATTTTTTGGCGGCAAGTTAGTAGTGGACAATGCCGTGGTGATTGCGCGGATTTTGGGTGTGAGTGAAAAATTGATCGCGTTGACTATTGTATCGGCTGGGACCTCTTTGCCAGAACTGGCGACTTCTGCTGTGGCCGCTTATAAAAAGCGTTTTGATTTGGCCGTGGGAAACGTGGTGGGTTCCAATATCTTTAATATTCTTTTTATCTTGGGGATCAGCGCCGAAATCTCACCCGTTCAGTATAACACCGCCTTCAACTTTGATCTAATAGTTTATCTGATCGCCACGTTGATGTTATTTATTGCCATGTTCACCTTCAAGGTACACAAATTGGACCGGCGCGAAGCAGCGGTCTTTTTGCTGGGTTATATTGCCTATCTGGTTTATATCATATCCTTGAAATAATCCCTTAAAAAAAGGTGGTGTCATGGGACGAATCGTTGTTAATGTTGGTATAAAAAATTTATTTGAACCTGAGTCTTCAATTCATTGTGATGCGTTGGTTGATACAGGCGCTGGGTATTTGGTTTTACCCACAAAATGGAAGGATCGGCTTGGGAAACTGAATTCGATCAGAACAATAGACTGTGAAACCGCAACACAACAATTAGTTAAGGCTGAAGTGTGCGGCCCGGTGGAAATAAAAATGGAGGGCTTTGAACCAATTTACAATGAAGTTTTATTTCTTGACATGGAGCCGGTAGATGGAATCTATGAACCTTTACTTGGATACATCATCCTTGAACAGTCGCAAGCAATAGTAGATATGGTAGGGCATCGCTTGGTTCATATAAAAAAAGCTGATTTAAAATAAACGTAACTGTTCAAGCTATAGGCGATGGGCTACAATCAAACCGGATTTAAGAAAAGACCCCCACGAATTTTACGAATTAACACGAATTAAAAGGAAATAAACGTTTTTATTCCGATAAATTCGTGATAATTCGTGTAATTCGTGGGCAACTCTTTTTCTTTGTTTCATCTATTGCTCCTGAACGGCAGGTATGAAACGGGGAACTGTGCCTGCAAAACTAACTGTTATGGTAGGAGATGATTTATAGGCATTCTTTTTGAACGGTTTTAACCATGGCTTCGAGGTTGATCATCAGGGCTTCTTTTGGGCCTAACAGGGTGGGTTTGGGGAATTCCTGGTGAAAAAGAGTTTCGGCGATGATGGGGATGGGGTCACCGGTGTGAAGGAGGCGGATGATTTCGTCGCGGGTTTGACGGGTGCGGGCCAGGGAGTTTTGGAGATGGGTTTTTACAGTGGTTTCACCTTTAATGAGACGGTTGTGGGCGAAGGCGAGGGTATGGGCATTGAGGGTGAGTAATTTTTCCAGGGAGTGTTCGTATTGCAGGTAACTGGAAAGAAACAGGGGTTTGATGGTGCCGTTTTGTTCAAGAACACCTACGGAATCACCGGGGAACAGGATACGTTGGGGATGTAAGAGGTAGGCGGCGGAACATTGGGTGTGGCCGGGCACATCAAATACTTCAAAATAGAATGAATCATCGACAGGTATCCGGTCACCCTCGCGTAGGGGGCGAAGATTCTCCAGTTTTCCAAAGGTAGTATCGGAAGTGTCACCTGTCATTTTTTTATAATCTTGGTTTAGGCGATTGATGAAGGTGATTACCTTATCTTTTTGCAGTAATTCGACAGCCCGCTCTGAAGCGTAAACATTGAAGTGGTATTTTTGTTGCAGATAGTATGAAGCGCCGGTATGGTCCCAATGGGTATGGGTTAAAAGCAGGGTGTGAATCCATTCGTCGCTTGGACTGCCGGTGTCTGCCAGCACTTGGTTGATATTGGTATAGAATTCATTGGCTCTGGCGGTGACGCCGCTGTCCAGTAAGAAGTTTTTATGCCCTTTAATAATATAGAGGGGGAACATTTTATCATACAATACGATGACGTTTTTCTGTTCATCGAGAAAATCGTAATTCCTGGTAACCATATCAAATTGCTCCTTAGTCGCTTTTTCTTTTTAAATTCGTCTAATTCGTGTAAATTCGTGGGCCAGTTTTTTTCTTTCGGTCAGTAACCGACAGCATGTCCGTCTTTACGGGATTCGGAAGCGCCGATAAGTATACCCCGTTGATGATCGATCCAGATCCCCTGGTAACCACCATAACCTCCATTATCCGGGGAGATGACATGACCTTTGCCCAGTAGTTCACGTATGACTTCGGGGAGAACGCCGCTTTCGAGGTTCACTTTGCCACCATCAGTCATCACTCCGTAATCGGGCTCGGAAGAACCGATGTGCTGGAACCTATCGGCATCCCCGGCTTCTTGGATATTCATACCGAATTCAATAATGTTAAGCAGTATTTGAATATGCCCCTGAGGCTGCATGGCTCCACCCATGACGCCAAAGGAAAATACAGGTAAACCATCCTGAGTCACAAAGGCCGGAATAATGGTATGAAAAGGTCTTTTACCGGGTTTGAAGACATTAAGGTGGTTAGGTTCGAGACTGAACAATGCACCACGATCCTGAATACAGAATCCAAGTCCATCTGGCACCATACCGGAACCAAAGCCGTAATAATTACTTTGAATCATGGAAACAATATTGCGATCTTTATCAGCCACGGTGAAATATACGGTGTCGCCACGTTCCAAAATAGAATCGTCATAAGGAATACTGCGGCTAGCCCGGAGAGGATTAAAATGCTTTAAACGTTTCAAGGCATATTCTGGAGAGAGCAGTGTGTCAATGGGCATTTTGGCGAACTTGGGGTCCGCGTAGAAGTGAGCCCGATCTTCATAGACGATCTTTTTTATTTCCACGAGGGTATGTAAATATTCGGCGGAGTTGTGGCCCATGGCTTTTAAATCAAAGGATTTTAACATGTTCAGCATCTGCAACACAGCAAGACCTTGTCCGTTGGGCGGAAGTTCCCAGACGTCATAGCCTTTATAATGAACAGATAAAGGCTCGACCCATTCAGAGTGAAAGTCGGCGAAGTCGGATTCCTGAAAAAATCCACCCACCTTTTGGGAATAGGCTACAATAGTTTTGGCGATTTCACCTTTGTAATAGGCGTCGCGACCTTTTTGGGATAGGAGTCGGTAGGTCTTGGCCAGATCAGGATTCTTGAATATGTCCCCCTTCTGGGGAATCTTACCACCAGGAGCGTAGGTATCCTGGAAATTTTGGTACTCTTTGAAACGCCGTACAGAAATCCCCCAGTAATAGGCGATAAGTTCGGAGAGAGGAAAGCCGGTTTCAGCATACTGAATGACTGGGGCCAGGATAGTGCCCATGGGAAGTTTGCCGAACCGTTTGTGCAATTCAAACCACCCGTCGACACAACCAGGGACAGTCCAAGGCAACGGTCCGTATTCGGGGATTCGTTTTAAGCCTTGTTTTTTTAGCTCATCCAGGGTCAGGGCGCGGGGCGAAGTGCCACTGGCATTGAGGCCGTACAATTTTTTTGTTTTATTGTCCCAGACAATGGCAAAAAGATCACCGCCAATACCCGAACCAGTCGGTTCCATCAATCCGAGGGCAGCATTAACGGCAATGGCCGCATCAATAGCTGTACCCCCCTTTTTTAGGATGTCGAGACCAATCTGGGCCGCCAGGGGTTGACTGGCAGCCACCAAACCTTCGCGGGCAATTATTTCTGAGCGGGTGGCGAACATTTTACCAGTGATCCGGTCCGCGCCCAACAGCACAATTCCCAAACCAAACAGTAACCATAATAAAAGGCTGAATTTATTCATAACGTCGCTCCTAGTTTGCTTAAATCCGGTTATACATGATGCAGGCGTTTTTTAATCTTTGCATGAGCGCACCATTCAGGCGACCCCGGTTTAACTTCCAACGCCAATTGTTATGGGCTTGGCCCGGAGTATTCATTCTGAAAGGCGAGCCGTAACCGAGGATATCCTGGACGGGAAACATGGCCAAATCAGCAGTCGAACTGAGAGCGAGATCAATCAAATGCCAATGGAACTGGTCCCGGTTAGTGAGATGGAGATATTCCATCACATAGCGCCGCCTATTTTCGTCCAGGTCTTGCTCGTAGAACCAACCGTTGGTCGTGTTATTATCATGTGTACCCGTGTAGACGACACAATGGGTAGTGGTATAGTTATGGGGAAGATAGGAGTTTTTATTGTCGTAGTCAAAGGCGAATTGCAGTATTTTCATGCCGGGCAGACCCAAATGGCCCCGCAGTTTTTCTACTGCCGGGGTCATAATACCAAGGTCCTCGGCAATAATGGGAAGCTTTCCCAATTGCTTTTTGATATGGTTGAAGAATTCGATATCCGGTCCCTTTTCCCATTTCCCATTTATAGCGGAGTATTCTGTCGCTGGAATAGCCCAATAGGATTCGAAACCACGGAAATGGTCGAGACGTGTGATATCAAAAAAGGTGAACATGTGAACCAATCGTTTGACCCACCATTCCATGGTCGCTTGTTTTAACTCGCCATTTTCTTGCCAGCAGTAGAGCGGATTGCCCCATCGTTGACCCGTGGGGCTAAAATAATCCGGTGGAACACCGGCTACCCGTTCCGGGCGCAGGGTGGTTTTATCCAGTTCCAGAATATCAGGATGGGACCACGCATCCGCGCTGTCCAAGTTCACATAGATCGGGATGTCGCCGATGAGTTGAATGCCTTTTTTGTTCGTATACTCTTTTAGCTCGGCCCATTGCCGGTAGAAGATAAATTGCACGAAACGATGGTAATCAATCTCTGCATGCAATTCCTGGTGCCATTTTTTTAATGCTTTGGGGGTACGTAACCGGATGTCGGGTTCCCATTCCAACCAGTTGAAATTATTGTAAAAACTGCTGATGGCCATATAAAGCGCGTAATCATCGAGCCAGTACAAGGCAGATTGGCAGAATTGTCGGAACTCTTCCCGGGCCAACTTATTTGCATACAAAAAGAAATGTTCTGCGGCTTGTTTCAAAAGCGGTAATTTGTGGGCGCAGACACTGTCGAAATCCACAAAATCACCATTTTCATATTCTGGTAAATCCGGTATAGTCACATCTTTCATCCAGGGTTCTTGGTGCATTTTTTCCAGGTTGATAAAAAGGGCATTGCCGGCAAAACTGGAAAGAGAGGAGTAGGGAGAGTAGCCAAAAAAAGAACTGACCGGGCCAAAAGGGAGCGTTTGCCAGTAGTGTTGGCCTCCTTCTTGGAGTAGGTCCACAAAATCATATGCTTCTTGTCCCATCGTGCCGATCCCGTGTGTGCCGGGAAGGGATGTTATATGCATCAGCAGCCCACTGCCGCGTGTCATTTTCATAGTTCCTCCTTGGTGTTGCCGCTGCTTATTTATAGTTGTTTTAAAAAAATGGTGCTTGGTCTGGCAGGGCAAACACTTTAAATTACCATATTTTAATGATTTTTACCAGTTAAATCAGCGCCTTTCAGCAGAATTTTCTATTTTGCTCTTTACATATGATGCAGGGTTGTATAAAATAGAGGTATTCTGAGAAGAAAAAAAATATCTTCTCATGAGGAGGAACAATGAAGAAGAAAGTATTTATCGGTTGTGGTGTGGTACTGGGCATATTCATATTGATTGGAATCATACTGGTATCATACGGCATCAAGAGCTACAATAATATGGTGAAGCTGGACGAGAAAGTAAAAGCCTCTTGGAGTCAGGTCGAGAATGTCTACCAGCGCCGGATGGATTTGATCCCCAATCTCGTGGAAACGGTAAAAGGTTATGCCGCCCATGAAAAAGAGACATTCCAGGCAGTCACCGAGGCACGGTCCAAAGCAGGCGGAACAGTTAATCTGGGCAGTCAGACATTGAATGACCCGCAAGCGTTCCAACAGTTTCAGCAGGCGCAAAATTCTTTGTCCGGTGCGTTATCCCGTTTGATGGTAGTCGTGGAGAAGTACCCGGATTTAAAAGCCAACCAGAATTTCCTGGGACTGCAAGATCAGTTGGAAGGCACGGAAAACCGGATCACGGTTGAAAGACAACGGTTTAACGAAACAGCACGGGAATTTAATACCTTTATCAAGGTATTCCCCAAGAATATCTTGGCGGGGATGTACGGCTTCAAAGAAAAACCCTATTTCCAGGCTCTGGAAGGAGCGGATGTAGCACCCAAGGTTAAATTCTAAGGACCCGGTTGGGCGGGTCAGCCAGGAGTAAAAATGAACAAGATCAAATTGAGTCCAGAGGAACTGTTAGAAATTAAAAATGCAGTGCAAACGGCAGAAGGTACAACGGCGGGAGAAATCGCCACGGCATTTATTAAAGAGAGCGATGATTACGCGGTTTACGAGTTGTTGTTTGCATTGTTCTGCGGGTTTTTATACCTGATGGGAATCATGTTTTTTGAAAGTTCCATCGAACAAACCATCAAGGCCATGTTCTGGGATTATTCCATCCGGCACCTGCTGGTTTTTTACTCTTTCTCGCCCTTTTTAGTGATTGCGATTTTTTACTTCCTGGCTAATTTTCCTATAATTGATCGCTTGATCGTTCCCAAGTCGGTTATGAAACGGAAGGTCAACCAGCGAGCCACCCGCCATTTTTTGGAGTCTGGCGTATACAACACGAAGAATAGAACCGGCATATTGATCTTCATTTCCCAGTTGGAACACCGGGTGGAATTGTTGGCGGATAAAGGCATCGCGCAAAATATCCCACAGGAAAAGTGGGATAGTCTTGTCAATCACATTATCGCCGGTATCAAAGCCAAACGACTGGTGCCGCATCTCAAGGAAGCAATCTCTCAATGCGGGCAATTACTGGCGGTTCATTACCCCATTCAAACCGATGACGTCAACGAATTAAAAGACGACATTGCCATACTGGAGAAGTGAGAGATTATGAATATGAAAATGAATAAGAATAAGAATAAGAATATGAATAAGAATATAAATAAGAATATAAATCGAACACCAGTTATAGGACTGGTATTGCTGTGTGTCGTGTTTTTCGCAGTTCAAACCGTTTTTGCCCTGGACGCACCACAATTGGACCGTCGCGTTAATGATCTGGCGGGAATTTTGAATGTGAACCAGGTCACAGAACTGGAAACCATGTTATTGGATGTGGAGAATAAAACATCGTCGCAAGTCGTGTTGTTGATTGTTCCCTCTCTGGAAGGGGACGCATTAGAGGATTTTTCCCTGCGTGTCGCGGAGAAAAATAAAATCGGGCAAGCGGAGTTTAGTAACGGGTTATTAGTGTTGATTACCATGGGGGAGAAAAAGGTCCGCTTTGAAGTGGGCTACGGCCTGGAATCGATTGTAACGGATATGAAAAGCGGGTACATTATCAGGCAATTCATAACCGCCGAATTTAAAAAAGGCAATTATTACGAGGGCATTTACAATGGTTTAAACGCCGTGACTGGCTTGATTACCAAAGATTTCGAAATCACCCCGGAACAACTGGCAAAATATCAAAAAGATCAGAAAAAAAGCAAAGGTGGTCATATCCCCGTGGGTTTGATTATCTTTATTGGCTTTATTGTCTTGAGTTCCATGAGAAGAGGCGGTAGCGGTATGGGCGCAGTTGTCGGTTCCGCTATTATCTCAGGTATGGGCCGCAGCAGTGGTAGTGGTTTTGGTGGCTTCAGTGGTGGCGGTGGTGGTGGTGGTTTTAGCGGTGGTGGAGGCAGTTTTGGCGGCGGTGGTTCTTCCGGTGGCTGGTAGGTGGAACTCTTCCAATTAGAATTGCCATGAAGAAACGAAAAAAAGCAGAAGGTTTTGGACGTATTGCATTTGAGTTCCTGGCCCAGATCGATCAACCATTTACCCTCGACACCCTCTTGCAGAAGACCAGTCTCCCACCTACCCGCGAAAACGTGCGGGATATTGTCGCTTTCCTGCGCGCGGATGATTCACTGGTCGAGGAACCCCCGTATTTTTATCCCAAAGCCTTTTTTTTAAAAGATGTGCCTATCCGCGTCCAGCCCAAAGAATGGGAGATCAATAATGGCATTTGGATTCCCGGTCATCGGTTGCTGCCTTTTTATCCCGTGTTGATGCCCCAAGATATGGTTTCATATATCTTTAAAGATACTGGCGAAGAGATCAAAAGCAAAACCATAGCAATGAAAATGCCCGATTTACACGTCTATTTTTCGCTGATGGATTTGCATAAAATTCCGTTTCAAAACGCCGAAGACCTACTTCAGAAAGATGCGGATTTGAAAATTAAGGTGTGCCAGATGGAAGAGTTTTATCTTCGTTCTGGGTTCCAAGTCGGAGATACCCTGATTGTCCGTCCCCTGGATTTGCTCACCGGGCGTTTTTCCGTGGCATATGATTCCATGGCTAGTATGCGCGCCCATATTTTTGAGATTCAACGACTGGATAAAACCTTTATTAAGACGCTTAAAGAAGTACTCAAGAAAAAACTGTGGTATCCCAATGCAGAGAAACAGCTTTTATATACCTATTATGATTTAAAGCAGAGCCAGTTTTACAAGTGGGATATTCCTTGCACTGCATTGGGCCCGCTATTGGCCGAGAATCCCGATATAAGATTTTCCATGGCGCACAGTGGCCGGCGGATCTTTCATTTTTCCGACCAGACACTCGATGATCTTGACATTTACCCGGACCTTACTGTTCCGATTGAGGATGAAGAGCCTGATGAATTGTCAGAGGCCGATGAGGTAGAGCCTGATATGAATAGCATTGAGGGTGTGCTGCAAATTACCGAGAATATCTGTGGACTCTGCGTTGTCCGGGCGCTGTTGTTTGAAATGATTACCAATCAGGAGCGCTTTGATTATGCCAGGGTCGAGGATTATCTTTTTGCAGGTGTCCCAAAGCCCGTGATGTCCCTCCAGTTAAAGCGACATTTTCGCGCATTGGTGCAAGCCGAGTACCGGCAAATCAAGCAGGGTTTTGATTTGAAATATGCCTTTTTACCTATCACCACCGCCCGTCAGAAAATATTGGAACAAGCCGCACTCATCCGCCAGTTTTTCCTTTTCTTGCAAGATAGCCAGATTAATGTGGACGACGTGCCCAAGGGTGATTTGATTCATCTTTATGAATTGTACCATGGCTTCGAAGAAATATTGCAGGAACTCGACGACGCCCAGATAAACCGTATTTCTGATATTTCACCCGTACACAAGATCGTCAAGATGGTTGACCTTGTCGCAGAGAACTTGCCGATTCTTTTCGCCACTATCCGAGAAAAGATGGAAGAATAAGGCCGGAGTTTTGTAACTGTTCAGGTTATAGGCTATGTGACTACAATCAGGTTGGATTTAAGA
>CAZCVI010000087.1:0-30511 GCA_964502145.1 uncultured Clostridia bacterium
AACCCGATACGTTGGTGGAGATGGAACCCCTTTTTGCAGCCGTAGCCCACGGCTGCAAGGCCGGATTGCACCAGGAAGTGCTGGATGAGGTGTTTTGGAAAAGGATTCGGAGAGAAAAAGAAGATTATTTATTTAAGAAACTGGGTGCATTTGGTTCGGCTTTAGCCGCGCTGTCGTTTTTTTTCGCTCGCCCCTGGAGCCATCCGGTGGTGGGGCTGACGGAAGCTGCCAAAGCATTTGTTTTGAATGGGGCGGCCTTTGGTCTTCGTGCGGTGGGGCGGCTGCAGGAGGCGATCCAGCCCATGAAAGCGGGATTGGAATTAGGAATTCAACAAGAAGATTGGATAGGAGCCGCGCAGGATGCCTCCAACCTCAGCGAACTGCTGCTGACACTGGGTGATGTCCCGGGGGCGGTGGTTTTGGCCCGGCAGAGTGTGGCCCATGCCGACCGTAGCGGGGATGCGTTCATGATGGAAAGCAGAAGAACCACCCTTGCCGATGCCCTCCATGTGTCCGGCGCGAAAACAGAAGCGGAAAAATGGTTCCGGGAGGCCGAAGCCAAACAAAAACAAAGACAACCGCAGTTTCCCTTCCTTTATTCGCTGCAAGGGTATCAATTCTGCGACCTCCTGCTGGAAAATCAGTGCCCCGGGCAGGCCAACGAGGTGATCACACGGGCGGAGAAAGGGCTTGAAATTGCAAAAAATAATGGCTGGCTTTTACCCATCGGATTAGATAAACTCACCTTGGGTCGGGTCTGGCTGAAATTGTCTTCCCTGGACAAGGCCAAACCCTTTCTGGAAGAGGCGGTGGCGGGACTGCGGGAAGCTGGTCAACAAGATGATTTACCCCGTGGTCTTCTGGCCCGTGCGCAATATTACCGTCTGACCCACGAGTATGCCAAAGCCCATGATGATCTGAACGAAGTCCGCGACATCGCGGAATTGGGGGGCATGAAACTCCATCTGTGCGACTATTATTTGGAAAAAAAAGAGCTTTGTCTGGCGGAAGGAAAGAAAGATGAAGCGGAGGAATGTGAACGGGCTGCAGAAATCATTATTAGAGAGACGGGGTATGGTAGGAGAGGGAAGTTAGGATGTTAGGAAACTAGGAAGTTAGGAAAAAGAAAAAGTGAATTGGGACTAATGGATTGTTCTTTCGAAAGCACTTTGATAAACGTCTAAATCTTCCCGCTTCCCTACCGCGATAATAAAGATGCAAAGCTTGTCTTCGATGATTCTGTAAACGATCCTAATTTTTTTCTTGTATGCATACATCTTTCTATAGCCCGTTAAATCAAGCCCTGCTCTATTTCCCAACTTTTCACCAAGGCCTGGATTCTCTTGTAACTTGAGGAGCTGTTTTAATAAGACTTTTCTGACGCTTCCATCCAGTTTGTCAAACTCTTTTTTCGCTTCTCTGTGAAACAGGATTTTATAATCACTCATTTTCAGCCAGCACAGTCTCCAAGGGGATATATTCTTCAATAGGCAACTTCTCTCTTGCTTTGACTATGCGGTAGATATCGATATGCTCGGCCAAGTCATAGGCTTCTTGGAGCTTTTCGTAGTCTTCAATGGGAAGAATGATGGATTCGAGGCGATTGTTTTTTGAAATCGCCACTTTTTTTAATTCTCCCAATCGCAATTTATTCAATATGTCACTGAGATTTCGGGCAATCTGCGTGACGGGAATAATTTCATTCTTCGTATATGCAATCATGGTACGTTCCTCCATAGATTAACGTCTTATTCTACATACTATTATATGTATTATTTGCTGAATGTCAATACGCCCTTTTAGAATTTTTGCCATGGACATCATTTTTATATATTGGGGATTGGATTGGATACGGGGCAGGGCTCAAAAAAAAATAATTAACCACGAAGAACTCGAAGGAACACGAAGGTTTTGTTTTTTTTCTCTATCCTCGTTTTCTTCCTTTTCTTCTTCGTGTTCTTCGTGCGCTTCGTGGTTTCTTTTTTGTATACCTACTCATATATATTTAATACCTAATTAGGTAATTATAATTATTAAGTATTTATATATATAATAGTGGTGTTGGTTGTTGCTCAATACTTCATTCCCCCTGGTTTCGTTCGTTAGACCTTAAACCGCTTAAGATTCACGTTATATATAAACGCATAGAAAAAAGCATAGAAAATAAATCTAAGGTTTAGGAGGACACATGCGCGTAAAAAGATGTTTGGTTTTGATGGTTTTATTGGTCTGCACCCTGTCGGTATGGGGCGCAAAGGTCAGTTTGGAAACGGCACGGCAGCAAGCAGGAGAATGGTTTGCCGCACACACGCCAAAGGGCTTTCGGTATAATGGGATCAAAGAAGTTATCCCAATGAAAGGCGACGGACAAACACTGTTTTATATTATCAACTTAAAAGGCGACGGCTGGATCCTGGTCTCGGCAGATGACCGGACAGACCGCGTCCTGGGCTACTCCTATCAAGGAACCTTTGACCATCGGCGGGGCAATAGCGCGATCAAAACAGTGCTGGAAAACCACCGGGATACGATTAACGCGGTCATCCGTGGCGAGATCGAAGTGCCACGACAAACTATTTCTCCCCGTTCATTTGCTAGGGCCGAATTAACACAAACGGTTGAACCGTTGATCACGTCGCAATGGACCCAAACTTCACCCTACAACAAGGACTGCCCATTGGAAAACGGCCTAGCCACCTTTGTGGGTTGCGGCGCGTTATCCTCCAGCCAGATCATGCACTACTGGCAATACCCGGAACATGGCACGGGGGTTTATAATGGTATAAATTTTCAGAATACCTATTATGCTTGGTCGGCGATGCCCAATAAATTAACCACTACCTCCACCACCACGGAAATAAACGCGGTGGCGCAACTGGTTCATCACGTGGGGGTGTCACTGGACATGAGATACCATAGCGCGTCGGCCTCATTGTCGGCGGACTCGGATATCGACGACATGTTCCGTGATTTTTTTGATTATGCAGCCACCTTTGATTACGGGATTTCCATCGGTTACAGTAACTTGCCGGGAGTGGTAAAAACGGATATAGACAAGGGTTGGCCCGTCCAATTTAACGGCTATAGTGCGACATTTGGCGGACACGCCTTTGTGTGCGATGGCTATGAAGTCCGCGCGGATGCGACCTACTTGCACTTCAATTTCGGCTGGGGCGGGATGGATAACGGGTACTATAAACTCTTTAGTGTCAATTGCCCGGCCACGGGTTATGACTTCAATAAAAAATACACCATCGTGCATAACATCAGGCCGAACAAACCATTGATCGCCACCTGTAATCCCAACAGCGGTAATTTAACGGTGGACCAATTGGCCACACAAATCTTTTCCATCCGCGCCAGTCAGATTAATGGCACGGCCTTAACCTATTCATGGAAGGTAGACAATACCACGATGGCTACCACGACCAGTAGCTTTAGTTATAGTTTTTTGGAGCTACGGAATTACACGGTAACGGGAACGGTGACGGATGGCACGAACAACAAAACCTTTACCTGGAACGTGCAGGTAGGTGCTGGGACGCCGGATGAATTAAAAGCGCCGCTGAATTTAACCGTTTCCACCACTTCTGCCACGATTAATTTAACTTGGACGGCGCCCACGGGTGTTTCCAGTCTTAATCAGTATCTGGTTTACCGGAATAATACCCAAATCGGCACGACTACGGCGACGCAGACCAGTTATAGTGATACCAATTTTATTTATGGGACGAACTATACCTATTATGTCAGTGCCCATTACACCAATCCCGAGGGTGAATCACCGGCCAGTAACAGTGTGACGGCCAATGTTCCGGTGCCACCCACCAGTTTTAGCGAGAATTTTGAGAGTGGTAGTTTTGGTACGGGTTGGAGTTTTGCGGGTCAGGCTTGGTATGTGACCACAGGCGCTGGGGAAGGCACGTATTGTGCGCGAAATCCTGCCTTAAGCAGTGATGGTGCGGCGGATATCTCCTTCTCTTATACCTTTAGTGGTGCGGGCACTATTTCCTTTCAGAAATACGTGTATACCTCGTTGTATAGCAGCGACTATTTCAAATTTTATATTGATGGACAGTTGCAGGCCACCTACAAGGAACAAACGGGTTGGCAAACGGTTTCCTTTAATGTATCGCCAGGGCAGCACACGTTCTTATGGCGTTATGAAAAGACCGGTTTCATCTCCAGTAAATTCTTCGTCAAACTGGACGACATCAAAGCCAAGCTAAATTAGTAAAAGCTTTTGGAGGTCCAGGAACCTTTTCACGAAAAGGTTCTTGGCCGCCGGAGGCATTATATAAACAGGAGGAACAATGATTAAAAAATGGAGTTTTGTCGTATTATTTTTATGTGTCACCATGATGTCTTTTGCCCTTAATCATGCTACCAAGCAGACGGGGGCGCGCAATAGAATATGGCCCCTGGGTATTAAAGGGGATGCCAACATGTCGGTGGCGGTTTGTGATACGGGTATCGACCCCACGCACCAGGGTTTTTATAACGGGTTTACGGCGAACGGTGATTGGAGCAGTAAGATCATCTATTGGTATGCGGGTCAAGAGAGTGGCAGTTTGGTGCCCTTGGATGACAGCGAATTGGGCGCGGGTCACGGCACCCACGCGGCTGGGATCATTGGGAGTAGTGGTTTTGGCAAGGTGGAAACCTATTACGACGATGTGCTGGGCAAAAATGTGAACCGCTTAATTAATACCAATGCCTATACTTCGGGTTTGAACCGCCAATACGCGGAACAAACAGCCTTTCATGTCAATGCCAAAGGCCTGATCGAGATCAAATACGCCTATGACAGTGAACGGGGCAGTGGCGATGCGGTGATCTTAAAATTCGGCAACTATGAACAAGCCTCGCAAGATAGTGGTGCTACATTCAAATACGTGGTGGGAGACAACACGGTGGTGGCCACGTTGTCCGCGCCGGTGGGCACACCGAATTTACGCAGCAGTTCTCTAGCACTTTCCAGTATTGTCTGGAACACGTTAACCTATCGGGTTGAGAATGAATCCCAGTTCGGCACCTATCATGTCATCACCGAGCGTAGCGGCATTGCTTCCGGTGGTTCTATTCCTGCCTTGATGGCCTTTGAATACGTGGCCAAATATCCGGTGAACGTGACTGTAACCAACAACATCGCCATGGACCCGCTGGACGGCTTACCCTATTATATGGGTCAAGCCCCGGATGTGAAACTCTTCGGCGTGCAAGCGGCAGGTGCGACGGCGTTCATTGACAGTATTAATGCCTTGTGGAGTGACTTAACCACCTATCATGTCGGCGTGCTCAATCTCAGTGCCGCCAGTTCCTCTTTCAGCAGCCAGGAATCCATGTTCAACAGCCTGGAAAACATGGGTATCACGGTGTGTTCCGCCGGTGGCAATGAAGGCGCGGGCGCCAGTATCTCCTATCCCAGCAAATTCGCCAACGTGGTGACGGTGGAAGGGGTGGGCCCGGCTGAAACCATTCCCTGGTATCCCAATACGGGTTATGAAGTGGATATTCTGGCACCCGGTGGTTCCAATCTCACGGGTGGCGGTATTATTTCGGTTCATAATAACCAGGGGAACTTCGGTTCCACCAGCGCGGCCTGGGGCACGGATGTGATTGGCAATGATGGACTGGGTATGCAGGGTAGTTCCATGGCCACACCCAGTGCTTCCGGTGTGTTTGCATTGGTGTATCACGCCCTGGGTGGCTGGAATAACTATTTGAATAACAATTCTTTTTCCCTGAATGGCAGCACGCTGAGCAAACAGGATAAAGCACGGCACGCCAAACGTCTGGTTTATATGACGGCCACGGAGTTAAACACCAAGACTGAAATCAACAACATCGCCCAAGACCCCACGGGTCGCGACCCGATTCTGAACCGCGGTTACGATCCCGCCGGGGATGCGGCGGCCCAGTATTATGGTAAAGATAACCGCGAGGGCTACGGCAGGGTGAATGTGGATGCGGCAGTGGAAGCGATTTTATATGACCTGCCTTTTAACACCAACCTATCCTTCTCCCTGGTCTCCAGTCGCGCGGTGTGGTCTTCTACCACCTTAAATGCATACAATATATATACGGGTTCCTATACTCTGAGCAAGGCCGAAGCACGGAAAGCGTTTGCCCGTCACATCAATGTCACCCAGGCGGATATCACCGGTGGTAAATACGCCGGTGCCGGTTCTGTTTTTACCTTAACCGTTCCCAGCACCGCTGACTTTGATCTTTTCGTATACAAACCCACCTGGGGACCAGCATCCGAACCGCTGTTGTTGGCCCGCAGCATTAACGCCCAATATGGAGGCACGGAGACGGTTACCTTTAATCCCACGGTGGCCGGGCAATATTACGTGGTGGTGAAAGCGGTTGCCGGTGAAGGTGAAACTCTTTTAACCTTCGGCACCGCCGGTGTGAATGCGGCCTTTACCTATACCAAGAGTGATTTAACGGTGAATTTCAGTGACAGCAGCACCACGGCCAATGGCAGCATCACTTCCTGGGCTTGGAACTTCGGTGATAACAGCACGGCCACCACCAAGAATCCCGTTCATACCTATGCCGCGGCGGGCACCTATACGGTTACGCTGGTGGCCACGGACAGCAATAACAAATCCGGCACCAAGAGCCAGAGCGTGACGGTTACCGGGCCTACGCAATCCCAATATGATTTATCTCCCGTATCTGCGACCGTGGCCTCAACGGGCGTGACGGTTTACGTGGAAAACCTGGGCGCAGTCAGTGGAGTGGCACCGATGACGGTTACCTTATCCAAGCAATCCACCAGTGGAAGTTCCACCGATATTATCAATACGGATTTGGAAACGGCCAATCCCTTTACTTTCAGTAGTGATAATATGTGGGAGTATGGCGTGATCTCCGGTCTTCCCACCACGGCCCATTCCGGCACCAAGGTAATCGCCACCAATCTGGATGGCAAGTACAACAACAACGGCGATACCTCTGCCACCCTGGCTGTGAACCTCACGGGCACGGGCACCAAGACGCTGGAATTCTGGCACTATTATGATTTTAATGGCGGGTATGCCAGTGATACGGGAGAGGATGTCGGTTTTATGGAGATTTCCGGGGATAACGGCACCACCTGGAGCAGAATAACTCCCCAGGGCGGTTATCCCGGCACAGCCAACAACAATCCGGTGTTAGCCAATGGCACGGGTTGTTACACGGTGAAGTTAAGCGGCTGGGAAAAGGTCACGGTAGACTTAAGCGCTTACAATACCACGGTTAAACTCCGGTTCCGTGTGGTCAGTGATGCCAGTTGGACCTATCGTGGCTGGTATATTGATGATGTAAAAATAGTACGCACCACGACCCAAAGTTGGCAACAGGTGTTTTCGCAAACTCCCACGGTTACCGTGGGCCCCGGTTTAACCGCCGCCACCGTGATTAATTACACGTTGACCGATGGTTATTACAAAGTAGAAGCCACGGTGAACGGCACCAACGACAGCAATACGGCCAACAATGCCTATACCCATGAAGTGCAGTTAGGCACCAGTGCCAATCAGTCGCCCGTGGCTTCCTTCACCTATACGGCGAACGCTTTAGCCGTGACCTTCACCGACACCAGTACCGATGCCGATGGCACCATCGTTTCCCGTTCGTGGAACTTCGGTGACAGCAGCACCGCCACCACGCAGAACCCGGTTCACACCTATGTTGCCGCCGGAACCTACACGGTCACCCTGACGGTCACCGATAATGGCGGTGCCACCAATACTTATTCCGCTTCAGTAACCGTAACCGCCAGTACCCAGAACACCTACACCAACACCACGGTTTACAATATCCCCGACTACAACACCACCGGTATCTCTTCGCCCGTCACCGTGACCCGTACCGGCGATGCTGGCAGTGTTCTGGTCACCGTGGATATTTCCCACACCTATGTCGGTGACCTTTCCCTTTACCTGATCGCTCCCGATGGCACCTCCTACACGCTACGGGAAAGAAGCGGTGGTTCCGCCGATGACATCAAAGAATCCTACACGGTAAACGCCACGGGCAAATCATCCGCAGGCGAATGGAAACTGAACGTGAAAGACCTGGCCCGTATTGTCACTGGAAAATTAAATTCCTGGACATTAAAATTTAATTAAAAGATAAAAGACTGGCCCACGAATTAACACGAATTTTCGCGAATTAAAAGAATAAAGACCTTTTCTTTTGTTTCATTCGTGGAAATTCGTGAAATTCGTGGGGAGGTCTTTTTTACGGAGGTTCGTATGAGAAAGTTGTTTTTGTTAGTATTGTTACTGGTGTGTGCTGTACCGCTGTTTTCAGTGGATTATTTGATCGTGTTGGCCAAAGCCTCTTATGTAGAGGAGATACAACCCTTTGTGCAGTTCAAGCAGGCGCAGGGGCGAAGTGTTCGCGTGGAAGTATTGGAAGGGTATTCCTATTTCGAGGGTTCCGATTTAACCACTTCCGTCGGTAACATTACCGTGGATGGTGAGACCTTTACCAATGTGGCCAAAGGCAATCAAAACTATGTGGTGTTAAAACATTATATCAAAAAATGGTGGACTGAAGCTGGGCAGCCGGGCACGTTTTATGTGTTGTTAGTGGGTTCCGCCAGTCAGCTCAGCCCTTATTTTAATGGGTATCGTTCCGATTTGCTTTATGATGTCACCTGGAGAATCTGGCGCGACCATGAATATTGGAACCTGGATGCGGACGCTGATTTAGAAGCCATGGTGGGTCGTTGGCCGGTGTATACGGAACAGGATGTCACCACCATCGGGGAAAAAACCATTCGCTATGCCAACTGTTATGGCGATTGGACCCAAGATATCCGCGTTTTTGGTACTTTCGAGGAAGATGCTGTGCCCCTGGCCGAGCATTTACGCACCAATACCCCTTATACCGTGAGCGAGATGTATGGTAGTAGTGATGCCCATGATCTGGTTACCCAGCAGTATTTTGTCGAGGGGCATTCCTTGTATTTGTATCGTGGCCATGGTGGTCCTTATGTGTGGCAGGGAGGTGATTATGCCACCAAGGATTATTACGAGAACGGTTTGCTTTATCCCAATTTTAACAAACACAGCGTGATGCTTAGCATTTCCTGTGATACCGGTTTCATTTATGATATCACCCAACATCCCTTTGCTGGTTCACCCAATGTGTGGGGCATGGTTAATGGCAATTATCGCAACATTGGCGAGCAGTATCTTTTGCAACCCAATGGTGGCGTCTCTTTTTTCGGAGCTTCCGTGTACATGTCTTCCGGCACCGACCAGGAACTGGCCGTGAAACTGGTGCAAGATATCGCCGACAACAATGTCCGGGACATGGGTATCCTGACGCTTAATTCCAAAACCATCACCCCCAGTTATAACCTTTTGGGTGACCCCGATTTGGATATCATTTTCAGAACAGAACCCGTTTTACCCTTATTGGTGGACTTACAACCCGTTTCAACCCAGTTAACAGCCAGTGATTTGGCCGTGACCGTAAAAAACAATGGCACGCAAGCCGCAGTAGGCACGTTGGATGTTGAGGTTTTGAAAAAAGTAAGTGGCACCGGCACGCAGACTCTTTTGGATACCAATTTTGAGAGTGCCAATCCCTTCACCTTTGGTGGCACTTCTTCCACCTGGCAATATGGCACCCCCACCTACAAGGTCACCGCCGCCTATTCCGGCACCAAGGTAATCGCCACCTCATTAACGGGCAAATACAATCGCAGTGAAGACAGTTACGCGCAGATTGCAGTGAATCTCGGCAGCAGCACCACGCCCGCCACCTTGTCCTTTTGGCATGCCTATGATTTTGATGGCGGTTATGCATCGGATTTAGGCAAGGATATCGGTATTATCGAGATTTCCGCCAATGGCACGTCGTGGCAAGTATTAACCCCCGCCGGAGGGTATCCCGATACCGTGGTTAGTAATCCCATTTATCCCAGCGGCACCCCCTGTTATGCCGGGCGGAATCTGACTTGGCATGCCGTCACCGCAGCCATCACCGGTTACACCGGCACCGTGTACCTGCGGTTCCGAGTTATCACCGATGCCACCTGGACCTATGCCGGTTGGTATATAGATGACGTCAAAATCACCCGTTCCGGCACCGAAACGTGGCAGAGTTATTATCAAAACAGTGGTTCTTGCACCGTGGCCGGTCAGGCGCAAACCACAGTTCATTTCAGCAACAGTTTCCCCGCTGGCGATTATAGAATCACCGTCGCCACCACCTGTAGCGCGGATACCGAGCCCAGCAACAACACTTTAACTTCTGAAACCACGCTGGGCAGCCCCACCAATACTCCCCCTGTCGCCAGTTTCACCAATACCGTTTCAGGTTTGGCCGTTACTTTCACCGATAGCAGCACCGATTCCGATGGCACCATCGTTTCCCGTTCATGGAACTTTGGTGACAGCAGCACATCCACCACCCAGAACCCCCTTCATACCTATGCTGCCGCTGGAACGTACACCGTCACCTTAACCGCCACCGATAATGGCGGTGCCACCAACACCTATTCCGCCAATGTCACCGTCACCGCCAGTGCGCCCACCACCTATACCAACAGCACCGTATACAACATTCCCGACTACAATACCACCGGTATCTTTTCCCCCATCACCGTCACGCGAACCGGGGATTCTGGCAGTGTGATTGTGACAGTGGATATTACCCACACCTATTCCGGGGATCTTTCCCTCTACCTGATCGCACCCGATGGCTCCTCCTATACCCTGCGTGAAAGAAGTGGTGGTTCCACCGACAACATCAAAGAATCCTACACCGTCAATGCCACTGGCAAAGTCTCCAATGGCGAATGGAAATTAAACGTGAAGGACTTGGCCCGCATCACCAGTGGGAAATTAAATTCCTGGTCTATCAAATTCAGTAATTAAGCCTCTTAACATTTTCTATGCAACCAATAAACAATCGTTAACCAATGAGGGCGCCGGGGAACTGGGTAAACCGAGTTCCCCGGGGTTTTTTAATATAGCTGCATTGGGGACAGGCGAAAATAACACCGGGCATTCTTCATCCGTAACCAGCGCGGTGTATGGCTCAAACGGGAAAAAATCCTCTCCGCTTCGGATGATGACACTATCAAAGAGTGGGACGTGGCCAGCGGGGCCTGTCTGCACACCCATAACCAAAAAGATAACCCCGCGTTTCCCGATTACCCGCCACTGGATGCCAAAAAGGAATTAAACACAGACCATAATACCATCTATCTCCCGGACCCCAAAAACAAAAAAAAGGAAAAAGGCAGCCAATGGACAAAGAAAGGACTGGAGATTTTGAAGATGTACGGGGGAAAGATTGAAGATAAGAAGTTAGGAGGCTAGGAAGTTAGGAAAAAAATGAAAAATAGGAAAACGATGAAGTTAGGAAAAAGAGGGTAGCGGGCGTCAATTTTACATGTATTTTACTGGCGGCGACCAATGCCAATGGTGAAACTGGTCACTTTTTTATCGCCGTCCAAGTACACCTCGGGTATACTTGAAGTACCTACCTTTGTGCCCACATCAAAAATGACCAAATAACCTTCGCTTGTGGCTTCGGTGTCCAGATAATTATCGCAAACTTGGCGGATTCCTTCTTTACGGGTGGCGGAGATATCGTCCAAATGATTGACCTTGGTTTCGATTATATATTTGACCCCCCGATAGGTTAGCAAAATATCCATCCGTCCCAAACCGGTGATCACCTCGTAACGAAGTTCCCCGGCACCACCATTGACGAATTGATAGAGCCAGGCGGTGAGGAGGAATTGCCCTGTTTTTTCATAGGGTTTTCCTTTTTCATAAAAAGCCCTGACACCGATCTGGGCAATATATGTATTGAAGTTTTGCAGGATGCGTTCCATGTCCAAACGATGGTTGGGCAGGACGTATTTGTCCAGCGGGATTTCTTCGGCCACTTTAGCCTCGCGGAAAAACGTTTTGGTGAATCTGGCTTTATAAATGGCATTGGCCACCACCGCTTTATTATCTATCTCTTTGATTAAACCGTACTGTTTCAACCACGATTGGTCCTCGTCATCCGGGTAGTAGGAGACGTGGTCAAACACGATTTCAATGAAGGTTTCCTTGTAGAGTTTGGCTTTTTCATAGAGGTTATCAAAGTGGTCGTTATTTTCTTTGAGCAGCAGTTGGATGGCCAAATCCACATCCCCATCGGTAATAGGAATCCGTGTGTTGGGTTTAACATTGGTGGTTAAAATGGTCCCCAATCGGTTCACCAACCACGTTTGTCCCGCTGTGGTTTCGTATACTTTTTTTACTGCCGCAGCGGTGAAGGGTTGGTTGGTTTCCGCCGTGTATTGGGCATAGATATCCTGGATATTTTGTAAGGAGAAGGGAGGCAGTTCCACATGGTCGGCGATGTTAAAGGGGGAGACGCCACCCACCACCAGTTTAGTAATATTACGAATACCAATCAAACCCACCGAATAAAGCGCCTTTTGGCCGGTGATTTTATACTTGAGGTACAGTTCACGCAGAGAGGTTAAAAAATCCCCCAACTCGGGAAGGGGAATACCATCAAACTCGTCAATCAACACCACGATCTTTTTAAATTGCAGTATCCGATTTAACTCTTCAAAAAGCGCTCTAAAGGAGATGTTATCGGTGAGATGGTGGGTTTTTAAAAAATTAGATACCGATTCGGTTTTGTCACATAGGATGTCTTTGAGACGATTGAGCAGTTGTGGAAACAAATTCCGTTCAATCTCGGCATAAAATTTTTCCCTGCCCAGATTGTGATGATCTTGAAAACTCAGGAACACCACCACATAGGTTTTGTCCTGGTGCAGTTCCTCTCTAAGCATTTCCAGAAAGGTGGTTTTACCCGACTGCCGTGGCGCGAATATAGAAAAATTGCGGCCAAGGTCGATCATGGTTTTTAAGTCTTGATTTTTGGTATTGGTTACATTGCCGACTGGCACGTAATAAGAGGATAGGGGATTTACTGTCCCTGAATTTTCAAAAGCCCGTTTCGGTTTTTGATAGCGTAAATTATTGGTATCCATGTTTTTTTCCTGCATCTCTTTATTTTATGGCACTGGCGGGGATTTGTCAAGGAAAAATAGACACGGTCAACAATTCTCCTTTTGGCGTTTCTGGCCAGGACGAGCCTACATAATCGGCAAAAGGAGAATTGCTGGTCTTATACTGCGTCTACATAGGACATAACTTGACTGAAATACTGGCATAAAAGATGCATGTGTTTAAAGTCAGGTTTTTTTCCTATAAAAAGTTGACCGCATATCAAACTGAAAAAGGAGCTTTACAAATGAAGAAAGAAAAAATTATTATCGTATTCTTGATGTTAACAATGTTCTGGAACATGGATTTAAAAGCGGCAGGCGAAGCGCCAACCCTTAAAAAATCGGTATCCGGGGAACTGATCATTCTTATGAATAAGGACGACGGCGTAATAGGTGCGGGATTAGATTTTCAGTACCGGTTAATAGCGCAGGTGGGTATTGGTCTGGACATTATCCTGGGAATGGATTCGGATGGAGCGGCTTACACTGTTTTATTACCGAATGCAAGTTATCATTTCCTCCCGCTAACAAAAACCTGGGATTTATTTGCAGGGCTGGGCGCATCGTTGGTAGTGAACAAACCCAGTTTCGTTAATTCGGATTTTGGTACCACTCTTTTTGGTTTTGCCGGGGCCAAGGTTAACTTTTCTCGTCATATGGGCTGTACCTTTCGTGTATTCCTCGGACCAAGGCTTATTGGTGGTGGTTCGGTGGCTCTAACGTATTCATTTTAAATAATAGGGAAAATTGGTTTTAGTTTTTCTGCTCCAGTGAATTTAGAAGGCAAAAAATGACATAAAAGACAGGTAAAATAAAGTCTGGAAAAAATATTTAAATTCAGTATCCTGTTGACTTGGCAAAAGGTTTGTGTTATAAATATCTCACCCGCAAAAAGCAGGGTATAATATAGATATGGAAGTGAGGTTTTTTTTCTTAGGCAAGTCGCCAATTTCCAACCTATACCCGCTAATTTCCCATATTTCCTTATTTTTCAATATGACTTCAAACCAAAAATAATGAGCATTCATTTAGAAATCTATCATACAAGACTTGGTGCTGAAAAACGAAAGGCTTGACATACCCAAAAAGCTTGCGTATAATATCCATATGACTGATAATGAAAAGAAAACTCATGTTTTGTCTGCCAAACCGGGGAAGGATATCTTCTTAGAGGCCATCCGCGCAGGCTATGAATTGCCTGATGTGTATTTTGATGTAAAAATAAATAAAGCCACGGACAGAAGAGATGTTAAGTCCGTTCTGAACCTGGAACAACTGACTGGCAAAAGGCTCAAAGATTTTTATGTGGATACCGACACGGTCAGGGGAGGAAATATCTTGTCCTCCCTTCAACAATTACTGGATGACCCGCTGAATCCTTATATAAAACTTCTTTTTTCAGGTTTTTTGGGCTCAGGGAAAACCACGGAGCTGATCAAACTCTCCTTTCAATTGCAAGAGCAGTTTAATGTGATTATTTTTTCGGTGTTGAGCCGACTCAAGATAGATCAGATCACCATCGAATCACTGCTTTTTGAAATCGTTGAAGATACCCTGCAATTTTTGTATGCCAATAACTTGGTGGACGAAGCGGATGGCGCTTTAATAGAGATTGTCAAAAATATTACTCATTGGTGTTCTGAAACCCGTATCACAAAAGAGAAAAAAGATGAAAGCGCCCGGTCTGTCAGCAAGGGGATTGAGTTCCTAAAAGGAATCTTTTTTAGCGCCAAGAAGGAGACGAGATCAGGGAGCGCGGATACGATACAATCTACTTGGCTTGAAGAGCACAAGATCAATGATTTAATCCTCGAATGCAACAAGGTTTTCGATTATGTCAGAAGAAAAACAGGGAAGGAAATCATTATTATTATTGATGACTTGGAAAAAATGTCCTTTTTAAAATCCCGTGATTTTTATATTCCCAATGCATCCTTTATCAAGGATTTCCATTGCAAAATGGTGTTGACTATTCCAGTTGAATTGGTGTACAGCCCTGATTTTGCCAATATTCAAAATGTGTTTGGCGAGGCAGAAGTGTTACCCATGATTAAAATAAAAGATCAGGATGGCAAAACCTTCCAAGCTGGGATCGCAAAAATGACGGAAATCTTGGAGCGTCGCTTGGACCTCTCGCTTTTTGAAAATCAATGTTATGAACAAGCCATTTACTATTCTGGTGGTGCCATTCGAGAATTATTCCGTATCATTCAACGAGCCGCCATGATTGAGAATTCGGAGATCATTACCGTGGATTCGATGCAGAAGTCCATCAGTTATCATAAAAACATCTTTGCCTCCAGGGTTCAAGAAAACAGGGGCGAATTCCATATCAAGTTTGAAGAATACCTGGAAATCCTGATTGATATCTATGATGGCAATCGCATTAGTCCCAAAAAGAATCTGGCATTACTGGATTTGCTCAGAACTCGGGCCGTCATGAAATACAACGGCGATGGGTTCTTTGACACCCACCCATTATTGGATAGTTTTATCCAAGCCTATAAAAAACAAATGCTAAAAAATGGCAACCAAAAGTCAAGCTGAAGCAAAACCTTCCAGCTTGTTCAAGCACCCGGATAATAAAGCCAATTTTGAGCTTTTTTATAAATATTTATCTCAGCCCTCACCAGGGATTTGGGTCTGCCAGCTTTCAGAGGGTGAACGTTTAAAGATTTTTCGCTTTTTTGATGCGGATCCGCTTCGGGAACATATCCATATCATTGATATGATACAAACACTGGGCGGTCCCATGGAACTCCAGGAAGCCATCATCCATACTCATGAAACATATGGCACCCAGAAAAGCATCATCTTCATTCATAATCTCGAACAATGTATTTATCTATCTAGCATCTCCACCAGCGATTTTTTCCAAAAACTGAATCTTATCCGCGACTTCTTTATGAGGTACAATATCCTGTTTGTTTTTTTTATGGAAGAAAGAACTCTAAAAGACATGATTCAACATGCCATTGATTTTTATGATTGGATTGTGAATCATTTTAATTTTGTGCGAGAAAGCAGTCTGGGGTTGGATTTTTTCTTGGAAATTGAAGACAGTCGCGAAATTAAATATTCAAGCCCCTACAAGAGAATATCTTATCTTAAGAAGCTCATGGATACCAATATAAATGAGCGAGAGAAAGCACAGAATGTAAATGAACTGGCCAATCTCTATATTCAGATCGGGGATAAAGATAAAGCGATGCAACTGCTTCTGGAAGGACTCAATAGCATTAATGAATCAACAGAAGCAACGATAAAATCGAACTACTACAGGGATATCGGATATTTATACCAGGAAAAGGGGGACTCGGACCTGGCATTAAAATTTTATCACGATGCATTGACGATATTCAAGGAGATGAATGACCCGAGCAACTTGGCGTATGTGTATATCCAGTTGGGGAATCTGGCCTGGGTAAAACAAGATTATCTCAATGCGAAAAACCACTATCACGAAGCATTGAAGCTCTACATTCAATTAAATGAAATATATGAACAGGCCAGAACCTATTACCGATTGGGAGTCGTGGCTGAGAGTACACAGAATTTTATAGAAGTGGCCGATTTTTTCCAGAAAGCTGAGGCACTGAAAGAGAAATATGATGAGCAACAGGGCCAAACACGCATTACAAAAACAGAGTTGATAAGAAGCGATTTTTTTATTACATATCACCACAGCGATGAAATGGCCGCCCGATGGATTGCCGCTGAGCTGAAGCAATCGCAGTTTACCATTCTTTCGGATTCTTGGGATTTCATTCCAGGACAGTCCCCTATTGAAAAGATGGTGTACATGTCTACTGTTGCACGGAGAGGGATGGTGCTTATTTCGCCCCCATTTATTCAATCCCAGAAGAATCTTGCATCCTGGCAGGCAATGAACAACCAATTTGTCCAGCATGATCATTTCGATTATAAAGACTCTGAACGTTTTCTTTATCTAGTTCGGGTCCATGACTGCGAAATTCAGCAGCTCCTTGGTTCACTTCACTACCTCGATCTTGCCAATATTCCAGAAGCGGAAGCAGTGAAGCGATTATTCCAAACTGTTGCTACCAGTCAGACCGCTAAAAAGAAAATCCAACCACCACCCAATGCTGAGGCAACGGAGGATATTCTAGCCAAACGAAAGCTGGAACTGGATGATTTATTGGACAAAACAATCAGGCATAATTACCATATGAAATTGAACATAGAAGGAGAAGTTGAAAAAGAGGAGGATATAGAGAACAAGGAAAACGGAAGAATGGAGAAACGAAAGGTGCGGGCATGGGAACCTATTCAATTGGAAACCATTCTGAAGGATGGGAAAAACTATCTCCTGGTGAATCCTTCCGGTATGGGAAAAACCACGTTTCTTGTTTATGCTGCCAGTGCATTTTTGAACCAAGAATCCCATTATCCCTTTCTCCCTCTTTTTTTCACCAGCATTGCCTTAAATAATCGGTCCGATACCATTGATGATTTTATCCTTCGGCAGATCGAAGCACTTTATACCAATTCGCAAGGTTCACTGGTCTCCAGCCAGTTGGAAAACCTGTGTGTTCTGATTGATGCATTGGACCAAGCCAGGGATGTTGATGATATTGTTTCATCCCTCCAGATTCACAATAAGCCTATCTATTATAAAAAGGCCAAAATTATTTTATCATCCCGACAGAATACAGCCGATAAGGTAATGGAAGGATTTGAGAGGATAAGACTCAAACTTCCTGATGATGATGAAGTACAGTACTACCTCGGCGAGGAATCTTATATCCGTTTGGAATCGCTTATCCATTCCAATAAAGAACTGGTTACCGTTCCAGTGCTTCTGGAGATGTTGAAGACCATAACAGAAAAAGGGCATGTGGTCTCAGAATTATATAATCGTGCCGATTTATATTCCGAATTCTCAAAAATATTATTCGATGAAGAGAGACGAAAACCACGATTCTGGCAAGACCCCTCCTATATACGTCATTTTATTGATTTTGAACTGGAAAAAGTATTGGAAAAAGTCGCATTTTTTTCCTTGGTGGATAATAAAATACTGGAAATCGAAAAGGAAAAGTTAGTCCAATATTGCGAAACGCCTGCGAAAAAAGAGGCATTGTTGAACCTTGGGATTTTGTTAGAGCTTTTCGAGGATAGGGAGCAAAAGATTGTATTCCGCCATCAATCGTTCCAGGCGTATTTTGCCGCTCGGTACATCTATTATAGGCAACCTGAATTATTCCAACAGTTAGTTAGCGATATCGCTTTTTTTTACAATGATTTGTGGTATGAGGTGATGCGGTTTTTTGTGGGGTTGGAAAAAGACCTGCAAAAAGCAGAAGAAATCATGGATACGATTTCGCAGCCCAATCCAAAAGAAGGGGAACTGCAACAGGCGTTGAGGTTGATTTTTTCTGTATTTCTAATGTCGGAAGCACGGGTGAGTCACAAATTTTGTCTTGATGTATATAAGCAATTAGGTGATTTGATATTAAAGAAAGAGCGATATCAGAATTTCTTTGATTCCAATATTGATAGATTCAATAAAAGTAATGTTGCACAACGGAGAAATATTTTATTCATTTTAAAAATGTTGATTAAGAATAGAAGTAAGGATACTGATGCTCCTAACTCGACAATTTTTAACAGCACCCAGCTTATACATAAAATAGCTACTGACAAAAGCTTGCCTTTTCTTGGACTTCTATCAAGTGTAAAAACTTGGGATATACATCAAACGGCTGTAAATCAATTGATAAGATTTTATAGATCACTTGATGCTCCTATTAAAATTACTTTTAATGCTAAAAATTCAGATGGACATGTCCGAGATGTTAAACCACCAAGGGAAATAGGATTAACCACAGATATTTCCCTACGGGAACTTCTACTCGGGAATAAGAACCTCTATGCTCGTATCGACGCAATCAAAAAAATCGGGGAAATGGGTACATTGAAGGACATTCCTATCTTGGAATTTCTACTCAACGATGAGAATTGGGCTGTTGTCCAAACTGTTTCCCAATCCATCGAACAGATTTACAGACGTTCTACCCCTCATCTCATAATCAAGAAATTTTCACCCAAGGAAGAAAATATTATTGCTATCTCTAATATATCATTCCCCTCCCAGTCCCTCCATATCCTTCATATCTCCGATATCCATTATGCTCTTGAGAAATCTCCATCCATTACTTGCATATTCCATGAATTCCTTAACGACATCAAAAAGTGGCGCTCCCAGCAAAACAACATGGCTATTCATGCCATTTGTCTCACCGGCGACATCGCCCAATCAGGCCAAGAAAACCAATACGATTCCATTTCTGAAACAATAAACACCATACTAAACACCGCGGGCTGTCCCAAAGAAAACCTATTCATCATCCCTGGCAACCACGACGTCCAAGATTTCCAACAAATCTCCGAATTGGGCAAAACTCTCCTGGAACAAGTCAAAAACGATAAAAAAAGCATTGATTCTCATGTGCTCAGCCACTTTGAAAATTACCGCCAATTCCATGATAAATTTACCCATTACTACCGTTTCATTGAAAACAACGGGTATCTCAACTCCCTGCCAGAAAACCATAACACCGAACCTAAACCCTGGTATAATCGGAAATTAAAAGATTTCCCTGTGCGCATAATCGGCCTCAATTCTGCCTTGTTTTGTCTCAAAGGATTTTGTGAGCGGGGGAAAATCCATATGGGAACCCATCCATTCCATGAAGCTTTTTTTCAAGGCAAAGCTGACTCTATCCCAGAGAACGAACAGGTCATAGTACTTACCCATCACCCCCTTGACTGGCTGGAAGAAACGGAATATGAAGCGTACTCTTCCTTAATGGAACGGTATTCCGTCATCCATCTTCATGGCCATATTCATAAGACCAAAATAGAAAAAAAACAACGGTTGTTTTCATCTTCCGGTGGCTATGCATCCATTGGCACGGGCAGCCTATACGGTGAAAAAGGTAAGACAGATATCAATACCTATCATATCATTACCATTGATTTTGAAAAACACGAATTACAAGTCTGGGCCAGACGCTGGAATCCTGATACAGGAAGATGGACGGTATATGACGATGACAGCAATAATCGTTTTTCCTTGGGGATGAGATAATTTTCATATCTGCATAGATAAACCGCGAAGAAATGCGAATCTACCAGTAGTTGATATGTGTTCTATCTTTGTTCCGACAGAGGAATCATTGTTTTCCAATTCGCCACTTCCCATGTGGCGAATTACGGAATCCAGCATCGGGAAAAAATGAAGGCGTTGGCAAGCGTTTCTTTTTTTTCGCCGCAGGTGTTTAATAGCAAGGCGAACACAAGGTTCGCCCCTACCTTGCCATTGAATCTCACTGGATGCATTGCTGCACATGGGTGCGTAGGCGCGAGTAAAGGTGTTTCACCCAGACCAGAACATTTGGTATTGTAGACGCGGCATCTTGCCACATTATCTTATTCCGCAGCATATTCATGCGGCGCTCCGTCTTATACTGCGTCTACATAGGACATTACTTGACTGAAATACTGGCATAAAAGATGCATGTGATTTATGTCAGGGTTTTCTCTAATAAATCATTGGCAATAAAATTAAAAAAGGGAGTTTTTAAAATGAAGACTTATACTATGATAATACTGCTGACGTTAACGATGCTGTGGAACATGGATTTAACAGCGAAAGGCCAATCGCAACCCACGAAAAAATCAGTGTCCTTGGAAACTGTCATTCTAAAGTACAAGCATGACCGATTGAAAGGTTATGGATTAGCTTTTCAGTACCGAGTATTCCCCCAAATCGGCGTGGGGATGGATATTGTCGTGGGCGGTGATAAGGATGGAGAAGAAGGTTACATGTTTCTATTTCCCAATGTAAGCTTTCATTTTCTCCCACCAGTGGAAAAATGGGATTTATTTGTAGGGCTGGCTGCATCTTTGTTTTTGGCCAAACAGGATTTTACTAATACAGATCACTCTGTTAATGGTTTTGGTTTTGCCGGGGTCAAGGTTAATTTTTCCCGGAATATTGGGAGTACCTTGCGTGGATTCCTTGGCGGGAGGGGTATGGCTGGTGGTTCGTTGGGTCTAACATATTCATTTTAAAGCGAGGGCAAGAAACGGGGCTATTCAAAGAAAAAGGAAATATTTTTATATGTCCCAAAACCCCGAATATTTAAACGTGCAAAAGTGTCTTAACGCAAATAGTAACGATTGCGGTGAATTAAATTCATGGGGATAACTTGCGAAATTTTCAAAAATGAGATAAAATACTCCTTTCATAACAGGAGATATTTCATGTCAGCTAACCATGGAAGTGAATGTCAAACGTTAAACTGTCGCATCGAACAACATACAGGGGTATCTATGGCCCGTTGTTATCAATGCGGAAAATGTTCTGCTGGCTGCCCGCTGGCAGAAGAGATGGATTACCCACCCAGCCAATTATTACGGATGCTGCAAGTCGGCACTCCAGAGATGGAAGAAAAAGTCCTGCGCTCTATGACGATCTGGCTGTGTCTGACCTGCGAAACCTGCATCGCCCGATGCCCTCAAGAAGTCGATCTCCCAAAGGTAATGGACTTTTTAAGACAGGAATCGGTCAGACTGGGCCTGGTTAATCCCAAAGCGAAAGATATTATCAATTTCCACAAAGCCTTTCTCGACTCGATCCAAATGACGGGACGATTGTTTGAGATGGGACTCATCGTGGATTATAAGGCACGGTCCAGGCACCTGGTTCAAGATGTGTTGCTGGCCCCATGGATGGTTTCTAAAGGAAAATTGCACGCGATCCCGGAACGAATCAAAGGGAAAGAACAAATGAGCAGAATCTTTAAGGAAACTATTAAAAAGAAGGAGGAACCCCGATGAAAATTGGATTCTATCCCGGCTGTTCCTTAAAAGGTTCGGCCCGCGAATACAGCGAATCACTCTTTGCCCTGGCCGAGGCAGTGGGTATCGAATTACAGGAAATTCCCGATTGGAATTGCTGCGGGGCAACTGCTGCCCATAATTTAAACCACGAACTCTCCCTGGCGCTACCAGCCCGGATTCTAGCCGCTGCGGAAGCACTGGGTTTGGCAGAAGTCCTGGTACCCTGCGCGGCATGTTACAGCCGCCTCTCTGTGACCCGCTACGAATTGCTGGAAGATGAACCGCTACGCAAACGAGTTTCTGAGATTCTTGAACAGGAATACACGGGCAGCACAAAAGTAATTAATATTGTGGAATTCATCCAACGTATCCCCGAAGAGAAATGGCAATCTTGTCTCAATTCACCGTTCACCCATAAAGTCGCCTGCTATTACGGTTGCTTACTGGTTCGCCCCCATAAAGTGGTACAATTTGACCGGCCCGAAGACCCCCAGAGTCTGGATATCATCATGAAAAAGATTGGTGCGACTCCGATTGATTGGGCATTTAAAGTGGAGTGCTGCGGCGCTGGTTTTTCGGTGTCCCGTACTGAAACGGTGGCGCGATTGGGGGGTCAAATTCTTGATGATGCGGTTGACCGTGGCGCGGAAGCGATTATCGTGGTCTGCCCAATGTGTCACTCGAACCTGGATATGAGACGGGATAAAATCGACGCCTATCAAAAGAAAAAATATACGATCCCGGTGATCTATCTTTCCCAAGCCGTGGGCATGGCGATGGGCATTCCCAGGGAAAAACTGGGACTGCAACGGCATAAAGTCGCGGTTAATATTCACCTTCAAAAAGCAGCGGGCGGAACAGGTCCCAGCCCCGTTCAAACGGAGAAATAACCATGTCAAGAATCGGTGTTTTTATCTGTCACTGCGGTGAAAATATCAGTGCCACTGTGGACTGCGCCAAAGTAGCCCAAGAAGCGGCCCAATTTCCCGGCGTCATTCACAGCGTGGATTATAAATACATGTGCTCCGATCCCGGTCAAACGATGATCAAGGAAGCGATAAAAGAAAAAAATTTAACCGGCGTGGTTGTGGCGGCCTGTTCTCCCAGAATGCACGAACCAACCTTCCGCCGTGCCTGCAACGAGGCAGGCTTAAACCCCTTCCTGTGCGAAATGACCAACCTACGCGAACATTGCTCCTGGGTCCATGAACGAACGGAAAAAACCACGGAAAAAGCGGTGGATCTGGTGCGCACGTTGGTTGAAAAAGTAAAACGCAATGTACCGCTCTTTCCCATTAAAGTCCCGGTGACGAAAACGGCACTGGTGATTGGTGGTGGTATCGGTGGCATTCAAGCCGCACTGGATATTGCCAATTGCGGACACAAGGTCATCATGGTCGAACGGGACCCCTCGATTGGCGGTCACATGTCACAACTTTCCGAAACCTTCCCCACGCTGGATTGTTCGCAATGTATCCTGACCCCCCGCATGGTGGAAGTAGCCCAACATCCCAACATCACGCTTTATTCCTACGCGGAAGTGGAAAGCCTGGACGGCTTTATCGGTAACTTCAAAGTAAAAATCCGCAAGAAAGCAAAAAGCGTGGATGAACAAATCTGCAACGGTTGCGGTATGTGTACGTTAAAATGCCCGCAGAAAAAGATTCCCAATGAATTTAATGCCAATCTTGATTTTCGCACCGCCATTTATGTCCCGTTCCCACAGGCCGTGCCCAATAAACCCGTGATTGACCGCAAGCATTGTACTTTTTTCAAAACGGGAAAGTGCAAGCTCTGCGAAAAGGTCTGTCCTACCGGGGCGATTCGTTACGATCAAGTGGATGAAATCATTGAAGCCGAAGTAGGGGCCATTGTACTGGCCACTGGTTTTAATATCAAGGATACCTCTTTTTTCCCCGAGTATGGCTTTGGGAAATACAAGGATGTTATTGATGGCCTGCAATTCGAGAGACTCGCTTCCGCTTCTGGGCCTACCAATGGGAAAATGCAGCGTCCTTCCGACGGCAAAGAACCGCAAAACGTCGTGTTTATCGCCTGCGCTGGTTCCCGTGATGCCGCCAAGGGCATTGAATACTGTTCCAAGATATGTTGCATGTACACGGCCAAACACGCCATGCTTTACAAACATAAAGTCCATCATGGCAATGCCACCGTGTTTTACATGGATATTCGCGCCAATGGTAAAATGTACGAGGAATTCGTGCGCCGTGCGATTGAAGAGGATGGTGTTAATTATATCCGTGGTCGCGTGTCGCGCATCTATGAAAAGAACGGCAAACTGATTGTCAAAGGTGCTGATACTCTGCTGGGTCATCAGAATGTGGAAATCGAAGCGGATCTGGTGGTGTTAGCGACGGCGGGTGTAGCGAATGAAGGTGCTGAAGAACTGGCCCAGAAAATGCATGTCAGTTATGATCCCTATCGTTTCTTTGCCGAAGCCCATCCTAAATTAAGACCGGTTGAAACCAATACGGCTGGTATTTTTCTGGCTGGTTGTTGTCAGGCGCCCCGTGATATTCCCGAAACTGTGTCGCAAGCTTCGGGTGCAGCGGTCAAGGTAGCCGGGCTTTTTTCCAATGATGAACTCACGCGTGAACCACTCATTGCGGTGGTTAATCGTTGCGCCCCGCCTTTATTTTCTACTTGCGTGGGGTGCTTCCTGTGTCAATCGGCTTGTCCGTATCAGGCGATTGAGAAAGAGGAGATTCGCGGACGGGATGGCAAACTCATTAAAACTATTGCCAAAGTTAACCCTGGGTTATGCCAGGGTTGTGGCACATGTGTTGCGTTCTGTCGTTCCAAATCCATTGATATACAGGGTTATACCCACGAACAGGTGTATGCGGAAGTGTTGGCTGTATTAAATAGGAGGGACAATGTCGTCACCCTTTGAACCAAAAATAATTGCCTTTGTCTGTAATTGGTGTACCTATGCTGGCGCCGATTTAACGGGTACCAGCCGGATTAAATACTCGCCCAATGTCAGTATTATTCGTTTCCCCTGCACCGGGCGTATTGATTTTATGTTGTTATTAAAAGCCTTTGCCCAGGGAGCCGATGGGATTATTATTTCCGGGTGTCATCCCAATGATTGTCATTACACGTCCGGCAATTTTCATGCTCGCCGTCGCTGGATGGTGTTTCGCAATCTCATGGATTTTATCGGTATTGATTCCCGGCGTGTTTATTTTTCCTGGGTCTCTGCTGCTGAAGGTGCTAAATGGGCCGAGGTGGTTAATTCTGTGAATGCCGAGATGCAAAAGCTCGGACCTTATGAATCGTATCAAAAACTGGCTTGGGCCGGTATTGAATAACCTGGAGGTTAACCCATGGAAGCACTCAGAAATAAAGCGCATGAACTGTTGACCTCCGAGCAGGTGAAAGTGATCATCGGTTATGGTGAAGGTTCCGAACAACGCACCCATGCGGTGTTTATTCAAAAACCCGCGGATGTCACGCAATTAATCTTCGATGCCCGTTGCACCCAGAATATCGGGGTGTATCTAATGAAAGCGGAAGTCAAAGCCCTGGGTAAAATGGGCATTGTCGCACCGCCGTCGGTGTTGCGCACGGTGTTGCAACTGGCCTCGGAAAACCAATTGACGGATGCGGATGTGCTTGTGATTGGCGTGAATGCCGATGGTAAAGTAGTTGAATTCGGGAATTTAGTGGCTGTGGAAACTTATCTGAAAACGCTCACATTGGAAGCGTCGGCTGAAGACAAAGCCAAGATTGAGCAGATAGAAAAGATGACTGTAGCGGAGCGGTGGGAGTATTGGCAGCAACAGTTGTCGGCCTGCTTTAAATGTTATGCCTGTCGTTCGGCTTGTCCCATGTGTTATTGTTCCCGCTGTACGGTTGAATGCAATCAACCCCAGTGGATTCCGGTGGCTGCGCATCAGATGGGCAATCTCGAATGGCACATGATGCGGGCGATGCATCTGGCCGGACGGTGCGTGGAATGCGGTGAATGTGGCCGGGCATGTCCCTTGGATATTCCAATTCACCTGCTCACGCAAAAAATAGCCGCTGATATTCACAAGGATTTTGATTGGCAGGCTGGGACTTCCCTTAAAATGGAGAACCCCCTCTCCACGTTTAAACCTAACGATAAGGAAAGCTTTATTAATTAAGCGGTAAATAACATGGAAACGGAAAGAAGAATATTAAAAAAAGAGTTTTTGGGACAATGGTTTGAGAAAATCACGGCTGCTGGGAACCGTATCTTAGCACCCCGGCAAAAGGAAGCGCAGGTTCATTTTGAACCGATCACCTCTCCTACCGAGTTGGCCGTGGATGTCGTGCAAAGCACTGTATCTGCCAAACGGGCTGTTTTTCCTCCTGTTGAAGAGATGATGGCCTTCAGCTTTACGCATAAAGAGACCACGCCTCAAGAAAAGGCATTAAACCCCCAACCCACTGTAGTCTATGGCATTCGTCCTTGCGATGCGGCGGCGTTTGCTACGCTGCATGAAGTGTTTACGCGGGATTATGTGGATGATTTGTTCATGGAGCGCTGGGAAAAAACTACCTTTATCAGTGTCAGTTGTGTTAAAGCGGATGCCTATTGTTTTTGTACGTCCGTGGGTGGTGGACCCGGTAATACGCTTGGCAGTGATATTTTGCTCACGCCTTTGGCGGATGGTAATTTCCTGGTGGAACTGATCACCGAAAAAGGAAAAGTGTTGGTAGCGCAGGTCGATGGATTATTTTCAGATAGCGCCTCTAATATAGACAAAGAGAGTGCCCTGGCCCAATTGCCGCCCCGGTTTGATGGGAATACGCTTAAAGCTAAAATTGAAGCCACCTTTGAAAATGAATCCCTGTGGGCGCAGCAAGCCATGAGATGTATTGCCTGTGGTGCTTGTGCCTATGTCTGTCCTACTTGCCAGTGTTTTGATATCCAGGATGAGCGGTTTGGTAGCCAGGGAAAACGCTTGCGTTGTTGGGATTCCTGTTGTTTCCCTGCATTTACCTTGCACACTTCGGGTCACAATCCCCGTCATAATCAGACCCAGCGGTGGCGGCAGCGGTTGATGCATAAATTCTCCTATGAACCCGATAATTTACAAGTTCCGGGTTGTGTGGGGTGCGGGCGTTGTTCCCGTGCTTGTCCTACTGATATGAATATCCTAACCCACCTGTTAGAAATAGCGGAGGTGCAATCATGAGCGCAAAAAAATTATATCAACCCTATCAGATGCGCATAGAAAAGATCACGGATGAAGCTCCTGATGTCCGAACATTTAAGTTGGTATTTGCCAATGAGGAAGAAGGGCGGAATTTTGATTTCAAAGCGGGGCAGTTTGGCGAGTATTCTGTTTTTGGTGAAGGAGAGAGCACCTTTTGTATTGCTTCTTCGCCTACCCGTAAAGGGTATATTGAATGCACTTTTCGTCGTGTTGGGCGGGTGACCTCCGCTTTATCCAGATTGGAAGAAGGAGAGATGATGGGGTTTCGTGGTCCGTATGGCAATACGTTTCCCATTGAGCAATGGAAAGGCAAGAGCCTGTTGTTTATCGCCGGTGGTATCGCGTTGCCGCCCATGCGGTGCGTCATCTGGAATTGTTTGGACTTGCGTGAGAATTTTAAAGATATCACTATTATTTATGGTGCCAGGACGGTTGCTGATCTGGTGTACAAAGATGAATTGGCCGAGTGGGGCCAGCGTCCCGATGTTAAACTCTTGACTACGGTTGATCCGGGTGGTGAGACTCCGGATTGGAAGGGTGAAATCGGTTTTGTTCCCACGGTGTTGGAGAAATGTGCTCCCAGTAGTGATAATACTATTGCGATTGTGTGTGGGCCTCCGATTATGATTAAGTTTACCTTTTTAGCCCTTGACAAATTAGGTTTTCAGCCGGATAATGTGTACACCACGTTGGAGAACAGGATGAAGTGTGGTCTGGGTAAATGTGGTCGTTGCAATGTCGGGAAGTATTACGTGTGCAAAGATGGTCCCGTTTTCACCCTGACCCAAATGAAAACCTTGCCCAACGAATACTGATTATAGTCACAGATTTTAGTCACAGATATTAATTATATAAAAGCTTTTGGGAGTCCAGAACCCTTTTCTCGAAAAGGGTTTTGGCCGCCGGAGGCATTTAAAGGAATAAAATAATAAAATGCTTTTTAAAAAGATACGACATGCAGTCTTTGGTATGCCCAAAGACATCAATGACCCCCATATTTTTCATAAAATATCTTTGGTGCCATTATTGGCATGGATTGGTCTTGGTGCTGATGGTTTATCTTCATCATCCTATGGACCTGAAGAGGCGTATAAAGCGTTAGGGCCGCATACTTATCTCGCGCTTTTCCTGGCTGTAGCAACAGCTCTGACCGTTTTTCTCATCTCGTATGCTTATTCCAAGATCATCGAGCATTTTCCTTCCGGTGGTGGTGGGTACATGGTGGCGACCAGTACATTGGGCGATAAAGTAGGGGTATTATCCGGTAGTGCATTGTTAGTGGATTATATGTTAACCATCACTGTTTCCATTGTTTCCTGTGGAGATGCTATCTTTAGTTTTTTACCCTTGCTATATCGCGATTATAAAATTGCCTTTGATTTGCTGTTGATAGTGGCGCTTATTGTGATGAATATTCGTGGCACCAAGGAATCTGTTAAATTAATGGCTCCCATTTTTGCCGTGTTTGTATTTACCCATGTATTGATGATCGGGTATGGTATCTTGTCCCATATTCCCCAGATGGGAGTTGTTACCCAGCAAGTCAAGACCAATTTTAATCTGGGATTAACTTCTTTGGGTAGTCTTGGCATGTTGGCCTTGTTTCTGCGTGCGTATTCTCTTGGTGGTGGTACATATACTGGTATTGAAGCTGTTTCCAATGGTTTACAGATCATGCGGGAACCGCGGGTGAAGTCGGGAAAACGAACCATGCTTTATATGGCTGTTTCGCTTGCCTTTACCGCTGGTGGATTGTTTGTGTGTTACCTGCTTTTGAATGTTGTGCCAGCGCAGGGAAAAACATTAAATTCTATTTTAGCCAATGCTCTTTTTGGCAATTGGCCTATGGGGTATTGGTTGGCAGTGATCACTATATTTTCAGAGGGCGCGTTGCTGTTTGTTGCCGCGCAAACCGGGTTTATTGATGGACCCCGTGTGATGTCTAACATGGCTATAGATTCTTGGTTTCCCCATCGTTTTGCTTCTTTATCCGAACGACTCACCATGCAAAATGGTGTGCTTGTTATGGGTGGAGCTTCCATTTTACTCTTGTTTTATACCCGAGGTAGTATTTCTCATTTGATTACCATGTATTCGATCAACGTGTTTCTCACCTTTTCTATTTCTCAGATCGGTATGGCCACGTATTTTATCCGCAATCGGGCCAAAGAAAAACACTGGAAAAAACATTTACCGGTTCATATCATGGGGTTTGTCCTTTGTTTTACGATCTTAATTATAACCAGTTACGAGAAATTCAGTGAAGGGGGTTGGATGACATTGGTTATCACTGCTTGTTTTATTGCCGTGTGTTATCTCATTCGTGGGCATTATCACAAGGTTCAGAGGGCTGTCAAGCAGTTGGATGAGTTATTGACCAATATTGACACTCATCGTGCCCCGAATACGACTCCGGTTGATCCCTATAAAAGCACAGCCATCCAATTGGTTACCGGATATTCCGGTTTTGGTGTGCATACGTTCCTGACCACCCTGCGTAGTTTTCCCAAACAATACGAAAACTTTGTTTTTCTTTCTGTCGCAGTTGTCGATTCCGGTTCATTTAAAGGATTGGATGAGATGAAGAACCTTGAAAACTCTGTGGAACAAGGCTTGCAAAAATATGTTGAGTTGGCGCGCAAATTGGGTTTTGCGGCTGATTATCGCATGACTACTGGCACCGATGTGGTCGAATCGGCCATTGAATTATGTAAAACGGTAAAGAAGGAGTTCCCCAAGTCCACCGTGTTTTCCGGGAAGCTCGTGTTCCGCAAGGAGAATTTCTTTTACAGCTTGTTGCACAACCAGACCGCCTTTGCGATTCAGAATAAGCTTCATTGGGATGAAGTCACGTCGGTTATTTTGCCTATTCGTATGAATATATAACATCGGTCCTGGTTTTTCTTAGTCCACAGATGACCGAACGTGGCCATTTTAGAACTTAAGCCATTTTATTTGGTAAGGGAGAAGATTAAAAAGTAATAATATATGGAAATTGGACTTGCTTTACCAGTAAATTGGAAGTCCAATAGACGGGTGTCCGTATAAAGCAAAAATAAAACGCTTGTCTGTAGGTCGATGCATACCAATAAGGAACTGGCAGGCTACCGGTGATAATTTCAAAATGGTAGACTACAAATCATCAAATAATCGGTGATGACTCGCGAAAGCATCAGTGATGGTTTTCGAAAGCATCAGTGATGGTTTTCGAAAGCATCGGTGATGGTTTGCGAAAGCATCGGTGATGGTTTTCAAAAGCATCAGTGATGGTTTGCGAAAGCATCAGTGATGGTTTGCGAAAGCATCGGTGATGGTTTGCAAAAGCATCGGTGATGGTTTGCAAAAGCATCAGTGATGGTTTACGAAAGCATCGGTGATGGTTTGC
>CAZCVI010000088.1:0-29838 GCA_964502145.1 uncultured Clostridia bacterium
CTGTCCCCAATTCCCCTTCCACCAATTGTTTGGTTAAAGTCAGTGATGCCGCAGGTACAGCCAATGACAGCAGCAATGCCGCGTTTACTATAGCCACCCTAAGAACCCTGACAGTAACCACCCCCAACGGCGGACAAAGATGGTTCATTGGTTCCACTTATGCCATAAACTGGACCTCTACCGGTGCTATTAATAATGTTAAGATCGACTATTCCAGCAATTCCGGCAGTACTTGGAACACCATTGTAGATTCAATCAGTAATTCTGGTAGCTACAACTGGACTATCCCCAATACTCCCGCCATTACCTGTCTGGTAAGGGTCAGCGATGCAGCCGGACCCGCTACCGATGTCAGTAATGCCTTTTTTACCATTGATGTTGTACCCACCATCACAGTCACCGCGCCCAATGGCGGTCAATCATGGACTCAAGACACTACCCAGAATATTACCTGGACCTATACCGGAACAATCGCCAATGTGGCCATCAGTTATTCCACCAATAACGGTTCCACATGGAATGCCATTCAATCCTCCACCGCCAATACTGGCAGTTACTCCTGGGTCATTCCTGCTGTCGATTCCACCACCTGTCTGGTGAAGGTTAGCGACACCGCTACTTCTGCCACCGATACCAGCAACAGCACCTTCACCCTCTGGCGTCTGCCTTCTCTGACAGTCACCGCGCCCAATGGCGGCGAGTCATGGAAACGCAATACCTATAAAACCATAACCTGGACTTCCACTGGCAACATCGCCACGGTAAAACTCCGGTATACCATCAACGGTGGTACCAGTTGGACCACCATTACCACTTCCACCGCCAATTCCGGTAGTTATTCATGGCTGGTGCCCAATGTCTCCCAAACCAAAACCGCCTGCAAGGTCCGCATCATTGCCAATGGCGTCACCGCCCAAGACGATAGTAATGCCAATTTTACCATATTAAAATAGTCGGGGCGTATTATGCCTGGATTCACTGTCAAATTAATGGGAGTTACGATACTCTCAAAGAATCTGATGGTGAATCCAGGTTGGGGTGAGGCTTCCTATCTTCCTTTCTATAAGATAACCTTGATCAACTGACCACGGGAAAGCGACTGATTCATCTCCAGCGAATTTAACAACGCGATATGTTGCCAATGCTGCGAAGGCACCCGCAGGACTTGCAAGAAATCCTGTAACGTTTGCGGTTGCGTCACCTGTTTAGTGTATACACGCTGTGGCTTGCGACTCAAATATGCAGTATTTTTTAGTTGACTAAAAGAATTGATGGTACGGTTTATAAGCGATTCATATTGAGAATAATCAGGCGATGCGGCGGCTGAAAAAAAAGAAAACACATAGGCCTCCTTACGAATACAAGCAATATTTACAGCCAATTCCTCTTTCTTCTCCGTCTCTCCACTTTCCTCGGTGGCGGTTACCAAACTGAACACAGACCGATACGCATTAAAACCATTAATATACCTGAACCCACGATCAAAAACTGTGGTGGCAGTCATGTCCTTTGTCATTTTGGCCGCATAACTGTCCAACGAATCCGTGGTCTTCTCGGCTTGCATAATGATAACCGCTTTCCCATCAGTCGGGGACAATGTCACCTGCAAGGGCGTATTGGTCACTGTCCACCCCCTGGGTACCTGGAAAGCAAATGCCATGTCAGGATGATAAAATACCCCGTTTTCCACGAACCCTTGCCTGGGATTCACACCATATACCAGACCATTGATTCCCTTTAGATACCCGTTTCGTTCCACCAACAAGGGCGGATCCCCCGCTTGCAAAGCATATCCACTGCCTTGCCACAATTCTTTGATACGATTTATACGCTTGGCTGTCACTGGATGAGTGGAGAGAAAGTTTGGCAGTTTGGAACTCCCATAGACCCGCGTGGCCTTTTCCAAACTATTGAAAAAATCAACCATCTTTCCTGAATCGTAACCCGTTTTGAAAGAATAATCAATACCCAGTGAATCCGCCTGATATTCATCGTCGCGACTGAATTTCAAGAACAAGAGCTGCGTCGCAATCAGGGAGATGGGAGCGATTTTGCGGAAATCCTTGCTCAACGTGGCGGCTAAAACAATCCCCAATTCAAAAAGAATGGCACGGGTCATATGCCGGGCGGAATGTCGCGCACTTACATGTCCCAATTCATGGGCCAATACAGTGGCCAGTTCGGCTTCACTGTTCATCAATGCCAACAAGCCACGGGTGATATAAATATACCCGCCGGGTGCAGCAAAAGCGTTCTCAACGGGGGTGTCCAAGATAGCAAAATGATACTCCAAGTTGGGACGATGGGTGTAAGGAACTATCTGCCGACCTACCCGCTCTACATAAGCACTCATCGCCGGATCATAGTATAACCCGTACTCTATCCGTATGGCCCGGTCTATCTCTTTGCCCATGTTGATCTCTTCACTCTGCGAAATCAACATGATCTCCTTTTTCCCAGTAACCGGATTTACCGCGCACTTTACCAGAATAATGGTAAAGAATATGATCAACATAAACGAAACAAGACGTAAATATCTTTTCATGTGAACATCCTCCAGAATGGAATTATATAATACTATAAATAAAAATAGTAGTATTTAGTGCAAAAATACAAAATTATAATTCCTACTGCGGACAAAAAGGGATTAAAAAGGAGGGGGAAACCAATCACCCGCAGCTCCCGGCCAAAAACGGGAACTGCGGGTTTTAGAAATCAATAACAATCAATCAATAACAATCATAAAATTTTCTTGTTGGGGTTGGATAAATGTTTTTGGAATTTATAGAAATAGTAGTAGAAGATAGGAATGACTACCAGGAGCAAGATCGTCGAAGATGTCAATCCACCCACAGTACAAAGGGCAAGAGAGGACCAGATATCAGATTTAGTATTGCCTTCACGGAAAATGACCATGGGTAACATTCCCAATACAGTCGTCATCGTGGTCATAAAAATCGGTCGCACGCGCTCCTTGGTAGCGATGGCGATAGCTTCCACGATTTTTTTAGATTTCGCCACATGCTGATTGATATTATCGATCAATAGGATGGCATTGTTCACCACGATACCGGATAAGAGGATGACCCCAATATACGCGGTAGCGTCCCAGGAGTAATCCAACCAGACAAAAGCCAAAAACACACCTATAGATGCCAACGGTAAGGAGATCATGATTAGAATAGGCTGGAAAAAATTCTCATATAACACGCCCAGAATGAGATAAATAAGTAAGATAGAAGCCACAAGTGCCCATTTTAACTGGTGTTCTTCCTCTTCGGTCAACTTGTAAGATAACTCTCTTAAACTCTTTTTAAAACCGACGGGAACTTCCAACTTCTCATAGCGCGACTTGTGGAAACGGTCACCAGATTTGGCAGAACCCAGGTAATCCCACTGGACCATGGCCTTGTATTCCTGATTTTCACGGGTGATCCCACCCTTCTGAACATTGAAGTCGAGAGTTATCACGTCCTTGATACGGAATGGAGTATCTAAACCGGGTATCTTTTGGTACCGTTCAAGTATCTCATCTAACTCGATCACATCGACATCCGAGGCTTTGATCTCTATGGATAAATCCTTTTCTTCGAACTTGATCCGGTTGCTTCCCGTATTTTCCCGTAGTGCCGCAGTTAATATATAGAGAAGATATTGCGGGGGAAGATTATACTTCTTTAATTTCTCTCGATCCAACTTAATAGTGAAAAATTTGCTTTTACCACCCCACCAGAACTGCATGTCAGTTTGTATTTCTGATTCTTTGATCCGTTTGTGGCTGAGCAGGGAATCTTTGAGATTGTTGGCAAAATCGATCAGTCGTTCATAGTTATAACCAGTCAGTTCAATGGAAAAAGGAAGATATGAACCGGTATCAGGGTTGTAATAGTAGGGTTCCTGATCAAAGCCAGACACGCTCACCCCAACACCTGCCAGATTGGTGGCCACACCCACCAATTCTTGTTTTAATTGGACTGGGAGAGCGCTGTTTTTGATTTCAGTTGGAAATGTGACTTCCATTTGCGCGTTACTGCCCTGAATCCTGGTGTTGATCTCCTTGGGATAATTTTTTTCCATGGCTACTTTTTCAAATTGCAAGATGGAATTTTTAACATCTTCAAATTCCGTGCCAATTGGAAATCGAAGCCCCACCTCCACGGTATCATCACCATACCAGGAGAAAAAACTACCAAAAGAGACTTCTTTCAGAAATAGGTTAAGGGAAAACAGGATCATCAAGATAACAGGAATTATGACTACCATGGGGTATTTCAAAACGAAGGGAAAAAACTTCCCTTTTTTAAATAGCTCGTCACCCTCTGCCTTTTTTGCTTTTATTTTGATGCGGGCACTGAGTGAGGGGATCAGAACAAAAGAAACCACAATGGAAGAAAGTAAAGAGACAGCGATCACATAGGCTAATGGCATGTAGTAGATCCGTAAGCGATCCTTAAAGAAAAAAGCAAAGGAGAAAAACACGATGATAGTGGTAAAGGTAGATGCCAGTACAGGTAATACCACGGCCTTGGCGCCTTCTATCGCGGACTCCCTGGGATCGCGCCCCTTCTCCCGGTACCGTAAGATACTGTCAAACACGACCACGGAATTATCTACAAACATCCCGAAACCGAGAGCCAATCCAGACATGGTCAAAAGATTCAAGGGGATTTTAAACAAATAGATAAAGGTCAGGGTCGTACAGACTGAGAAAAATACGGAAGAGAAGATCAATAAGGTCGATTTCAAATCTTTCACAATAAATATTAAGACCAGAAAGATGATAACCAGGATCAAAAAGGAGAGTTTCCCCAATTGGAACAATTGTTTTTTTAGCTCTTTACTGTCATCACTCTGGATGATAAATTCGATGCGGCCCCCCATGCGGGTAGCCAGTTGTTTGAGTTTAGCCCGGACCCGTTCGGCGACTTCCAGGTGGCTTTGGTTAACTTCTTTCTGCAATTCCAATTGGACAAAAGCGACTCCTTGATAGCGTCTTTCACTCTCCAGTTTCTGGTACCCCATAAAAACATTGGCCACATCTTTAAGGAAGAGTTTTTCCTCCCCCTCGCTTTTAACCACGATGTTGCGAATCTCTTCAATTTTCTTGGGATTTTCCGAGAGCGAGATGGTGATTTCGCCGGAGCGTTTGGACATGGTGATGGATTTCTGGGTATAGAAGTATTGGCTCAGTTTGGACTGGATATCCCGGATATCAATATCGTATAGTCTTAACCTGGACATGAGGGTTTGGATTTTTATTTCTTGGTCTACACCGCCGTTGAGGTCAACAGTATCGACACCGGCCACGGCTTTTAAGCGGGGTACAATTTCAGTTTCAGCCAAGCGGCGTAACATGGGGAGGGAATAATTCTTACCATAAAGCCCGATGCGAAATAGAGAACGTTTGGCAAATTCCCCGGGCACCTCCGCCCGGATATCAGGGCCCATGATCTGCCGGGGCATGGTATTCTTTAATCGGTTCAAACGTTCTTTGAGCACTACATTGGCAAAATTCATGCGGGTGTTACGGTTGAACTCGACCTTGAGCCACCCAGAATCCTGTTGGGCTCGGCTTTCAAGTTTTTCCACGCCCTTGATTTGCATGATCTCTTCTTCGGCAGGAATCAAGGTTCGTTTGAGAACCATATCCGGCGAGGCACCCTGCCACGTATAAGAGACAACTAAAGAGGGCAAACCATCTTCCAGGTCGGGTACCAGTTCAATGGGCATATTCTTGTAAGAATAAAAGCCAAATAGGATCACCAGTGCAAAAAATATACTGGCCAGTACCGGACGATCAATTATCTTGTTCATGGTACATCTCCTGGTCTTCAGCTCAGCTCGGCAGTCATGAGGGGACTATTATTATCTCTTTTTAATTTACGTTTCTCTTTACTGTTTTCCAGCAATTCCCACATGACTGGGATAAAAATAAGCGAGAGGAGGGTAGAAAAGAGTAAGCCGCCCATGATGACAAAAGCCAATGGCCGTTGCAATTCAGCACCTGCGGCACGTATCAACCCCATGGGGATGACACCGACGATGGTGGTAAAAGAGGTCATCAAAATAGGTCGCAAGCGAACTTGGGAAGCAGTCAGTGCGGCTTGCCGTATGCCATAACCTTCTTGTCGCAACTGGTTGGCATATTCCACTTCCACGATGGCCACGTTAACTGCCACCCCGACCAGCACCATGACACCGATACCGGAAATGATGTTCAAGGTATTACCGGAGAGCAATAAAAACAGGAATGCCCCGACCAAACCCATGGGCACGGTAAACATGATAATCAATGGTTGTAATAGATTTTCAAATTCAGCGGCCATAATCATGTATACCAACATCATGGCAAGCAACAAGGCTTCAGCCAGAGAATCAAACGCTTTGCGTCGCTCTTCTTCCTCACCGGCAAAAGCAAACCGGGTGTTTTCGGGTAAATCGAGTTTATCCAGCTTGGCTTCGGTTTTGGCAATTAATTTATCCAATTCCACGTTCCGGGCATCAGCGGATATCAGAAAAAAACGTTCCTGGGCTTCTCTGGCAATCATTTTGATGGAGGGAACTTCTTTGAGTTCGATCAGGTCCTTTAGGAAAAACGTATTTTCGCCAATAGCCACAGGCATTGAAAGCATTTTTTGCACATCCATGGTACCTTCGACGGGCACACGTACATAGATATCATAATTCTTCTGGATCTGTTTTAAAGTTCCTGCTCTTTGACCGCGAACAGCTTGGTTGATAAAGTTGGCCACTGTTCTTTTGGGAATGTTAAATTTATCCAGAACATCTTGTTTGAAGTGGATAGCAAATAAGGGTTTGCCCGGGGTAGTGGTGTTCACGATATCATGAATCTGCGGAATATCCTTGATTTCATTCATAATCATCTGCACCGCTTCTTTTCCTTTGAGGATGTCCTCGTAGAAAACTTTGATCTGGAAATTTTCTCCACTGGTGGACAGGTATTGGGAGAGGGTATTCTTTTCCAAGAAGGTGCTAAAATCCAATAAGTCAGCGCCTTTCAATATTTTCCGGGCCTCATCCATGACCCGGGGACGAATCTCCTGGGAAGAACAGGTCACGATATAATGGATACTGTTCACGGAGATGTCCTCGGAGGAAGCAGCAAAGGTTGAAACCGCGCCGGATTCGGTAAAAACATAATCCACGCCTTTGATGGCGGCAAGTTTTTTCTCAATCTCGGCGGCAATGATATCGGTTTGCTCGAAGCCGTATACTGAAGGGGTATTGGCTCTGATTTCAAATTTCCCGCTGTCCGGGGATGGTAGTAATTCTTTTCTAAGCAGGGTAAAAAAACTGAAGATGCCTATAATAATAATGATTGCCATATAAAGAGCAAGCTGTTTCCGGTTAAGAACTTTTACGAGTAGCTTTTGGTAGTTTTTCAAAAAAGAATCATAAAACGTATTGAACCATTTGTAGGTGGGTTTCAGTATTAATTCCGCCACATAACGAATACCTTTGAATAGTCCAACGATCCCCAGATAAATAGCCCCGAAGATATAATATAGAACATATCCCAATAGTTTGAAGGGGATCATCAGGGTTGAGTGCATACCTTCCAAAATCTTGACATATATTTTTTTCTCTTTTGGGGATGAGATGGTGTCATCGGTATAATCGGTGCCAAAAAAGGCTTTAAAAGCAGAGAGTGCTGGGAGTAAAGTAACAGCGACGACCAGGGATGACAAGAGTGAAAACGTAACGGTCAGGGCCTGATCTCTAAAGAGCTTGCCAGTAATACCATATAAGTATATGACGGGAAGGAATATAGAAATCGTGGTCAAGGTGGAAGCGGTAATAGCAGCACCTACTTCTTTGGTGCCATTAATGACGGCGGTCACGAGATCTTCTTTATGAAAATCCCGGTGTCGAAAGATGGCTTCTAACACGATGATGGAGTTGTCGACAAACATGCCGACCCCCAATACCAACCCTCCTAAAGACATGATATTGAGATGCACGTCAAACAGAAACTGGAGAACAAATGTAGAGACAATGGAAATGGGAATAACCACGGCAATCAAAAAAGGATCGCGGTAATTCTGCAAAAATAGGAGCAAAATAAAGATAGATAATATACCGCCCAATACAAGGGAGTCCATGAGGGAGTTGATGGAGAAAATAATCAACTCGGCTTCCATGGTGACGACATGAAATTCAATTTCCTTGTTAAATTCTGTGGTCAAACTAGCCATTACTTTTTGCGCGTCCTTGGTGGCGTTGACAGTATTGCCGCCGGAAGCACGGTACAAGAGTAAAGAGATAGCCGAGTCAGTATTCAAACGGATATTGCCCTGGCGGACTTTATTTTTAAAAAAGGCTCTGCCGATATCCTTGATCTGGATACTTCGCCCACCCTGGGACGCAACAGTAATCTCATTGATCTCATCGGGAGAATTAACTTCTCCTTCGATTTTTAAGGTATAACGTAATTTATCTTTTTTAACTGTTCCACCGGGCTGGAAGAAATTAGCACCTTCAATGGCATTGCTGACTTGATTTAAATCAATCCCGAGGTTCTTGATTTTCTCCGGGTCTATTTCCACGGATATTTCTTCCTCGTCCCCACCACGAATCTCCACTCTGGAAATACCATCCAATTGTTCTAATCTGGGTTTAATGATATATTCAGCGGCCTCTTTCTGTTTCTTTAAATCGCGTTTATCACTCTTGAGGATAACGGTCATAATGGGAGAGGCAGAGGGATCCAATTCATAGATAACGGGAGGATCACAATCTTCGGGTAAAGCTTGGACCACCCCTTCGATTTGTTCCTTGGTATGGAGCAGGGCAAAATCCATATCAGTTCCCCAATGAAACTCCAAGGTGATCAGTGAGATGCCTTCCTTGGAAACGGAATCAATGTTCTTCATCCCGGTTATAGAAGAGAGGGGGCCTTCAAGTACATTGGTGATAAATCGTTCGATCTCTTCGGGTCCCGATCCAGAGTAACTGGTGACCACGGTTATCTTGGGATAACTGAGGTCCGGCAGGAGGTTCACAGACAGTTTGGACAGTGAAACAACTCCCAATACCAAAATCCCGACGTAGAACATAATGGTCCCCACGGGACGTTTAACGGATAGGTTTATCAGACTCATTTTCGTATCTTCATTCGGTAATTCTTACACGTGATTGGTGGGCGAGGGTGAAATGGCCATCAACGAGTACTAGGTCACCTTCTTTGATGGTATCACTTTTGATCTCAATCTCTTCATCGTTCTGGTGGCCGATTTCAACATATTCCCAATAGGCAGTTCCAGTAGAACCGTGCAGGTCTCTGACAATAAAAACTAAGTAACGGCCCTGACGGGGAATGACAGCTTTCTGAGGTACTTTCATAACATTTTCTATCACTTGATGTTCGATATCGATTTCAGCATGCATACCGGGCAAAAAACGATTATTCTCATTGGCAATTTTCACATAGATATTAATTGTTTTACGGGTGGGATCGATTTCTGGGCTGATGGCTTGCAAGACACCGTACACTGTTTCTTCGGGGAAAGAATCGAAGCGGACCCTGACTTTGGTGCCCACTTTGAGTTTGCTGACTTCGGCTTCAAGGGCAAAGCCGGTGAGGTAGATGGTATTCAAGTTAACGATTTTGAAAAGTTCCTGCCCCATGGAGGCTTTTTCACCCTTGCTGATTTTGATCTCGGAGATCACGCCTGGGAAAGGACTGTAAACAACGGTTCGTTTTAATTCCAACTGGGCGCGAATCAATGAAATGGTAGCAGCAGATAGTCCCTCTTGTGCGCGACGTACAGATTCGCGCAAATCGCCGGAAATAATCATGGTTTTTTGATACGCCTCGCTGATTTTCTCAAACTGGTCTTGGCGTATCTTGCCTTTTTCGAGATCTTTGAGTGCCTGCAAATAATCATTTTTTTTGGTGGCCATGTCTTCTTTATCTTTATCGGTTAACTGGGAACTTTCAACAAGCGAGGTACTCTCGGACATCAGATACTGGGAATGGCTTCTCAACTTCTCGTTTTCACACCGTTGTACTTCGAGTTGCTTCTCGGTATTATCAACCCTGAGCAGCACCTGTCCATTTCTTACTATCTGACCAATAGTGACATTGATACTTTCAATAGTTCCGGAAACTTCAGCACGAACGGTTGCTTTTTCCCAGACATCGGCAGAAGCGGAAATATTTAACCGCAAAGGCAGATCACCACGTTTTATCGTCAAGGCTTGAACAGGGAGGGCAGCATCGCCTTTGCTCTCTTCTTTGGCACCGGCTTTGACTTGGGCTTTAATTATTTCGGTTTCTTCTGTTTTAGGTTTCTTGAAAGCTTGATACGCGGCAAATATCAAGCCGGCAACAATCACGATTAATGCAAAAATTTTTAGTGTTTTATTCATAAGCACTCCTCTTTGTTTTTTCCAGTCTATTATTTTATTCTATTTTTTCAATTTTGTATAGTAGCAGTATGCTCTTATTAAAAAAGAATATACGGAAAAAAAATAAAAAGGTTTCACTAAGCCGCATAAAAAAAGGTTTAAGAAGACGGGGGACTTTTAAAAAGTTGCGTTTAGATGTGAATTGCAGTAGAATAAAAACGGATGGTAACGATGAAAAAAAAAGTGTTGATTGTGAGGTCGGTTAGTTTCCAGCAATTGGATCAGAATATGACTGAAATTGTAAACCGGTTTCCGGTTCAGGATTATTCAATACACTTGTTAACGCATGGTCATGGTATGGAACAAGCGAGGACGTACACGGCAGTTTCAGAGATTCTCGACTATGAAAGCCGTAAGAACTTCAGCTTTTTTCATCTGCCTGGGCGGTTGAAAAAAAAAGACATAAACTATAGCGGCCCCTATGAAGCAATTATTGTCCCGGTGACGAATAAAACGGGAACGGGATTTCTAAATGTGCTGGCGATGGCGGGACGGATTCGGTCACACTCCATATATATATGTAACCTGATATCGGAGATGCGGGAGATTTCGAGAAAAGAGATACTGGGGCAGATGATCAAATCTTTTTTCTTTTCTTTTTTAGCGGTACTTATGGCTGTTCCGTTAGCAGTGACGGCTTTGCCAGTGGTATTGGTTTCATTGGGAAAACAAAGAGAGAGCAGCGGGAAAAAGTAAGGGATAAAAAAAAAGGGGCAGCCAACATGACTGCCCCTGGTTCATGATTTATTGTTAAAACGTCTAAATTTTCAAAAGCTTATTTCATACCTAACCGTTTTTTTGCATTATCCACCAATCCATTGAGCTCGGTGGTGATACGTTTACGTTCTGCTTCGAGTTTGGCGCTGTCATCGGTGTTTTGAGCGGTGACTTCGGTTCCACCCTGGGAGAGTTTGGCTTTCAACTTTTTTAATTTGTCTTTTTCGAATTGGGGGGGATCGATATCCTGGCTTTCGTAGTTTTTGTACAGATATCGTTCAAAGGTTCGTATCTCTTTGTTCAGACGCTTGATTTCGCCTTCGTTTTTCTGGGTGGAGGATTGTTTGCCACGCAGAGTCTTGTTATAATCTTCGATTTTTTTATTGAACCCGTATTTTTCGAAGATTTGGTATTCGGCTCTACCATAAGCGGCTTTGCTGTTGGATGAGTTGCCTTCTTTGGTATACAATAAACTGGCTTCGATGTAATAGTCAATGGATTTATCAATCAGCGCTTTGTTCCTTTTGGCCATGGTGGCATAAATCTCAGCGACACGATTGCCATAGGTGGCTTTTTTGTCTTTGGAGTATAAACCCTCGAATTCTTTTAAGGCAACATCAATCTTGTCGGCTTTGAGGAGCGAATTGGCGTAGGTCTTGTAAACCTCCTCGTTGGCTTTATCGGCAGCACCGAGAGTGCGATAATAATTAATGGCCTCATTGTACTCGGCATTGGCGTAAAAAAACTTGATTTTTTGTTCGGGGGACATGGTCTTGGGTGGGGGACCGGAAAGTTTGCCTCTTAAACTCTTGGCTTCATCCTCAACATCGCTCAATTGTTTGGCCTGGGCAAAATCAATGGCTTTGTTGGCCATGGCCAATGCCTTTTCAGTATTGAAAATGGCGGTGCCTTTAACGCCGAGACAATTGGCGATGATCAAGTAAAGTCTTCCTTCTTCACCTGCTCCGGGGGCGCCGATTTTTAAGGTCTGGTTGCCGTAATTCACGGCTTCGGCATAGTTCTTGGTCTCAAAGTATCCGACGGTCAATTGGTAATACGCGAGTTTGGTCCATTTCTGCTTGGTATCGGGAAACTTTTTAACATACTCGTTCAACGCACTAATTTTGGCTGCACCGGATTTGGTGGCGGCGGCGATGTATTCTTGAGCTCTGGCAATTTCCAAGTCTGCATCAGCCTGGGCGGATAAAAACGGGACAGCTATAAATAGTGTAACCAATATTACATAGATAAGTTTCTTCATGATCTTCTCCTTTTATTGGTTTATGGTATCTATGAACTTTAATTTTACAAAACTTACGAGTAGTTTTCAAGCCCCCAAGGGTTTTATTAATTTAATTTCCTGTAATTTCCTGTATTTTGCTCTATTGGCAAAGTGCAAGGGGTGTGGTAAAATAGTGATCATGCAGGAAATCGAGATTATCGGCGCACGAAAACATAATTTAAAAAATATTTTTCTAAAAATCCCGAAAAAGCAATTGATCACGATCACGGGTATATCGGGATCGGGAAAATCAACGCTGGCTTACGATACTATTTTCCAGGAAGGTCAGCGCAAGTACCTGGAATCGCTGAGCATTTATGCGCGACAGTTTCTCAAATCACTTGAAAAGCCAGAGGTGCAAGCGATTAAGGGGATTTCTCCAACGATTTCTATTGACCAGAAGCACTCTTCTTATTATTATAATTCGACGGTGGGTACGATCTCAGAGGTGAGTCAATATCTGCGCTTGCTTTTGGCCCGAAGAGGGGAAGCACATTGCCCGCGCTGCGGGAAAGAGATTCGTAATTTCTCGACAACGGGGATCAGGGACACGATTTTTACGACTTTCGGGCAAAAATTGGTGTACATTCTGGCGCCGGTAGTGAAAAACCGGAAAGGAACTCATAAGGCACTGCTGGAAAAATATCAGAAACGGGGTTTCCTGAAAGCGAAAATTGATGGGGAGATGGTTTATCTGGAAAATTTAGGGGAATTACGGGCGACAGTGGCCCATGATATCGCGATCCAGGTGGATGCGTTAAAAATAAAGGAAGAAAACCGCGAACGAGTGTTGGATAGTCTGGCATTGGCGTCGTTTGAAAGCAATGGCGAAATTATTATAGTACGGGATGAGGAAAGTTTTTTCTTCTCCAATAAATTATATTGCGGGGATTGTTTGATTTCTATCCGGGATCCGCAACCGGCGACGTTTTCTTTGAATTCACCGCTGGGGGTTTGTGTACTCTGCGCGGGGCGGGGTAGTAATGAGGCCGGGGGTGCAATCTGCACGGGGTGTGGAGGTAGCGGCTTTAATGAACAGGCACTGTCTTTTTATTTCCGGGGAAAAAATATCTTTGAACTGGGGGAAATGGAAATTGAAAACTTGTTGGTGTTCTTCAAACAGGTGGTATTGGAAGGGGATGAAGCAAAAATCCTGGCACCTATTTTCCCGCAAATCCTACAGCGGCTAGAATCGTTTGTGCAATTGAAATTGGGCTACATGACTCTGAATCGGAAGCTGAACACGCTGTCAGGTGGAGAGCTACAACGCACGCGACTGGTTTCGCAGATTGGCTTCAGTTTGAGTGGGATTATTTATATCTTAGATGAACCGTCGATTGGCATGCATATGACGGAACAACAACACTTACTTGATATTTTAAAGGGTTTGAAAGAAAAAGATAACACGATTATCCTGGTGGAACACGATGAAGAGACAATTAAAGCCTCGGACTTTATCGTGGACATGGGACCGGGTGCGGGAGAAAGGGGCGGATATGTCACGTATTGTGGTTGGTATAAAGATTTTGAACAGGCACAAGGTTCTTTGACCGCGGATTATATTTTTAAACGGCGAAACATAGGGGCGGAGAAAAACTACAGGTTTAATCCAGGAGAACATGGCTTCGTGGAAGTGTCGGATATATGGCTCAATAATATTCATGGCGTGAATTTAAAGATTCCATTGCGGGGCTTGACTGTGGTCACGGGAGTTTCCGGTTCGGGGAAGAGCTCGCTATTGATTGATGCCTTTTATCCGCTGGTAAAGGAGGCGATAGAGGGGAAAACGGTACACAATAACCGGGTGAGAGGCATAAACGAGACAGTAGGGATTAAAATGGTGACGCAGACCGCTATTGGGAAGAATGCACGTTCTTGTCCGGCGACTTATATTGATATTATGCCTTATATCCGGGAATTGTTCGCGGGGTTAACAGAATCAAAAATGCGCGGGTATGGACCGGGGCGGTTCGGGTTTAATACGGGGGGGGGACGTTGCGAAGCGTGCAAGGGGATGGGGTATAAAAAATTGGCCATGAGTTTTTTACCGGAATTGGAAGTGCCCTGCCCGGTGTGCGACGGGAAACGGTATAACTCGGAAACACTGGGGGTGAAATACAACGGGTTATCAATCGCAGACGTGTTGGAACTGACAGCCGAAAGCGCTTACGATCTGTTCGGTGCCATCCCACATCTGGCGAAAAAAATAAAAATCTTGCTGGCTGTGGGTCTGGGGTATTTAAAATTGGGCCAGTCCTCGGTGACTCTGTCAGGTGGGGAATCGCAACGCATTAAATTGACCAAGGAGTTGTCCCGCATTTCTACGAAACCAACTATTTACCTGATGGATGAACCCACTATCGGTCTTCATTTTGATGATATCCGCCAGTTATTGGATGTATTTCACGGGTTAATAACACGGGGGAACACGGTGGTGGTGATCGAACATAATATGGAGATTATAAAAAACGCGGATTATATCATTGATATGGGACCGGGAGGGGGCAGACATGGCGGAAAAATTCTTTATGAGGGAGAACTGGCGGGACTGGAGAATATCCGGGATTCGGCGACGGGAAACTATTTAAAAATGAATGGGAAGAGGGCAAACGAGCTGGAATAAAAAAAAAAGCAGCTCACTTTGAAATAATTTTTTGTATTTTACGAAAAAAAATGGTAAACTACTGTATTGATAAATTGCGTTAGAGCGTCAGTTGAATAGTCGGTTATAATAAAGAGGAGTACTCATTTTGGGATTTGACGAACTGTTCGGGAATCAGCGGATATGCACCATTCTTTCCAGTTTTGTAAAAAATAATATTATCCCTACCAGCATGATATTTAATGGTCCGGGCTCGGCCAACATGTTAAGTTTTGCCAACGCCTTCGCCAAGGGGATCAATTGTCTGAACCTGGATAAAAACGGTGATTTTTGCGGTGCATGCGCGCACTGCACGGAAATTGATAAAGGGATATTTGTGGATTTACAAATCTTGGCACCGGATGGGCAATTTTATAAAAAAGAACAGGTGACACTTCTGGTGGAAGAGAACTCCAAAAAACCGATGAAAGGGAAACGGAAGATAAATATCCTGACAGATGCGGACCAAATGAATGCAAATTCGGCAAATGCATTTCTGAAGGTACTGGAAGAACCGGCACCACTAAATGTGTTTATCTTGTTGACAGAAAATATGAATGCTTTGCTCTCAACGATCAAATCACGGTGCCAGATACTGCGGTTTTCGCCCCTGTCACGTGGAGAGATTAAGACTTATTTGATGGAAAGAAGAGGATACGATGCGGAGAAAGCCAATTTGGTATCCTATTTGGGCCAGAGCAATATGGAAAGTCTCATGGATGTCGATTTTGACCAATTCATGGAACGACGGGTGAAAGGGCTGACCATACTGACCAGTTTATTGACGCAACGGGGCATGGAAACAATACTTCTTGAACTGCTTAATCTGAGTCGAAGCCGGGAAAAGTTTCTGGATTATTTTGAGAAGCTGGTGAACCTGCTCTCCTTGTTTTTACGTGATCTGATGATTCTGCAAATCCAGGATAACAGCAATTATATCATCAATATTGATTACAAAGAGAAATTGATGCAATTGCGGGGTTATATCACGGTGGATAGAGTCTTGGCGCTGATCAGGAAGATGGAATTCCTATTACGGGATATCAAACGCAATCTGAATACCAAGGTATTAATCATGGAGTTTATAAAAAGTTATACGGATGAAGGACAATAATGTGTTGGATAATTAGGTATTATAAAGAGGAATAAGCATGTACAGGGTAATTACAGTTAAAATAGAAGATAGAAATGACATTCTTCATTTCAAGACGAAAGAGTGTGATATTCAGCCAAGTGACAGCGTGATCATTGAATCCATGCTGGGCGAAGAAATGGGCCGGGTGGTGAAATCCTACGGGGAAGTGTTTAATGAGATCAAAAATATCTGCTGCATCCCTGAAATCCTCAGAAAAGCGAATGAAAAAGATGTGGATAGTTTCGGAAAAAAAACCACGGATGAGAAACGGGCCTATGATTTTTGCTTGAAACGGATCAAAGATCGTGAGATTCCTATTAAATTGATCAAGGTCTCTTTTTTCACTTCCGAGCGCAAAGCCATCTTTTATTTCTCCTCCGAAGGACGGATTGATTTTCGCGATCTGGTGAAAGACCTGGCTAAAAAATTCAAGATGCGTATTGAGATGCGTCAAATCGGTATCCGCGATGAAGCAAAAATGATCGGTGGACTGGGTGTCTGTGGTCGCCAACTCTGCTGCAAAACCTTTCTGAATAGCATTGAACCAATCACATTGCAAATGGCGAAACATCAGAACTTAAACATGAACCCGGTTAAAATCTCGGGCCAATGCGGACGTTTAATGTGCTGTCTCTCTTATGAAGAAGATTGCGGCGGCAGAATTTTTATCGAAGATCAGGATGAATTGGTGGGTTATAACGAGGAAGAAGATATCGAGGATTTTGACGGGGTTTAAAAATGACCTTTAAAAAAGAGTATACAACCGTGTGGAATACGATGTGGATATCGCTGGGAATGGTGACACTGTTGCTGTTGCCAAGCCAAGGGTTCGGGCAGGTTAAGCCCTTGTATAGTTATTATAACATGTTCTATGGCGCACGCTCCATCGGTATGGCCAATGCATTTACAGCACTGGCAGATGATTTAACAGCCGTGTTTCGCAACCCTGCGGGAGTAGCGGAACTGGATGTGCCACAAATATTTATAGACTATCGCTATGATAAACTCCAATACAACTTAGAGAGGCAGAGCAAAGACTATACTACGTATGAACTACTGTATGATTATAGTTTTAATTCTACCTTAAAGAATATGGATTTCGCCGCTATTTCGGCGCCTGTGATTTTTTGGGATATGAAGTGGTGTTTCGCGCTCAGTTATTACCGATCAGTGCCCTATGGCATAAATGGGCTGGGAGAAAGCCGTCTGACAACCAGCAATAACTCCGCACCGAACGAAATCACCTCCTTTAACATGGCCGGCAGTTCAGGTATTGACATGCTTGCTCTTACAAGTGCTTTTTATTTGAGTGATTATTTGTCGTTTGGGGTAACAGTGCAACGGTATTTTAATTCTGGCACCATGAGTGTGGCGCAAACGTTCCCTTCTCCCCCTATTTCCACCGGTTTGTCCTATACCCGGGAGTACACTGATAAATTTAAGGACACCAGTTTGCTGATGGGGTTACGGTTTAAATTGATGGAAGAGATCATCCTGGGATTTAGTTACCAGTTTGGTTGTGCCGATACCTTTACTTCCCAGGATACCTATCAACTTAAGGACGGAACAGCCCCCATCACCTCCACTTCCACCGCTACCTTGACCATTCCAGCCCAGTATGCAGCGGGGCTCGTGTTAAAGCCGTTAAAATTCATGGATTTGGCCTTCGATTATTCCCGGCAGTATTGGGGCAAGGCCACGTTGAGCAATTATTATGGTTCCACCATTCCCTTGCAGTTCCCCGTGCGCAATGATTTTACCTTCGCCCAGAAAGACACGATCAACCTGAGAATGGGAACACAATTTATTATCCCGTTGAAAAAAGCAACCGTATTTATTCGTGGTGGGTTGTTTAGCGACCAGCAGTTATTTGCCAATTGGGCGGGGGAAAAGGTTAAATTAAAAGGCTATTCATTGGGTGTGGGCCTGGAAATTAAACCCTGGATTCAATTGGACGCCGCCTATATGAGACAAAAAGGTGTCTGGAAAGAAGCCGGGTATTTTGATCCGAGCACGTCGATCAATAGCACGGCAATCAATAAAATATTCTGTGTCTCGCTGACCTTTAAATTTGGCACACCACCGGTAGTAAAAGAACCGATAGAAGATTAAGGAAAAAGTTTAAAAAGCCAAAGCAAAAAATTGTTAATTGGACGTTGCCTAGAATCCGTTTCATCCAATTAACAATTTTTAATTCGGAACCATGGCTATTTAAGCCGTTATAGTCCCAGGATATCTTCTTTAAAACTTTCCCCAGGTCCCGGGTTGGGGCCGATCCAGCAGGCAGTCAGAGCATCCGAGAAGGCTTTTCCTTCCAAGACACCTTTGTTTTTGCCATTCACCTCGATTTTTGTCCCTTTGCCAGGGATATAGGTAAAAACGAGTCGTTGTTCCTCTTTCATGTCTTCCATGGCCGCGCACAGTGTTTGGAATTGTTTTTTTAATTCCGGAGAGGCTTTCGGTGTATTTTCTTGCAGTCCTTCCAGCCAGGCATCCGTGATTTTTCCTTTCGGAACGTCTCTGAGAAAATGCATGACCGCTTGGCGGGCAGTGTCGGCAGCTAAAATTTTTCCTGCATTTTTCTCTTTTTGTGTCAGGTACAAGCCCGCCACATATACTTTAAAGATCACTTTTTTTCGTAGGGCTAAACCATTCAAAACCAGTTTCTGACCATCTACTTCAATACTATCCGCCATTTTCACCCCTTTTAATTCCGCCGCACCTAGGGGCGCATAAGTAGGGACCACAATGGCTAACACCACCAACATCAGTAACACGCGCTTAAGACTAAAACCAAAACGTATCATGTTTCCTCCTTTTCGTTAAAAAACAGATATTAAAGGTTTTGCCAGCAATTGTCAACAGGTAAGCGGAAATATTGTGAAAATAGGTGCGTGGGAGGGTGATTTAAGGATTGTATGCCGGGTGTTGTTCAAAAAAAGGGTGCTTGGATTCAAGAAAATGGGTATAGGTGTCAGATTAGAGTTGATCCTGCTGCCATCAGGCTTGAAGTAAGAAGAATTTTTGCTAGCGGAGTCAAAAACAGCGGTGAATTAAGAGAATATTCTAGGGAGAAAGGAATTTATAATGGGGATTAAAAAAAAACGGCGGGGTGATGTGTCCATTACGGCTTGCATTATCTTTCATTCAGGGTTAAAATGGCTGTTTCCATGGTACAATGTCTCCATGTTAAGGTGTACTGTGTCCTTTTTTTGGTGCAATCATCACAATCAGCCGTGCAATGTCTAAATGCAGCGGTGCAATGTCTAAATGCAGCGGTACAATGTCTAAATGCAACGGTGCAATGTCTAAATGCAGCGGTACAATGTCTAAATGCAGCGGTACATTCTCTAATTGCAGCGGTGCAATGTCTAAATGCAGCGGTGCAATCTTCACTTTCCATACCAAAACGTGTCATCGCAATAGTAAAACGTGTCATCGCAATAGTAAAACGTGTCATCGCAGTGGTGCAACGTGTTATTTCCATCCTGAAGTATCTCAATGTTTGGTTAGGAAGTCCAAGTTCCACTCTGTTTTGTCTTCTTAAAATACCCAACTATGTCCCGATAGACCTGGATTGTCTTGTTTCAAAAATTAATAAGCCAAAGCGAACGGGAAGTGGAAAGAGTCGGGGTCAGCTTACGTTTTGTTTTTTTTTATTGACAAAAAAAGGAAAAAGAGTTATTAATGAAGTATGAAAATCCAAAATAAAGCGAGGTATCTATGTTAAGTCTGCAAGATTATAAAGTGAGAATTGCCAAGATCATCGACCGTTTACCCGATCAAAAAGTAATCGAATTGATGGATTATGCAGCTTTTTTGAGTTCCAGGTACGGGGATTCAAAAGGAACCGATAAGGGAATGGATGATGATACCTTAATGATGCAATCCGACGTGATGAAAAGTACTCTGACCAATCCCCAAGAAGATATCTACAAACTCTACGCCATGCAAGAGGTGATCGACGCGGAAGAAAAAAACAGGTAGAAGCGACATCCTGTCGCTTTTTTCCCTTCCCTCTGCCTCCAGCATTGGATAAAAGTAGAACTCAGCCGTAAAAATACTATCTGAACCGTGATGCGTGGGATGAAAGGATGACCAGGATAGATAAAAATAGGGCAGAGTACCTTTTTTATCAAAGACATCGGGCACCATGCCATCTTTTCTTTTTAAATCTTGGTCATCCCCTAATCCCACGCATCACGGTTCAGATAGTGTCTCTGTATAATTTCTTGAAAAATAATTGACTTTATAGATTTTTTGTGTTATATATTAATATTATAAATATTTTCCATGAACCCAAGAACGTCTGGAAATTTTAAGGAGAATAAATTATGAATATTATAAAAAAATTGGCCGTGTTTCTGTGGTTGGTAATCGGTTGTTTATGCGGGTTGACTCAAGCCGAAATAGTAAAGATAAACAATCTTCCAGTAGGCAGAAAATTTTATATAAATGATCAGGGGGAAATCTATACACATCATAGCAACTCTTCATTAAAGAAATATGCTGCCGATGGAAAGGAACTTTTTATTGCTGGTAGAGCTGGAGAAGGGCCCGGAGATATTAAAAGAATAGGATGGTTTGATATTAATCCAAAAGACTCGTTGATCTATGTGACCGAATTGATGAATGGCAACAGGAGAATCACACGATTTTCATCCACTACTGGAAAGTATGTCGATTTATGGCCGGTACAACTCGATTGGTTAAAATGGGAATCCTTCCCCATCATTCAATTTGACCAACAAGGCAATGCATACATTCAATTGGAAAATGTCATCTGGAGCATGTATAAATCGTTTAGAATAGGGACAATAGAAAGCTATCTGGTGAAATTTTCCGCTACTGGGAAAAAAATCAAAGATGTATATCATTTCTCCTCGAAATTCATGGCTGACCAAGATGGAAAAGGCAATATCACTATCCCTTATAACAATAATGTGTCGTGGATGATTGTTAAGAATTTTCTTTATATCCGCGAAAGTTCCAAAGACAAAATTGATATTTATGATTTAAATGGACAATATATAAAAGGTTTAAAGTTACCGTTTAAAAGAGAAAAATTAACCGATGAAGACCTTGATATATGGGAAAAAGGGATGAGGGAAGACCCCGAGTTTAGACAAGGAATTGCGCAAGGTTGGTTTGATATTAAGTTCTGGCGGAACAATCTTCCTTTCCCAGAGTATAAAAATATTTCAGGGTACAAGATGTACAGTGATGAAAAGGGAAATATTTACAGTCAAAAAGCGTCTTACAATGAGGATGAAACCGCGAATATCTGGGCAAAAATTGATCCAGTGTCTGGGAAGACAGAGTTGCTTACTATTTCAAAAAAATATCACTTGATCGGAATCAAAAATAATAATTTCTATTTTTATCAACAGCTTGAGGATAGCGAAGACGAGGATGTAGATTATGTTGTGTTAAAAGTTTCTGCGGACTCTCTCAAGCAATTATGAGGAATCACCCAAAAGAGTAGAAGCGACATCCTGTCGCTTTTTTCTATTCCCCCTGCCTCCAGCATAACCGTGATGCGTGGGATGAAAGGATGACCAGGATAGATAAAAATAGGGCAGAGTACCTTTTTTATCAAAGACATCGGGCACCATGCCATCTTTTCTTTTTAAATCTTGGTCATCCCTTCATCCCACGCATCACGGTTCAGATATTTACTATGGCGAATTTCCAGAAAAAAGATTGACTTTGTCGATGACATCGAATTGAAAGAGTTTAAAAAGAGACTTCTAAGAAACTCGCCCGAAATGGTATCCCATTATTTAATTTCGCCGCTTATTAATGCGACAAGGATGTCGCGTCTACATAATCCGAATCGCAATAGTTTCTTTCCGGTTATAATCCCACGGAGTGTAGCGCCATTGGCGGGGTCGCTTCCAAGCCACTCATTTTGACCGTCAAATGATACGAATTTTCGCATTGGGAACAACACTCTTTTAAAATACTGTTTAACTCTTTACCATATTCCATTGTCTTTCTTTGGAATTAACAATATCCTGGTGGATTTTATAAACCAGTTGGGCTTCCGTTTGGTCGGGGAAAATTTTTTTGAGATAGGCGAACCTCAACTTCATGACCGTGTTTAGTAATTGGAAAGATCGCCCCAGATTCGCCGCCATCTTCTGTTTCTGGTCCTCGGTCACGGTCATATTTGGTATCTCCTTATGGTCATTATGCTTTACTCTGCCAGTAATTATCTTATATCAAATGGCACAAAGATGCAACCCCCTCTTCCAGATAAAATTCCTTTGTCTTGCATTTTGCGGGGATTTTTTATACAATACAGGTATGAAGAAATCAATTGTACTGGTAGATATTTTTTGCATAAAAGCCTTTCCTGCACTGGCAGGCAATTAATGAGGAGCCATAGATGAAAATAAACAAGATTCATCTTAAAAATCACCCCTTTTTCGGGACCATGGATATCGATTTCGAAAGTTCTGCAGGTGGGAAAACATTGGATACAATTCTCATCGGTGGCATCAATGGTTCCGGGAAGACGAAGCTATTAAATGCTATTGTCGAGATGATGAGCGATAACAAAAACCCATCCAATGAATCCAGTCTTGATATAGAGCTGACCGAATTTCATGAAGCACGTTTTATTGAAGCTCAATTCAACGGAGCTGTAGGGGACAAGAAAAAAAGCTTTGAACTTCGATTCAAAGATATTGATGAACGACTTAGACCAAAAATAGTGTATATGCCCACGGAAATTAATTTTTCCCGGTTTGAAATCTTAACAACTCCTTATATATATCAATATCAATTTCTTAATGTAATCAATGAGAGTGTCACCAAAGACATCCCCAATTTTTTTGCCACTTTCATCGACCGTTTTGTCTACGGTAAGAACTTGCTTCCAGACCAATCCATAGCTCTGGCTTGTTCCGAGATCAATGCGATATTTAAAGAGCTTGATATTGAATCGCGGATTGCGGGGTTGCGCAAAGATGGTTCCCGGATGCCTGTATTTAAAAATAAGGCAGGCAAGGAATTTGATATCACAGGTTTATCTTCCGGGGAACGGCAATTGTTTTTCAGGATCATCAGTCTTAAAATGCTGGATATCAACAACTCCATCATCCTTGTGGATGAACCGGAAATCTCTCTACACCCCGCTTGGCAACAAAAAATTATCAAAGTTTATCAGAATATCGGCGAGAATAATCAGGTTATTGCAGCCACCCATTCTCCACATGTACTTTCATCTGTACCAGGAGAATGTGTCCGCATCTTGATTAACGATAACGGCATCAAAGTACTGGATGATAAGGATTTGGAAAACTCTTACGGTGTGCCAATTAAACGGGTATTAAAAGATATCATGGGTTTGAAATCAGATCGCGACCCATTCATCCAAGCAGAGATCGATGACTTGGGACATTACTTGGAAGACCAAAACTATCAGCCACAAGAATTTGAAAGGAGATTCAAAGGACTGGAAGATAAACTGGGTGCAACGGATGAAGACATGATCAGCCTTAAAATCGGAAAATTACGGAGAGATCGCAAGGATAGTCATGCTAAAAATATCTAAAGCCCCGGAACCAACCGAGTTAATCCATTTTATTTGCTTGATTCCTATGACCAGTTTCCTGAGTTGTGCCATTTTTTTAAAGATCAATTGCTTGATGTGTGGATGGAAATGTCATACGACTAATTAACATTTCCAATACCTCACAATTGGATAGATTGGCAGGGTTTTATACCCGGCTAACCAGATTACACAGATTAAAAGGATTACACTGATTCTTTAAAAAAGTCTGTGCAAATCTGTTTGATCCGTGTAATCTATGAACGGATAAATAAAATTTTTTTGATCCCGGAGTGCCATGGGGCAGGCTATTTCCAATCTACCACAATCCGAACGAGCCTAAAAATACCAGGCAGGCACATCGCTCATCATCCAAGTTAATCCAGGATAATGAGTGGTCATTATCAATTCAATGATTTGTGTTGTTTTTTCTGGGGCACCCTTCGGGGTAAGGTCTTTCAATTCTACACCGATCAAACTTTCAGCATTGCACTCTAATTGCATCATCGCACCATAAGTCTCGGTAATACGGGAAATAACAGATAATATAGCATAATAAACACTTTCTTTATCCAAGCGTTGTGTAGAGTGCTTTGTTAATTTTCTTGGTCCCTGGTTTCCACCACTATTGGAAGAGCCTTCGCAGTATTCTATCAAAGCATCAAAGAAACGTTTTCCATAATCTAATTTGCATATACGTGTAAATTTAGTTGCAAATTTTTTCATGGACTGATCTGCCCCAAAAAAAATTTCCAATTGATCTTTGATCCACCCCAGATCATTAAACTCCCTTCGACGCTCCTCCCATAGTCGTGTTGAAGTTATTAATAAGCGATGGATTCGGTCGCAGACAATAGAAATTTCACTGGATTCTTTAATGACATACTCGGCTAAGGGAAGCCTATTGTCAGCGCAGTGGGTGATCGCATTGAGGAACCATTCATAATCAGCTATGGCTTTATCCGCAGTATTGCCGTCAAGATCAATAGAACCAGCTATATCTGCCAGATTTGTTAAAAACAACCCGGTAAGAATCTTCTTTTGTTCTTTTATGTTATTTTCCACAGACCTTGCCGTACGAAGCAAGATCGGGTAGGATGCCTCGCCAGTGGAAAGAACGCCGAATTGGTCATGATCTCTTAAGATAACAGTCATCATACGAAAAAGCTCTTCTGAATTAGAAAGAATTTGGCGTAGCTTCTCTTTTTCTTCCTTGTCGATATATTGGACAATGTACCATCCAATAGTGGGATGACGTTCTTTAATGATATATTTGCCAATATCATGGTATAAGGCGGTCATACGCAGAAGTGCGCTTATTTCTTCAGTCCAGCCAGAGAAAATATTGTATTGTATGTCGACAATGATTCTGTTTAATCGCAACCGTTGTTCATCATTCACTGTATCTTTAAATATATCAGCGGGGCTCTTTGATAGTAAGATGTTCATATTGTCTACCACACTGGACAGATGCTTGCAGTATCCGTCATCTTTCTCCCAAAGTTTATCCAACATTGCGGCAAAGGGAAATCCTTTATCCCCAAGTATTGGGGGCTTTGGGTAGCCTTGTATTAATATTTCATTAACCTGTTGATATGTAAGCGGCATCTTCTTCCTCCTATTTTTTTATAATTCACGAGTTATTATATCCTTTACGGTTATAGTATGGAGCATAAATTTTGTCTCCCGATCTTACTCACTATTAGGCGAAAAACTTTACTTAACGTTTTTCTATTCAAAATGCACAACCTTTTTCTTCAATATTCCAGTTTTCATATCTTTTCTCCCGTATTTATTATAATAATATGGATTGGCGAAATTTACAACAAAAATAAAAAAAAATCTGTCCAATCCTTTTAATCTGCGTAATCTGTGGTCATCTTTTTATTTTTATCCCGGTTTTTCTTTCCCCACGCTTGACATTTCCCCAAACAATCTTTATAATCCCAACAGCATCATTAATACTAATTCAATTCATTCATAGAGAGGTTAACATGAAGAAAAAAATGGGTGTTAAAAATTGTCTTTACCCCATGCCTACCGTTCTGGTAGGCGCTACAATCAATGGAAAACCCAACTATATCGCCATTGCTCATGTGGGCATCATGGACCTGAGTTCCGTTTCACTGGGAATTAATAAAACCCACTACACCAATGCCGGTATCAAGGAAAACGGTACTTTTAGCATCAACATTCCCTCCGTGGACATGGTGAAACAAACCGATTACTGCGGTCTTGTTTCTGGAAAGAACGTGGATAAGTCGCTTCTTTTTGAAACCTTCTATGGAACACTAAAAACCGCCCCCATGATCCAGAGCTTTCCTATTAACATGGAATGCCGACTCCTTCAAATCGTCAATTTCCCCAAACATGATATATTCATCGGTGAGATTGTCGAAACCTACTGCGACGACTCCTGTCTCAATGGCGATAAAGTAGATATGACACTCTTGCGTCCCATTCTTTTTACCATGGACGACCGTGGTTATTGGTCCGTGGGCGAACGAATCGCCACGGCCTGGGATGTGGGCAAAGACTTGAAGTAATCCAGAAGTAATCCAATTTCCCTTCAGTTGACTTTTCCAAGGATATCCCCTATAATTTCAAGATGAAAAAAAATGACTATTTAGTAATGACTGGTATTATACTTTTGTTTATGCCTTTTTTTGTATCGCCTGTGGTGTTTGGGTTTTACGAGACCTTTAATAAGATGCATCCGCTGGTGATGAGTTTTCTTAAATTTGCGGTTCTGGCGACCATGGGTGAATCGATTGGTTTAAGAATTAAAGAAGGACGTTTTAATTATAAAGGGTTTGGTTTATTGCCCCGTGCCATTGTGTGGGGTTTTTTAGGTTTAACCATTCAAATGGCTTTTGTGATCTTTTCCCAGGGCGTGCCCATGTTTTTAACCAAGACCTTGGGCCTTGAGTTGGGAGTTCCTGAAGCCATGACCTTTGGCAGCAAATTATTGATCGCCTTTTGCATCAGCCTGACTATGAACGTGATTTATGCGCCGGTTATGATGACAATGCATAAAATTACCGATACCCATATTCTCAATAATGGCGGCACTGTAAATGGATTTTTGCATCCGTTAAAAATGGGCGAAATATTAAGCCAAATTAACTGGCAAGTTCAATGGAATTTTGTCTTTAAGAAAACCATTCCGTTTTTCTGGATTCCTGCTCATACGATTACCTTTATGCTGCCCCCCGAATACCGGGTTCTATTTGCCGCATTGCTGGGCATTGCGCTGGGAGTCATCCTTTCTTTTGCCGCTATCAAAGGGGTACGAACCCCCAGTATCAGCCAGGGGGAAATAAAAAAAATATAATAATGGGAAGAATTTATATTGAAAAAATTTCCGTGGTGCTGGCAGTTCTGGAGGGTATCCTTGTGGCTGCACCGGAACACGGCGAAGTGATTGCAGCAATTGCGGCGCCCCATCCGGCGGTCGTATTTGTGCGTGTTAGTATTCAAATAGTTCTGTATTAATCAAAAGCCATTGCCACCGGGCTGGCAATGGCTTTTTTTTTATCGGCAAAATAAATGAAGAAGTCAATCGAGGAATAAATGAATCCCAAGACCAATTTGCATGAACGGTTACTGATTGAAGCACAACGCATCGGTGATCAATTGATAAGAGAAGTAGAAACCGATCCGGATGGCTCGTTTTGGCAAACCATGAGGATGGGCGATGGAACAACTGTATCCTTTGCCAAGTCTGAAAGTATTTATGCCGGCGTGTCCGGGATTGTACTTTTTTTGTTGGAACTCTATAAAAAAACCGGGACGAGTTCGTATCTGGAGACTGCCAAAAAAGTGTTGCTGTGGGCGGTTGCTTTTTGTGAAAATAATCCGGCTCATTTTAATGCATTTTATACCGGTAGCATGGGGGTGCCTTACGCCTTATTGCGCATGGCTGAGGTTACAGAGGAAAAAGTATATTTAGATAAAGCTCTGGGGCTCGCTTATGCGCGGAAAGATTCATTCGCTAACTCACATGGCGATGATCTTCTCAGTGGTCGTGCCGGGGTAGTTCTGGGATTGCTTCATCTGTTTGCGGCCACGGGGGAAACGTGGTTATTGGAAGCGATGGATTCATCGATTCAATCTCTGCTGGCAAGAGTCAATCATGGGCCAGTGGGTTTGTATTGGGACCGTTCCGCGCAAAATATTTCCGGGTTGTGTGGGTTAGCGCATGGTGCTACCGGGGTTGGTTTTGTCTTTTTGGAATTGGGACACTATTTTAACAATGAAACTTTTTACCGCGTGGCTGAACAAGCGTTTTTATACGAACGGTATTTTTATTTTCAAGCGCAATTAGAAAAGAATTGGCCTGACTTGCGCAAGGGGTTATTTTTGTCCAATGATTTGCAGGAGCATCGGAGCGCTTTTTTGACAGGGAATCTGGAGTTCTTTACCCGTGGGCATGATATGAATGCATGGTGTCATGGTGCGATGGGGATTGGTTTGAGTCGGCTTAGGGCTTGCCAATTATTAACCCATCCTATTTATCAAGAAGAAGCGCGCTTCGCCATTGATAAAACAATTAAAACCACAATCACTGCGCCGTTACCTGCGCCTACTTTTACATTGTGTCATGGGAGTGGTGGCAATGCTGAATTATTTCTTTATGCGTATCAAACGTTCAAGCAACCCGAATACCTGGCTTGGGCTGAAATTGTGGCGACCCGTGCGTTGGAGCATCATGAAAAAATGAATCATTATTTATCGGGCTATCGTGGTGAAGGCCAATTGGAAGATCGCAGTTTGTTTATGGGGAATGCCGGTATCGGATATTTTTTATTACGGGTGTTAGATCCTTTTGAAGTGCCGTCTATTTTATTGCCCGAAGTGAAGAGCACGTATCATTCTTCTTTATCACTGGCCCGTTATCCATTTATTTCGATTGAAACGTCAGACCTGCTCAGACAAGTTCTGCAAAAGGATTTCCAGAGAACGCTACGGGTTTGCGAGGAACTAAAACTCAACGACGCGATGGCTGATGCCCTTAATTTCGAGGTTTCATTAGATGTCTCATTAAATGTCTCAATAACACGGGCTTTTATTGCTTTTATGGAGCACGTGTTGGAAACCCAACCGTCCATTGCGGGAGAAAAACTTGCCGAGGTTTTTAGTTTGGAAAAAGAAAAGCGGCAGATGGATGAAGCCATAAAAAGTTTTGCCTATGAATCTATTAAGGAGAAGGTTTTACTTGAGCAAGCCGAGGAACTAATGCAGAAACCGGACGGGGAGTTTCTGAAATTAAGATTGGTGATGGATGCCGGGGTGAAGTTATTTGCTTCCCATTGGAATTGGAGTCTTGAGAATCATGAGCATCACGAGAATTTGGAGATGCCAGAAGATGAATACTGGTTTGTTTTATTAAAAACCGGTCCAATGGGAATTGTGGAGTTGGAGTTAACTTCTTTCAGTTACACGATTTTGTATGAGTTTCAAGAAATGGTCAGTGTTGAGCAGGTTATTCAGACCACTATTGGGGCGTTTGAGGCACTGACAGCGGCAGAAGAAGAGATTGTCAAGGGGGATAGCCTTCTACAAATCAAGCAAGCGTTACTGGCAGGGCTTTTAGTACCGGAAAAAGTGGTGTGAGGAAAACAAATCCGCTAACACTGGAAATTCATAAAGCATTTGCTACCGTAGTTTCTTTACTGGTTTAGGGTGAACCTTACCGTTAGCATAAATTATGCTTTTGTTTTAAAAAATGGCCTAGGATTGCAGTGTGAAGGTTCCCCTTTGGATAGAATCGCGAATTGCCTCTATCTTTTCAATAGCCAATTCCACAATTGCAGCTATTGTAGGGGTATCCATACCAATTTTGATGCAATTGGCAATGACTTTTAATTGATTTTTTTCTTCACCAATTCCTATGCCTAGTTTCTCGCCTTTTTCTATGCCTTGTTCTTCTAATGTTTCAAATAGTGATTTTGACATGGTGCCTCCTTCTTTCCAGACCTCTTGGATTGAGTGCAGTATCTGATCCGGTTTCGTACCGGCGATTACTGTACCAATGTAGTTGATGAGCATGGTTAAATATCGCTCCTTCTCGG
>CAZCVI010000089.1:0-28672 GCA_964502145.1 uncultured Clostridia bacterium
GATCCCTTTCGGAGTGATCGCCGATCCCTTTCGGAGTGATCGCCGATCCCTTTCGATGAGATCGCCGATCCCTTTCGAAGAGATCGCCGATCCCTTTCGAAGAGATCGCCGATCCCTTTCAAAGAGATCGCCGATCCCTTTATGAACTGTTGGATAGTATTTTTGCATTCTTGCCTTTGAGCCAACAACTTCTTTACTATCAGGGCTCAAACTTCAGGCTTATCCTTAAGTCTCCACTATTACACCAATGTTTTATAATAGTATTAAGAAACAAAAAACAGCAAATAAAAAAAAATGGAGGAATAAAACATGTTACCTTATGTTGTGATTCACAATCAAATAAGTTTGGATGGTTCCAGTTCATTGAACGATTTTACATTTAACCCGGAACTTTTTTATGGACTGGCTGGATGTTATGAAGCGGATATCTTTTTAGTGGGTTCCAACACGGCCAAAACCGGCGTGGAAATCTTTCTGGACAGTGTGCCAATAGAAGAAAAATCCGATATGGTCAAACCCACACTTGGCCCGGACGACAAACGCGCACTCTGGGTGATTCCAGATACGCGGGGCGTCTTACAAGGATTGCTGCATGTCTACCGCCGCTCGGAACATTGCAAAGATGTGCTCATCCTGGTCTCTAAAACGACTCCCCAGGCCTACCTGGATTATTTAGCAGCCAGAGAGTTCCGCTATATCGAAGCTGGCGAAGACCACGTTGATCTGACCCGCATGATGCACATTTTTGCCCAGCAGTTTCAGGCCAAACGTGTTCTTACCGACTCGGGTGGTACATTAACCAGCTTACTGTTGGAACAAGGTCTGGTGGACGAAATCAGTATTGTCATCGCCCCAACACTGGCAGGAAAAAATGGCGTGAACCTGTTCCAACAGTTGCATACAGGCGAAAAACCACTTCAATTACAGTTATTAAAATCAAAAACCTTCGAAAGTGGTGAGGTTCATCTGGTGTACAAGGTTCTCAAATGAAAGGTGGCTAAAACAGAGGAAAGAATTTAGAAAAAAAGACGCCCACGAATTTCACGAATTTACGCGAATTATATAAACGCTTTTTTTTAATAAATTCGTGGGCAAGTCTTTTTCATCATGCTTATTCATCAAAATTTCATCCATTATTCATACTCATTTCAACACCAGTTCATGTTCCTGTACTATTATAATATATTAAGATAACGTGACAACAAAGAATAAACCAAGAATAAATGAATGAAACATGTACGGAGGATACAATGAGTGAGAATGAAACAAAATCAAAATCTGCGGTTTGGTTGATGGTGGGTACTATTGTGTGTCTGATAATTATGGGTTTTTTTCTGTTGACCTATGAACAAAGCAATCCCTTGCAGTCTACCGGGGTGAATCAGATGCAGGCAATGACCCAAGAGGTCCAAGGCATGGAAGCGGATGTGAAGCATAAAGAAAACGAAGTCTCCCGATTGGCAGATCAATATCAACAAAAAACAGGTTCGGTGGCACCTGTTGATTTAAAAACCCTTGACCTGGGCCCGGAAGAAAAAAAACTGCTGCAACAAGCGATTGGCAATGAAAAAGATGTGTCAACCCGTTCGCTGTTACAAGAGATTCTCAATAAAACTGACGAGATTAACACCTTAAAAACAAAGATTGCAGCTATCGAGAGCCAATTACCAACTCCTCATATAGCCCAAAAAGGGGAAACCCATTATCAAGTGGCGCTGGCGTTCCTGGTGCATGAAAAAGGCTTAAGCAAAGCCCAAGCCCAAGACATTCTGGCCCGCACTGCTCTGTTTGAAGAACTGGCAGCAGGATTTAAAGTGTGGAACTTCTATACTGGCAATGAGTTCGGCACCTCGGTGACTCAAGGCGATGCGCTTGTTTCCCCCAATACGTTCATGAACCGCAACAAAAAGAAACTAATCACTGATTTTGGCGAGGCGCTTGCCCAACGGAACGAGTTGTCCCAGCATTATGGCGAAGTGGTTTCAGAGCGCGACACATTGGTCCAGAGTTATAAGGCGAACGAAGAAAAACAAAAAGAACTGACCGAGGAAAATGAGAACTTGGCGGCCCGCGTGGGTGAACTTAATAAACAGGTCAACTCGATGTACTATCGGTTGGATTCCCATAAAAACCTGGAAAAGAAAGGGGTACTCAAAAGTCGTTTCTTAAGAGCTACAAAATTAAACGATATCCCGGCCACGGAGTACGATCAAGCATTGGACCTGACCAATGAAGATGAACTGGTTATTTCTGCGGCAGCTATTGGCCTGAACAAGATAAAGGGTGTTGTCCTCTATCCCAAAACCTATAAAAAAGGTAGCAGTTACACGGTATCCATCACCCCCAATCAAAAACTGGCGATGTTAACCTTGACGGACAGGGACAAATTTAAAAGCGAACGGGTCGTGATTGCTGTAAATTAACAACGATGGGGCCACCCTGAATCAACCATCACACTCTTGAAAACATATGGACGATATGGACTAAGTGGACGATGTGGACCTAAAATAAACGCATTTTTATTGTCCATATCGTCCACTTAGTCCATATCGTCCATATCGTCCATATCAATATTTAAAATGTGACAATGGATGTATTCCCTGTGCCCACCCTGACCCAAAAATTGGGTCGGTTTCAATATGATGCCGGACGGGAATAAATTCCCGCCCGGCACCGCTGAAACTTTTTCTTACTCTTTTATTTTTTGATACCGTGTTTTTCTAACAGGCGTTTTTGCGTGTAGTTGACCAGACCGCCAGCGTCAACGATGACTTGTCTGGCTTTCGGCAATGGTTCGATCTCAAATGTTTTGCCAGTGGTTTTGTTGATGATCTGGTTTTCCATGATTTCCAATAGATCACCTTCGGAAGCTTCGATTTCCGGGCAGATGATGGTTCTGAGGCCCAGGTTGATGGAGTTCTGGAGGAAGATGCGGGCAAAATGTTTGGCTACTACAATCAGGCCGTGGCCGTGAAGAGTGGAAGCCGCTTGTTCGCGGGAGGAACCACAACCGAAATTTTTCCCGCCTAAAAGCACACTGTTGGGGGGATAATTCTTGGAATTTAATAATTTGTTAAACTCTTCCTGGTCGGCAAAGGCGTACAAGGGGGTCTCGGTGGGAAGCACCGTGGCCATAAACCGTCCGGGGTAGATGATGTCGGTGGAGATATCGTCACCCACCTTATTAATTACTTTAGCTTGGATGCTCATGTTAACCTCCTTTCCTGGGATCGGTGATTACACCGGTGATAGCGCTGACAGCAGCGGTTTCTGGGGAACACAGATAAACTTCGCCCTTGGGATTACCCATACGACCTTTGAAGTTGCGGTTGGTGGTGGCTAAAGCAATATCGCCGTCAGCCAAAGCGCCCTGATGAACGCCAAGACAGGAACCACAGCCGGGGTTCATGACCACGGCACCCGCTTCCATGAAGGTTTCAAGATAACCCAGTTTCATCGCTTCCCGGTAAATTCTACCGGAAGCAGGGAAGATGATCATGCGTACATTCTGGGCCACTTTTTTACCTTTCAGAATGCGGGCAACAATTTCCAGATCATCGAGACGGCCATTGGTACAAGAACCCACCACGATCTGATTGAGTTTGATACCTGCCACTTCACTGACCGGTTTCACGTTGTCCACGGTATGGGGACAGGCGGTTAACGGCACCAGGGTGGACACGTCGATTTTAATGACCTGATCATACACGGCATCGGCATCCGGGCCGATGATCTCGATCTTTTCCGTGACATGGGCTTCCTCTTTGAGGTAGCGGAGGGTTTCCTTGTCAGCGGGCACCATTCCTGAAGTAGCACCGGCTTCAACGGACATATTGCACAACACGAGGCGACCGGAAGTGGACATCTCGGCAATAGTGGGGCCGTGAAATTCGATGACCTTGAAGTTAGCCCCCTCGGCAGAAATTTTACCGATCAGATGTAAAATCAAGTCTTTGGGATACACGTGTTTGGGGAATTTTCCTTCTACCACGACTTTGATGGTTCCGGGAACTTCGATATTTAAAGCGCAACCCAGAGTCCATACGGCTGCCATTTCAGTGGCACCGACACCAAAAGCAAAAGCGCCGAGAGCGCCATGGCTGGTGGTGTGACTGTCCGTTCCGACCACGACATAGCCGGGTCTGACGTAACCGTTTTCAGGTAAAATCTGGTGACATATGCCACCGACATCGCCACGGATATCGTGAAACTTGGTGATTCCTTGGGCGGTTAAAAACTTGCGGATTTTTTCCTGGTTGGTAGCTGTTTTAGAAGTCTCTGCTGGAATACGATGATCCAAGATGATTGAGATTTTGGTTGGATCCCAGACATTGGCCGTGAGACCCGTGTTTTTATACACTTCCGCGAATTGGTTGATTACCATCGCGGCGTTTTCATGCGACATGGTAAGGTCCACGCGGGGTTCCAGAACATCACCCGCTTTCACGGATTTCTGGTCCGTGGCCCTTGCCAGTATTTTTTCTACTAATGTCATACCCATAACATTCTCCTTATTATTATATCATTCCTATTATTAAACGATTACATTAAACGATAACATTAAACGATCACATTAAACGATCTTAAAACCAAATGTTACCACATCAAACCACGTGTTTTTCTTTAAAAGCAGCGATGTTTTCGTTGCTATAACCGAGCCCGCTCAGTATTTCATCGGTGTGGGCGGAGAGTCGTGGTGGGGGTGCATCGACTTTACCGGGGGTTTTTGAGAACTTGGCGCTCAGATTGAAGACTTTTAAGGCACCAAACCCCTCTTCCTCGATAGTGGCGATGGTTTGGCGGTGCGTGATCTGTTCTTGGGACAGGGCATTTTCCAGGGTCAGAATATCGCCGCTGGGAATGCCGCGTTTGTTCAGTGCTTCAACCCAATAGACAGTATCTTTCTCCTTGAGTTTCTCTTCCAGTAGGGGAGTTAATGCTTTGCGGTTGGCTTTACGGGTATCCCGTTCTTGGAACCTGGGGTCGGTTTTTAATTCGGGTACACCCAGTTCATCGGCTAAATCTTCCCATTGTTCCTGTTTGTTGGCGGCGATGTTAATAAAGCCGTTCTGAGTGACAAACATGCCGGAGGGTGCGGCGGTGAAGTTGTCATTGCCCATGGGTACAGGAGGTTTTCCCCCGATCAAAAGATTGGCAGCTACCCAGCCCATCAAAGGCATGATGGAGTCTAACAGGGCGATGTCAATAAACTGGCCCTCGCCGGAACGTTCGCGGTGATAGAGCGCGGACATGATGGCAAAGGCAGCATTTAAGCCCCCGACAGTGTCGCAAACGGGGAAACCATCGCGCAACGGGTGCAAGCGTTCGTCACCATTCACATCCATTACCCCGCTAAGACCCTGAATGATCTGGTCATAGGCGGGCTTATACGCATCGGGCCCGGTTTGACCAAAACCAGAAATCCCGCAATAGATGAGCTTGGGATTAAGCTTGGCCAACTCTTCATAGGCGAAGCCCAAACGCTTCATCACATCGGGCCTGAAGTTCTCTACCAGGACATCAGCGGTGGTGATTAGCTTGCGAAAGATTTCTTTTCCTTCGGGCAGCTTGAGGTTCAGGGTTAATGATTTTTTGTTGGAATTTTGTGCCAGGAAACTTGTCCCCATCAATTCTTTATTGAGTTTGGGCACATTCCCCAATTTCCGGGCCAGGTCGCCACCGTCTGGGTTCTCGATTTTAATAACTTCCGCCCCCAGAAGTGCCAGGTGCAAAGTGGCAAATGGTCCGGAAAGGACATTGGTCATATCCAATACTCGGATTCCTTCTAATAATTTCATAGTGATACTCCTTTTATTTTTGTTATCTATACCTATATATATTATATATTATATACTATATATAGTATAGATAAATTATGCACTATTGTAAAACTAACTCTGAATTCACCGCCAATTCTTTGAAAGTACCATAAAATCAAGTGGGAGTTATGGGAATTCTGGGAATTATGGGAATTATGGGAGTTATGGGAATTATGGGAGGAATGGGAATTTTTTTGTTTATCCCATAATTCTCATAATTCTCATAACTCCCATTAAGTTGGCGGTGAATCCAACTAACTGTCCTTTTTCTTAAAATTAACGATAGAGCCTGACTTCATGACAAAACCGGGTAGCTCGCGCTCAAAGAAGCGGCTGATATCTTTGGCCAGATCAATCAGTATATCCAGTTGGATATCCAAACAGAAGCCCATACGTTGCAACGAGTGAACGAGGTCCTCGGTACTGACATTACCAGCGGAGACTTTGGTAAATGGGCAGCCACCAATCCCACCAAAAGCGGATTCGAGATATTTTGCACCGGCTTTCATGGCCGCATAACAATTGGCCAAACCGAGACCATAGGTATTATGGAAGTGGGCGGTCAGCTCAACGGTAGGGTCCATGGCGATAATTTTTGCAAACAATCGTTCCACCTGGAGAGGGTGCGCATGTCCGGCAGTATCTGCCAAACTGATATTCTTGATACCTGCGGCCAAGTACTTCTCCACGATGCGCAACACATTCTCCTCGGGAATCAAACCATCAAAACCACAACCAAAAGCGGATTGCACGGAGGTTTGCACTCTTTTTCCGGCTTTCAGCGCTTCTTGAGCCATAGGAACGATACGGGACAATGCTTCTCCGGGAGTCATACCGGTATTTTTCTGGCTGTGGGTTTCGCTGGCAGAAACACCCATGCAAAACATTTCCACGCCACAAGCCAACCCACGTTCCAGTCCTTTTTCATTCAATACGAGACCAGAGAGCACGACATCGGCGGGTTTTTTACCGGGCTGGGAGAAATAGGAAAATAACTGGTCCGTGTCACCCATCTGGGGCACTTTTTGGGGATTAACAAAAGAACCAACCTGGATGAGTTTAATACCGGAAGTCATTAATTGCTCGATCCATTTTATCTTTTGGTCTTGGGGTACAACGGTTTTTTCGACTTGAAGACCATCGCGGGGTCCAACTTCATGAATTATTATTTCTTTCATACATACACCTCATCATGTGAATTGTAAAACTAATAGTCTACTATTATACCATGTTATGGTGCGTATGGGAAGTATATGTCAGTAAACGCGGGGTATTATTGGGGGGCAGGAGTGGAAAGTTCTTTGGGTAAAATGAAGAGGCAACGGCTTCCCTCGGTAAATACCCAGTACAGTGATTTAACGTCGAGGGTGCTGGACAGTTCAATATCTAACGCGGTGTATTTTTTTTTCCCAGCGGTATTCCAGAGCGTAAAAAAGGGTGAAGCTGTGGTCCATCTCAACCAATGCCCGGCACGGGTAAAAATGCGAAAGAATCCCTCGGGTTTTGATTTAATATAAATTTTTATTCCGCCCTCCATGATTAGTGTATACGTGGATGGCATATCTACGACTTCGAGGGTGTCGAGTTTAAAATCTTTACTCGGGGTGACTTGGCCTGGCTTGATATTTTCGCGTTTGGGAGGAAACAGGGTGCTTTTTTTATGCAATGGGATACCTGTGATTGGAATCGGGTCGCCCCAGAATTTTCGTTTCACTATCTGCCATTCTCTGAGAACCAGACCGTTTGCTTTTACTTGCACGATACTTTTTACCATATCAATAATAAAGTACAATTTGGCGCTTTGGGCCAGTTCATATTCTGCATTGAGGTATTTTTGTTGCAGCAGGGTATTGATGGGATCGGTGGTTTCCGGTGTGGTAGTACCGAATATGAATCCGGTCAGAATGACGCTTAACACTATTAAGACAACGTTTTTTTTCATATGTTTACCGTGAGATTTATTTTTATGGTCGAATTTGCCTATTCATGGGCTTGGTTAAAAGATATACAACGTGGTTCCGATAGAAACGGATTTAAATATGTTTTTGAGGTCTTCATCGCCCACGCGCACGCAGCCGTGGGTGACATTGCGGCCCAATAGCCGGGTATAGAGTGTACCATGGACAAAGTAGCCATCGCCAAAGCCCATGGCATAATCGCCCATCACGCCCGGTTCCAATCGTTCTTCTTGGTCATTGGGGATGGCTTTGCCTTCCTCGATAAAGGCCCAATCGGGTTTTACCCAGACAGGCTTTTTGAGTTTTGATTGAACCTTGAACCCGCCCCTGGGAGTATCAAAGACCCATGTCCTTTTTCCGCTGGGTTCTTGCAGGATATTGCCGCTACCGCAAGAGACGACTACCTGTCTTTGAGTTTCAGACCCTTTTTTGATCAGGAGTACATTGCTGGCCGTATCAATGATCAGGTAAACACGTTTGGGGGCTTCTTTGGCAATCTTTTTTTGCAGTAGCCGACTCTCTTTTTCCAGTTTTGCCAGGGTCTGGGTGTCGATTTTTTCTGTATGGAGATAGTGGGACCAAGAAACATGATTTCTGGTGGACATGATGAAACCGACTATTTCCATGACTAGAAACAGCAGCACCAGCACGCCGAGAACACTGAGGAGAACCAGTGATTTTTTACCTTTACGGGGAGTTTTTTCCCCCCAGTCGCGGTCATTTGGGGTGACGGTTTCTATTTTTTCAGTTTTTTTTTTGATTGGTATTTCAGTTTTTGTTTCGACGGGTGTTTCGGTTTTAGTTTCAACGGGTGTTTCAGTTTTTGTTTCGACTGGTGTTTCGGTTTTTGTTTCGACTGGTATTTCCGTTTTTGTTTCGACTGGTGTTTCGTTATTTTCAGACATGTTATATCTCCGCTTATATTTCTGCGATTGCTGACAATATCTCTTGAGGATAGCCGATACTGCCGACGATAGTGACAGGGGTGCCAGTGGTTACGGCATTATAAATTTCATCTATATCGTTATTTTCCATGGCCACGCAGCCCCGGGTCATAAAAACAATACCGCCGCCATGGATTTCGATTAAATTGCCAATTCCAGCTTGGCCGGGGATCAGGCCTTTTTGGCGTGCCAGATGAAATTGGTGCTGGTCATCCTTGTTGGGGTAATCCAAGAGTAGTGCTTTATAATAGTGGCTGTAGGGATTTTTTTTCACCACGCGGTAACGACCTTCCGGTGTGGCATTATCACCCGCGTACAGTTTGGTGTTCAAACCGTTGCGTCCTAACCCGACCCTATAGATTTTGACTGGCTGTCCATTTTTGTACAGGGTTAATTGGCGATCAATTTTATTGACAATAATAGCGGCACTCCGTGTTCGTTTGGATTCAGAGGCTGTGGCAGTGATCCATTTTATCCATTGGTCTATTTGGGAGGGGTTTTTGTAGCGAAAAAGAATCATATTTAAGGCGTTGACTCCCAGTTGCAGGTGCTTTTTGACCAGGGGAACGAGTTGTTGTGCGGCGCGATAATCTCCTTTTTCATAGAGACGCTGCATGTCATGGAGCAGGATTTCGGCGTTCATGAGGTCTTTTCTGGCCAAGCGGCCCTCGTTCATCTTGAGGGTCATGCGATTCAGGGTGGCCGCACTGGTTTTTAAGCTTTGGTACTCTCTTAAAATAGCCGTAGCGGTATTTTTTTTTACGCGTGCGACCTTTTGTTGGATGGTAGCGCCAGTACGTAATAGCTTCTGATACGCGGAGGCGATAGGATCGTAGCGCCTGAACCAGACCCATTTCTTATTTTCATGATCGAGTTTGTTTCTGGCCTGTTGGTATGCCGTGAGAAACGTTTGCAAATCCTGGGGGGCATAAATGGCGGCATCCAACCTCTGGAGGTTGGGAACGAGTTTTTTAACCCGTGCGACCTCCAGAGGGATTTCTTTTTTACTGGTAATAAAAAGCACAACACTTATGACCAGTATCGCGATTATTATAATAAATCGTTTAAAAGTGGACGTCATTCACCCAATCACTTGCTCTTTTTCTTGGGTTTAGCAGCCTGCATGGCCGTGATTTTTTCAATAGCCAGTTTGATCTGGTCGGAAATGCCAGTGGCTTTTTCTTTGATGCTGGTGCATTTTTCAATGGCGACCGCGTAGTCTTGGGCGTCGATGGATTTTTGCACTTCGTTGAGGGCTTCGTCAAGGGCGGTCAGATCGGCTTTGAAGGCTTCGATATCGGCTTGAGAATCTTTGGCAGTAGGAGCGGTGGCCACCAGGGCTTTGGCTTCTTCAACCAGGGTCTTGGTTTCGGTGAGGGCCGTTACGGCATTATTTTTAGCCTCTTCTTTCTTGGCTGGGATAGTTGCTTTTAAGGCTTCGGCATCGGTTTTGATCTGGGCCAATTTGGTTTTGGCTTCGGCATTGGATTTGAATAATTTGCCGGTCTGGGCTTTGGCTTCCTCAACGGCAGCGTTAAGGCTGTCATTCAGGGCGGCTAATTGATCAGCGGCGTAAACGTTGGCGCCTTCAGCAGTGGCGGCTTCGATAGCGGCTTTGGCTGCATCAATTTCAGTGGTGGGCTCTGAAGCGCACCCGACGAACATAAACATCACGACTAAACTCAAAACTAACAAACTTGCGAATCTTTTCATGTTAAATCTCCTTTAATGTGTATGGCTACACAACTTATTTATATATTTTAATTTATATATAATCTATATACAATCATGTCTATAACCTGTCATATTAACTGTTTCTCTAAATACCTGCCTAGCATGAACCTGTTCTCTTTTAATTTTTGCGATCATGGGAGGGTAGAGGAATACGCTAGGGAAACAAACTAACTTCTTGGCTACACATAAACTCTTTAAAGTACATATAATTTTGTCTCATTGTTATTTCTTATTTTTAAGTATTATACCATTGATTTGCCATTTCGTCAAGATGCGGGGTACTTAAATCCACCGCCAAGTTTCAAAAAAAGCTGGACTATCTGGACATACTGGACACTCTGGACTAACTGGACTTTAAAAAACTTTTGATTTTTCTAGCTTGTCCAGTATGTCCAGATAGTCCAGATAGTCCAGTTTGCCCGGGTTATCCGTGGCACTATTTAGAACTTTCATTTGTGTTCGGGTTGTTATAACCCGTGGTTTTCCTTTTTCTAGAATTTCCCGGTGTATTTGCTCCAGAGATCATCGCCCAGTTGCCAGTAGGTTTTGACCAATTGGTTCATCCAGTTGTTCGAGTATTCGGTGAGGAATTTCCTGGCTTTGGCCGGGTTCTTTTTATAGAGGGCCAGAGCTTGTTCTTCAATGGCTGGTTGTTGTTGGAAGATTTCTTTTTCCAATTTTTCCCGAACTTGGTCGACATCTTTGCGCATATCGCCCCATTTTTGCGCGGCGAGATCAGCGACGCGGTTAAAGGCCCACCATGCACAGGCTTGATTATATTTGGGTCTGCCGCAAATTTTATAGGATTCGGGTACTTTTTCTATACCTATATATATAGGTGCATACGTCATCATGGCAGGGTTGTCATAGCCAAACCACACTAAACCACCAATCTCATTGGGCAGCCAGCCACGGGCTTGGATAACTGTGGCATAAGTACAATAATACCGGGCAATACACCGTTCGCCGAGTTCGTTCCAGCCGCCATTGATTTTAAAGAGGGGCATCATATCGTAATCCATAAACGGGTTGGCATAAGGGCTTTTAATAAACTTGCCAGTGGGTTTTTCATCTTTGTCCAGCTCAGGCACCAGCATGAATTTGGTCATATCAAAGGGGGTACCTTCATAGGTATCCCGGTAGATGCTCATGATATCTTGGGGCACGATTTTTTTCTCAGGTTTGATGGCGAAAGGGTAGTTTTCGTCATTGGGGTCCAATGGCAAGTTGGGCGCGAGGAGGTTAAACACGCGCCACTCGCGACGTCTGGAGGCCAAGCTGGTTCTGTCTGCGTAAACATAGCAGAATTCAAAGGGTTTGCCACTGGTGGGATCATAGAGTCCCATTTCAATGGCGCGGGATTGATAATTTTCAGACGCCATGAAATAATCGGGTTTGCTCAGATCAATCTGGCGAATTCGGGACGCATTGGCATTGACTGCAACCTGATCATCAGGCACGCGTTGGGCAACCCAGACTGCGCCTTTTTTTCCTTTACCCGGCCCCAGGATTTCCAGGTGCCAGACCTCATTGGGATCGGCAATAGTAAAACATTCACCGCCATCTATGTAACCATATTCTTTAGTGACTTGATCGGCTACTTTAATGGCTTCGCGGGCGGTTTTGGCCCGTTCTAACATCAAGCGGTTTACCTCGTAATAATCGAGTATGCCTACATCGCTGCGCATGATCTCTTTGCCACCGAAAGTAGCTTCGCCGACAGCGACTTGGTTTTCGTTGATTGGAGGTAGGGTCGCGTTGAGGTATTTGTAGGTTTCAGGTACTTGGGTGATCTCGCCTTTTAATTCTTGTTTGGACAGATCATAGGCGCTGACCGTGAGGTGGCTTTTCAGATATATTTTGCGCATGGTGCCTGGCTGGTATTTGTTAGCCGGTACGATATCAATCCAGGTTCTGTCCACCCGTGAATCGCAGGTATGGGTCGTGATCACGGAACCATCAGCGGTGGCCAGTTTGCCCACGGTAATGGTAGTGCAGGCATCTTTCTGGTCGCGTTCTGCATAACTAAATGGCACGATCAGAAGTCCGCACAATAGTGTCAGCAATATAATTTTTCTCATTATTCCTCCAGATTATTTGGGATAGTTTTTCTGCCCCTGGGTGATACACGATAGGGGCGGTATTAAGAGGTGATTATAGTATATTTGCGGGGCTTTGGCAATAGCGGGGCCACCCGGAATTCACGGGCAATTGCGTAAAACCTTTATGGACTTACTGGACGATCTGGACTTACTGGACTAACTGGACAAAATTCAAAGCTTTTGGGAAGTCCAGTTGGTCCAGAATGTCCAGTAAGTCCAGTGGAATGTGATGATGAATCCAAGGTGATTAAAGAGTAAAAACGAAAAATTACCTATAGTCCTTTTATTTCTTCGGCAGATAGGCCTGTGAGTGAGATGATTTCTTCTAAGGGATAGTTTTTATTGAGCATCAATTTGGCCATGCGTTGTTTTTCCCCTTGGGCATCTTTGGGAAGATATATTTTGGTATCGCTGCCGACTTCCCTGGCTTTCCAATCGCCGATGTTGCGTTTGGTTTCATCAAACCCGATACCCAGCAAGATGATTTTTTTATCCTTTCCCAGGTAAGGGGCGTAATACTGCTTCTCTTCTATTTGATCCAGGGCGATTTGGGCGGTGCTCATTTTGAATTCGATGATATACACAAAACTGCCGATGGAAACAACAATATCGCTTCTGCCTAGTGCGGTTTGGATTTCGGCTTGGACATCCATCATGGACATTTTTAAGGCGATATAGATAAGGGAGTGATAATAGGCTTCGCGCTGTGGAATCTGGATATTATATGGAATGGATGAGAGGAGAGCTCTGAGGCTTTGGATAAATTTCTCGATATTATTTTCTACCAGCGCTTCTCTGAGTTGGGCTGTAATGAGGTTGGTCTCATACTCTGGCTTGTTGCTGAACCCTTCCAATAAATAATGCAGAAAGGCAGTTTTTACTTCCCGGTTGGGATAGGATAAGGTGTATAACTGATCTTTTATTTCTTTTATGGTGAGATAGCCGGTCTGGAAAAGCAGGGAAGAAATGTTGTCAATACCAATGGTCCCGATATCGAATTTTTCAAAAAAATTGGCACTGACACACATGCTGTCGTACTGGCTGATTAAGATATCGGTCTTTTTTAATATATTCACGAGAAAAGTAGGGGTACCAGTGGAAAACCAATAATTATCAAACTGATAGTTACCAAAAAAACTAAGAATGGAAAAAGGATTATACATAAAATGGAAGCCATCCCAGGAGTAACCGTTATAAAAATCTTTTAACTTCTCAAAAAGTATTTCGCGTTCCTGGCCGGTTTGTTTCTCCCATTGGTCTATATAGGTGGGGAAGTACTGTTTGATTTCCTCCAGGGTATAACCCAGCATTCTGGAATACCGCGAATCGAGGGTGATGTCTCGTAGATGGTTCAAATCGCTGAATATGGAGATTTTACTGAATTTCGATACGCCTGTGATTAGCAGGAATTGGATATAGGGACTTTTTTCTTTAAGGATTGAATAGAAGTTCTTAAGGATATCCCGGTTTTTTTTAGCTTCGGGGATATTATCCATGTAATCAATAATGGGTTTGTCGTATTCATCGATCAAGATAACGACTTGTTTGTCTTTGGCTGAAATCAAGATCAATTCACTGAATTTTTCTTTGATGGATTCGCCTGACAATTTCGCATTGAATTGGTTTGCCAATGAATCCAATTTTTTGCTTAATGCATGTTCCAGTCCCATGGTTTTATAATCGACTCCCAGAAAGTCGAGGTGGATGATGGGATATTCTTGCCAGTCGATTTGGTCATAAATCCAGCAGTTCTTGAAGAGTTCTTGGCTGCCGCTGAACAGTTCTTTAAGGGTAGAGATGAGCAGGGATTTCCCAAATCGGCGTGGACGGGATAAAAAACAATTGGAATCCTGATTGATCAACTGGTATATATACTCTGTTTTATCAACGTATATACAGTTTTTTAAAATGCGGTCTTTGAAATTATGCCTACCGATTTCCAGTTTGTACCCCAGTTTGTTCTCCGGGGAGACGGGAGCATTGGCTTGAGATTTATTATTCACCATGTCTGCTGTACCTCATGGATTTGATTATACCGCAATTGCGTTTTTTCTGCAATGATTTTATTTTCCCAAAAATCGACAACCAAAAGGTTAAAAGCGTGATGGACTAACTGGACAATAAACAAGAGCTTTGGGAAGTCCAGAAAATGATTTTTGGCCGCCAGTGCGAAATGGTGGGGTTTTACTGTTGGTGCTGCAAGACATTTTGGTAGATTTCTTTGGCGAGAGGGGGGAAAACGATGTTCTGGAAATCATGATTATCCATATACCGTGTGACAATATCATCGTTTTCGGCAATACGCTGCATCATAAAAGAGGTGATGAGTGCTTTGATACCGAGTTCAAATTTCTCAAGGGAATTGGCGCGGGCTGTTTTGATGACATGCTCATCCAAAATGGCTTTTTCTTTGATCTGCTCAAAAAAGAGGCGATCTCCTTCTGAAAAGGTGGTGCCAAATCGCTCATTTAATGCGATAATGATCTGGGATAAGGGTTTTTCCTCGTCAATGGCTTGGCTGGAACCGGTTTCGGTGGGAGATTTTACGGCTATGAGTGCGCCTTCTTCGAGGGTGATGGCACCGGACAAGACTTTATCGGTGCGATAATATTGGAGGTCTACTTTTTTTTCAGGATGGGGGGTGATTCCATCTTCACCAATATAAATCCGGGAAAGTAAATAACGACCATAACTATATAATATTTCGAGTTCCTGGTCGGTATAGTCTATGATCTGGCTGAGAAAGGCATATAGGCGGGTGTAAGCGGTTAGTTTTTCATGGAAAGCTTCTTTTTTATCTTCGTCGAGGGCGTTGAAGCGCTCAACGGCGGGCTGAATCACTTTCTCCATACGGGCGTGATCGGAGGGTTTCTGCTTGTATTGGGGCAGATAAAATATCTGGCAGAAGGCTTCGACTTCATCCTTGAGATACACGTGCATACTTTTTAATTCAAATTCGAGTTCTTCTAAACGATGGGGATCGGAGGTCTCAGCAAGGGTGGTGACATTATAATAAGGTTTAAAGGCGCGATAAATATCCTCGCTGTCATTGACAAAATCAAGAACAAATGGGGGTTCTTTGCCGGGACTTATCCGATTGAGGCGTGACAGGGTCTGCACGGCTTGAACACCATCGAGGCGCTTGTCAACATACATGGCACATAAAAGGGGTTGATTAAAACCGGTCTGGTATTTGTTGGCCACAATAAGGATATGATAATCGGACGAATCAAACTTATCGGGTAACTGGGATTCGGAAATGGGTTTATGGGTAACCACATCTATATTCATGCCGGGTTCGGTATATTTTTCACCGCTTTCTTCATCTATGATTTCGCCGCTAAAGGCAACGAGGGGCCGGATATCGGTATAACAATTGTCGGTGAGGTACTTTTTGAAGGAAAGCATGTAACGCACGGCATGAAGACGGGAACCGGTGACAACCATGGCCTTGGCACGGCCTGCGAGCTTGTGTCTGACATGGTCACGGAAATGTTCGATAATGATCTCGGTTTTTTGCTCTATATTATAAGAATGAAGGGCCATAAACTTACCGAGCTGCTTCTGCGCTTTTTTCTTGGGCATGGTAGGATCATCGGCGGCTGTTTTAACGAGTTTAAAATAGGTGTGATAAGTGGTATACCGTTGCAACACATCAAGAATAAACCCTTCTTCAATGGCTTGTTTCATGGAATAGGTATGAAAGGCGGCGGGCTTGCCACTGGCATCAACGCGGCCAAAGAGTTCGATGGTTTTGCCTTTGGGAGTGGCGGTAAAAGCAAAAAAGCTGAGATTCTTTTGTCTGGGACGGGAAGCTTGCACTTTATGTAACTCATCTTCCCAATCGGGACGGTTCGGGTCTTCGGCGTCTTGTGTACCGGCGCCAAGCAGGCGTTTGAGTTCCTCGGCGGATTCACCGGACTGGCTGGAATGGGCTTCATCGACTATAATGGCATAATGGCGGGCGGTCATGGCAGCTTGCCACTCTTTGGCTTTATCTATGGACTCATCATCGGGATTGTCGGGATTTTGGGCTCCGGCAATACGGAAGAGACTCTTTAAGATAAAGGGGAACTTCTGCAAGGTGGTGATGACAATCTTGGTGCCATCAATGAGGGCTTCTGAGAGTTGGCGGGAATTCTTATCTATGCATTTAACAACGCCATCGGCATGTTCGATCTGATAAATAGCATCCTGCAACTGCTTGTCTAAGACTCGGCGGTCGGTGACCACGACGACGCAATCAAATACTTTTTGATCGGCTGGGGTATGGAGACCGGAGAGGCGGTGGGAGAGCCAGGAAATACTGTTGGTTTTGCCGCTACCAGCGGAATGTTGGATGAGATACATGTGGCCGGCTTGTTCGTTTTGGGCGGTGGTGACTAATTGGCGTACTGCATCGAGTTGATGATAACGGGGGAAAATGAGGGTCTCTTTGCTGATACGTTGGCGCACACGGTCGGCATTCTCAATGATGTGTTCATCGGTTTGAAGAATAATAAAATTGCCAATAATATCAATAAAACTGTCCCGTTCGAGGATTTCTTCCCAGAAATAACCGGTGCGGTGACCGGAGGGATGGGGGGGATTGCCTTGTCCGCATAAAATCTCGCCGGGCGCACTGCCACGATTAAAGGGCAGAAAGAAGGTTTTGTCGCTATTTAAACGGGTGGCCATATAGATTTGGTCGGGGTCAACGGCAAAGTGAACGATGGCGCCTTTTTTAAATAAAAAGAGCGGGGCGCGGGGGTCACGATCGGTTTTATACTGGGCAATGGCGTGTTGCCAAGTTTGACCGGTGGCGGGGTTTTTAAGTTCGATGGTGGCGATGGGTATGCCATTGAGGGAAAGCACGAGATCAATGGTATGGGTATCGTGGGGATGGCAGGGAACTTGACGGGTCACATGGAGTTTATTCTTATTATAAAGGTCGAGGGTTTCTTGGAGGAGTTTGTGGGCGGGTTTGAAAAAGGCGAGTTTGAAGGTTTTGCCGTAGAATTTGAAGCCGTGGCGGATAATGTGCAGGGTGCCTTTGGTTTCGCGTTCTTTGATAAGGGTGGCGAAAAGTTTGCCGGGAAGTTCGTCGCGGTGTTGTTCTGCCATGGTGGCCCAGAGGTGGGGTTGGGTCTCTTTTATAAAGGAGAGGATATAATCGGTGAATAGGGCGGTGTTTTTATCCCAGGCTTGGAGAGAACCGGTGAGCCAACCGTGGTTGGTCATGGTTTCTTGGGTATAGAGTTCAAAGGCATTTTCGGTTGTGGCTTTCATACTGCCTCCCGCAGGTCTATTTTTCCGGTGACCGCAGCGGAGATGAGGGCGGTCCGGTATTCTTTTAATTTTTCGATAGTGGTATCGACTTTGGCAATGAGGGAATCTATCTTGGTGGTTTCGCGGTCGAGGAAAGCGGCAATGGCTTGTTGTTCGGAAAGAGGAGGAAGAGTGACTTGTAAATTTTCTATTACATTCATGCCGATATTTTGCTGGGTTCCATAACTCCAAAATAACTGAACTGATGTTTGAAATTCTTTGGAGTTCATAGATGATAAGATAAATCTCGCATTCGCTTTTTTAATATAAACTCGAATCACTGCCAATGGAGACCAGATATTAAATTCATCATCGGTTTCTACAATTGCAAGGTTACCTGTCGTAGCTCCAGATTTAATCATATATATATCATCTCGTTTTGGATGATATTTTAGGCTAAATCTTATGTGTTCAGATTCAGAAATAAACCCACGTTTCCTCTCAAAGTCAATCTTGTTGTTTCTGATAGCCTCTGCTGAAACAAAAGGAATCCCCTCGTCAAATATCTCTGGGGTTTCGTGTGGTCCGTCAGTAATCGGAATTGAAACGATTCTTTTAAGAGGCATTACTTCCCAATGTTCCGGCACCTCGCCCAGCCAATCCACGCCGGAGGGTTTCAGCTTGACTGAAGCATCCAGCCCCTTGGTGACGGCACGGGAAATGAGCGCAGTGCGCTTTTCCTTGAGCAATGCCACCAACTTTTGCTGCTTGCCAAGCAGTGCATCAATACGGCCAGTCTCACGGTCAAGAAAGGCGGCGATGGCTTGCTGTTCGGGAAGAGGTGGAAGAGGGAAAGGTAGATTACACATAAATTCCCAACTGGCCCGAGGCATTTTTGAACCATATGTTGAGCCATCAATTATCTCGATATAGTTATCAGTCCGAAGAATGGCGGCAGCATATTTGCATAAAACTTCAGAAGTAGGTCTTAATACGAAGATATCACCGATACTTTCACCGGCTTTTTCTGCCAAGTAAACCTTAGCCAAATATGGCCTTAGTTTACCAAAAAGAATATCTCCAGAATTAAATCTGATTCCATCACCTTCAAATTCAGATTCGGTTTCAATAAACCTACCGGTCCTACTTTCTATATTTTCAAGAGCAATAGGATTCTCATCTGTAACAGCCTTTTTTGTGCAGAGTAAAAGGCAACACTTCAATCTTTTTACTTCCCAATGTTCCGGTACATCCCCCAGCCATTCCACGCCGGAAGGTTTGTATTTTGGATAACATTTACGCTTCATCTTAACTCTGCACTACCCGTGATTTCCGCCAGCATGGAAACGATTTCTCTTTCCAACCCCAGGATGTCGGCTGCTATTTCTTCCAATGGGCGCGGCGGTTCGTAACAATAAAAATGACGATTCAACGGAATCTCATACCCCACCTTTGTCTTGCTGTGGTCTATCCACGCATCCGGCACATGGGGCAATACCTCACGCTTGAAATAGTCATCTATATCCTCTGTTAACGGCACATTCTCCGTATCCCGCAAATCCGCATCCGCTTCAGGATTCCCTTTCGCGTCCCGGCAAATCGTGGCCGATTCATCCTTTTCACCCAGCACGTCCAAGATCATCTTTTGCTCATTGGCAGACAAAGACAAACCGGATTTTTGTGCAATGGCCTTTAATGCCGTGATAAAAACCACTCTATCCTTAAATAGTCTCTCACCCGTGACTTTCCCCAAGTCACCCAACATCACCCGGATGTCTTGCTGACGCTTTTGACCCACGGCGATTTCCTCCAAACGGACCGCTTCATTCTTTTTATCACTTTCCACGAGCTTCTGAAAGGTCCGATGGCTCTCCAATAAGGCAATCCGTTCCGCGTTGGCTAAAAAGTTCAACCGTAAAGGCCGCTCTACCGTGATTTTAGAGTACCCAAACGCCGCATTGTCGAAGACTTTAGAAACCACTAGCTGCTTGGAGTGACCGTCTATTTCCATGGAACGCCGTTCATCGTGGTTGAAGTTCCCATAGATGGTGGTGATGTCATTGATTTGCTGCGGGCGGTTCTCTTGCCCATCCCCGATTTGATTGCGCTTGTTACCGCGACTCTTGCGCATTTTAACATAGAATTGCCGCGCATCAATGAGCTGGATTTTGCCCTTGCGCCGCACTTCCTTGCGATTGGTGAGCACCCAGATATAGGTGGAAATACCGGTATTGTAAAAAAGCTGGTCAGGTAACGCCACAATCGCTTCCAACCAATCATGCTCAATAATCCATTGGCGGATATTAGACTCGCCACTACCGGCATCGCCGGTAAAAAGGGGGGAACCATTAAACACGATGGCAATACGACTGCCCCCATCTTGCGGGGCACGCATCTTGGAAATCATGTGCTGCAAAAACAGCAGGGAACCATCATTGATACGCGGCAACCCGGCCCCAAAACGACCATCATAACCGAGGGTTTGCGCTTCCTGTTCAATTTTCTTCTGCTGTTGCTTCCACTCCACACCAAAAGGAGGATTGGCGAGCATGTAATCGAACTTATGGGTGGGGAAGCCGTCTTTGACAAACGAACAATCCTGCTTGATATTGTTGGCATCCTCGCCCTTGATGAGCATATCGGCCCGACAAATAGCATAAGCTTCATCATTTAAGTCCTGGCCGTAGAGGTGCGGTTGGGCTTCGGCATTGAGGGCCTTGATATATTTTTCAGCCGCCGAAAGCATCCCACCGGTTCCGCAAGCCGGGTCATAGATCGTTTTGACCACATGGCTTTTACCTAAATCCTGTTCCGGGGAGAGCAAGAGGTTGACCATCAATTGGATCACTTCACGCGGCGTGAAATGTTCCCCGGCTTCCTCGTTGGCTTGTTCAGCGCCGATGCGTATCAATTCTTCAAAAATTTCGCCCATTTTCAGGTTGTCGGTTTCTGCGGGCGAGAGGTCTATCTCCGGGGCACAAAACTTTTTAATGACATGATAGAGGAGATTCTTATCGTGCATTTTAATGATTTGAATGCCAAAATCAAAGTGTTGGAAAATCTCCCGGACATCCTTGGAAAAGGCATTAATATACAGGTTGAGATTGGCGGCCAGTAGATTGGGATCGTCGAGTAGTTTTTTGAAGGTCATTTTGGAATGGTTGTAAAAAGGCAGATGGGTTATTTTGTTTAATTGCGCACTAATAATGGTCTCGGATTTGTCTTGCAGTTTCGGGTAGGCAGCCACTACCTTGTCTTTAGTCGGTTCGAGCACACAATCAAAACGACGCAGCACCGTGAGGGGTAAAATAACCTTGCGGTATTCGTTGCGTTTATAGGGACCACGCAGCAGGTTGCAGATGCTCCAGATAAAATTGACTATTTGACTGTGGGTTTGTTCGGCCATGTTAGAACTCCTATTGGGATTGTCGCCATTTTTCTTTTTCCTTGTGTAAGGCTCATTATAGTATAATAAGCAGGATATTGCAAGAAAAGAGGCCGGTTCCTTTTAGGCTGGCCAAGTTTTTTTACATGGTTTGGTTTTTCTTTCTTGGATATTTTCTTGGAAATCTTTTTTTTCGCTTTGACTTTTTTATTTCAATTCATTATAATGTCCTTCTTGAGAGATAAGACATAAAAGATGTATACTATCAAGAGCTTAAAAAAACATAAAAGAGCAAGAGGAGGAATAATGAAACGTGTTATAATTATCGTGTTGTTAGCCCTGGTTGTGCTGGGGCAAGGAAACCTGTTCAGCGCAGGCGACGAAAAACCAAGACTGGGCGTTCTGAGATTTACCAACGACGTGGCTGGTTGCTGGTGGTGGCATGCGGAAGTAGCCCGCGAATTACAAGATTTACTCGCTTCCGAGCTGGTTTCTACGCGTAAATTCCAAGTTCTGGAACGCAAAGAGATTGATGCGGTTATGGGCGAACAAGACTTAAGCGCTTCAGGTCGAGTTAGCAAAAGCACACTGGTCAAAATGAAAAAGCTCAAAGGCGCACAATACCTCATCGCAGGTACAGTCACAGCTTATGAACAAGCTTCTTCCAAAGGCGGCAAAGTACGCCTGGGTGGGATCAGTCTGGGCGGCAAAAAAGAGAAAACCTATATCGCGGTCGATGTTAAAATCATCGATGCAGAAACTGGCGAAATCGTGGACGCCCGCACTATCGAAGCGAATGCAAAATCCTCGGCTATCGAAGCTGGCTTAACGATCAGAAACTTCTCTGTAGGCGGCGAAGATGCTAAAAAAACCCCCACTGGCAAAGCGATCCGCGCCTGCATTATTTATATCTCCGAATACCTGAGTTGCTCACTGGTAGACGGACTGGATGCCCCATGTATGAAAAAATGGGACAAAATGGACGAAAGCCGCCGCGAAAAAACCAAAGGCGCAATCAGCCTGGAATAAAAGAAACATTAATCAATCCATATACACCAGTCTTTGAGACTGGCTCTTAATAAAAGGTGAGGAAGCACCCCTTCCTCACCTTTTTTTTTGCCCAGGAACCGATATGTGCTGCCAAGTTAATGGGAAGAATGGGAGTTATGGGAGTTATGGGAGTTATGGGAAGTATGGGAGCGATGGGAAATATGGGATAACCAGAAATATTCCCATAAATCCCATCGCTCCCATACTTCCCATAACTCCCATAATTCCCATAATTCCCACATTCCCATAACTCCCACATTGCCTCACCACGTTTTCAAAAATTTGCTGGTGTAACCAGGGAGTATATTTAATATAGTATAATATGGTATAATATAGTATAATAAGATATTTCATATTATAAGGTAAATAAAAAGACTATGACAAAAATAAACCATGTATTCGGCCCGGTTGCCTCACGCAGGCTGGGCATTTCACTGGGAGTGGATATCATTCCCTATAAAACCTGCACCCTGGACTGCATCTACTGCGAATGCGGCAAAACAACCTGCCTAACCCTGGAAAGACAACGCTTTGTAAACCCCCACGAAGTCCTGGACGAAATATCGGCTGTCATCACGGGCGATACGCATATCCAGTACATTACTTTTTCCGGCTCAGGCGAACCCACCTTAAGCATTGATATCGGCACGATCATCGGCGGCATTAAACAGATTACCCGCATTCCCGTGGCTGTTCTGACCAACGGCACTTTGCTGCATCTGCCAGAAGTACGCCAAGATTTGATGGCTGCTGATATCGTTTTACCCTCTTTAGATGCGGCAACCCCCGCTGCATTTGCGCACATCAACCGCCACCACAGCGGCCTGGATATTCATACGATTATTACGGGCTTAAAGACGTTCCGCAACGAATTCAAAGGACAAATCTGGCTGGAAGTGTTTCTGGCCAAAGCTGTGAACGATTCAGAAGCGGAACTGGACTCTCTTTATCAGGTAATCAAAGAGATACATCCCGATCGCGTGCAACTGAATTCCCTGGACCGCCCCCCGGCGTATCAGAATACCCAGGCCGTGGATATCAACACGCTCCAAACTATCGTGGAAAAATGGTATGATCTGCCGGTGGAAATTATCAAACGGGTACGCAAACGCGAAGAAATTGCCTCATTCAGCCTCAACCTGGAACATAATATCCTCAATACGATCCAACGCCGACCCCTGACTATCGACGACCTGGAAGCACTGACTGGGAAACGACGCACTGAACTGTTCAAATACATCGATGTCCTGGAAAAAGAGAAAAAGGTGGTTCCCAAAATCGTGGGCGAACACATCTTTTTCACTCCGGCGGAATAATTGGTTTGCCAAAATACATACCCATGGTAAAATAACCAATGGAGCTCAAAGAAAGAAAGAACTGCCCACTATGCGGCACAGAAAATATCCGCCTATTCAAAACAGGCACGATCCAACCCGAAAACGTCCGCACCGAGGACTTCAAAATCACGGACAGTCACTATGGTTCCCTGTGGACTTTTTACGAGTGTAAACACTGCCGCTTTGTTTTTTTTAATCCCTACGTACCCGAAGCAAGTATTATCGAGTTTTATGCGCAACTGGAAGACCACGAGTACAGCGAGGAAGCGGCGGGGCGAACCCGGAATTTTGAAACGATCTTTAAACGGCTAAAACGGTTCCAACCGGGCCCCACGCTGCTGGATGTGGGGGCGGCCAGCGGAATTTTTCTCCAATTCGCACAACGCGAAGGATTCCACATCCAGGGCATTGAACCCTCGCGGTTCCTGGTTGCGGAAGCCCAAAAAAGATATGGCCTCAACCTGTTTAATGGGACCATTGAAACGTACCCCACTGGGAAAAAATTCTCGGTGGTCACACTACTGGATATTATCGAGCATCTGGTGAATCCCGATTCTTTTATGAACGCGGTAGACAAGCTGGTGGAGGATAATGGTCTTCTGGTCATTGTCACTCCCGATATACACAGTTTAGCCGCACGCTTAACCGGCAAATCCTGGTGGCATTATCGTATCGCCCATATCAATTTTTTTAACCTGCCCGCGCTGCGCTATCTTTTGACTGCACACGGGTATAAAATCCTGCTGAAGAAGAAATACGTGTGGCATTTTTCCTTGTTTTATCTCCTGACGCGAATTTTTCCTTCCTTAAAAAATACAAAGCCAACGGAAAAAGCTTTACAAAAATGGCTAAAAAAGGTACACTTAAAATTACCACTAATGGATTCATGGGAAATATATGCAAGGAAGACAACAAGAAAAACCAGTGATACACAGTAAAGCGGCCAGAATCCCGTTGTACATGGAGTCGTTACGGCTGGAACGGTGGCCGCGCAGTCTGGCTATTATCCCGGGGTTTATTGCTTTTATCGTGCTTACCCCCGGCGGCGTGCCAGCCCCCAATTATTTCCATCTGACTATAAAACTTTTCGTGGCCTTTCTACTGACCCTTTTTATATCAACCGCCAATTATATCATCAATGAAATTTCCGATGCCCCGCACGACGCCTACCACCCTTCCAAAAAACACCGCCCCCTGGTGAATAATCAGCTCAATATCAAGTGGTTGTTGGGCATGTGGGCTATTTTGGTGTTTGTATCCATGGCTGTGGCCTATCTGTTTTATCAGAATTTATATTTTTTAATTGGTTTATTTTCCTTGCTGGTGGCCGGGATTCTCTACAATGTGCCACCGATCCGTTTAAAAGATGTTCCGTTCCTGGATTCCACCCTGGAATCGGCCAATAACCCCATCCGGTTTATGATTGGCTGGCATATTCTGGGGACTACATTCCCGCCGCTCTCTTTGCTTTTTTCCTGGTGGGCGTTTGGGAATTTTCTGATGGTGGGCAAGCGGGTAGCGGAGAAAAAGTTCCTCACCCCAGAAGAGTCCTCTGGCTACCGCCTCTCCCTCAAGAAATATAAAATCAAGAGCCTGATTCTTTTTATGGCATTAAATGCACTTATTTTTCTGGCCACCTTTTCTTGGTTTGCAGTGGCCTCTGGATTAAAATCTTTTCTTTTTTCCATCCCCTTTATACTGGTTTATCTGATCATGTTCATGAAAAAGTCGATCCAAGATATCGAGGGCGCAGAGGAACCGGAACGGTTACTGAAAAATCCCTATTTTGCCTTTTATACTCTTTTTCTGGTGCTTATTTTTATTTTAGCGTATATATTTAAATAGTGTCTCATAGGTAGCGAGTAAAAATGGGCATAGACATTATTTTGAAGATGGTATTGGCAGCGATGCTGGGTGGGTTGATTGGTCTGGAGCGGGAATTGGCGCACAAAGAAGCGGGTTTACGGGTCAATGTCTTGATTGCAGTAGGGACGACCTTGTTGACTGTTCTGGCCGTATCTATTAGTGGCGATGCCCCCTCTTTAGCTATCGCGCAATCTCCCTTTCTGGCGCACCTTGTCAGTGGTATTGCCATTCTTGGCGCGGCTGTTATCGTGCGCGAACGGTTTTTGGTCCATGGCCTTTCTTCTGCGGCCACGTTTTGGTGCGTGGGTGCAGTGGGTATTATCATTGGCTGTGGGTACTATCTGGTGGCCTTTGCTATTTCAATTTTTCTGGTGATCACCTTGTTCCTATTGAGGTTTATCAGTGAGAGTTTAGAAAAGCAGGGCAAGATTTATTTTTATATCATTGCCACAGAAGAACGGGCTTCAGTGATCGTGGATATCAAAAAAGTAGTGCTTGAACTGGGTATAAAATACATCAATGCGATTATCCGCAAATCGACAACCGGTTACGAGATCGAAATGTCCTTAAATACCTCGAAACTCAAGAATCAAGAATTTATCCAACGGGTCATGCAACTGCCCGATGTCAAAGAGATCACCAGCGAGAATCTATGATTGAATTATTAGCGGCTACGACCAATCGTGGCAAACTGGAAGAGATCACCCATCTTTTTGCCCAAGATTTTGTCGCAGTAAAGCTCTATTGTCTGGCTGATTTTAATATCACCGCCCAGTGTCCCGAGGATGGCTTGACTTTTGCTCAGAATGCGGCGGCCAAAGCGTTGTATTACAGTCTCTTGGTGCCGGGTGTGCTCACTGCCGGTGACGATTCTGGGCTCACGGTAGAAATATTGAACGGGGCACCTGGAGTATTTTCTTCGCGATATTCTGGCCCTGATGCCACAGACGATAAGAATACCACGAAACTGTTAACACAACTCAAAAATATTCCCAATCGAAACGCCAAATTTGTGACAGCAGTCTGTCTGGCCCAAGATGGAAAAATAGTAGCTTCATTTACCGGTGAAGTAGCGGGTCAAATCATAGATGAACGACGCGGTAGTCATGGTTTTGGATATGATCCGGTATTTTATTACCCACCATTCAACAAAACCTTTGCGCAACTGACCACGCTGGAAAAAAACAATATCTCCCACCGGGCACGTGCATTTGTGCAATTGAGGGATTTTTTAAAAGAGTTGCCCACGAATTTCACGAATTAACACGAATGCCACGAAAAAAAAAGAGCTATTCATTCTTTTAATTCTTCTAATTCGCGTTAATTCGTGCTCATTCGTGGGCCATTTTTTTTATTTTTTTACTGCCTCGCGAATCACTCGCGCTGCTTTTTCGATATCTGCATCATCAATATCCTTATGTACTGCAATACGTACCGTATTCTCGCTAAAAGGCAGGGCCAGAATGTCGTGTGCTGCCAGTTTGTTCAGGAAGGTTTCCGCATCCATGGTATTGAGCGTGATCATGAGGAAATTGGTTTCTACTTCGTCGCTGTTAAATTCCAGTTCTTTCAGGTCCGCCAGTAATTCAGCCAGGTGTTTGGCTCTTTTGTGGTCTTCAGCCAGACGGTCGATCATTTTTTCCAGAGCTACCATACCTGCCGCCGCCAGGATGCCGACTTGGCGCATGCCACCACCCAGATATTTGCGTACGATGCGGGCTTCCTTAATAAACTCTTTGGAACCGGCCAAGATAGAACCTACTGGCGCGGATAATCCTTTGGAGAGACAAAACATCAGGGTATCGAAGTGTTGGGTGATGTTTTTCGCATCTGTTTTAAGCGCGACTGCCGCATTAAAGAGGCGTGCTCCGTCCAGGTGCATGTGCAGATGGTATTTTTTAGCCAGGGCCGCTACATCTGCCAAGTATGGCACATCCAGAACCGCGCCGCCCCAGGTATTATGGGTATTTTCCAGAGCAATAACCCGTGTCTCCGGGATGTGGTCCCGTAATGAAGTGTGAATGTTTTTCTCAATCAAATCCAGTGCAATTTTTCCTCTATTTGACGGTAGGGAGCGGGGTGTGCTGTGAGCCAGACGGGCGATATTTCCCGCTTCATAATTTAAGATATGTGATTTTTCTTCCAGGATCACTTCTTTTCCTGGGCCTGCCGCCAGGATCATGGCGATGGTATTTCCCATTGTTCCGGTGGGAACAAATAGTGCCGCTTCTTTGCCCACTTTCGCCGCTGCTATCTCTTCCAGTTGAATGACTGTCGGGTCATCGCCTAATACATCGTCTCCCACTTCTGCATAAAGCATGGCTTGGCGCATTTCTGCGGTAGGGCGGGTTACTGTATCGCTTCTGAAATCAGCTATCCCATTATATGACATATTGCCTCCTTGGTTTTTAGAATTGTATTATAACAATTATCCGCCAAAAAGGAAAGCACCTATGCATACTTGAATTCATCATTGGATTTTTTTAACCACAAAGAACACGACGGACACGAAGAAAAAAAGAAAGCAGAATAAAGTAGACAAACAGAGAAAAAGATACTATTATACTAGCAATGTTCCTAAAAAAAGGAGTGGAGGAGGAAATGTTATGAATGCATCACCATCGTATTATGTCTTAAAGCAAGAGATTGAAGAGACCCTTCCCAATTTGCCACCGGATGCATTAAAGGAAGTGGTAGATTTTCTGGATTATCTCCGGTACAAGTACAAGAATTCCTGTGCAGCCGAACCCCCGTATCGACCGATGGAGTTAGGCGGATTTTGGAGAGGCCAGATCATTGCGAACTGAGAAATGAGTAACTGTTCAGCCCATTGGTATTGGGACTACATTCCCAGTTTAAAAAGACACCCACAGATTACACAGATTAAAATGATTATACAGATTGGTTTTTTTCTTTTTGTTATAACCATCTTTTAATCTGTGTCAATCATTTAAATCTATGCCATCTGTGGTTTATTTTTTTTTCATCTATTACCTATAGGGTGAACAGTTACAATAAAATAATAGCGGAATTGATAACACCAGCGCGTGAATAACGTTTCTGAGCCACCGGGTTCTACACGTTTTTGTCCTTCATCCATCAACTGGAAAGGCAGGAAGTTGCAAAACTCTTCCTTATCATTTTTAAATTCTACCCAGCAGTTTCTCACTTGATCACCGATGCTTTTGCAAACCATCACCGATGCTTTTGCAAACCATCACCGATGCTTT